>NZ_JACKQN010000016.1:0-43191 GCF_015524875.1 Glutamicibacter sp. FBE19 | reverse complement strand
CTGACCTTCTGCATGCCATGCAGACGCGCTACCAACTGCGCCATACCCCCAAAAGGATTGCTACCCTGATCAGGCAACTCCATAATCATAGATGACTACCTGATCAGGATGCAAATTCACGATTACTGGTTCGGCTGTTTCGGGTCCTCAGGCAGCTCGATCACCGGGCAATCAGCCCAGAGACGTTCCAGCGCGTAGAAAACGCGGTCTTCCTGGTGCTGTACGTGGACTACAACATCTCCGTAGTCCAACAGGACCCAACGGCCCAAGCCAAAACCTTCACGGCGGACCGGGCGCATGCTGTATTCTTCCAGGACCTTGGCCTGAATTTCATCAACGATTGCGTTCACCTGCGGTTCTGATCCACCAGAGACAATCAAGAAGGCGTCGGTGACGCCCAGGCGGTCCGCTACATCTAGCGCGACCATGTTTTCTGCCAACTTTTCAGATGCAGCCTGTGCTGCAATCTTCACGAGGGCAATTGAATCTGCGTGTGCTCCCATTGAGTGGGGTGTCTCCTTGTTAGAGGTGTAGATCGAGAACTTAATTTTGCAACGAAACTAGTTGCCGAGCAACATGATCAGCCCGGCGATCAGCGCTGCACCGCCGACGCTCAGTGCCACGATCATGGCGATAAGCATATTGTTGGCGCGACGAACGCCATGTGTTTGAACATCCAACGGCTCAAGCCCCTGGGCGTTCACAGCATCAATTCGCGGCATCTGAACTTCTGGGGAGGCTTCAGGAGCCGCGGCTGGCTTTTTTGCCTCCGCAACTGGCTTAGCTGGCGTTTTGGCTGCCGGCTTGGCGGCCGATTTGGGAGCTGCCTTCGGTGCAGGTTTAGGTGCAGTCTTGGCAGCGGGCTTGGGCGCCGGCTTCGCCGCAGCTGGCTTTGGCGCTGGCTTGGCAGCGTCAGCTGTTTTAGCCGAAGGCTTTTTTGCAGCCGGTGCAGCTTCATCCTTCTTGGAACTGATTTTGCCGTCAGAATCAAGATTAAGAGACACGCTTTGCGTCTTGGGGCCCTGGACGCCAGTCTTGGCAATGCGGTCTTCTACCTCGCGAATATTCCCCATTGCGCCGGTGAAAGGATCAGAAGACTTGTCATCCTTGCCCTGCTTGGCGTTTTCTACACGCAAGCGCTCGCGTTCTGCGGCACGGCGGGAAATAATGGCGGCACGAGCTGCCATTTCACGCTGATGGGCAAGTACTTCGAGATCAATCTCGGAGTCATCTTCGCCCAAGAGGTTCGGGTCGATTGGCGCTTTCGGAGCATGCGCGCGTCGCGCTGCAAGTGCTTGCTCAACGCTCATCACCGTAGTTTCGGGTGAATCTTCGTCAGCAGCTGGTTTCTTGACTGGCTTCGCAGCCGGTTTTGGCGCGGCTGCCGGATCGGCTTTGCCCTGTTCGGCCAATGCCTGCAACCGAAGCTGGCGACGAGTCAGGGGCTTGGGGTCGTCCGCAGGTTCAACCGTTGGAATGTGGCTAGTCAACGCATCTACTTCGCCTTCAAGACGACGGCGCTCACGCAAAGCTTCACGATTCCGGGCACGACGAAGCGATGCGCGCTCCCCCACCGGTTCCTCATTAGCCGGCTCAGTGGCCGGCGAATCATTCTTCGCAGCAGCCTTGGCCTGCGGCGCTGGCTTAGGCTTGGCCGCCTGCTCGTCATTGTCCTTCGACGGAGCTGGCTTTTGAACGCCGGGCGCTGCTGCAGGCTTGCCTGGGCTTTGCGGCGCTTCATCGGCTTGCTTTGAAGTGGGCTGCTGAGCAGGCTTCTGGGCTGCTGCGCTGGTCTTAGCTGCCGGTGCGGGTTTCGGGGTCGGTTTTGCCGCCTGTGGCTTGGCCGGTTCCGGTTTCGGAGTTGGCTTTGCTGCGGGAGCGGCATCAGCTTTCGCTGGCGTTGCCGATTGCTCGGGTTCTCCCGCCTTTTTCTCACTTGCGAGTTCTTTTGCTTCTTGTTCTGCCTTGCTGCTTGCCAGCAATGCTTCCATTTCGGCACGTCGCTTTTCGCGCAGAGCTCGCCTGCTAGAAACCGGCTGCGAGTTATCGCTCATCCTGTACTTCTCCCCGACCGCATAGACAAATACCGTCACCCTTACCTAGAGATTATGCCGTGTTACGTCACCTAATGTGAGGTTACGACTCGGTATACAGCCCATATTTTGCAATGTACTGCACCACACCATCGGGCACAAGGTACCAAACTGGCTTATCCTGAGCGACTCGTACTCGGCAATCCGTCGACGAAATCGCCAGCGCCGGGATCTCCAACTGGGAAACATTGTCCCTGCCAAGATCGCTCATTACGTACCCAGGACGGCTCACGCCAACAAAATGAGCGAGGTCCCAGACCTGGTCGATGTCGCGCCAGCTCATGATCTGGCTCATCGCATCGGCACCGGTGATGAAGAACAATTCCGCATCAGGCCGTTGTGCCCGCAGATCAAGCAAGGTGTCCCGAGTGAAGGTGGCACCTTCACGGTCAATATCGACCCGGCTTACCGTAAACCGGGGATTGGAAGCCGTGGCAATGACGGTCATCAGGTAGCGGTGTTCCGCGCTGGTAACCTGCTTGTCGGCCTTCTGCCAAGGATGCCCGGTGGGTACAAAAACTACCTCATCCAAGTCGTACTCGGCCGCAACTTCGCTCGCGGCGACCAAGTGGCCATTGTGGATGGGGTCAAAAGTACCGCCCATCACGCCGAGGCGTAATGGGCGGTCACTGTGCTGCCGCTCGCTCAAGACTAGTGGCTATGTGGTTGGTGCGTCTTGAACTGGCGGTGAATATCTTGTTCTTCGTCCTTGACCGAGTGGCGGTTGCCAACATTGGTGTAGGAAACGGTGATCAATAGCAAGATCATCAATGCAACAAAAATGCCGCCACCGATCAGCAGGGACCAAGTGTGTGCACTCAAGCCAGGGGCAGCGGCTTCGGAGGCCAGAATCAGCGCGTTCAAGTAAATCTCCAGTCGTATCCACGGAAGACACCGGATCTTCAATTTCTATCGAAGATCCAGCGGTCCGAAAAGTAACGGTACGTTTCTTCTACATCCTACCGAAAACGGCGGTCAGAAACTATTTGCGAACGTGCCCGTCGCCCTGAACAATCCACTTGGTGGTCGTAAGTTCGGTCAAACCCATAGGACCTCGCGCATGCATCTTCTGTGTGGAGATGCCTACTTCGGCGCCAAGGCCCAGCTGTCCGCCATCGGTGAAGCGGGTCGACGCATTCACAATGACAGCAGCCGACTCGATCTCGGCAATGAAGAGCTCAGCAGCAGCCAAGGACGACGTAACGATCGCCTCGGTGTGCCCGGTTGAGTATTCGCGGATATGATCCAAGGCCTCGTCAATGTCGTCGACGACCTTGACTGCGAGATCCATATCCATGTATTCAACGCGCCAGTCTTCGTCCTGAGCTGGAACGGTCTTGAGATCAGGTACCAGGGCTGCAGCGCGTGCATCCACATGCAAAGTGACACCTGCATTGGAAAGCGCCTTGAGAACTGGCGAGGCAACCTTCGAGTCCTTATGAATCAGCAGGGTTTCCACGGTATTGCACACGCTTGGGCGCTGGGTCTTGGCGTTCATCAAGATATCGATAGCCATTTGCTCTTCAGCCGAGGAATCCAAGAAAATGTGGACATTTCCCTCACCGGTCTCAATCACCGGCACCTTGGCGGTGGTGACAACACGCTGAATCAAGTCGCGGCCGCCGCGAGGGATCAGCACGTCGATCTTGCCGCGAGCACCCATCATGGCGTCGGCGCCCTCGCGACCGAACTGATCGATTGAGGTCACCAGATCTCGCGGAAGCGAAACGGATTCCAAGGCGTCTCGAATGATCGAAACGAGGACTTGGTTCGAGTGCAATGCAGCAGTTCCGCCACGTAGCAAGACTGCGTTGCCGCTCTTCAGCGACAAGCCGGCGATATCAACCGTGACGTTGGGACGGGCTTCATAAATGGTTCCGATGACGCCCATCGGGACATTGATCTGCCGCATCCGCAAACCATTAGGCAAGGTCTCGCCGCGAACCACGCGACCGACAGGATCCGGTAGGCCTGCGAGTTCATGCAATGCGGAAACCAAGCCGTCAACGCGCTTGTCATCAAGCTTCAGGCGATCCAGCATGGCCACGGATGTACCATTAGCCTGCCCCGCCTCCAAGTCCTTTTTATTTTCCAGGAAGATCTTGGAGCGGTTCTCATGGATTCCTGCTGCGATCGCAAGCAGTGCACGGTCTTTCCAGTCTCGATTGGCGCGCTTGAGCACTCGCGAGGCACGGCGTGCTCGATCAGCGAGCTGATAAACCGAACCAGTGACGTCGGAGAGGTGTTCTTCTGTTCGTACTGCGTCGATACTCATAGTTTCCATCCTAGAAAATAGGTTCGATCAAAGCTAGGTCATCGACATGCACGACCGACTTATCGTAACCTTCGCCAAGTTGCTCAACCAGGTCGCCGGTGTTCTGCCCAAGCATCTCCGGCAGCTCTTCAGAGCTGTAATTCACCAGGCCGCGGGCGAAAGGCACGCGGTCTGAACCGCAGATTTCCACGGCATCTCCGGGCTCGAAGGCCCCCTCTACATCGATGATGCCGGCGGCAAGCAGCGAGTTGGTGCCTCGGGAAATTGCTTGGACCGCGCCTTCGTCAAGGATCAGGCGGCCTTCAATGCTTGCCAAGTAGGCAAGCCATACATCGCGTGCAGAGCGGCGGGAGTTTCTAGCGGCAAACCAGGTACCCACGTCTTCGCCCCGCAGCGCCTTGGCGGCGTTGTCGGTGCTGGTCACCAGGGTAGGGATGCCGGCCGAAGAGCTCATGGTTGCGGCGTCAACCTTGGTGATCATGCCGCCGGTGCCCACGCCAGCAGCACCAGGTGTACCCAGGTCTACCGCTTCAAGCTCATCGGGGTGCTCGATGGTGGTAATGCGGCTTCCGCCCTCTTCAGGATGCGCGTCATAAACTGAATCGACGTCTGAGAAAAGCAGCAGCGCATCAGCTTTAACAAGGTGCGCTACCAAAGATGCAAGGCGGTCGTTATCGCCGAAGCGGATTTCACGGGTTGCGACCGCATCGTTTTCGTTGACGATGGGCAGCACGCCAAGGTTCAAGAGCCTGACCAGGGAACGCAATGCGTTGGTATAGGAGGAACGGCGCATCAAGTCATCTGCCGTGAGCAATACCTGGCCAACACGCAGGTCATGTTCTTCAAAGAGCTGCGTGTATTGGGCCAGCAACAGCCCCTGGCCGACGGCCGCGGCGGCCTGCTGGGTTGCCAAGTCCTTGGGACGCTTGGGCAAACCCAGCGGGGCCAGGCCGGCGGCAATTGCGCCGGAGGAAACGAGGATGACCTCGGTGCCGTTGTTCACGGTTTCGGCGAGAGTGTCCACCAAAAACTTCAGTCTCTCATGGGATATCCCCCCGCTGACCGTGGTCAGCGAGCTGGATCCAACCTTGACAAC
This sequence comes from Glutamicibacter sp. FBE19, assembly GCF_015524875.1. Taxonomy (NCBI): domain Bacteria; kingdom Bacillati; phylum Actinomycetota; class Actinomycetes; order Micrococcales; family Micrococcaceae; genus Glutamicibacter; species Glutamicibacter sp. FBE19. The sequence goes on along the minus strand of NZ_JACKQN010000016.1, from coordinate 37,727 downwards.
GAGCCGCCGTGCATCCGGCAATTCGTGAGGAGAGGCAATGGCTGAAATAGTCTTGGTGGCACTTTCACTCATACTTTATTCTTCCTCCTGTGCTGCCTTCTTCCCAGCAGCTTTTTTTGCGTTCTTGGCGTTGACCGATTCAGTCCAGATGCCAGCCTTGCGTTCGGCTTCCAGCTCTGCTCGAGCGGCAGCCTTGGCGGACTTCCGGTCTTCGTGTTCGGCACGCTTTTCTTCGCGGGTCTTTCGATTGCCGCGGTCTTCGAGTCGCACGTCTTCGCCACGGCGGCTGCCGCCGAGCAATTCAGCGCCGGCAGCCATGGTTGGCTCCCAGTCAAAGACCACCGAATCTTCTTCGGAACCAATGACGACAGCGTCGCCCGGCTTGGCTCCGGCCTTGAATAGCTTGTTTTCTACCCCCAGTTTGGCCAGTCGGTCAGCGAGGTAGCCGACGGCCTCATCGTTACGGAAGTCGGTCTGCATGATCCAGCGTTCTGGCTTTTCGCCAATAACGCGCCACAGAGGCTCAAGGTTTTGTTCCTCGCGGCGAATGTAGAACTCTTCCTTGTTGCTATAGCGCGGACGGATCACAGGCACCTCGACTACCGGTGCTTCAACGACCTGTTCGGCTCGCGCTTGTTCTACCAATTCAGCCATAGCGAAGGACAGTTCACGCAATCCGTTACGTGACAGGGCTGAGATCTCGAAGACGCGATATCCGCGCTGTTCGAGTTCAGGACGCACGAATTCGGCCATTTCCGCACCGTCTGGCATGTCGACCTTGTTCAGGGCGATCAGCTTGGGGCGTTCGATCAGCGGGACGATCGTCCCGTCGGTGCCTGCGAAGGTCGAGTCGGCTTCGTAGTTCGCAAGCTCGGCTTCGATGGTGTCCAGGTCGCTAATCGGATCGCGGTCGGACTCCAGCGATGCGCAGTCCAGCACGTGCACAATCGCGGCACAGCGCTCAACGTGGCGCAGGAACTCGTGGCCCAGGCCCTTGCCCTCCGAAGCGCCAGGAATCAGCCCTGGGACGTCGGCTACGGTGAAGCGGGTATCGCCAGCCTGGACCACGCCGAGGTTCGGCACCAGGGTGGTGAAGGGGTAGTCCGCGATCTTCGGACGTGCCGCGGAGACCGCGGCGATCAGGGAGGACTTGCCAGCCGAGGGGTAGCCCACCAGCGCGATATCGGCCATGGACTTCAGCTCCAGGACGATGTCCTGGCTGGTTCCGGGAATACCCAGCAGCGCGAAGCCCGGGGCCTTGCGCTTGTCCGAGGAGATCGCCGCGTTGCCCAGGCCGCCCATGCCGCCGATGGCGGCAATGTATTCGTCGCCGGTGTTGACCAGGTCCCCCAGGATGTCCCCGTCCTTGGTCTTCACCACGGTGCCTGCGGGCACGCCGAGGATCAGGTCTTCGCCGTGCTTGCCTGGGTGCAGTCCGCCCTTTCCGGGTTCGCCGTTGCCGGCCTTGCGGTGCGGCAGGTGGTGGAAGTCCAGCAGCGTGGTGACCTGCGGGTCAACGCGCAAGATAATGTCGCCGCCCTTGCCACCGTTGCCGCCATCGGGTCCGCCAAGCGGCTTGAATTTCTCGCGCTTGATGGACACACAACCGTGGCCACCATTACCTGCGGTGACATGAAGGGTTACGCGATCAACGAATGCAGCCACGGGGCCATCTTCTCCTAGAACGGGGTTGCGAGAAGCTCTCGCAGAAAAAGTCTATCTACGCACACAAGGGGCGGACCGAATAACGGCCCACCCCTTCTGTACTAAAAAATTTGCCTGATGCCTGAATTAGGCAGCAGCAACAATGTTCACCACGCGGCGACCACGACGGGTGCCGAACTCGACTGCACCAGCAGCCAGGGCGAACAGGGTGTCATCCTTGCCACGGCCTACGCCGGCGCCTGGGTGGAAGTGGGTGCCACGCTGGCGAACGATGATTTCGCCTGCCTTGACTTCCTGACCACCAAAGCGCTTTACGCCTAGGTACTGTGCGTTGGAATCGCGACCGTTGCGAGTGGAACTCGCACCTTTCTTATGTGCCATGCCTTTTAGCCTCTTTCGCTACAAAAATGGATATTACGATCAGCCTGAATTAGGCGATCGAGGTGACCTTGACCTTGGTCAGAGCGGCACGGAAGCCCTGGCGCTTCTTGTAACCGGTCTTGTTCTTGTACTTCTGGATAACGATCTTCTCGCCGCGAAGGTTTTCTACAACCTCAGCGGTAACCGTGACCTTAGCCAGATCGGCAGCTGCGGAAGTTACCTTCTCGCCATCTACCAACAGCAAAGCAGGAAGCTCGATGGAGCTACCTGGGGCAGCCTGAAGACGGTCAACGGTGATGAGGTCTCCAACGGAAACCTTCTCCTGGTGGCCGCCTGCGCGGACAATTGCGTACACCACGTGGGTACTCACTTCTACTCGACGTTTATTGTCTTACCGGCGCAGATATCGACCCGAACACCCATAAATGAGTGCAATGAACGGGGATCTCATGCGCTTGTGCCTTGACGCCGAGCGGACGGAAAGTCCGTGATCTTGGCGTTTAGCACCGATCAACTAGATTACGCTAGTCCACGCCACTGGGGCAAATACAAACTGCCCCAGCGGGTGAAGCGTGATCAAGTTCATCTATTTCAGTTCGCGCACCGGAACGCCGACACCGAACATTACCGGTTGCCCGGCAGGCTCAGCTGGCTTTTCGTTGTGCGAACTGGAGGCATCCATTTGAACTACCGAACCGGTAGCAGCGGATACCTCTGCCACGAGAACCTCTGCGGTTGCGTCGCCCTGAGCCGAGGTGGCTCGACGACTGCGCCGCTTTGGCTTCGTGGAACTCTGTGGGGCCACCGCGCTAGCGGCAGCCGATGCTGCTGCAGTGGCCGTGGCCTCTGCAGCTGCTGGAGCGCTCGATGCAGGTATGGCCAGGCCGGTGAGTACCGGCTGGTCCTGCGCTGAGGCAGCTCCCGAGCCCTGTGGACGTGATGCCCGGCGGGAACGCTTGCGCGGCTGCTCAACCTGCTTCGGCTCATCCTCCACGGCAACAGCCGCTGGCTGCTCCGCTTCGATGTCCTGGCCAGCTTCCTCAGCCTTGGCGCCCTGCTGCTCGGCGTCTGCCTGTGAACGGTTGCGTCCACGGGAGCGCGAACGGCGGCGCGGCTTGCGGTTGCCCTCGCCACCCTCATCCTCGGTCTCGTCCTTGCCCGGCAGGGCAGCTTCGAGCGCTTCGAGGGTGACGGAGACGTCGGCGGCCACTGGCGTGCCGGTCTTCAGCACTGGAATCTGCTCGCCTTCGATGCTCACAGCGTTCTCAGCGTGTGGCTCCAAATGCGATGCGGCAGCAATACTTGCCAGCGCATTGCGGGTGGCTTCATCCTTCTCGCCCGTGGCGGCAGCCTCCTGCTTGGCAACCGGCTTGGCCTCGTCCTTCTCGCCACCGCGGCGGCGGCGGGAATTGCGAGATGGCTTCTCGTTGAACTTCTTGGCGTGCGGTTCACCGGCCGAATTGAAGGTGCGGCGGGATTCCACCGGCTCTTCGTGGGTGATCACACCGGCTCCAGCACAGTGCTCGCACTCTTCGCCGAAGACTTCCAGCAAACCGGTGCCCATGCGCTTGCGCGTCATCTGGACCAGGCCCAGCGACGTGACCTCGGCCACCTGGTGCTTGGTCCGGTCGCGGCCCAGGCACTCAACCAGTCGGCGCAGCACCAGATCGCGGTTGGACTCCAGGACCATGTCGATGAAGTCGATGACGATGATGCCGCCGATATCGCGCAGGCGCAGCTGGCGCACGACTTCCTCGGCCGCTTCCAAGTTGTTCTTGGTCACGGTCTCTTCGAGGTTGCCGCCCGAGCCGGTGAACTTGCCGGTGTTCACGTCGATGACCGTCATTGCTTCGGTGCGGTCGATCACCAGCGAACCACCCGATGGCAGGAAGACCTTGCGGTCCAGCGCCTTGGCGATCTGCTCGTCGACGCGGAAGTCGGCGAAGATGTCCTCGTCGGATTCCCACTTCTCAAGGCGCCCCATCAAGTCCGGCGCCACATACATGACATAGGCCTCAATGGTGTCCCAGGCATGCTCGCCGGAGACGATCAGCTTGGTGAAGTCCTCGTTGAAGACGTCGCGGACCACCTTGATGGTCAGGTCCGGCTCGGAGTACAGCAGTTCCGGAGCCAGGGTCTTGGTGGAGTTGGCCTGTTCTTCGATGCCTTCCCACTGCGCGCGCAGCCGGTTGATATCGTTGGTCAGCTCTTCCTCGGAGGCGCCTTCGGCGGCGGTGCGCACGATCACGCCTGCGTTTTCCGGAAGGTGGTCCTTCAGGATCTTCTTCAGGCGCTGGCGCTCTACGTCGGGCAGCTTGCGGGAGATGCCGGTCATCGAGCCGCCCGGCACGTAGACCAGGTAGCGTCCCGGCAGGGAGATCTGGCTGGTCAGGCGGGCACCCTTGTGTCCTACGGGGTCCTTGGTGACCTGCACGAGCACCGAGTCGCCAGCCTTCAGCGCATTCTCAATGCGGCGCGGCTGGCCTTCAAGGGCAGCAACATCCCAGTTGACTTCGCCTGCGTACAACACGGCGTTGCGGCCGCGTCCGATATCCACGAAAGCAGCTTCCATGGAAGGCAGCACGTTCTGCACCTTGCCGACGTACACGTTGCCGATCAGCGAATCCTGCTGGGTCTTGGACACGAAGTGCTCGGCGAGCACCCCATCTTCCAGGACGCCAATCTGGATGCGGTCTTCGCGCTGGCGCACGATCATCTTGCGCTCCACGGATTCGCGGCGGGCCAAGAACTCTGCCTCGGTGATCACCTGGCGGCGGCGGCCGGTCTCGCGTGATTCGCGGCGGCGCTGGCGCTTGGCTTCCAGGCGGGTCGAACCGCGCACGGAGGCCACCTTGTCGCTGACCGAGCCATGGCTTTCGACGCTGCCGCGCGGTGCGCGAACGCGGGTCACGGTGTTGGGTGGATCGTCCTGCGAACCGCCCTCAAGTTCCAGATCAACATCTCCGCGGCGGCGGCGACGGCGGCGGCGCGAGGTCACGTCATCGCTCTCGGCTTCAGGAGTTTCCTTGCGCGCTGGTTCGTGCTTCTTGGCAACGACCTGCGCCAGAACCGCCTGAGCGGTTTCTGGAATGGCGAAAGGGTTCAAGATCATCGAGCTGCCGTGCTCGGCCAGCAGCTGGCCGGTGTGGTCTTCTACCACCTCTGGGGCGTCCTGCGGCTCAGTGGTCTCTTCTGCCACCGGGTTGGCGATTTCTTCGCTGGCCTGTTCGGTGGTCTCCTGCTTGGCAGCTGCCTGCTCGACTGCTTCGTCGCTGGCAGCATGGCGTGCCACCTGCGCACGGCGCTCTGCCTGGCGGCTGGCGCGCTGGGCTGAATCAGGGGTGGAAACCTGGGTGCGGCGAGTAGCTCGCCAACGGTATGGGCTTTCTTCAATGCCGGCTGCGGCATTGAGTTCAGCCAGGGTCATGGCGCGGCGCAGTGGCCGCGCAGGGGTGGTTGAAACGCTGGTACGACGGGCTCGCGTTGAACGATTGCCTCGCTTGCTACCTTGCGCCCCACCCTTTCGTTGATTTGCTGCGCTCATTTAAATTCGCGTACTCCTACTTTGTCCCGCTTTGGCATCCTCCACAGACGGCGCCTCAGCTGAAACTACAATCATCACGTGTCCCTTGGCCGACTGCTTTAAATCGGCCAGACACAAAAGCTCGCTATTTTCCGCAAGATTGCCACTGGCTCATATGACTGAGCCGGACGCAATTCCTGCGGATCAACGTGGCCTAAGAAAACCGGCTGCTTTCCTTTGCAGCCCTACGATCCGCGGTATTCCCTCGGGAGGCGCACATATTGGGCACTCAACCGAAGCGATGCATCGCCTGGCGATCTGTTGTTTCAAAAGTCTGTCGTCGGGTTGAAAGCAGACTGTGGATCCGCGAGCAACCATTTCCATTCTCTCATATTTAGTTCACGCCTTGTTCATTGCTTCTCATCCGTTGCACAGAATTGCTTCCTAAGATGAAAACGCTCGAAGCGGAATCTCCCGCTTTCCTACAAATTTATGGAATAGTCGAAACATGGTTTCATCACTAGAAAAGAGCCCCAACCCGGGCGTGTTGCCATGGTGGGCAAAGGATCGCGGTTTCGGGCTGGTTCTCATCGCCACAGGTTTCATTTCGTGGCTCGCGGCCGGAACTCTCGTTTTGGAACGCATCGAGCTCTACAAGAACCCCGACTACGTCACCAGCTGCGATATCAATCCATGGATCTCTTGCGGCACCGTGATGAGGTCGGAGCAGGCTGGAATCTTCGGATTCCCCAACCCGTTCTTCGGCATCGTCTGCTTCGCGATCGTCATCACCATCGGCGTGGTGCTGCTTGCCGGCGCGAACAAGCTGCAGCGCTGGTTCTGGATCTGCTTCCAGATTGGTGTTACCGCCGCCATGGGCCTGGTCATCTGGTTCTGGTCGCAAGCCCTCTACGAGATCAACGCGCTGTGCCCCTACTGCATGGTCGTGTGGGCCATGACCATACCGCTCTTTGTCTTCACTACGGCTCGCAATGTGGTCACGGGCGTGATCCCCGCTGGCGCAGCGGCGAAAAAGTTCTTCACCGAGTGGAGCTGGATTGCCACTGCCATCCTGTGGCTCTTGGTTGCAGCTACAGTGGTGCTTCGCTTCCCGAACGCATTTTTCGGCTAAGCCCCGCTATCGATTGCCGGTTCGTTGCCTTGGGAACGAACCGGCTTTTCTTTTGCCTGCAGCCAGCGGATAGCTGTGCCAGCGCGTTTGATTTCCAGTGATTTGGCTGCGCGCGTCGCGATTTTGCCGTCCTTGCCCAGCTAAGACCGCTAGATTGGGAACATGGCAAGTGACAAATGGAACACAGAAAATGCCCAAAACTACGGGATCGATCTTCTGATCTCGGAACAACTGCGCCTGCGCGAACTCCAGGAAGATGATCTGCCTTTCCTCACGCAATGGTGGAACAGCCCGGAATTCATGGCACTGCAGGGAAGCCTGGTGCTCCCCCATCCGGTCAACGAAGCGGCCGCCCTCTTCAAGTCCCGAAGCCTGAATCGTGGCACCACCGACGGTGTTGGGCTATCGATCACCCTGCCCGACGACACGTTGATCGGGCACACCGCGCTATATGACTACAACGCGCCTGCCCGGTCCGCGGAACTCATGATCATGATTGGCGGATCAAATGTCGGACAGGGCTATGGAACCCTGGCCGCCAAGATGATCATTGACTACGGCTTCCGCGAAATGGGATTGAACCGCATTGGATTGACCGTCTGGGCCTACAACGAAAGGGCGCTGCGCACGTTCATCCGTTCCGGTTTCCGGGAAGAAGGGCGCATTCGGCAAGCCGGCTTCCATGACGGATCGTTCCACGACAAGATCATCATGGGGCTGCTCGCCGAGGAATATTTCAGAAAGTAGCGCCTAGCTCACGCCGTTCGGGCGTGCTGGCCGTCCGCGATCGCGGGCGGCCACTTCTTTTTGGCACGGCTGGGGAACCTCTGCATCGGAAGCCGATATTCAGCCTTGAGCTGGATTAAATCATCCTTTCGGTGTTGCCTGCGCAGCAGCCGAACTAGCTAGCCTAGTCTTAGAACTAATTATTACTAGCGACAAGGAGTAACCATGGCCCTTTTCCGCAAGGGTAAATCCCAAGCGCCGAAGAAACAGCACGCACCGGAAGCCATTCCAGCTTCGGCAACGGGCTCCACGCTGGCCGGCACGGATGCAAAACCCGACTTCACGGTCAGCGGGCTGTGGACTGATCTTCTCGGCCGGCTGGGGATCCGCAGCGCCCAGCTGCTCGTTGTCGGCGCATTGGGCGCCTTCCTCGTCATCGGAATGCTGCGCTTGACGATGATCGTCATCCCCACCCTGCTTGCCGTGATCATCTCCTGTGCCCTGTGGCCACTGGTAGTGAAACTGCGCAAGGTTTTCTCGCCGATGCTCTCGGCCTGGATCGTGTTCCTCGGTTCATTGCTGATTCTCGGTGGAATCGGCACCGGATTGGTCTTCTCCGTTATTAATGAATGGCCAAAACTCGTTGACAAAGCCGTCCAGGGTTTCAACCAGCTCAACGACATGGTCCAGGACCTGATGGGCAATTTGCCGATCGCGATTGACCAAGCGCAGATCGATAGCGTCGTTGACACGGTCACCGGCTTCTTGACCAGCTCGCAGTTCGGAACTGGTGCGCTGAACACCCTTAGCGCAGCCGGCAGCTTCCTCACTGGCCTGGTACTGCTGCTGGTCATCCTGTTCTTCTTCTTGAAGGACGGCGACAAGATTTGGGCCTTTGCCGTTTCATGGACTCCTGAGCATTACCGCCACAAGTGGATCCTCTCAGGAGACCGGGCCCTGCGCACCTTTGGCGGGTACATTCGCGGCACCGCTACCGTTGCTGCCGTAGACGCCATTGGCATCACGGCGACCCTGCTGATCGTCCGCGTGCCGCTGGCGATTCCGTTGGGCATTATCGTGTTCCTCGGTTCGTTCGTGCCCATGGTTGGCGCCACGGTCGCCGGTGTTCTTGCGACCTTGATTGCCCTGGTAACCAACGGGCCCATCGTTGCCTTGATTGTCTTGGCGTCCGTGATCCTGGTGAACCAGCTTGAAGGAAACTTCCTGCAGCCGGTCGTCATGGCCAGCGCCCTGAACCTGCACGCATTGGTGGTCTTGATGGCCTTGACCGCAGGCACTGTCCTGGCCGGCATCGTCGGCGCCGTGCTTTCGGTTCCGCTGGTTGCCGCATCGTGGGCAGTGATCAAGGTCTGGACGGGTCGGGAAAGAAATGATCCGGTCCCTGATGCCAGTGCCGAGATCAAGTCGGAAGTTGAATCCGACCAAGACGAGAAGGCCCTCGAAAAGCTCGAGGCTGGCCAGGACAGCACTTCTGGGGAAGGCAAAGGCTAGCCGCGGCCCTCGATAGCTTGAAGAATATGGTGCTCCACAGATTCACAGCAGACACCCGGCTTGTTTCTGTGGAGCAAATTCTTTAAAACGCCAGATGCGATTGCTAGCATGATTTCGAAACGGGCTGATCCAGCGTGATATGCGGCTGATCGGCTTTCGATTCATTCGCTGTCACAGCTCGAAATCAGCTGGATGGCGTTGTCACGGAAGTGCCCAGTGTGTTTAATGTGACTGAAGTGAAAACGGTTGACCGGCAGCACCCGGTCTTCCGCCGGGTCGAGCTCTCACCCCGGACCCAATAGCCCCGCAAAATAGCGGCCGATACGCAACAAGCCTGGAAGGACTGAGAATGTTGAGTTTCAGCAACGAGAACATGGACGATGATTTGTCGCACCTGGTCGACGCAACGGCAGGGCATCATCAGGTCGTCACGATCGGCTCGGTCGAAGACCTCGGACGAAATTCGGTTCATGATCCTCAAACTTCCTACCCGCTTGTGGACCGCGCGGCCCAGGCTCCTGGGCCAGATGCCGAAAGCCTGGATGACTGGTACTGAAACCGGCATTAACGCGCAAAGAACCCCGACAGTTTTAAACTGTCGGGGTTCTTCGGCTTTTGGCTTACTTGCCGAACCAGATCGCAATCTCGCGCTCTGCGGACTCAGCCGAGTCTGAACCATGCACCAGGTTCTGCTGCACCTTCAGGCCCCAGTCGCGGCCGAAGTCGCCACGGATGGTGCCTGGAGCTGCGGTGGTTGGATCGGTCGTGCCAGCCAGCGAGCGGAAGCCCGGGATAACGCCCTGGCCCTCTGCGACGATGGCGACAACCGGGCCGGAGAGCATGAACTCGACCAGCGGCTCGTAGAATGGCTTGCCCTCGTGCTCGGCGTAGTGCTCGGCCAGGAGCTCACGAGTTGCTTCCAGCTGCTGCAGCTTGGCAATGGTGTAGCCCTTGGCTTCAATGCGGGCGAGAATCTGGCCGGTCAGGGCGCGCTTGACGCCATCTGGCTTGACCAGGATCAGGGTACGTTCAGTCATTTGACTACCTCTTCGTATCGTTGATGTATTTCTAGGTTTTCAGGCTTGTTCGGGATGGGCTTGTTCCCAGGCTTCCTGGGCTGCGGCACGGCGCTTATTTTCCACGTCGATTTCTTCGCCCTTGTACAAGGCGTACCACCAGCACAGCGCAAAGGCGGCGGCCAGGTAGAACATGTCCACGAGAATGAATCCCGTGAGGAAGAAGACCGCCTGCAGAATCCAGCCGATGATGTAGCCGATTTTCTTGCCGAGCAAGGCACAGTTCAGGATGCACAACAGTGCAACCACAGCGCCGAGGGCGAGGACGACCACCGGCTCTCCCCCGCGCTTCAGCCCAAAGGCAGCAAGCGTGACGAATACTGCCAGGAGCGCCTCGCAGACCAGGACGGTTGACGCGAACATCATCTTGGTCGAGCGCAGCTTCTTTTTCATGCCCGGACGCCACTCGCGCTGGGCACGGGTGAGTTTGGCCATTAGGAGTCGCCTTTCTTGAGCAGCAGGGAAATCTCGCCCACCAGTGTAATCGAACCGGTGACCAGCACGCCCCCACCGAGGTCCTCGCCAGCTTCGGCTCGGCCCACCGACCACTCCACCGCGTCTTCCAGATCCTCGGTCACGTGGATATCTTCTTCAGGCCATCCGGCATTCATGGCCAGATTGGCCAATTCGCCGGCAGGGATAGCTCGCGGCGACGAGGACTGGGTGATGCACAGATCCTCGACCATATCGCCGTACTCCTCGCGCATGGTGTAGAGCATTGCTTCTGCGTCCTTCTCCGCCAGGATGCCAACCATCAGAACCAGCCGGGTAAAGCCGAAGGATTCCTTGATGGCTTCTGCGGAGACGCGAATGCCTTCCGGGTTGTGGCCGGCGTCAACCAGAATGCTCGGCGCGCTGCGCACCAGTTCCAGCCGGCCCGGGCTGGAAGCCGCTGCGAAGCCCTGGCGCACCAATTCAATGTTCAGCTCGCGCTGCCCGCCGCCCAGGAAGGCCTCCACCGCAGCCAGGGCGACGGTGGCGTTCTGCGCCTGGTGGGCACCGAAGAGCGGCAGGAAAATCTCTTCATAGCGTGCGGCCTGGCCCTGAATCGAAAGCAGCTGTCCGCCAACTCCGGACTTCCGCTCCAAGAGCTTGAAGTCCAAGGTGTCGAACGCGGCCGGCACTTCCAGTTCTCGGGCGCGGGCCAGCAAGACATCGGCTGCATCCGTGGGCTGCACCGAGGAAACCAGGTATCCGCCGGGCTTGAGAATGCCCACCTTTTCCTCGGCAATCAGCTCAGTGGTATCGCCCAGCAGGTCCGTGTGGTCCAGGGAGATCGGAGTGAACACCGAGACATCCGCATCGGCCACGTTGGTGGCGTCGGTGATGCCGCCCAGGCCGACTTCGAGCACCACAACATCGACCGGGACTTCGGCGAAAATCGCGAAGGCCAAAATGGTGACTGCTTCGAAGTAGGTCAGCTTGTTTTCGCCGCGCTCCACGAGCTCGGCGTCAACAATCTCCAAGAACGGGCTGATCTCGTCCCAAACGCGCACGAACGTTTCATCGTCCACAGGCTCGCCATCGATGGCGATGCGCTCGGTGACCGAGACCAGGTGCGGCGAGGAGTAGCGGCCGGTGCGCAGGTCATGGGCGATGAGCAGCGACTCGATCATCCGGGCGGTCGAGGTCTTGCCGTTGGTGCCGGTGATGTGGATGACCGGGCAGGCCTTGTTCGGCTCGCCGAGGATCTCCATCGCGCGGAACATCGGATCCATGCGCGGTTCCATCTTGTTTTCCGGCGCGCGGGCCAGCAGCTGCCCGTAGACGCGGTCCAGTTCGCTCACTAGTTGACCTCAACTTTGTCGGAATCCAGCTTGGATACGGTGATCTGCTCGTCGGCGGCGGCATCATCGGCCACCAGTTCCAGTTGGGCGGTCAGCGTTTCGCCGGCCACCAGCTCGCGGTTGGCTTCCAGTGCCGCGATGGTCGCGGCGTTGGCGGTGATCACGGTGCGGATGCGATCGGAAACCTGCAGATCGGCGTCCTTGCGGGCCGACTGGATGGCGCGGATCATGTCGCGCGCTGTGCCTTCGGCGGCCAGCGCTTCGGTCACCTCGGTGTCCAGCACCAGGAAGCCGCCGTCGATGACCGCCGCGGCGATCTCGCCGGCCGCGTCCACCACGGTATCCAGGGTGTACTCGCCCTCTGCCAATTCCAGGCCGCCGGCGGTGACCACGCCATTGGCTACCGACCAGTCCCCGGACTTGGCGCCCTTGATGGCCTGCTGCACGTTCTTGCCCAATCGGGGGCCTGCAGCGCGGGCATTGACCACCAGCTGCTGGCTGATGCCGTAGCTGGCGGCGTCCACGCCTTCGGCGTCGATCAGGGTCACGGCCTTCAGGTTCAGCTCGTCCTTGATGATCGAGGCGTAGGTGCCTTCCAGCCGGGCCGCATCGTTCAGGACGATCTTCAGTTCTGCCAGCGGCAGGCGCACGCGCAGGTTCTTGGCCTTGCGCAGCGAGGAGCCGACCGAGCAGATCTTGCGGGTGGTTTCCATGGTTTCCAGCAAGGAAGCATCGGCCGGGAACTCGTTGGCATCTGGCCAGTCGGTCAGGTGCACCGAGCGCTGGCCGGTGAGCCCGCGGAAGATCTCTTCGCTGGCCAGCGGCAGCAGCGAAGCGGTGACCTTCACCAGGGTTTCCAGCGCCGTGTACAGGGTGTCGAAGGCCTGGGTGTCTTCGTCGAAGAAGCGCTGGCGGGAACGGCGCACGTACCAGTTGGTCAGCGTGTCCATGTATTGGCGCACTGCTTCGGTCGCGTCGGAAACCTCGTAGGAATCCAGGGCAACGGTGACTTCGCGCACCAGCTGGCCGGTGGCTGCCAGCATGTACTTATCCAGCGGGTCGGTGGAGCTGGTGGAGCGCTTGGCCTCGTAGCCGGCCCCGTTGTTCGCGGAGTTGGTGTAGAGGTTGAAGAAGTGCCAGACGTTCCACAGCGGCAGCAGCACCTGGCGCACGCCGTCGCGGATGCCCTGCTCGGTGACCACCAGGTTGCCGCCGCGCAGGATCGGGCTGGCCATCAGGAACCAGCGCATGGCGTCGGAGCCGTCGCGGTCCAGGACCTCGGTGACGTCCGGGTAGTTGCGCAGCGACTTGGACATCTTCTGGCCATCCGAGCCGAGCACGATGCCGTGGGAGATCACGTTGGTGTAGGCCGGGCGGTCGAAGAGCGCGGTGGAGAGCACGTGCATGGTGTAGAACCAGCCACGGGTCTGGCCGATGTACTCCACGATGAAGTCAGCCGGGTGGTGTCCCCCATCGAACCAGTCCTGGTTGTCGAATGGGTAGTGCACCTGGGCGTAGGGCATCGAGCCGGAGTCGAACCAGACATCGAGCACGTCTTCCACGCGTACCAGGGTGCCGCCTTCGGCGCAGCCCTCATGGGCGAGGGTCAGCTCGTCGATGAACGGGCGGTGCAGATCCGGCTGCCCCTCGTGGTTGACCGGCAGGCGGCCGAAGAAGTTCTTGATCTCTTCAAGCGAGCCGAAGACTTCGCGGTGGGTGCACTCGGCGCCGGTGCATTCCCAGACCGGGATCGGCGAGCCCCAGTAGCGGTTGCGCGAGATGGACCAGTCGCGGGCGTTTTCCAGCCACTTGCCGAACTGGCCGTGCTTCACGTTGCCCGGGATCCAGTTGATCTGCTCGTTCAGCTCGACCATGCGGTCCTTGAACTTGGAGACCTCGACGTACCACGAGGAGATCGCGCGGTAGATCAGCGGGGTGCGGCAGCGCCAGCAGTGCGGGTAGGAGTGCTCGTAGGAGGCCTGCTTGATGAGCTTGGCCTCGTCCTTGAGCACAGTGGTGATGGTCTTGTTGGCGTCGAAGACCTGCACGCCGACGATCTCGGCCAGCGGGCCGGAGGCGAAGACCGGCAGGAACTTGGCGCCCTCATCCACCGAGAGGATCACCGGGATGCCGTGCTCTTCGCAGACCTTCTGGTCGTCCTCGCCGTAGGCCGGAGCCTGGTGGACGATGCCGGTGCCGTCGGCCACGGTGACGTAGTCGGCGGTGAGGATCTGCCAGGCGTTCTGCGTGCCGTACTTCTCGGTGTCGGTGTAGGTATCCCACAACGGCTGGTAGCGCACGCCAGCCAGCTGGGCACCGGTGTAGCTGGCGGTGATCGCCGCGGCAGCTTCCTTGGCATCCTTGTAGCCCAGGTCCTTGGCGTAGGAGCCGAGCAGGTCCTTGGCCAGCAGGAACGGGCCGGCGGCGGCCGAAGCCTTTACGCCGGCTTCCCCGGCAGGAACCACCACGTACTCGATGGATGGGTGCACGGCCAGCGCGGCGTTGGTCGGCAGGGTCCACGGGGTGGTGGTCCAGGCCAGGGCCTGCACGCCGGCCAGGGCCTGGGAGGCCTCGGTTTCGCCGGCAAGGATGGTGAAGCCCACGGTGACGGTCTGGTCCTGGCGGTTCTTGTAGACGTCGTCGTCCATGCGCAGCTCATGGTTGGACAGCGGGGTCTCGTCCTTCCAGCAGTATGGGAGCACGCGGAAGCCCTGGTAGGTCAGGCCCTTGTCCGAGAGCTGCTTGAAGGCCCAGATGACCGATTCCATGAACTCGACGTTCAGGGTCTTGTAGTCGTTTTCGAAGTCGACCCAGCGAGCCTGGCGGTTCACGTACTGCTTCCACTCGTCGGCGTACTTCATCACCGAGGTGCGGCAGGCGTCGTTGAACTTGTCGATGCCCATGGCTTCGATCTGCTTCTTGTCGGTCATGCCCAGCTGCTTCATGGCTTCCAGCTCGGCGGGCAGGCCGTGGGTGTCCCAGCCGAAGCGGCGCTCGACGCGCTTGCCGCGCTGGGTCTGGTAGCGGGCGACCAGGTCCTTGACGTAGCCGGTGAGCAGGTGGCCGTAGTGCGGCAGCCCATTGGCAAAGGGAGGGCCATCGTAGAAGACGAATTCTTCGCCCTCGCGCTGGTCGATGGAGGCCTGGAAAGTGTCGTCGTTCTTCCAGTATTCGAGGACGCGCTTCTCTAGTTCAGGGAAGCGCGGTGAAGCCGGGGTCGAACCGGTTGGGTCAGTAGTGACCTTCGGGTAGAAGCTCATCGAATGGGCCGTCCTTCAAGCGTAGGGTCGATAATTCCTTGCCTACGAGGACGGCAGTTAAGCCGCGGTACCACCCCGCTTATCCCCCACCAGATGGTGGAGAACCACTTATCATCAGCTGTGACGGGCTGGTCCCGTTCGGTTCTACTAGGTGGTTCCCATCAATGCGGAACACCGTTCTTCCGAAGACTCGCCGGTGATAGCCGGGTCAAAGTCGCAGTCCTTATATCGTACCGCGTGATGCCCTTGGTGCACATTCACCAGAATCCCAGGGATCGCAAGTGAGTTCAGGCTCACAGCACCCTGACTGGAAAACCCAAAACAACAATCCCTGCATTTTCAGAATAGCGCGTTGAGGGGGCCTTGCCGCAAGGCCCCGCATATGGTCCATAATCGATATCTTCGCCACGAAAGCCAGCCACTTCAGGGAGCCCGCGTGCCTGCCAAAACCTCAAATACCAGCTACTTCGATGCCACCCAGCCAAGTCCATCATCAGAGAGCCCTGCCAATACCGAACAAGACCAGCAACGGCTCTGCGAAATCGCCGCGCGGATTGAGCAGCTCCGTGCCGAATTGATCGAGCGCATCGCCGCACGAGGAAAAGACCAGGCCGGCATTCTGCAGCAATCCCTTGAACGCGATGTCGAACTCGGTGAATTGGCTCGGCGGCTGCGCCAGCTAGACCGCATGGGCCCATACGCCTGCTTGGGATTCATGGAACTGGCCGAGACCGGCGAGCGCCTCTACGTGGGCCGCCTGGGCTTGAGCGACGAACACGGCAAGCAGCTGATGATTGATTGGCGCGCCCCGGCAGCAGAACCGTTTTTCGCTGCGACGCACGAAAAGAATTACGGCCTGGCGATACGCCGCCGCTACCGTTGGCGCCGGCAACGCATTTCCGACTATTGGGACGAAGTGTTCGATTCTTCCCAGCTGGCCTCCCATGCCCGCTTGGATGACCACTCATCATTTCTTGCATCCCTTGGCAGCAAGCGTTCACCAAAAATGCAGGACGTGCTTTCCACCATCCAGTCCGATCAAGATGCAATCATCCGAAGCGGCTCGCAGGGCGCCTTGGTCGTGGATGGAGGACCTGGTACCGGCAAGACGGTGGTTGCCCTGCATCGCGCAGCTTATTTGCTGTACGCGGATCCGCGGCTTCGCAGCCAAGGTGGCAGAATTTTGGTGGTAAGCCCGCATGAAGCCTATTCCGCCTATGTCTCTGACATTCTTCCGAATCTCGGTGAGGACGAAGCGCTCATTTCAACGCTTTCGAATATAGTTTCGAATGACGATGGCGTGCTTGTGGAACCGGACCAAGAAGTCCACCGCATAAAATCCAGCTTGGCAATGCTGGACACAATCAAGCGGGCAGTGCTGGTCTTTGAAGAACCGCCTTCCGCCGACGTGCTCATCGACCTTGCAGAAGCTCAAGCCACCGTGACATCGCAGCTGTGGCGCGATGCCGCTGCCATGATTGATCACGATACCCCGCACAATGAAGCACGCATCCAATTGCGCGAAGCCCTCATAGACCAGCTGCTTCCCCAAGTTGCCAGTGCCGATGACGATGAGCCGCTGCTGCGCGCAGAGTTGGCGCGAAGTACAGCGCTGAACGGGTTGCTAGATGAGCACTGGCCCGTGTTGGATCCGCTCAATCTGCTCAAGGCCCTGTATTCGACGCCAGCGCTGCTCCGCTATAGCGGCCGAGAACTCGGCAGTGAAGAAATTGCAAAGCTGCTGGCAAATCCGGCAGCCGGGTCATGGACCGCATCAGATATCCCCCTGATTGACCTTGCCCGCTTCCTCATTGGCGACCCGCACAGCGAATCGAAACATCTCGATGAGCAATCGCGCATAGCTGCCGAGCGCAAGCGGTGGAAAAACGTGATTGATGACCTGATGGCTTCGGCTGACGACAAGGAAGACCTGTCGTCCCAGCTCATGCACCAAGACCTTCAGGAGCAACTGCTTGCCCAGGGCCTGGAGAGCCATGTGGCCTCAGGCGGCTACAGTGGACCTTTTTCACATGTCATCATCGATGAAGCGCAAGATTTGACCGATGCCCAGTGGGCGATGGTCCAAAGGCGCTGCCCCTCAGGAAGCCTGACCATTGTGGGCGACAGGGCCCAGGCCGTCGACGGCTTCAGGATGACATGGGAACAGCGGCTGGCCCAGATCGGCATTCGCGACATCACCGTATCCCCGCTACACGTCAACTACCGAGGTACCGCGCAGATCATGGAAGCTGCCGCAGAGCAGATCCTGGCCCACCTGCCAGAAGCGAACGTGCCGCGATCATTGCGCCTAGACGGTGCGCCAGTAAAGTACGCCCGGCCCACAGAACTCGGAACAATTCTGGATCATTGGCTGGCCGAGAATGCCCAGGGCACGGCAGCCGTCATCGGTGCCTCTGACTTCCGTGCGCCCAGCAGGGTCAGCGTGCTATCTCCGGAGAACGCCAAGGGGCTGGAATTCGACCTGGTACTCGTCTGCCAGCCACAGTCCTTCGGAACAGGCTTGGGCGGCGCTGTCCGCAGGTACGTGGCCATGACCAGGGCAACAGCTCAACTGGTGGTGCTCACCGAGCAATAGGCCACGCTCCCTTTAGGTAGGCTGGCATGCATGAGTACTACGGAGCCACGATGGGTTCAGACCCAAAATCAGCAGCACTCCTTGGCTTCGCCAAGGGTGCTGCGCTGGGGACAGCATCTGGTGACGGCCATCCTGCTTGTCATCGCGCTGCTGCGACAAGTTTCGGCGCAAGACAATGCGCTGCCGGCAATTCTCATCTCGCTGCTCTTCGCCGCCTGGTACAGCGCAGGATTCATCCCGCATGCCAAGAACAGGATCTTCCCCAAACCCACGTGGTGGTTGGCGCTCCTGCTGGGAATCTGGATAGCAAGCCTCTTGATTTCGGCTGAATTCATGTGGCTAGCCTTCAGCCTTTGGCTGCTCATAGGACACCAGCTGCCATTCCTGCCTTCAGTGCTGTGGTCCGTTGTGGTTTATGCCTTTACCTTGCTCGCACCCTACCTGCACCACACGCAGCTCAGCCTTGCGTCCGCAGCAGGTCCATTGGTCGGCGGCCTTTTTGCCTGGGGCATTTCGCGAGGCTACCTGCAGATGGAACGGGACGCCCAAGAACGCACCTCTTTGGTCAATTCCTTAATGAGAGCCCAACAGGAAATGGCCGCGCTCCAAGAGGATTTGGCCCGGTCCCAGCATGAAGCAGGAATCGCGGCCGAGCGCACACGCCTAGCCCGGGAAATCCACGACACTATCGCCCAGCAGCTATCGTCTATCGGCTTGCATGCCAAGGCCGCCACGGGCGCCAGCAACGCCGGTGCGGCGCAAGAGGCGCTGCAACGTATCGACCAGCTATCCGCGCAGGCACTCAACGACCTGCGCAGAATCATTGCCGCCCTGGCACCTGCTGAACTTGATTCGCAGGCGCTCGCCGGAGCCCTTTCTCGCGTCCTTGAGAACTTCAGCAGCGACTCCGGTGTTGAATCCGCTCTGGATATTGAGCCTGGATTGCCGCTATTGGACCCCAGTGTTCAAATTGCCCTGTTGAGGACGGCCCAGTCGGCGCTGTCCAATGTTCGCCGGCATGCGCAAGCCACAAAGGTCGTCTTGAGCTTGAGTTTCAGCGATGACGAGGTACGCCTGGATATCGTGGATGACGGTATTGGCTTCACTCCCCCGGCCGGTCGGCTATTGCCAAATACGCAGGTGGGAGGCTTTGGCCTCACGGCGATGAACCGACGCCTCATTGAACTTGGCGGCGGACTGGAAGTGGAAAGCGCTGCTGGAGACGGCACCGCCTTGTGCGCCCATCTGCCTCTTCGGGCACGAAAGGACAAACCATGATCCGCATCCTGTTGGTGGACGATCACCCGATTGTTCGCACCGGGTTGAGAGCGCTTTTCGAAAATTACGGCGATATCCAGGTCGTGGGCGAAGTTTCCACCGGAGAAGAAGCCGTTGAATTCGCCAAAGATCAGCAAATTGACGTTGTGCTCTGCGACCTGAGACTGGGTTCAGGGATGAATGGCGCCCAGACAACGGCAAGCATCAGACGGCTGCACCGCGCGCCACAGGTGCTGATCTTGACTACTTTTGACAAGGATGCGGAGATTCTGGCGTGCATTGAGGCCGGCGCCTGCGGTTACCTGCTCAAGGACGTCAGCGCCCAAACCATCGTCGAGTCCTTGCGCCAAGCTGCCGCGGGTCTCATGGTTCTGGCCCCGGAAATGACCCGCCGTGTGGTTGAGGGCATGCGCCGGCCCAAAGCGGAGCTGACCGCACGAGAGCGCGATGTTCTCGTGCAGCTGGCAACCGGGGCCGGCAACAAGCAAATCGCCAAGTCCTTGTTTGTCTCTGAAGCGACGGTCAAAACGCACTTGGTGCACATTTTCGACAAGCTTCAGGCGAGGACACGGACCGACGCAATTAATAAAGCCCGCGAGGCCGGTTTGCTGTAGCGTCGATTATCGTGTGGCCGACACGCCAGAGGTGCTCTCAACCTTTCGGTTGATCTTTTATTCACCTCATTCCACGATGGCTGAACCCGTAAATTCTCGTTGACTGGAACTATGAAAGTTCCAGTTATCTCCCGGGTCGGCGATTCGCTGACCAGCCGCCGCGGTGCCCGCATCTGGGCCGCCGCAGTTTTTGCAGTGATCCTGGTGCTCTTCGGAGCCCTGAGCAGCATCCAGGCTCCCGCCCGTTCGGCCAGTTCCCTGGTCGACGGCTCGGATTCGGCGCAGGTCGCCGAACTGCTGGAGGCCAACACCACCGATTCCCAGAGCTCGGCCCTGCTGGTGGCCAACCGCCCCGATGGCCAGGTCTTGGGCAACGCCGACATGGCGTCCCTGGACCAGCGCAGCACGGCACTGAGCCACGACGTCGGGGTCACCGCAGGACGCACCTTGGCCAGCGAGGACCAGCAGGCAGCGATGGTTCCGCTGACCTGGGGCACGGTCTCAGATCAGGCCGATCGTGAGAAGCTCAGCGAGATCCGCGACTGGGTCCAGGACCATCGCGCCGATGGGATGGCGCTGCAGGTCACAGGTTCCACCGCATTCGCGGTGGACATCACCAATGCCTTCGCGGGGGCTGATTTCACCCTGCTGGCCGTGACCGTCGGCATCGTGGCAGTCCTGCTGATCCTCACCTACCGTTCGCCGGTGCTCTGGCTGATCCCGCTGGTCGTGATTGCCATCGCCGATCGCAGCGCCTCGCTGGTAGCCAATTTGCTGGGCAACGCCTTCGATCTGCACTTCGACTCCGGGGTGCTCAGCGTTTTGGTCTTCGGCGCGGGCACCAATTACGCCTTGCTCCTGATCTCCCGCTATCGCGATGAGCTGCACAAAAGCGCCGATCATCGCCAGGCGCTATCCAGGGCGTGGGCATCCAGCTTTGAAGCCATCCTGACTTCCAACCTGACCGTGGTTTTGGCACTGCTCACGCTGGGGCTGGCCGCCATGGAAGATACCCGCGGTTTGGGTATCGTTTGCGCCGCTGGCTTGCTGATCGCTGCGGTCTTCGCGCTATTCCTCCTGCCTCCGGTCTTGGCCATGTGCGGCCGCAATGCCTTCTGGCCTTTGATTCCTCGTCCAGATCAGGAAGCCAAGAAGGAAAACTTCTTCGGTCGTGCCGCTCGTTCTGTGATGAACCGCCCGGGACTGAACCTCGCGGCGCTGGCGGTTTTGCTCCTGGTTCTTGCCGGTGCGCTGACCGGGACGCGCATTGGCTTGGACCAGGCCCAGCAGTTCCGCACGGCCACCGAATCAACCAACGCCATGCAGACTCTCGCTGAGCACTTCCCCGCCGGTGAAACACAGCCGATCACGGTATTGGCGCAAGACATCGATACCGAGGTACTGCGCCATGATCTCTCAAGCGTCGCGAACGTCAAGCGTGTGGGCGAGGTCCATCAGCTCGGGAAGACCGCGTGGCAGCAGTTCACCGTCATTCCGGCTGTAGATCCCAGCTCCGCCCACGCCCAGGATCTGGTGGAAGATCTGCGAGATACCGCGGCAGCAATCGGCAGAGGACAGGTGCTGGTGGGCGGGCAGAGCGCCGAACAGCTGGATTCCCACCAGATGCACTTGCGCGACTTGTACCTCGTTGCCCCGCTAATCATGGCCATCTGCTTCGTGATGCTCGGCTGGCTCACCCGCTCGTGGCGCACCGCCTTGGCCTTGGGGTTGGCAAATCTGCTCAGCGCTGCCGCTGCTGTTGACCTCGGCTCCCTGGTTTCCTCGATAGTCTTCGAGGCTGACGCACTGGATGTCCAAGTGCCGCTCTTGGCCTTCGTCTTCCTGGTAGCCCTTGGCGTGGACTACACGATATTCCTGACGCAGCGTGTGCGCCAAGACGCACAGGCACTGGATCTGCGTGAGGCGGTCGTCATGGCTGCTAGCCGCACGGGATCAGTCATTACCAGTGCCGGACTCGTGTTGGCTGGCGTGTTCGCGGCCCTGGCAACCTTGCCGCTGACGGTTCTGGGCCAGCTGGGCTTGATAGTCGGGCTCGGCGTCCTGCTCGATACTTTCGTGGTTCGAACACTGATGCTGCCCGCGCTCTTCGCTGTCCTGGGCTCAGGAAAGCATCCAATCTTTGGCAAAGCTTCCCCGCCCGCCAAGTCTTTTGCACAACCAGCCATTCAGAAAGAAAGCAAAATCGATGCGTAATCTCGTTAATTTCTCCTTCGCCTACATGCTCCTCGGCGTTGCTTCAGGTCTTTTCTACCGCGAATTCACCAAGATCAATGGCTTCCCCGAGGGACAGTGGACCCAGCTTTCGGTGGTGCACACTCACCTGCTGGTTCTGGGCTTCATCATGCTGCTGCTGGTATTGCTGCTGGAGAAGTCCTTCGGGCTAAGCAAGCACCGCAAGCTCTTTGCCTGGTTCATGGGCACCTACAACGCAGGAGTAATCCTGACCGCGGGAATGCAGCTCACCCACGGCTCTATGACCGTACTAGGCATGGAGTCTTCCAAGATGATTTCGGGCGTCGCCGGTCTTGGCCACATGTCGATCACTGCAGGCATGATCTTGCTGTTCATCATGCTTCGCCGCAGCGTTAGAACACAAAGCCACGACGACAAGGTGCCATTCGCAGGCCGATAGCCCTTGCTGCTCTGCGCCCGGCATCCGTGCTGCCCAGGCCGACAGGGTCTGGGCAGCACGGATGCCGAATGCGCACGTTGAAGAAAAGTAGTGCATCTTCACGATCAGGCTGTTATAGATTGACGCAACAACTTTTTCGTCAGGAGCAGGTAAATGAGCCGCGAGCTATTCTCCATCGTCGATACCGAAACCACTGGGTTGTTTCCCGGCGGCAATGACCGGATCGCAGAAATCGCTATTGTGACGATGAACCGCGCAGGAGAAGTCGTAGGCTCCTGGGAAACCTTGGTCAATCCACAGCGAGATCTTGGGAAGCAGGCGATTCATGGACTCCAGAGCCGTGATCTTCTCGACGCGCCGACCTTTGGCCAACTGGCCGAAGAACTTCATTGGCGATTGTCCGGCACTGTACTCGTAGGACACAACCTATCCTTTGACGCGCGTTTCTTGGATGCCGAGTTCCGCAAGGCAGGCGCTCCTGTTCCCGGGGACTTCTTATCCCAGGGCTTATGCACCATGCGCTTGTCCCATCGATATCTGCAAGGAGCCGGGCGTTCGCTCCAGGATTGCTGCGATTCATTTGGTATTGATTTGCAGCAAGCGCACAGTGCGTTCGGCGATGCATCGGCAACCGCAGTTTTGCTTTCCCGATACATGGAATTGGATCCAGACGAACCAGATTGGGACCACCGGCTGCATGCTGCCGCGGACAACCGCTGGTTTGATAATGTGCCGGCGCTTCGTGTTCCGGCGGTTGTTCGTTCACGGTCAACGGACAAGCCTGCGGGCCATTTCCTGGAAAAGCTTGCGTCAAGGCTTCCTGAATTCTCCGGCACCGAGACAGAAGAGAATTATCTAGCCATCTTGGATCTGGCACTCATGGATCGCTATCTCTCTGCGCACGAGGAAGCCCAGCTGCTGCAGACAGCTTCGGATATCGGCCTGGACAAGAAGGCCGCTTTGGCCCTTCACGAGCACTACTTCCAGCAGCTGGTTGCTGCTGCTTGGGCAGACGGTGTTCTTGCAGACGACGAAATTGCTGATCTTTCCAAGGTCCTCGCCCTGTTGGGATTGCCTGCACAAAAAATCAACGAAGCGAAAATTGCCCCAGCAGTTGCACAGTATCTGCCGAAAGGCGCTGCTCCTGCAAACAGCCACGAGGTTCCGCCCAGCTCCCTGGTCGTGCTCACGGGCGACATGTCACGCGCTCGGAGCGATATCGAGGAGCAGCTCGCCCGGGCGGGGTTCACTCCGCATCGCGCTGTCACCAAGAAGGTGGCGCTGCTGGTGGCAGCCGATCCCGATTCTCTGTCTGGAAAAGCCAAGAAGGCACGAGACTACGGCATACCGATCGTAGGCGAAGACTACCTGTGGAACGTACTGCTCTGAGTACAGCCGAATACACCAATGGCGGTGGCTGCCAGCAAATTATTGCCAGCAGCCACCGCCATTGAGGTTCAGAGCCTGGGGTGAGACTTACAGGCTCTCAGCTAATTTTTTTGCGCGAGAGAATTCCATCATGGCCTCGCGCTCGACAACCTTGATTCGGTCACGGGTGATGTCACCGAAGCGAGTGGAAACGGTGCCTTCGGCTGCGCCGAGTTCCTTCTCGCGTTCGTCCAATGTCTTCCAGCCATCCCAGTCCGAGAAGGCCACACCGCGGCTTTCAAGCAGTTCTGCGATCTGCTGCGAGGATTCAGGCTCAGCCAGCTGGGTCAGGTCCTCAAGCAGGTGGGTGATGGTCTCCAGGGCGTCGCCCTTGGTGTGGCCGATCAGGCCGATTGGGCCACGCTTGATCCAGCCAGTCGCGTAGAGGCCCGGAACGTGGGTTCCGGCAGCGTCAAGAACACGGCCTTCGATGTTTGGCAGTACACCCTTGGCGCCGTCGTACTCAATGTCGTCAACGGCCGAGCCGAAGTAGCCTACGGCGCGGTAGATGGCCTGCAGCGGGTATTCGACGAACTCGCCGGTGCCGCGGGCACCGCCGTTGCCGTCCAATTCGTTGCGTTCCACCTTCAGGCCGGTGACCTTGCCGTCTTCACCGAGAACCTCGACGGGCGACTGCAGGAAGTGCAGGTGCAGGCGGCGTGAAGCACTTGGTGCCTCTTCGCGTTCTTCCTGCTCAATGAGCCAGTTGGTCAAGGTCGAGACCATGGTCTTGGTCTGGTTATTGGTCTTCATGGCTTCGTCCGAAGCCTTGTCGAATTCGAAGTCCTCCGGGTACAGCACGATGTCTACATCCTTGGAGTGCGACAGTTCGCGCAGTTCCAGAGGGGTGAACTTCACCTGGGCTGGTCCGCGGCGGCCGAAGACGTGGACGTCGGTGACGGCCGAGTCGTTCAGCTGCTGGTAGATGTGCTCTGGGATTTCGGTCTCCAGCAGCTGGTCAGCGTGCTTGGAAAGAATGCGAGCGACGTCGAGGGCCACGTTGCCGTTGCCGATAACAGCAACTTCCTTGGCCGACAGGTCCCAGTTCTTGTCTGCATCCGGGTGCGCGTCATACCAGGAAACGAAGTCAGCGCCGCCGAAGGAGCCTTCGTAGTCGATGCCCGGGATGTTCAGGTCGGCGTCCTTCTGGGCGCCGGTGGAGATGATCACTGCATCGTAGCGTGCGTGCAGGTCGTCGAGGCTGATGTCTCGGCCCAGGCCGACATTGCCGTAGAAATTGATCCAGTCATTGTCGAGCACCTTGTGCAGCGCGTTGATAATGCCCTTGATGCGCGGGTGATCCGGGGATACGCCGTAGCGGATCAGGCCGAAAGGAGTAGGCAGCTCGTCGAAGAGGTCGACGTGCAGTTTCAGTTCACCGCTGGAAACTGGCTGGCTCTTGTTCAGCAGGTCTGCTGCGTAGATGCCTGCAGGACCGGCGCCAACGATGGCCACGCGCAGTGCCCGGGAGGCCAGGTGATCAGGGACGATAATTTCACTCATCAAACAACTTCTCTTTCTTAGTCAACGAATGAGGCCGGCTCGGTGGCATCGGCGTTCTCTAGCGGCAGGAGGTCTACCAGTTGGTCGGAGGCTTCCGGGGCTAGCCGAACGACATCACCGATGACGATGACGGCCGGATTCGCCACTGCGGCCTTGCGGGCGCGCACTACAATCTCTTCTAGAGTACCGATAGTTGTGCGCTGCGTCTGTGAGTAACCTCGCTCAACTATCGCAATTGGCGTACTTGACGGCAAACCTCGGGTAAGCAATGTCTCAACAATTAGTGCCAAATTTGATACTCCCATCAGCACCGCAAGGGTGTGATCGGAGCGAATCGGCACGTCGGCCAGTTCGGCATGGCCGCTCACTACGGTGAATCCCGCAGCGATTCCACGGTGCGTCACCGGGATGCCGGCAGCGCCGGGAACCGAAATGGCGCTGGTGATTCCGGGAATCACGCGCGTGGAAATCCCGTATTCGGCGGCGTAGAGCATCTCTTCCCCGCCACGGCCCAAGACAAAGGGGTCTCCGCCTTTAAGCCGGACCACGTGCTTTCCTTCAAGCGCGTGCTTGACCAAAAGCTCGTTGGTCTCATCCTGGGTCTTCACGTGGCAGCCAGGCGACTTGCCCACGTTGATCACCAGGACGTCATCGGACAAATCGGCAAGCAATGCGGTGGGGCCAAGCCGGTCAGCCAAAACCACATCGGCGGACAAAAGCGCTTTGTAGCCGGCGACGGTAATCAATTCTGGATCACCGGGGCCACCGCCAATGAGGGTGATATGTCCTTTAGCCATTGTTGTCTCCAGTTCGGCTCATGCCGCGATCACGCAAAAGCTTGCGTTCAATCGGAGCAAAGAATACTAATTCGATCAGCACGCCAACCAGCAGGATGGTCAGGATCACCAGCATGACCAATGGCAGATCTGCCAGGTCGCGTCCACGCTGCAACAGCGAACCTACGCCGAGGGCCAGCGAGCCGCCCACCGCGATCAATTCGGCCGCCATCAGCGAGCGCCAGGCGAAGGCCCACCCTTGGCGCAATCCTGCAACATAGCCTGGCATGGCAGCTGGCAGCTCAATGTGCATGACATGTTCCCATTTGGAGGCGCCAAGCACCTTGGACAGCGCCTTGTACTGTGCCGGGATCATGTCGATTCCGGCGAGCAGCCCGTTGATGATGGACGGGATCGCGCCGAGCAGCAAGACCGTGTAAATGGTTGCGTCGCTCAATCCGAAGAGGATGATTGCCGCTGGAACCCACGCGATGGAGGGCAGTACCTGCATCGCCGATACGAGCGGGCCGACACCTTTGCGCAGCAAAGGCTGATGGGCCAGGAGCAACGCCACAGGGGTCGCAACGACCACCGCGATAGCGAATCCGCTGATGGCACGGAATAGCGATGTGCCCACAGCTGAAAGCAGAGATCCGTCGGAGAGCAGCTGTGGAAGCTTCTGGGCGACAGCCAGCGGTCCCGGGAAGAGATCCTCGCGCAGCGGGCTGGCCCAAGAAATGATCTGCCACAAGCTAATCAGTACCACCACGGTGAGCAACGGTGCGACCACTGCGTCCAGGCGGCTGCGCTGGCGCAGCTTTGAATGCTGCAATGGCTTCAACTCAGTTGGAGACTCGGTCAGTGAGCTCATGCTTCCGCTGCTCCTTTCTCAATATCGTGGTTAGTTCATCTGCCAGTGCGGCCGCTTGGGTTGGGTCCTGGCGTAATTCGTCGGTGATCCGGCGGGTTTCCAGAATTCGTCCCGGATGCGAAGAGAGCACCAGGATCCGTCCGGACAGCCGAATTGCCTCGCGCACATTGTGCGTAACGAAGATGATCGTCTTTCCCGTTTGCTCCCACAAGGCGCGCAGCTGTTCATGGAGCATGTCGCGGGTAATGGCATCCAGCGCCGCGAAAGGCTCATCCATCAGCAAGACCTGCCGGTCCTGTGCCAGAGCCCTGGCCAGGGCTACCCGCTGGCGCATGCCGCCGGATAGCTCGTGGGGCTTTTTGCTGCTGGCGTGCCCCAGCTGAACAAGATCCAGCAATTCTTCAACTCGTGCTGGCCGCTTCTCTACCGGGTAACCGGCAAGCTTCAAGGCCAAGTCGACGTTTTGGCTGGCAGTCAGCCAAGGCAACAAGTTTGCGTCCTGGAACATGAAGGCGGCCCCGTCTTCAGGTACTTCCAGCCATCCAGAACTCGGCGCCAGCAAGCCGGCGATCATATTCAGCAAGGAGGATTTCCCGCATCCGGAGGCGCCGAGAACTGCAATGAATTCGCCATCTTCAATTTCAGCGCTGAGCCGGTCAATGACCAGCCCCGTGCCAGGATAGCTCAGCGATACTTCATTGAGTAGAACTCCCATTACCGCTCCTGTTGGTTGAGAAAGCGAGTGTCGACAAGCCCTTGTGCATCACCCGTGGAGCCAACGCCAACAGCGGCCGCATGGTCCACCAGCGTTTGGTAGGTTTCAGGCAATGGATCTTCGCTGAATGAAATCTGTTTCAGCGCAGAAGCGATCACTGACTCATCAAACGAACTTCCATTGGCCTTCACCAAAGCGGATTGCACGGCCTCGAGCTTTTGCTTTTCATCCGCGTGGTTCAACCAGCTGATTGCCTCTGTATTGGCATCCACCAATTTCTGGACAGTTTCCGGATGGCTTGCCAGGAAGTCCTGGGAAACAGCCAAAACTGTCGTCGGGAATTTTCCGTCAGGCCACAGCTGCGACTCATTGACCAGGCGATGGCCGTCGTACTTTTCCACCAGCAGCGACGCATAAGGCTCAGGGAGCCAAGCGCCATCGATTTCTCCGCGGCCAAATAGCTGGGCCACCGTGCCATTGGAACTCGGTGTGACGGTTGCGTCCTGGTTCAGCTCCAGCCCGTTGAGGTAATTTCGCAACGCCACGTCCTGGGTGCCGCCAAACTGCGGGCTAGCCAGGTTGCTGCCAGCCAGTTGCCCTGGGCTGTTGATCTGGTCGTTCACCACGAGGCTGGCACCGCCGTAGGCTACGCCTGATACCACCCGCAATGATTCGCCGTGGCTGGAGAGGTAGCTGTTCAACGCCGGGTTTGGCCCCAGGTATGCCGCGTCAATGGCACCGGAGTTCAGGGCTTCCACTGCTGCGGGTCCTGCATTAAAAACCTGGCTCTGCACCTTGGTTCCGTCTTCTTGCACCGCGTCCTGAAGAATTCCTTCGGATTGGGCAATCAGGGCTGGAGCATGCGTCAGGTTCGCGAAGTAGCCGACCTTCAGTTCGGCTGCGGGTCCAAGATCCGCAGCTTGCGCCTGCTCGTCGCTGGGCCCGGGCAACAAGGCCGTGACCACTGCCAGGGCAGCGAGCACCCCTACGCCTGCAAGCCCAAGAAACCTGCCGCCGTATCCCGCCTCGGGACCATGGGCCGTCAAGCGCACACGATTGCCATGCCTTGCCGGTTCAGCAGTTTCAGGCCGCTTCATGTTTTTCCTCGATGATCCCCGCGGCCAGCGTTCGACCCGTGGTTGGATCGATCAGCAAGAAGCTGCCGCCGGTACGCGAGGAGGCGTACTGTTCAATTGCCAAGGCGGCTTGGCTGCGCAGGGTGATCCGGCCCAGGTCGTTGAGTTCCAGGGATTCGGCTGGCTGCTGCGAATAGTCGGCCACGTTGATCACGTAATCAATGGTCGACAGCTTGGCTGCGGCTACCTTGGTTCCATGCTTGATCAGCAGTCGCTGGCCGCTGGTGAGCTTTACCGGATCCAAGACGCAGATGTTCGCCTGGAATTCGCGCTGTGCCGCAGGCAGTTCACCGGCCACGATGGTGTCGCCGCGGGCAATGTCCACGTCCGATTCCAGCTCGACAACAACCGCCTCGCCGCCTTGAGCGCTCTGGGCTGGACCGGCAGGGGTGCTGATGGCCTTGACCCGGCTGGCTGCTGGCTGGCCGTTGGAGAGCACCTGCACGGCATCCCCCACGTTCAAGGTGCCGTCGACCAGGGTTCCGGCATATCCGCGGTAATCGCGGTAGGCTTCCGGATCCAGGCCTGGAGCGAGGGCGCCCTGCGGGCGAATGACGTACTGGACATCCAGGCGTGCGGTGCCGCTGCCGAGTTTCGGTTCCAGTTCTTCGAGCAGGCCCAGCAGGGTGGGTCCGGCATACCACGGAGCCGCCTGGGATGGTTCAACCACATTATCGCCCTGCAGCGCAGAGACCGGGATAACAGTGGTTGACTGGAGGCCCAGCTCCGCAGCCAGCGACAGGACTTCGGCTTCAATGGCGCCAAAGGCCTGCTCATCCCACCCGATCAGATCCATCTTGTTCACTGCCACAACCAGGTTGGGAACGCGCAGCAAGGCGAGCACGCCAAGGTGGCGGCGGGTCTGTTCAAGGACGCCATTGCGGGCGTCCACCAGCACGATGGCAACATCCGCAGTGGAGGCGCCGGTGACAGTATTGCGGGTGTACTGAACGTGCCCAGGGCAGTCCGCGAGGATGAAGGAACGCTTGTCGGTGGAGAAGTAGCGGTAGGCCACGTCGATGGTGATGCCCTGCTCGCGTTCGGCGCGCAGGCCATCGGTCACCAGGGCCAGGTCCAAGGTGCCATCGGACCCGCCGAAGCCCCGCTCGGCGCTGGTGCGGGCAATGTCATCCAGGGAATCGGCAAGGATCGCCTTGGCATCGTGCAAGAGCCGTCCGACCAAAGTGGATTTGCCGTCGTCTACCGAGCCTGCAGTAGCGATGCGCAATAGTGTGGTGGTCATTTTAGAAGTACCCTTCGGTCTTGCGGTCTTCCATTCCCGCGGCGGAAATGCGGTCATCGGCGCGGGTGGCCCCGCGTTCGGTGACGGTGGCGATGGCCAGTTCGTCGAGCACCTTACCTACGGTGTCGGCGGCCGAGAGCACAGCTCCGGTGCAGCTGGC
Source organism: Glutamicibacter sp. FBE19 (assembly GCF_015524875.1). Taxonomy (NCBI): domain Bacteria; kingdom Bacillati; phylum Actinomycetota; class Actinomycetes; order Micrococcales; family Micrococcaceae; genus Glutamicibacter; species Glutamicibacter sp. FBE19. The sequence continues at coordinate 7,692 of NZ_JACKQN010000016.1, read as the reverse complement.
GTCGCCCACGGTGCGGTAGCGCACCTGCTTGATGATCACCGGCTCGTCATCATTGGGCTGGCTCACCGGGGTCAGCGCCCGCCACATGCCGTCCCGTTCAAAGACCTGGCGGCAATGCGCAAAGTAGATCGATGGCAGCTCGATGTTTTCGCGCTGGATGTAGGCCCAGATATCGCGTTCGGTCCAGTTGGAAATCGGGAAGGCGCGCACATGCCAGTCCGGCTCGTGGCGGCCGTTGTACAGGCTCCAGATTTCCGGGCGCTGGTTGCGCGGATCCCAAACGCCGAATTCGTCGCGCAGCGACAGGATGCGCTCCTTGGCGCGGGCCTTGTCCTCGTCGCGGCGGGCGCCGCCGAAGACGACATCGAAACCGTTGTTTTCGATGGTGTCCAGCAGGACACGGGTCTGCAGGCGGTTGCGGGTGCCATCTGGCAGCTCGGTCAGCTCGCCGCGGTCGATGTACTCCTGCACGGAGCCGACCACAAGGTTCAGCCCGTACTTTTCGACTACCGAATCGCGGAAGTTCAGGACTTCGGCAAAGTTGTGGCCGGTGTCGATATGCACCACAGGGATCGGCACGCGCAGTGGCGCGACGGCCTTTGCCAGCAGGTGCAGGACCACCACGGAGTCCTTGCCGCCGGAGAAGAGCAGACCTGGCTTCTCGAATTCGGCGAGGACTTCACGGATGATGTGGATGGATTCAGCTTCCAGGGCGTCCAGGACGCTGCGCTGGGTGCCGGTGGGGGCGTTAGCGGTAATGGTCATGGCTTGCTCCTTAGATGTGGATGCCGCATTCGGTCTTGTTCAGCCCGGCCCATCGGCCGGCACGAGGATCTTCGCCCTCGGCAACGGGCCGGGTGCACGGTTCGCAACCGATGGATGGGTAGCCGTTGGACAGCAACAGGTTCACAGGGACCTGCTTGTCGGTGGCGTAGTCGATCAGCTCGTCAAAGCTCCAAGGTGCCAAGGGATTGAACTTGACCAGCCCGTTCTTTTCGTCAAAAGCCACCAGCGGAGTATTGGTTCGCGTGGGTGCCTCGTCGCGGCGGACCCCGGTGAACCAGGCGCTGTAGCCGCCCAGGGACTTGGCCAGCGGGTCCACCTTGCGCATCTGGCAGCACTGCGCCGGATTGCTGGCAAAGAGGTCCTTGCCATATTTGGCATCCTGTTCGGCCACGGTGAGCTCGGGAAGGACATCGACAATGTTCACGTCCAGGACGCGGGCCACCTCATCGCGGGTGCTGCGGGTTTCGACAAAGTGGTAGCCGGTGTCGAGGAAGAGAACATCGACCTTCGGAAGCTGCTCGGCAACGACTTGCGGAAGCACCGCATCAGCCATGGAGCAGGCCACGGCTACTTCGCTGGCGTCAAAGTGCTTGGCGGCAAAGGCGACAACCTCCGCGGCGCTGGCATCCCACGCCAGCTCTTCAGCTCCGAGCCGTGCGATTTCGCGCAGTTCTGCTTCGCTGCGGGTGCGGTTAGGGGTCTGCTGGCTCATTTCAGTTCATCCTCTTCGGCTCGGTGGGCCCAGGCGGCGAAAGACTCGCCTTCTGTGGCGGAAGCCGAGTAGTTCTTGACAACGCGTTCTACATATTCGGGGAGTTCATCGGCAGCGACTTTCAGGCCGCGGACCGTGCGGCCCAGGGCCGCTTCGCCATTTTCGAAACCGGCCAGGGTCCCGCCCAGGTGCACCTGGAAGCCGGAAACCTGTTCACCTTGCTCATTGGTGATCAGCTGGCCCTTGAAGCCCAAGTCGGCGGTCTGGATGCGGGCGCACGAGTTCGGGCAGCCATTCACGTGCAGGGACAGCTGGCGCGGCAGCTTGCCCTCATGGTCGGCCAGGCGATCTTCGATTTTTGCCACGGCGTCGATCATGGTGTCCTTCGTATCCACGATCGCCAGCTTGCAGAATTCGATACCGGTGCAGGCGATCGCCGAACGCTTGAACAGGCTCGGGTACGCTTCCAGCCCCAGGCTGCGGGCCGCACCGACAAAGCCCTTGACCTGGTCTTCGGCGATGTCCAGCGCAATGATCTTCTGGTGCGGGGTGGTGCGCAGCCGGGTGGATCCGTGTGCCTCAGCCAGATCAGCCAGAGCGGTCAGCGAGGTGCCCGAGACTCGCCCTGCTGGAGCAGTCAGCCCGATGTAGAACTTGCCGTCCTTCTGCTCGTTCACTCCGCTGTGGTCCCCGGCCTCGGTCGGCTGGACAGGCAACGGGCCGTCGGGCAGCTCATAGCCCAGGTATTCGTCCTGCAGCACCTGGCGCATTTTCTCGGTGCCCCATTCGGCCAGCAGGAACTTCAGGCGCGCACGGTTGCGCAGGCGTCGGAAGCCGTAATCGCGGAAAATCGAGACAATGCCTTCCCAGACATCTGGCGCTTGCTCTTCGGTGACGAAGGCGCCGAGACGCTCGCCCAGCCGCGGGCTGGCGGACAAGCCGCCACCCACCCAAAGGTCGTATCCGGGGCCAAGTTCCGGGTGGACGGTGCCGATCAGGGCGATGTCATTGATTTCGTGCACGACATCCTGGCTGGGGTGGCCGGTGATGGCCGTCTTGAACTTGCGTGGCAGGTTCGCGAATTCCGGCTTGCCGATGTAGCGGCGGGAAATTTCGGCGATCACCAGGGTCGGATCGATGATCTCGTCCTTGCTGATGCCAGCTACCGGCGAACCGAGGATCACGCGGGGAACGTCGCCGCAGGCCTCGGTGGTGTGCAGGCCCACGGCTTCCAGCCGCTGCCAGATCTCAGGCACGTCGACAACGTCGATCCAGTGGAGCTGGACGTTCTGGCGGTCCGTCAAATCCGCGGTGTCGCGGGCAAACTCGGTGGAGATCTGGCCGATGACGCGCAGCTGCTCAGTGGTCAGCGCACCACCGTCGATGCGCACGCGCAGCATGAAGTAGCGGTCTTCAAGTTCTTCGGGGGTCAGCGTCGCAGTCTTGCCGCCCGGGATCCCCTGGGCACGCTGGGTGTAGAGGCCCCACCAGCGGAAGCGCCCGTGCAGGTCCTCTGGGTCAATGGAATCGAAGCCCTGCTTCGAGTAGATTTCCTCGATGCGCTGGCGCACGTTCAGGCCGTTATCCGCGGCCTTCATTTCTTCGTTGGCGTTCAACGGCGCAGGGCCGTCGATTTTCCATTGGCCATTGGGCTTTGCCGCCCTCTTAGGACGAGCGGGTGTGGTTGTCTGCGTCATGTAATCCAGCGTAGAAACCCACCCCAGGGGGACGGCAAACGCAAGTAGTCACATGACCGCTGGTTGCCTACTGAGTTAGAACTTCGTCATTTGGCGACACATAACCGGCCTGTTTTAGCGTCTCTTGGAGACGCACGAGGAAACATTGCGCAATCGTTACGTCAGGTAAAAGAGGCCTTGTCACCACATCTGCTCCCGTGCTAGCGAGCTTGTACTGGAAGTATCCGTCGGCCAGCAAGGAACTCAGAACAAGCACCGGACGCTTTAACGCGCCTTCAACAACTTCTGAGATCTGTGGTTTTGCTCCGGCGCAATAGCCAAAAGGCACGTCACGGTCTAGGATGCGCGAAATTTGCCCGGCGAGGTCGCGGACTTGGCGTTGGCCGATTTCAAGCCGGGTGCCCGCAGCGGCCAGGACGACCATTGGGTCACCGTCGAGATGCTCTTCAGCCCGGTCCGCGAGGACCTGGGCAAGCTCGGGCATCGGTCCCAGCGGGCCAGCCGACACAGTATTTTCTCGGGAATCCACGGCCTTGGCGATGTCGAGGGTGGTGTGCACGCCATCTGAAACCAGCAGCGGCAGAACCACTGCTGGTTCCGCATCCGGCAGTCCGGCAACCACGTCATCCAACGACGGCTGCTGCACATCCACGTAGGCCTCGTGCCATACCAGCGAGGCTGGAATCTGGTCCTTGCCCAGCTCTTCGAGCTGGGCTCGCAAATCGTGGATCAGCTGTTGGCCGTTGGCATTGTCCGTTCCGTGCGATGTTGCAACTACGTGAATCGTGCGCTGGGTTTTTTGGCTCATTGAATAAATCCTCAACGGTGGGTTGCGCAACGATTATTTGGCGTTGCGGATTAGCTTGTGGTTGGCGGCTTGCGCCTGGGGCCGGATGACGATCTCGTCGAGATTAACGTGGGCTGGAGCGCTGATGGCGTAGCGAATCACCTCGGCGACATCTTCGGCCGTCAACGGATTGTCAACCCCGGCATAGACACTGTCTGCCGCGCTTTGGCTGCCAAGGCGCCGCAGCGCGAATTCCTCGGTTTGCACCAGGCCAGGGAGGATCTCGATGACTCGCAAGCCGTTTTCCACTTCTTCCAAACGCAAAGCCTGGGTCATGGCGCGCTCGGCCGCCTTGGCGGCGTTGTATCCACTGCCGCCTTCGTAGCTTGCTAGCGCTGCTGTCGAGGTCACGTTCAGGACCGTGCCCCGGGCCTGGCGCAACTGTGGCAACAGGGCGCGCGTGAGCCGCATCGTTCCCATGACATTGGCCTGCCACATGAATTCCCAGTCCTCGTCAATGGCATCGGCCCAGTACTCGGTGCCTCGTGCGCCACCGGCGCAATTGATCAGTGTATCGATGCCTCCTGCGGCTTCAACGGTCTTGGCCAATACCTCTACATCGGTCTGGACGCTGACATCCGCAGGGACGGAAATCGCACCCGTCTGCTGGGCAAGAGCTTCCAATCGATCCGCACGGCGAGCGACAGCGAAAACGGTCCATCCTTGATTGCGCAGGGCTCGAACGGTGGCTTGGCCAATACCGCTAGAAGCGCCGGTGACAACGGCGGAACGATGCGCTTGAAATTCTGTGTTAGTCATACCTCCAACTCTATGGCTACTTCATTGCCAGCTGGTAAGGCGTGAATTTCTCTTACGTTTCAGGACCTCGAGATCCCAGCTGCTTCATGCGCAAATAGCAGGATGCCAGGTGCTGTGGCCGTTGACCTCTGCTTTCTGCCCGGGATGCGGCCAAAATGCGGTTTTACCCGCCCTTGGCGGCATCGTGGCGCAGGCCATGGGAAACAATGCCTTGTCGCTGTGCAAAACATGAAAGAATAAGGCTATGGCAGAAGAAAACTTGGGCACAGACACGCCCGCAACGGTTTCCGTTCCTGACAAGCCCGCTTTGGAAGGCTTGGAAGAACGTCTTTCGTCCCGGTGGCGCACCGAGGGCACCTATCACTTCAACGAGGACACGACTCGCGAGTCCGTGTACTCCATCGACACTCCCCCGCCAACGGCGTCCGGGTCCCTGCACGTAGGACACATGTTCTCCTACACGCAGACCGACGTGTTGGCCCGCTACCAGCGCATGAGCGGCAAGAACGTTTTCTACCCACTGGGCTGGGATGACAACGGCTTGCCGACCGAACGCCGCGTGCAGAACTACTTCGGGGTGCGCTGCGACCCGACCAAGCCGTACATCGAAGGCTACCGTCCACCGGAAAAGCCGGCCAAGAACCAGCGCGACTGGGACGTTATCAGCCGCAAGAACTTCATCGAGGTGTGCGAGGAGCTGGCCGTCGAGGACGAAAAGGTCTTCGAGCAGCTGTTCACCACCCTGGGCCTGTCCGTTGACTGGCGGATGACCTACCGCACCATTGACGACAACTCCCGCGCAGCGTCCCAGCGTGCCTTCCTGGAGAACCTGGCCAAGGGCGATGCCTACATGTCCGAGGCTCCGACCTTGTGGGATGTCACCTTCCGCACCGCCGTGGCCCAGGCCGAGCTCGAAGACCGCGAAATGCCCGGCGCGTACTACCGCTATGGCTTCAACGCCGAGAACGGCGAGCAGGTCTTCATCGAGACCACCCGTCCGGAGCTGCTGGCGGCTTGCGCCGCACTGGTGGCCCACCCGGATGACGAACGCTACCAGCACCTGTTCGGCAAGACCGTCACCTCTCCGCTCTTCGGCGTCCCGGTCACCGTGCACCCGCACCCGCTGGCCCAGGCCGACAAGGGTTCGGGCATCGCCATGGTGTGCACCTTCGGCGACTTGACAGACGTGACCTGGTGGCGCGAACTGCAGCTGCCAACCCGTCCCATCATCGGGCGCGACGGCCGCATCCTGGCCGAGACCCCGGAGTGGATCACCACCGAGGCCGGCAAGGAATCCTACGCCCAGATCGCCGGCAAGATGGTGTTCTCCGCCAAGGAAACCATGGTCGAGCTGCTGACCGACGCGGGCCTGCTTGACGGAGAACCGAAGAAGATCTCGCGTCCGGTGAACTTCTTCGAAAAGGGCGACAAGCCCCTGGAAATCGTGACTTCCCGCCAGTGGTACATCCGCAATGGTGGCCGCGATGAAGAGCGCCGCGACCAGATGATTGCCCGCGGCAAGGAAATCGACTTCCATCCTTCGTTCATGCGCTCGCGCTACGAGAACTGGGTGTCGGGCTTGAACGGCGACTGGCTGGTTTCCCGCCAGCGCTTCTTCGGCGTTCCGGTACCCGTGTGGTACCAGGTCGACGAGCACGGCGAGCCGAACTACGACGCACCGATCCTGCCGGCCATCGAGCAGCTTCCGGTTGATCCGGCCGCGGATGCGCCAACCGGCTACACCGAGGATCAGCGTGGCACCGCCAATGGCTTCATCGGCGACGCCGACGTCTTGGACACCTGGGCCACCAGTTCGCTGACTCCGCAGATCGCGGGCCGCTGGGGCCGCGACGACGAGTTCTTCTCGAAGGTCTACCCCTTCGACCTGCGTCCACAGGGCCACGACATCATCCGCACCTGGCTGTTCTCCACCGCCGTCCGCGCAGATTCCCTGCACGCCAGCGCCCCGTGGAAGCACGCAGCGATTTCGGGCTGGATCCTGGATCCGGACCGCAAGAAGATGTCGAAGTCCAAGGGCAACGTCGTGGTTCCCAACGAGGTGCTGGAGAAGTTCGGCGCCGACGCCGTACGCTATTGGGCAGCCAGCGCCAAGCTGGGTGCCGATACCGCGTACGAAATCAACCAGATGAAGATTGGCCGCCGCCTGGCCATCAAGATTCTGAATGCTTCGAAGTTCGTGCTGAATCTGGGCGCCACCGAGGCCAACGTCTTGACTGACGATGCTTCGGTTGTCACCAACGGCCTGGATCGTTCACTGCTGGCACGCCTGTCCACCGTGATCGAGGACGCCAAGCGCGCCTTCGACAACTACGATTACGCGCGCGCTTTGGATATCACCGAGTCGTTCTTCTGGTCGTTCACCGATGATTACGTGGAACTGGTCAAGGACCGTGCGTACGGCGGCCATGGCGAGGCCGAGCAGGCCAGCGTCCTGGCTGCGTTGGCTACGACACTGGATTCGGTCCTCCGCCTGTTCGCGCCGTTCCTGCCCTTCGCCACCGAAGAGGTCTGGGGCTGGTGGCGAACCGGGTCGGTGCACCTGACCCAGTGGCCGGGCACCGATCACTTGGCCAGCGCCGTCGAGGGCGCCGATCCTGCGGTTCTCCCGCTGGTTGGCGAAGCCCTTTCGGGCATCCGCAAGGCCAAATCCGATGCGAAGGTCAAGCAGCGCACCGAGGTGCTGTCGGGCGAAATCCACGCATCCCCGGCGCAGGTAGCTCAGTTGCGCGCTGGTTTCGAGGACCTGAAGTCCGCGGCCAACGCACGCGAATTGACACTGGTTGAAGCAGAAGGCGAGCTCACGGTAACCAACGTTGAGTTGGCACCTGCTGAAGAAGCCTAGTTTCAAGTAAACGCATTGGGCGGCCATT
>NZ_JACKQN010000015.1:0-44286 GCF_015524875.1 Glutamicibacter sp. FBE19 | reverse complement strand
CGTGACCGGCGGGGACTGCGGCGTTCAGCGGCTCGGCTTGGCGACGCCTACCAGGAATAGAATCCCTGGCCGCTCTTTCGACCCAGCTTGCCCTGGGCCACCATGTCCTTGAGGATCTGCGGTGGCGCAAAGCGCTCGCCCAGCGTTTCGTGCAGGTATTCAGCAATTCCCAGGCGCACATCCAGTCCGACAATGTCCGTGGTCATCAACGGGCCGGTCGGATGCTTGTAGCCCAGCACCATGGCGTTATCGATGTCCTCGGCGCTCGCCACGCCTTCTTCAACCATGCGCATGGCCTCCAACGCGATGGCCACGCCCAGGCGCGATGAAGCAAAACCTGGAGCGTCATTGACGACGACGGGGGTCTTGCCCAGGGCTTGCACCCAACCGCGGGATGCCTCGACCAGATCCTTGCCGGTTTCCAGCCCAATCACCACTTCGATCAGCGTTGAGGCCGGAACGGGGTTGAAGAAATGCAGCCCGAGGAACTTGGCTGGGCGTGCCAGCTCCTTGGCCAGCCCGCTCACCGACAAGGAGGAGGTGTTGGAGGCCAGCACTGCCTCCGCGTCCAGCACCCGCTCCACCGCCTGCAATGAAGATACCTTCAGCTCCCAGATTTCCGGCACCGCCTCGATCACCAATTGCGCCGTGGCGAACTGCTGGTAGTCGGTGCTGACCGAGAAGCGCTGCAGGATTTCGCCCCTGGCTTCGCTCGCCAGCCCGCGGGCGATGGAGCGATCCACTGATTCGGCGACCCGCTCATAGGCTGCCTGCGCCGAAGCCTCATCGCGCTCAACGACGACCACGGTGCTGCCGCCCATGAGCAGGGCGTGGGCAATGCCAGCGCCCATGCGCCCGCCGCCAAGCACTCCGCAGCGCTGCGGCAGGTGGCCGGTGGCGCTATTGCTAGTTGCACTCATAGTTAGTTCTTCTTTCGATCAAGGAAGGCTTGCATGCGATCAAACTTGGCTTGGGATTCAAAGAGCATTCCCTGGGCCAGGGTGTCAATGACCGGGTGCACTTCGCGCGGGGCATGGAACACGGATTTGGTGATGCGCACGGCCAGCGGGTCTTGGGCCGCAATGCGATCGGCCAGCGCGTTGGCCGCGGGCTCAAGTTCCGTGGCCGGATGCAGTTCGGTCACCAGCCCAGCGGCCAGGCATTGCTCGCCGGTGAGCACCTTGCCGGCCATCAGGATTTCCTTGGCCAGCGGCTCGCCGACCAGTTCCTTGAGCCTCCAGGTTGCGCCGGCGGCAGCCATGATGCCCAGATTGGTTTCGGGGTTCCCCATGCGCAGCTCGGGGGTGCCGATGCGGAAGTCAGCTGCGTAGGCCAGCTCGGCGCCACCGCCCAGGGCAAATCCGTCCAGGGCTGCGATCACGGGCATGGGCAGCTTGGAGATGCGATCGAAAATCCCGGAGTTGATCCCGGCGAGCGCGTCATCGCGCCGGCGTTCGCGCAATTGCGAGATATCGGCTCCCGAGGCGAAAATCCCCTTGCTGCCCTTGGGATGCTCTTGGCTCGGCGCCTGGCTGGCGGTTCCGGCCAGGATCAGGATCTTCGGGTTCCTCTCCAGATAGGCGCATACGGCATGCAGCTCGTCCACCATTTTCTGGTCGATGGCATTGCGCACTTCGGGGCGGTTCAGGCGCACCCAGAGCCGGTCGTCGCTCTCCACCACCTGCAGGGTGTCAAAGTGTTCAGCGGTGCTATCCATGCTTACGCGCCTTCCAGGAGAATTGCCGAGCCTTGGCCAACGCCGACGCACATGGTGGCCACCCCGAGCTTGCGCCCAGCTGTTGCCAGCTCGCGCTCCATGCGGCCCAGCAGCGTGATCACGATGCGCGAACCGCTTGATCCCAGCGGATGGCCCAGCGCGATGGCTCCACCATCGCGGTTGACGATCTGCGGGTCTACCCCGAGTTCGCGCATGCTGGCCAAGGACTGGCTGGCGAAGGCCTCGTTGATTTCCATGGCTCCGATCTCGCCGATCGAAAGTCCGGCACGGTCGAGCACCTTGCGGGTGGCTGGCACCGGCCCCATGCCCATGATCTCTGGTTCCAGTCCTGCGGATTGGCCATCGATGATGCGGGCCCGCGCAGTCAGCGCGTACTTCTCCAGGGCCCGTTCGGAAACCACCAAAATGGCAGAGGCGCCATCGTTGAGCGACGAGGCGTTTCCGGCGGTGACAACGTGGCCGCCTGCAACCACCGGGCGCAATCCGGAGAGAACGTCCATGCTGGTTCCCGGGCGCGGGCCCTCATCGGTATCCACGATGGTTTCGCCCTTGCGATGCTTGACCGCCACGGGCACAATTTCGTCGCGGAAGCGCCCCTCTTCGATGGCTGCCATGGCTTTGGCATGGGAGTCGACGGCAAATTGGTCGCAATCCTCGCGGGAGATGCCGTAGACGCGGGCTACTTCTTCTGCGGTCTCCGGCATGGAGAAGGTTGTTTTGCCATCCCGGGATAGTTCGCCGGAGAGGAATTGCGGGTTGGTGAAGCGCCAGCCGATGGAGGTGTCGAAGACGGCTCCGGGCTTGGCAAATGGCTTATCCGGCTTTTCCATCACCCATGGGGCTCGGGACATGGACTCGACGCCGCCGGCTATGACAACATCTGCGGCACCGGCTTTGACCATGTGGCTGGCCATGGTGATGGCGCTCATGCCCGAAGCGCACAAGCGGTTAACGGTAATACCGGGCACGCTCACTGGCAGCCCCGCCAGCAAGGCCGCCATGCGGGCCACATTGCGATTCTCTTCACCAGCGCCGTTGGCGTTTCCGAGGATCACTTCATCAACCGCAGCCGGGTCGATCCCAGAGTCCTGGATGAGGCTGCGAATGGCCAGGGCAGCCAGATCATCGGGGCGCACAGCGCTGAGCGCTCCCCCATAACGGCCCACCGGGGTACGTACCCCGCCGACGAGAAATGCTTCAGTCATTTGTACTCCTTGCGCCAAAACTGTTCAGTGATCCTCAACACCTAAACTTACCGACCATTCGTTCAATAATAAAGTCATCGGCCCCAGCAATTTCCAGATTCTTAGAGATCGGAAGGAAACCGACTAGCATTCATAGGGTGAGTAGCCAGAATAAATCCGCATTGCCCCAGAAGGTTTCCGACGTATTCGATCCCACGCGTTGGCGAGTGATTGAGGGATTCGACTTCACCGACATCACCTACCATCGCCAGGTGGAACGCGATGAACTGGGCAACATCGTGCGCGATCTGCCAACGGTGCGCATCGCCTTTGACCGCCCCGAGGTGCGCAACGCTTTCCGGCCGCACACCGTGGACGAGCTCTACCGCGCCATGGATCACGCACGCATGACCAGCAATGTCGCCACGGTCCTGCTCACCGGCAACGGCCCTTCGCCCAAGGATGGCGGCCATGCGTTCTGCTCCGGCGGAGACCAGCGCATCCGCGGCCGCGACGGCTACCGCTATGCAGAGGGCGAGACCCGCGAATCCATCGACCCCGCCCGCGCCGGACGACTGCACATTCTTGAGGTGCAGCGGTTGATGCGCACCATGCCAAAGGTCGTCCTCTGCGTTGTCAACGGCTGGGCTGCCGGCGGCGGACACTCGCTGCACGTCGTGTCGGACCTGACCATCGCGTCGAAGGAAAACGGCAAGTTCAAGCAGACTGATGCCACCGTTGGTTCCTTCGATGCCGGGTATGGTTCGGCCTTGCTCGCCCGCCAGGTTGGCCAGAAGACCGCACGCGAAATTTTCTTCCTCGCCCGCGAATACTCCGCAGACGACATGGTTCGCATGGGTGCGGTCAACGAATCCGTAGAACATGAGCGCTTGGAAGAAGTGGCCCTGGAATACGCGGCAGACATTGCCAAGCAGTCCCCGCAGGCCATTCGCATGCTCAAGTTCGCCTTCAACCTGGCCGATGATGGCCTGGCCGGCCAGCAGGTCTTCGCCGGCGAAGCCACCCGCATGGCCTACATGACCGATGAAGCAGTGGAAGGACGCGACGCGTTCTTGGGCAAGCGCGACCCTGACTGGTCCGATTACCCCTACTACTTCTAAGCGGCGGCACCGGCAAAAGGACTACTACATGGACGCACTGCATCAGGAACTGCTCACGGCCTTGGCTGGCGCTGCCAATGACAATGGTCCGGCGGTCGAGGTCATCGCCGATGACACCAGCAGCGCTGGCTGGCGCATCGAGTACCTCGAGGCAGAAGATCTGCCAGGATTCGAGCAGCCCATGGCCGTGGTGCGCACTTCTGGATCAACCGGGCGGGCCAAGCGCACGGTGCTCAGCGTCGAAGCCCTGGCTTCCAGCGCCCAAGCGACCGCCGAGTATCTCGGTTTCGAAGGCCAATGGCTGTTGGCCCTTCCGGTTCACTATGTCGCCGGGCTCAGCGTGTTGACCAGGTCCCTCTTCGCTGGCACCAAACCGGTGATCATGGACTTGGATGGCAGCTTTTCGGCTACCGCGTTCACTCAGGCCGCCGGCCAGATGGTGGAAACCCATCGGCTCACCTCCCTGGTGCCTACCCAGCTGGCGCGATTGCTTGATAATCCGGACCCTGCCACCTTGCAGGCGCTCAAGCGGTTTGATGCCATCTTGCTGGGCGGGGCGCGAGCCAGCAAGGACTTGCTGGTGCGTTCCCGCCACCACGGGCTGAAGATCTTCCAAACCTATGGTTCCTCGGAAACCTCGGGCGGACTGGTCTATAACGGCACAGCCCTTCCAGGAGTTCAGCTGGCCGAGCATGATTCCCGCATCTGGGTTTCTGGCCCGATGCTGGCCGATGGCTATGCCAATGCTCCTGAGGCCACGGCAGAACACTTCGTCGAGCGCGATGGCCGCCGCTGGTACGTCACCGATGATTTGGGCAGCGTCCAGGGGCAACGGCTGAGCATTGTCGGCCGCGTTGACGACGTGATCAACACCGGGGGAATCAAGCTTTCAGCATCAAAAATCGAGGGCCTGCTCGAGGAATTCTTCACCCAGACCTTGGTTGTTTCGGTGCCGGATTCGCAGTGGGGCCAAAGCGTTGGCCTGGCCTATTCTGGCCCCACCAAGACCGACGAAGCCTTTGACGCGGTACGCCGTACGCTAGGCAAGGAAGCGGTTCCAAAGCATGTGCGCCACTACCCGCAGGGCCTGCCGTTGCTGCCCAACGGCAAGTTCAACCGTCGCTTGATCATTGATGAATTGGCGGTTCGGGACTAGCCCCGATTCGCCATGCCCGCATAATCGCGGGAAACTAGAGGGTACGAGTTTTTCTCTTGCCCTGAAAGGACTGAAAGTGGCCACACTTTCCCAATGGGTTTCCGGTGCCCGTCTGCGCACCTTGCCTATCGTCATTGCCCCGGTAGTCATCGGCACTGCGGCTGCACTGGGCGAAACCGGAACCATTCATTGGTTCCGTTTTGTCCTGGCCTTGCTCGTTGGCTTGTTGCTGCAAGTTGGCGTGAACTACTCCAACGACTATTCCGACGGCATCCGAGGCACTGATGATGACCGGGTTGGACCGTTGCGCCTCACCGGTTCCAAGCTCACCGATCCGAAGAATGTGCGCAATGTTGCCTTCGGCTGCTTTGGCCTGGCAGCAATCTGCGGATTGATTCTTGTCATCGTCTCGTCTTCATGGCCGTTGCTGCTTGTCGGTGTCGCCGCGATCTTTGCCGCGTGGGGCTACACCGGTGGCAAAAATCCCTACGGCTACCGTGGACTGGGAGATATTTACGTCTTCATCTTCTTCGGCTTGGTCGCGACCTTGGGTACGACCTTCACACAGATCAACGAACTGACCCTGACCTCGTTGTGGGGTGCAATTGGCACGGGATTGATTGGCTGCGCGCTGCTCATGGCCAATAACGTCCGTGATATTCCCACCGATAAAGAGGTCGGGAAAATTACTCTTGCGGTACGCCTGGGCGAAAGCAATGCACGGCTGAGCTACGTCCTGATGTTGGCCATAGCGATCTTGTTGCCGCTTTTGGCAACCGGAACGTTCCCGTGGCTGTGGCTGGTGCTGATCACGTTCATTCCGGCGATTGCACCTTCCATGCTCATGCTGCGCGAACACGAGCTTCCCAAACTGGTTCAGGTCCTGAAGCAGACGGGCATGCTGAACATGGTGTATGCCGTGTTGTTTGCCCTGGCGATCATTCTTGGCGTTTGGTTCTAAGCAACACAGAAGGCCATAGATCATAGAAAAAGCCTTGGCTTGTCAGTCCATTGAATTGGTACTGGCAAGCCAAGGCTTTTTCGTTGCAGGCAGTAGCACTCGGTGATTTTACTCGGCAGGTGGCTGCGTCTTGCGCCGGGACTCATCGAATTCGTCCTCGATGGCTTCTTCCGCCAGCTGCTTGCTGGTCTTGTTCGCAGAGGTCTTATTAAAAGCATTGCGCACATCTTCGTTGGCTTTGAGCCGAAGATTGTTGAAGAAAAGATAGGCAATGGCAAAGGCGAAAATCAGGCCAATAATTCCGGCGATGAAGATTGGCCAGCTCAGGCCAAGCCACAAGCCCAGGAACACTGCGCAGAATATGCCCAGACGAAGAACTGTATATTTCAGAAACTGCATAACTTCAAGTCTACCGATGAAGCTGTGAGCCGGATTATCACTAGAATGGAATCATGGTCCGCCTCCTTATATTCGCAGCAGTAGTTTCGGTCGCCTTGATGATTTACACGTTGATTGAATGCAGCCGTGCGCAGAAGCATCTCGTGCGGTCTTTGCCGAAGACAGCTTGGTTCGTGGTGATCATCATCCTTCCACTGATCGGTGCCATTTTGTGGTTCGTTTTGGGGCGTCCCGTGAACACCGGCAACCAGCCATCGGCACACCAGACGGCACCGGATGACGATGAGGATTTCTTGCGCCAACTCGAAGTCTGGCGACGACAGCAGCAGCGAGAAGAAGAGTCGAAGGCCCGTGAGCAAGAACTCAAATCCCAGGCCAAGGATCCGAAGAGGTCCGATTCGCCATCGAAGCCAGAGGACACAGGCTCAGCAGCTCCTGAGAAGCCCGAGCACAAGCCCGAGGACACCGACAGCGACGCTCCTGATTCCAAGGCCTAGAAGCTGGCTCCAGCCGCTTCCCAGCACAACCAGCCTCAAGCCCCGTGCCGATCTCCCCGCTCACCGATCTTGTGAGGGGGAACGCCGGGGCTTTCATGTACCCACGAGCGATGGATGCTTGACGGCCGTGGCACAGCCGCTTTGCGCCTAGTGGCCACGCGCTGCAGGAATTCCGATAGTGCACTAGCTCGCGTCCAAGCCATCCGCTTAAACGCAGGAAGCGATACCCCATCAGGGGTATCGCTTCCTGCTTGTCGAAGTTTTCTAGGCCTTAGACACCAGCGTAGGAGTGCAGACCATTGAAGAAGATATTCACAATAGTGAAGTTGAAGACCACGCACAGGAATCCGACAATGGACAACCATGCCGAACGTGGACCAGTCCAACCACCGGTAGCACGCGCGTGCAGGTAGCCTGCATACACAACCCAGATCACGAAGGACCAAACTTCCTTTGGATCCCAGCCCCAGTAGCGTCCCCATGCAGCTTCAGCCCAGATAGCGCCGGCCATCACGGTGAAGGTCCACATCACGAATGCAATGGTGTTGATGCGGTAGGCGAAGTTTTCCAAGGCGCCTGCACCCGGGACAACGCGCATGAAAGGCAGCTTGTCGCTCTGGCCGGTTGCCAAGCGGTTCATGCGGGAGTGCTGCAAAAGCTGAAGCACATTCATGGCAAAGCTGATGGCGAAGAGCGAGGAAGCCAAGACGGCGATGGACACGTGAATGACGATCCATGGCGACTGCAGCGCTGGAACCAGGTGGCCAACCGGAGTCGGGAATCCAATGGTTGCTGCGCACAGCATCAGGGTGACCAAGCCAGAGATGAATGAACCCATGAAGCGCAGATCCTTGATGATCAGCACTACCAGGTACACCAGGGCCACAACGAAGGCGCCGGTGGTCAGGAACTCATACATGTTGCCCCACGGCACGCGGTGGGCAGCTAGTGCGCGGGAGACCACGGCGAAGCCGTGCAGAGCAACTGCCAGCCACATCAGCACCACAGCCATGCGGGCCATTGGGCGCTTGGACGAGAACTCGGTGTAGTTCATCTTGTCGGTGACAATATCGTCGCTTATGTTGTCCGCACGCTCGCTCGCGCCGCGGCGCTTACGTCCGGTTCCGGCGACAGCGCCGTTGGCGCCAACCAGCATCTCTGCATCGCGCTTGAGGGCCGCGGAATCCATTTCCGTAATGGACTTGTTGGTCTTCGCCAAGTCGAGGGCGAAGATGATGAAGACAACCCCATAGACCATGGCTGCCAGCAGCATGAACAACTGGCTGTATTCACCGAGCGATTCATTAATTGGTGCTAATGCCCCAGCGTTACCCATTTACTGCTCCTTGGTTTTGCTCCTGGCTTGCCAGTGGCCAAGCCTTGTCAAAGATCTTCTGTAGTTCTGCCGCTTCGCGTTCCAGTCGCGGATCTTCGCCACGAGCCAACAATGCGTATTCGATACTACGCTTGCCATCCTGATGCTTCAGCTTGATCCAGACTCGGCGACGAGGAGTGAACAATGAAACTCCCAAGCCGAGCAGTGCCAAGGCCGCGAAGATGCCGATGGGAAGCTTTCCCGGATCGTAGTTCACGTCCAGTGCAACATAGCGCTTGAGGTCATCAAAGCTGATGCTTCCCTTGCCGTCGGGCAGCTGGTAGGTCTGTCCGGCTTCGAGGATGATGCCGCCGGCGTCAAGCTCGCGGCTATTGAGCGCCTTCATCTTCTCGGTGTCCAGAACAAAAACGTTCTGCGGATTACCGTTATCCAGCCCCAAATTCCCGTAGAAGGAATTCAAGTGCAGCTGCGGGTTGATGGCATTGGGGTCACCTGAAATGCCAAATCCATTTTCATCAACCAACGCGGTAGGAAGCAAGAATCCCTGGAAACCCAGCTGATCCGGGACAGCGTCAGGAACCTTCAGAACGAACATCGAGGTGTAGACCGAGTCCTGCGGGACCGATACTGCCGGGCCCGAGTAGGCGACGTTGCCCTTGCCATCGCGCACAGTGATCACCGGAGCATAGCCGTTGCCAACCAGATAGACGTCGGCGCCATTGATTCGCAGTGGGTGGTTCACCTTCAGATCCTGCTTGACCGGATCCGATTGGGCATCCTTGCGCACCTGGACGTGTGCGGTGAAGTCCAGCGGCTGCCCGAAGTGCGACTCGGATTCACGGTCAAAAATAATGTCGAATTTGTCGAGCTTGACAGAATATCCAGGCAGTTTATCCGCGTTGAAAGTCGTGCCCGGGGTGAAGGAATCATAGGCGACCAGCGAGTTGACGAAGGTCTCCCCCTCAACCAGCACACGCTGTCCGGTGTAGCCGAAGGCCCCGCCAATTGCCGCAGATACAAGGACTCCGATCAAGGAGATGTGGAAGAGCAGGTTGCCAATTTCGCGAGTGTATCCGCGTTCTGCCGAGACCGAGCGGACGCCGGCATCATTGCGCCGTTCCACGCGGTAACCGCGTTTCTTCAGAATCTTGAACGAGTCATCAATGACCTGATCCTCATCTGGGGTGTCCGCTTCGCCTTCCAGAATTTCATGCGACGCATACTGCGGCAGGCGATCTAGCCGGGCCGGGGTGCGCGGTGGAGGCGTGCGCAATGCCTGGGCATGCTTCTTCACACGCGGAACGATGCAGCCAACCAGGGAAACAAACAACAGGATGTAGATGGCAGAGAACCATACGGAGGAATACACCTCGAACATCTGGAAGCGGTCAAGCCATGGACCGGCAACTGGATGCTGGTCCAGATACTGCACAACCGTCTCTGGATTTGAAGCGCGCTGCGGGAAAATCGAGCCTGGCACTGCGGCGACGGCCAGCAGCAACAGCAAGAATAGTGCCGTAGACATGGACGTCAGCTGAGTCCAGATCCAGCGCATGAACCCTACAAATCCCAGCGCCGGAGCGTCCTGGGACCCTTTGAGTTTCCGTTGTTGTTTCGCCATTAAATTGGCAACCTCACTTCATTGGCAAACCAGTTTTGCAGTTCTGAAACCCATGTTCCCCATAGCCCGGTCACCATGACCAGGCCCAGGGCAATGAGCAGAGCGCCGCCAAAACGCATGATGAAAACCTGATGCTTCCGGAAAAACGCCAGAGCCTGCATTCCGCGCTGCAGTCCCAGCGCAATCAGGATGAAGGGCAAGCCCAGCCCAAGGCAATAAAACACAGTGAGCAAAGTTCCCCGGGCGACGTTGGCATCGGAACCGGTGGACATGATCAACACGGCGCTCAGGGTTGGCCCGATGCACGGCGCCCAGCCCAGGCCAAAGGTCAGGCCAAGGACAGGGGCGCCCCATAAACCGGCAGGTGGCTTCTTGTGGATCTTTCGATCACGCTGCATCCAGGAGAATCCGCCCATGAAGACGATGCCCATGAAAACAACGACAATTCCCAAAGCCTGGGTGACCCATGAACCGTTGAACCTCAGCCACGCGGTTGCCTGGCTGAAGAGAACCCCAGCGGCAATGAAGACAATGGAGAACCCCAGGACAAAGAGCAAGATGCCCAGAATTACTCGTCCACGGCGATGATCTTTCAGATCTGCGCCGGTCAAGCCGGTGACGTACCCAAGGTAGCCGGGAACCAATGGCAGAACACAGGGAGAGAGGAAGGAAACCAATCCCGCCAACATGGCCACGGGCGCGGCAAGCAGTAAAGACCCGTCCAGGACGATGTCAGCAAATGGGTTTGAGGTCACCGCCTGGATCACAGTTCTTCGGTCAAGGCGGTGTCGATCAGCGACTTCAAGGTGCTCGGGTCGACGGCGCCGATAACTCGGGCGCGGACGCGTCCCTTGCGATCGAGCACCAGAGTCGAGGGCACGGCTTGAAGCGGCACGTACTTGGTCATCGCCAGCTGCACGTCGCCGTTGGTGTCCTGAATGGATTCGTACGGCAGGTCAAAGGTACGCTCGAACGCCTTCGCGGCTTCTGCTTCGTCGCGAACGTTAACACCAATGAATTCGACCTTGTCGCCAAAGTTATTGGCGAGCTTTTTCAAGTCTGGTGCCTCGATGCGGCATGGTGCGCAGGCGGCGTACCAGAAGTTCATTACCACTGGCTTGCCCTGCCACTGGCTGAAATCAACGGCGGTCCCGTGGTAGGTCTCTGACTTGATTTCCACGGGTTCGCTGCGTTGGGAAACTTCGTATTCCTGTACGGCTCCGTCGCCGGCGATGTAGTTTTTCCCGTCACCGCTATTGGCTTGGGCGGTCAAGGAATCCTCCTTGCCGCTGCAAGCCGCCAAGGGAACAATGGCAGCAGCCACCATCAGGGAACGCAACATCGTGCGACGGCTCAGATTGCGAGGATTAGGCACAGGATCAGTCATTTCCTTAGGCTCCCGGAATATTTGCGGCACCGGCCAACAGCTCGGGGCATGGTTCGGTGTATCGCACGGAGACTAATTCGTCCCCTTCAAAATCAAAGCTGGTGATGGATGCCAGGGTGCACTCCCGCTGGCGAGGGTCATGCCATAGGGGCTTCTTCTCAGCTGCGCGGCGGGTTACCCAGATAGGCAACTGGTGGCTGACGATAATGACTTCGGCACCTTCGCCGTGTTCGGCAACAGCCGCCCGACGGTGGTCATCCATGGCTTCGCGCATGCGCTGCACCTGATCCGCATAAGGCTCGCCCCATGAAGGCTTCAGCGGGTTGACCAGCAGGGGCCAGTACTTCGGCTGGCGGAGGTGGTCTGCGACCTTGGACAGGCCCTGGAGCTTGTTGCCCGCTTCGATGACACGATCTTCAGTGTGAATCGGAAGGTCCAGGACGCGGCTTGTCGGTGCAGCGGTCTGCTGTGCACGGATCAGCGGAGAGGCTACAAGCCGGACCACATTGGCCCCGTCGGCTTGGCGCTGCGCGAAGAATTCGCCAGCAGCATCAGCCATCTTGAAACCGAGGTCCGAAAGCCCGAAACCGGGGATCCGTCCGTAGAGAATACGGTCAGGGTTGAAAACTTCCCCGTGGCGCAACAAATGGACGGTCGATAAAGGCATGCTTCCAGTGTCTCAAAAATTCAGTGCGAAATAGACATATTGTGTCCACCGTCAACTATTCACAGCGCATGCATGGGATTCCCATATGGAAAAACCATCCTTTCGGAGGGCTCGCTCACAAAGTTGTCCCACTAGGCTTGGGTATAAAGTCAAGACGAACCAAAGGACGATGAACCATGAGCAACTACGATCCAAATCAACCGGGCCAACCCTACAACCCGGAATCTGGGGCTCAGAACCCGAATCCGAACCCGTATGGCGAAAACCCCTACACGCAGCCGCAGCCGCAGTACGGGCAGAACCCCTATGGCCAGTCCCCCGTGGCACCTGGTTTCAACCAATACCCGGACCAGGGTGGCTATGCCGCCGTGCAGCCACCAGCTGAGCGGCCGAAGACCCTGCAGATTTCATTCCTGCTGATTCTGCTCTCAGGCATCGTCGGGGCAATTTCCAGCTGGATGATTTCCACCTCCAACATGTTTGGCAACATGGTTTCTTCCCAGTGGTCGATGGTTGAGCAAGAATTGCAGACCCAGATGCAGTCGACTCCTGAGATGGCCCAGGATCCCACCTTGCAGCAGATGATGAGCAGCCCAGAAGCGTTCATTTCCCAGGCCAACACCATGATGACCAGCTTTGCCCTGGTGGGTGCGGTCATTTCGGTGATTTTGTACTTCCTCGTCGGATTCTTTGTTGGCCGTGGTGTTGGCGCCATGCGCATCATCGCCACCATCCTGGCAGCCTTGTCATTGTTGGGCCTGTTCACGTCCGTGCCAATGATCAGCATGTTTGCCGATAGCCAGGCCGGGGCCTTGAACGCCGTCTATATTATCGGCATCCTCCTCGGCATCGCTGGCGTGGTCTTCGCGTGGTTGCGTCCTTCATCGGAATACATCGCGCAGCGCCGCATGGCGCGTCGAGCAGGCTACCGGTAAACGGAAGCTCAGCCCGAATCTTTAAGCAGCAAGCGGTGCCATTTCGTCAGCTTTGACGAAATGGCACCGCTTTTTGCGTACCGCCGCGGTCCTAGCCTTGGACCGCCAAGTAGGCCAAAATCTGGAGTTCCGTAGAAAGGTCGACCCGGCGCAGGTTCATGCCGGCTGGAACTTTCAATGGCTTTGGCGCAAATGAAAGCACCGAGCGCACAGATAATTCAGAAAGCGCATAGACCAGGTCTTGGGCAGCATCGCCGGGCACTGCGAGAACGACGATGTTGATTTCTTCACGGTCGATGACTGAGGCAAGGTCGCTAATGGATTCCACCCGCAGCTCACCGACTGGCTCGCCAATGAGTGCAGGATCAACATCAAAAATGGCCTTGACGTTGAAACCTCGCGAAGTGAATCCTGCATACCCGCTCAAGGCCCGGCCAAGGTTACCGGCGCCTACAATGGCGACTTTCCAATCCTGGTTCAGCCCAAGGGTCCTGCTGATGTGCTCTGCCAGCTCGCGTACGACGTAGCCGACGCCACGAGTACCGTAGGATCCAAGCCAAGAAAGGTCTTTGCGCAGGATCGAAGGGTTCACGCCCGCTTCCTTGGCCAGCACCCCGGAGCTGGTTCGTTCCAGCCCTTGGGCCTCCAGCGCATTCAGTGCCCGCAAATACTGTGTGAGTCGCGCCAAGGTGGCTTCAGGCAGGACACGAGCTTCAAGCTCAGACATCTTTGTACTCCTGCACTTTCCAATGGGCTAATCGAGCACAATGCGTAGTCAGCTTTGCCACCGCGGCTAGTTGCTGAGCAGACGCTCTAGCCGTTGCGGGTCGATAGTCCAGAAGTCTTTGACCTGCCCATCGATAAATAGCACCGGTACTTCCTCATGGTGCTTGGCCAGAAGTACTGGGTGCTCGTCAATGTCAAGTTCAGAAAATTCCATGTTCAAGCGGCTCGTTACCTCAGCAACTGTTGCTCGTGCCGCGTGGCAAAGATGGCAGTCCTTACGAACCAACAGCTGAATCTGATGCAATGTACTCACCTGACTATAATCTCACGAGCCGTAACCGCGCTTGAACTTTACGATGAAATAAACTGGATCAAATGCCTTCCACCGATAACGCCTCCGCTGGCACCGAAGCCCAAGCCCCTGGAACTGTTGCCGCATTTTTTGATGTGGATAACACCTTGGTTCGTGGTGCCTCGCTGTATTTGCTGGCCCGCAAGCTCCGTGAGCATCGCTTCTTCCAGCTTCGTGAGATCCTCTGGTTCGCGTTGAAGCAATTGCGCTTCGCCGCACGCGGCGAGCATCTGGGAGACATCCACCAGATTCGTGACCGGGCGCTGATGATGGTTCGCGGCATCCCCGTAGCCGAGATTGAACAAATCGGCAACGAGATATACGACGAATACATCGAGCCGAAGTTGTGGTCGGGCACGGTGGCGATTGCCCGCCAGCACTTGCGCGTCGGCCGTGAAGTTTGGCTGGTCACCGCTACTCCCCTGGAAGTGGCGAATGTCATTGCAGATCGCCTCGAACTTTCCGGTGCATTGGGCACCGTCGTGGAGAGCCGCGATGGTTTGTATACAGGAGCTCTGGCTAGCCCGATCTTGCATGCGGCCGAAAAGGCGCAGGCTGTCAGGTCCTTGGCCAAGGCGCGTGGCATCTCGCTGTCGCGATCTTGGGCATACTCGGATTCCTACAACGACGTGCCACTGCTGGAAGCTGTAGGGCATCCCGTCTGCATCAATCCCGATGCCCGGTTGCGCGCCTATGCCAAGCGTCGCGGCTGGCAGGTCTATGATTTCCGCACCGGTCAGCGGGCCGCAAAATTCGGTCTGCGCGCCGCTGGCGTGCTCGGTGCCTTGTGGGCTGCCAGGCGCTCAATTCTGCGTCGTTCCGGCTCGTAGCGGGCCCTGGAGCCTTTTGGATAAAGCAATCGCCACCGTTTGCAGGTGACCTGCGAATCGGTGGCGATGATTGCCTAGCGGCAAAATGCTCGAAGTAGATTTACTTCTTATTGCGACGCTGGTGGCGAGTCTTACGAAGCAATTTGCGGTGCTTCTTCTTGGACATACGCTTGCGGCGCTTCTTGATAACAGAGCCCATAGTGGTTCCTCACAAACTAATTAAATGCGTCAACCTAAAGCATCTGCTTGCAAGCAAGCAAAAAGACAAGGTTGACCGGACGTTAAACGTTCCTTAATAGATTACCCGCTTTTCGGCCATGCTCTGACCATCGCGCGGACTATCGACCGTAAGAACCGGTACCGTGCTGCGGATCAATAGCCGCAGCACTGAGGTAGGATTCCACAGCGTTCTCTGGAACGCGATAGGAGCGGCCGAACTGAACGGCAGGCAGATCGCCTGCGTGAATCAGCCGATAAACCGTCATTTTGGAAACGCGCATCATGTCAGCCACTTCGGCCACCGTCATGAAACGGGCTCCTGCAAAATTCTGTTTATCCGTCATGCGGGATATTCTCCTGACGCTGATCTCTATTTCGTCGCGTTACTAGCGAAGGTGAACTTACACGACTTTGGATCAACATCGGCGATCTGGTTCACGTTCGCTTTGTCCTAGTCTAATCGCACTTTAGTAACTTTTGCATCACGAAACACTTCAGGACTCTTCAGAATCAAAATTTTGTTGCCTAAACGAGACAATCCGCACGGCAAGTCCCAGCTCAACGAGGGATACCGTGCGGATCGCAACAAACTGTTTTCTTAGATCACGCCCTGCGCAAGCATGGCATCGGCAACCTTCACGAATCCGGCGATGTTTGCGCCAGCGACGTAATTGCCGGGAATGCCGTACTCGTCGGCGGTGGCGGCACAGCTGTCGTGAATACCGACCATGATTTCGCTGAGTCGGCGTTCGGTGTGTTCGAAGCTCCACGAATCACGGCTGGCATTCTGCTGCATCTCCAACGCGGAGGTGGCCACGCCACCGGCGTTGGCGGCTTTGCCTGGGCCAAAGAGCACGCCGGCACCCTGGAAGATAGCGGTGGCTTCGGCCGTGGTCGGCATGTTGGCGCCTTCTGCAACAGCGATGGTGCCAGCGGCGACCATCTTCTTGGCCGCTTCTTCGCCGAGCTCGTTCTGGGTGGCGCATGGCAACGCCACGGTGCCCGCTACGTCCCATACGCTGCCTCCAGAAACGTACGTGACATTGCTGGTGCCACGACGCTGCGCGTATTCAGAAATACGTCCTCGCTCGACTTCCTTGATCTGGCGCAGCAGTTCAAGATCAATGCCGCCTTCATCCACGATGAAGCCGGCAGAGTCTGATGCGGTGACAACTGTGGCGCCGAGGTCCTGGGCTTTCTCGATGGCATGAATGGCAACATTGCCCGAGCCCGAAACGACCACGCGCTGTCCGTCGAAGGACTGCCCGCGCGTCTTGAGCATCTCTTCGGTGAAGATTACAGCTCCATAGCCAGTGGCTTCTGGACGAACCAATGATCCGCCCCAGCTCAGCCCCTTGCCGGTCAAGACCCCTGATTCGTAGCGGTTGGTGATGCGCTTGTACTGGCCGAAGAGGTAGCCGATCTCGCGGCCGCCCACGCCAATGTCGCCGGCAGGGACGTCGGTGTATTCGCCGATGTGGCGGTAGAGCTCAGTCATGAAGGACTGGCAGAAGCGCATGACTTCGCCATCGGACTTGCCGCGCGGGTCGAAGTCCGAACCGCCCTTGCCGCCGCCGATTGGCATGCCGGTCAGGGAATTCTTGAAAATTTGCTCAAAGCCAAGGAACTTGACGATGCCCAGGTAGACCGAAGGGTGGAAACGCAGACCGCCCTTGTATGGGCCCAGCGCGGAGTTGAATTCAACTCGGAAGCCGCGATTGATCTGAACCCGGTTCTGGTCATCAACCCAAGGCACACGGAAAATGATCTGTCGCTCGGGTTCGCACAAGCGCTGCAGAATGGCGGCCTCGGCGTATTCAGGGTGCTTGAGCGAAACCGCTTCAAGGCTTTCAAATACTTCCGTGACGGCCTGGTGGAATTCTGCTTCACCGGGATTGCGTCGGAAGACTTCGTCGCGAATCGAAGCTAAGTGCTTGTCCAAGTTTCTCTCCTCATCATGGGACAGGAACAAGCGCCTGAGGAACCTCACACATGGCGTCACTGCCCCGTTCACGAGAATCCCACGCTGAGCACCGTGAAGAAAAATCCTCGGTTATAAATCGGAAACATGGCCGTAACGTGAATCACTGGCCACGCTGCCAGCAGCGCCAGCACAGTTGGAAGGACCAGCTAGCGACGGCGCCCAAAGCGAGGGAGCCGTTCCAGGAATTCTTGGGCTCGCCCGGTGACTTGTTCCAATCCGCGCCCGACGCTGCGGCCAATTTGCTGAGCCGTTGGATTCGCTGCAGTCGCAAGCTGCGAATTCGCTTGATGGCCGGCCTGCTGCTCTTCAGCTTCCGGAACGGGCACCAAGTCGGCGCACCAGTGCACCAAGTCCTCCAGCGCAGAAGTATCAATGCTGTAGATACGACGTTGGCCGGCAGCGGCCATGCTCACCAGCTGCGCCTCGCGCAATACCTTCAGGTGCTTGGACACCGTAGGCTGGGAAATCTCCAGCTCGGTGACCAGCGCACCCACGGCTTTTGGCTCATTCTTGAGCGCTTCAATAATCTTGCGACGGGTTGGCTCTGCCAACGCCGAAAAAACTTCATCAATTGCCACATACATAACCCTAACGGCATATGATCAAATGGTCATTGATTTGGCGATCCATTCCGCTATGAAATTCCAGGATCGATTGCTTGCGACCAAGTCATCCTGGCTAGTCAAACCACGGATCGAGACCATAGAGCGGGAAGATTTCCTTGCGCGTCGCAATAATTGTGCGGTCCACGGGGTCGGCGGGGTCGTATCCGACTTCCCAGTTTCTCCACCACAACTGCGCGTCGTCACCCATGAGATAAGGCACCGCGCGCCCGTAGTGTTCAAGAACGTGCCTGCGGAATGTCTCAGGCACATACGTGCGCAGCGGAACAGGCTTGCCAGCCACGATGGCGGTCAAATGGGTCCAGGTTCTTGGCACCACCGCAGTGATGTTATATCCACCGCCGCCGGTCGCCAGCCAGCGCCCCTCGCAGACATCGTCTGCAAGCTGGGCAATATCCAATGCCGCTTGGCGCTGCGCGTCAACCGAAAGCTTCAAGTTGGTCATGTCATCATCTCGATGGGCGTCACACCCATGCTGGGACACAATGATTTCTGGCTTGAAGGCGTGTATCAGCTGCGGAACGATTGCGTGGAAGGCCCTCATCCAACCCGAGTCCCCGGTCATTGCAGGCAAAGCCACATTCACGGCGCTGCCCTGGGCCTGCTCGCCACCAATTTCATTGGCGAACCCAGTGCCCGGGAATAGGGACAACCCAGACTCGTGCAATGAAATCGTCAGCACCCGATCATCATCCCAAAAGATGGATTCTGTGCCGTCTCCGTGGTGGGCATCGACATCGATGTAGGCCACTCGCTGCGCACCCTGATCAAGCATCCTCTGGATCGCGGCTGCCGCGTCGTTGTAAATGCAGAATCCGCTCGCCTTGTTCTTCGAGGCATGGTGCATGCCTCCGGCGAAATTCACCGCACGCACCGTGTCCTGGTCCATGATCGCTTGGGCCGCGATAACGGATCCTCCGACGATGCGCGCAGCGGCGTCGTGCATTCCGGAGAAGACTGGATCGTCTTCGGTGCCTAGCCCGAATTCTTCGGCTATCAGCGACGGGTCGTCGCTAACGCGCCGGACCTGATCAATGTAGCCCTGGTCGTGAACCGTGCGGATCACCGCATCGCCGGCAATCTCGGGCGCATGAATCTTAACGTTGTCTGCGTCCAGCACCTGAAGCTCTTCACTGAGCCGATAGGTCAGTTCGAGCCTGAGCGGGTGCATGGGATGCCAGTCGCTGAATTTGTACTTCAGGTACTGTTCATCCCACATGACCATTGTTGGCCGAGGGGCCTGTTGCGGATCTAACACTTTTTCAGGCTACCCGATGGTGATCCAACTCATGAATATATGGCGCTTTGGGCGACCCCACCATTCTTTAGGCCGGCAAGGCAAGCGTTTAGCGCAGGAAACGCGTAAATTACTAGAAGGACTTCAACTTCCACTCTCGTTATCCACCTGTCCCGAAGAAACAGCGAGTTACAGATGAGCACTGCCAGTGATCTGGGCCCTCGGTCCCGGGCAGCTGAACTGCGCGAACAGCATCGCAAAAGATGGCTAATGTTCCGCATGTCGATTGCCGACTTCACCGTGCGCTCCCCCGCACGCTTGACCCTCGGCGTCTTCGTCCTGGCCATCACCGTCTTCACCTCGCTGCTGGCTGCGCCTTTTTCCTCTTCAGCTGGAGAGGCCACACCGCTGCATGATGCGCTGTTTACCGCTGTTTCAGCAGTCTGCGTCACCGGCCTGACTACAGTCTCCACCGCCGTGCATTGGTCTTTCCTGGGCCAGCTGATCATGCTCATTGCCGCCTTTATGGGCGGCTTGGGCATCCTGACGTTGGCATCAATCATGTCCCTCGCGGTCTCGCGCAAGTTGGGCGTCAGGGCAAAACTCATGGCTCAAAAGTCCATGGACAGCTCCGGCGCCTCGGCGCTAGGCGAGGTCAGCTCGCTGCTGCGCATTGTCATCTTGACCGCCATCAGCCTGCAGGGACTAATCGCGCTGTTCTTGATTCCGCGTTTCTACATTTTGGGCGAAAGCGTCCTTTCGTCGATTTGGCATGGCATCTTCTATGCGGTTTCAGCCTTTAACAACGCTGGCTTCACTCCGCACTCCGATGGACTGGTTCCCTACGAGACCGACCTGTGGATCTTAGCCCCGCTGATGGGCGGAGTTTTTGCAGGATCCCTGGGCTTCCCTGTGATCATGGTCCTGCTGGCCCACAAGTTCAATATCAAAAAGTGGAATCTGCATACCAAGCTGACCTTGTTGGTCACCACAATCCTGCTCTTCGCAGGTGCGTTCCTTTGGCTCATCTTTGAGTGGTCCAACCCTCGGACCCTTGGCGACATGTCCGTGAGCGACAAGGTCATACACGCTTTATTTGCTTCGACCATGACACGTTCGGGCGGATTCAACCTGGTTGATCAAAACGACATCCATCAAGTCACGGTGCTACTGACCGATGCCTTGATGTTTGCCGGTGGCGGTTCCGCCTCCACGGCAGGTGGCATCAAGGTCACAACTATCGCCGTGATGTTCTTGGCAATTATGGCCGAGGTCCGAGGCGATACCGAAGTGAGGGCCTTTGGCCGCCAGATCCCGCAGGGCACCATGCGCGTGGCAATCTCCGTGGTTGCCATGGGTGGTTCCCTGGTGATGGTGGCAACTGGTGCCCTGGTCACCATCGACGAGTCCGTTGGTTTTTCCCGGGCCCTTTTTGAATCGATTTCAGCGTTCGCTACTGTCGGTTTGAGTACCGGCGTTTCCCAAGAAATGCCGCCAGCAGGAAAATACGTCCTCAGTGTTTTGATGTTTGCCGGACGCATCGGCAGCATCACCCTGGCCAGCGCACTGACCATGCGCCACCGCAATTCACTATTCAAGCTTCCGGAAGAAAGGCCGCTAATTGGCTGACAAGAATATGGACCACAATGCCCCAGTCCTCGTGATTGGCCTGGGCCGTTTCGGTGCGTCCGTTGCCGAGACACTGGTCAAGCAGGGCCGAGAAGTCTTGGCGATCGAACGCAGCCCCGAATTGGTACAGCAGTGGGCCAGCACTTTGACACACGTGGTGGCCGCCGACGCCACGAACATTGACGCGTTGCGCCAACTCGGCGCCCAGGAATTCTCTTCTGCCGTCGTTGGCGTTGGCACGTCCATCGAATCCTCCGTGCTGATCACGGTGAATTTGGTGGACCTCGGCATTGAACACTTGTGGGTCAAGGCAATTACTCCTTCACACGGCAAGATCCTGACCCGTATTGGAGCCAACCACGTAATCTACCCAGAGGCTGACGCCGGGGTCCGTGCCGCGCACCTGGTGGGCGGACGAATGCTGGACTTCATCGAATTTGATGATGGCTTTGCCATCGTCAAAATGTATCCGCCCAAGGAAACCCAGGGATTCACCCTTGCCCAGTCGCAGGTGCGCTCAAAGTATGGCGTGACCATCGTTGGCGTGAAATCGCCAGGTGAGGACTTCACTTATGCAGTCCCCGATACCATCGTGACGCGCAGAGACGTGCTGATCGTCTCGGGCCACGTGGATCTTCTTGAACGCTTCGCCGCTCGGCCATAGTTTCTGCTCTGAAAACAATCGTGGTCGGCACCCATCACTGATGGGTGCCGACCACGATTTTTTGTTGGTGTTGCTGCTGGCGACTAGCCGAGTTCTTCGCTGAGCTGTGCTGCACGGGCCGCCGCGGCCTGCGTACCAGCGGCAATGATCTTTGGAATGCCCTGCTCGTCAAAGGTCTTGATAGCCTGCTCTGTGGTGCCCTTGGGGCTGGTAACGGCCTTGCGCAGCTCTCCTGGGATGGCCTGCGGGTCAGAAAGCATCTTTCCGGCGCCTGCGACGGTGGCACGCGCCAGGTCGATGGAGAGCTTTTCGTCCAGCCCCATAGCCACTCCGGCATTGGCCATGGCCTCGGCCAGGTAGAAGGCATAGGCTGGGCCCGAACCGGAGATCGCCGACAAGGCGTTCTGCTGCGCTTCATCAATGACATGCACGTCGCCGGATCCGGACAGCAGCTCGCTCACCAGTCGGGTCTGTTCATCGCTGACGCTCAGTGCCGGGCTCAAGCCGACAACGCCGGCACCGACCATCAATGGAGTGTTGGGCATGGAGCGGATGACCGGCTGATTAGCTGGCAGGTGCGCCTGCATGCTTTCCAGCGTGATTGCGGCGGCGACGGAAACGACAACCTTGTCCGGGGTCAATGCTCCCGAGATCTCTTCGCACAGATCGGTGATGCCCACTGGCTTCACGCCAAGGAAGATGACATCCGTGCCGGCGGCGGCCTTGGCATTGGCCTCCGGATCTTGTTCGCTGACTAAGACGTTGATTCCAAGTGCGCGAAGTTCTGGCGCGCGCTGGTCGCTGCGCACAGTGGCGGTAATCAGCTTGGGGTCGTGGCCCGAAGCGATGATGCCTCGAAGGATGGCACCGTTCATCGAGCCAGCGCCGAGGAAGGACAGGGTCAGGTTCTTTGTTGCTTCACTCATAAGTTCATTGTTTCATTGGGTTGCGGTCATTGCTCGCAGATAAGTGCTCGCGGGCAAACTCAAGGGTCTTTCCCAGCCATTCTTCTTTTTGGCCAGCGTTCTTGGCCTTGCGTGTGGACACTTCCACAGCCAAGGTTCCTTCCCACGCGGCATCTCGCAAATATTGCAGGGATTCCGCCACCCTCTGAGTGCCAAGGCCAGGGACCAGGTGCTCATCTTTTCCGTTGTCCAGCCCATCGCAAAGGTGTACGTGCGCCAGCCGTTGTCCAAGATCTTCCACTGCTTGCCGCGAATCCATATTGGCGATGGCAGCGTGGGAGAAGTCCCAGGTGACGTGCTGATAGTGCTGCGGTACGGGGTTCCAATGCGGAAGGTACATTTTGGCCTCGCGACCGCGTGCCCGCCAGGGATACATATTTTCAACGGCAATTTTCATGCCGGTGGTGTCAATGAGCCGCTGCACTCCCTCGCCGAAATTTTCGGCATAGGCGCCTTGCCATCTGAAAGGCGGATGAGCGACAACTACGCTCGCTCCCACAGCTTGGGCCAGGATCACCGAGCGCTCAATTTTTGCCCATGCTGAGCCCCACACCTGCTGCGTGAGCAGCAATGTCGGGGCGTGGATGGCCAAGATCGGCAACTGGTACTTGTCCATTAGTTCTTTTAGTGCGCTGGCCGACTGGCTAGCGGCATTTCCGGTAACCAGTACTTCGATGCCGTCGTATCCGACGTCTTTGGCCATTGCGAAGGCATCATGAACGCTCAGCGGATAAACTGACGCGCTGGACAAGGTGACTGGCACCTTATAAGAACTCTTCTGGTCTTCCATGCCCTGCCTCCTGTTACCGTGGCCCTCGTGCAGAGGAACACCTGTATCACCGAGAAAGTTTAGTTGCTCGGCTCAGCGAGAAATTGATGTTTTTCATGAGCCAGCGCTACTTCTCCTACACCAACGCTACTACTGAGCGGTGTCGCGGAGTCAAACATCACGTGATCAAAACGTCGCAACATCAAACCTTCACGAATTGCCCATGGACAGATCCGCACAGATTTCAATTTCAGCGCGCTCATCGCCTCGTGGGCGACAATTGCCCCGGCCAACAGCTGCGGGGCACGAATCTCGGAGACGCCCGGCAATTCTGCGCGTTCGGCCCAGCTCATGGCCGTCAGGCGATTGGTCCACAGCTTGAGCGCTTCCCGGTTCAAGACTCGCTTGACGTAGGGTCCTTCATCGCTCGGTGCCGCACCGGTGATGCGGGCCAGCGAACGGAACGTCTTGGATGTGGCCGTGGCCAAGGTCGGTTTGCCGTATTGGCGAAGTTCTGTCGCCGGGTCGCTGAGCACGTCGCGGACGTAGGTGCGCAACTCCTTCACTTCCTTGATGGAAGGCAGATCGTTGGGCAGCCACTCACGCGTCAGGCGGCCAGCACCCAGCGGGACCGAATAGGCGGTCTGCGGAAACTCGTCGGTGCCCCATGCCAGTTCCAGCGAACCGCCACCCATATCGAGATTGAGGATGGACTCCGAAGACCAGCCGAACCAGCGGCGCACCGAGTAAAAAGTCATGCCGGCTTCTTCTTCACCGGTTAGTTCCAGCAGGCTCACGCCGGTCTCGGTTTTCACCCGGTCCAAGACGCTGGAGCCATTGGAAGATTCGCGGATCGCCGAGGTGCAGAACGCCATGAAGTCTTCTACCTGATGGCTGCCGGCGAACTTGACCGCTTCATTGATGAACGAAATCAGTTCCTGCTGGCCCTCTTCGGTGATGGCACCGTATTCGTTGAGGTAGCGCACCAAGGACAGTGGACGCTTGTGCGATGCATAGGGAACCGGTCGGGCTCCCGGGTAGGCATCGACGAGCAAAAGGTGAACGGTATTCGAACCGATATCCAGTACACCTAGTCTCATGGTGCGCTCCTCGTTTGGCCGTGCAAGGACTGTTAGTCAGTCTTTTTTGCGGTGGTCTTCTTGGCTGTGGTCTTCTTCGCGGGTGCCTTTTTAGCGGTGCTCTTCTTGGCCGGGGCCTTCGTAGCCGTGCGCTTGACCGGACCGCGGGCTCGCTTATCGGCCAACAGTTCGATGGCCTTTTCACGAGTCAGTTCTTCCAGCGACGTTCCGCGAGGAACGGTGATGTTGGTGATCCCGTCAGTGATGTACGGACCGAAACGGCCATCCTTGACCACGATGTTCTTCTCGCTGGTCGGGTCCACACCGAATTCCGCCAATGGCGGCACGGCGGCGCGGCGGCCGCGCTGCTTTGGCTGGGAATAGATCTCCAAGGCTTCGTCCAAAGTGATGGTGAAGATCTGGTCTTCGCTTTCAATGGATCGCGAATCACTGCCCTTCTTCAGGTAGGGTCCGAAACGGCCGTTCTGCACGGTAATCTCTTCACCTTCAGCGTCGGCGCCCAGCACACGTGGCAGGCTCATCAGTTTCAGGGCATCATCCAAGGTCACCGATTCCACGCTCATCGATTTGAACAGCGAGGCGGTACGCGGCTTGATCTTGACAGGCTTCTTCGGCGGTTTTGGCTTGCCGTTCTTGTAGTACTCAACAGGCAGCGCAGCCAAATCCTCGGCCGTTGGCTCTGGAATGATCTCGGTGACATAAGCGCCGTAGCGTCCATCCTTGGCCACGATCTTGCGACCGGTTTCCGGATCGTTGCCCAAATCCTTTTCAGCAACCTGGGCGGTGGCAAAGAGCTCTTCAGCTTTCGCTGCGGTCAGCTCATCAGGGGCAAGATCTTCTGGCACGTTGGCGCGCTGCGGTTCGGTGCCCTCTTCAGCGCCTTCCGGGATGGCGCGTTCCAGGTATGGCCCGAACTTGCCAACACGCAAGGTGATGTCATCGGTGACTCGAATCGAGTTGATGGCACGGGCGTCAATATCGCCGAGGTTATCGACCACGTGCTTCAAGCCCTCGGTCTCGGACTCTGCGCCCTTGCCGAAGTAGAACAGGTTCAGCCAGTCGGTGCGTGCACGGTGGCCCTTGGCGATTTCATCCAGGTCGTCTTCCAACCGGGCAGTGAAGTCGTAGTCGACGTACTTGGCGAAGTGCTCTTCAAGCAGGCGAATCACCGAGAAGGCAATCCAGCTTGGCACCAATGCCCCACCGCGCTTGGTCACGTAACCGCGATCCATGATGGTGGAAATAGTCGGAGCGTAGGTCGATGGGCGACCGATTTCGCGCTTTTCCAGCTCAGCGACGATCGACGCTTCGGTGTAGCGTGCTGGCGGGGTGGTCTCGTGGCCCAGCGCCAGCAGCTCGTCGCCCGCCAGGTGCTGTCCCACGGACAGCTGCGGCAGGCGGGCTTCCGCCTCCTGTGCGGCAGCTTCAAGGGCCTGTTCGTCCTTGCCCTCTTCGTAGGCGGCAAGGAAGCCGCGGAAGGTGATCACGGTACCCGATGCGGAGAACTCGGCAACACGGCTATCGCCCGCGGTGCCCTGCAGCTTGATGGTTGCGGTGAACCCCTTGGCATCGGCCATCTGCGAAGCCACGGTGCGCTTCCAAATCAGCTCGTAGAGCGCGTATTCATCCTTGGACAGCGACGAGCGCACGTCCTTCGGGCGACGGAACATGTCACCGGCGGGGCGGATCGCTTCGTGGGCTTCCTGGGCGGCATCGGACTTCGCCTTGTATACGCGTGGCTTGGCAGGCACAGAGTCGGCGCCGTACAGCTCGGTGGCCTGCTTGCGCGCCGCGGTGGTGGCTTCCTGGGAGAGGAACACCGAGTCGGTACGCATATAGGTGATGTACCCGTTTTCATACAGACGCTGAGCGATCTGCATGGTGATCTTGGAGCTCCAGCGCAACTTGCGGGAAGCTTCCTGCTGCAGCGTGGAGGTGGTGAATGGCGCTGCTGGGCGGCGGGTGTAGGGCTTGTCTTCGACCGAGGTGACGGCAAAGTCGGCATCGGAAAGATTCGCAACCAGCGACTGGGCCGAGTCCCGGTCCAGGTGCGCCAGCTTGTTGCGCGAGGCCTTGAGCTGTCCGCGGTCGTCGAAGTCGCGGCCCGAGGCAACACGGGCGCCGTCCACGGCGGAGAGCTTGGCTGAGAAGCTTTCGCCGCCGGCGGTGGCGAACTCGCCCTTGACGTCCCAGTATCCGGCGGGGATGAAGGCCATGCGTTCGCGTTCGCGCTCTACGACCAGGCGGGTAGCCACGGACTGCACACGGCCTGCGGAAAGGCCACGGGCTACCTTGCGCCACAGCACAGGAGAGATCTCGTACCCGTACAGCCGGTCGAGGACGCGGCGGGTTTCCTGGGCATCAACCAGGTCGGTGTCCAGCTCGCGCATGTTGTCCAGTGCGCGGGCAATGCCTTCCTTGGTGATCTCGGTGAAGGCCAGGCGGCGAACCGGAACCTTGGGCTTGAGCACCTGCAGCAGGTGCCACGCGATGGCTTCGCCTTCGCGGTCCGCATCGGTTGCGAGGTAGAGTTCGTCGGCCTCTTTGAGCTTGGCCTTCAACTCCGAAACACGCTTTTTCTTGTCCGGGTAGACCATGTAGTACGGCTCGAAGTCATTATCCAAGTCGACTGCGAACTTGCCCACCGAGGTCTTTTTAAGCTCGGTTGGAAGCTCCGATGGCTGTGGAAGATCGCGAATGTGCCCCACCGATGCATCAACGTCGAAGCCCTCGCCCAAATACTTGGCGATTGACTTCACCTTGGCAGGAGACTCTACGATTACGAGTTTCTTGCCAGTCTTTTCCTTGGCCTTGGGGGGCACAGCACTCCTTTATACAGTACGGATTCTCAGGACCATTATGTGGTCCATTTTAAATCCGCCATCACAGCTTCGTTCTTTGTGCCTACTCTATAGCCACATTTCCCGATGATCTTACACCGAAGAATTGCTGTGCTTTGAGCGAGGCAATTTATATTGTTGCCTCCACTGATGTCTGATATTCAGGAAGCAACGAGATTAAGTAGAACATACGACGCGAGTCAATACTGCGTTCCTCTGCAGTAGCTTTGGCCTCGTACTCGTAGACGAGGTCCAACATTCTGCGGTTGAACTCACGCTGCTTTTCTTCTGAAAGGAAGACCAAGCCGCTGGTGAGCATGGGTGGCCGATCCGGATCGGGGGTGATCCCAGCCTTCGCTTCCGCCTCGC
This sequence comes from Glutamicibacter sp. FBE19, assembly GCF_015524875.1. Classification (NCBI taxonomy): domain Bacteria; kingdom Bacillati; phylum Actinomycetota; class Actinomycetes; order Micrococcales; family Micrococcaceae; genus Glutamicibacter; species Glutamicibacter sp. FBE19. The sequence continues at coordinate 16,977 of NZ_JACKQN010000015.1, read as the reverse complement.
GTCGCTGCACTTCAGCATTCAATCGCGTTCTAAATGCGTTCAATTGCACGTTCAGATATGCGGTTTTTGCGTTGGTCGAGTCGATCTGGGTATTCAGCTCCAGGCGTTCGCCGGCAGCGCGCCAGCGACGTTCGCGAGCATCACCCTCGCTCGCGGCGCGAATCACATACCCATACTTCTCCAGAGCCCGCAGGTGGTAGCTCATAGCGCTGGGCGTCAGCGCGCACAGCGAAGCCAACTCGGTTGCGGTACGGGTCGTCTGGGAGGCGAAGAGTTCATCCAAGACGATGAGTCGAGCGTCATGGGCCAACGCTCGAATGGCTTGCGGGTCTGTGATGGAGACGAGCTTGGGAATACCGCTCTCCACCGACGAGGCAACCTCCGCCTGTTCCTCAATTGTGTTGCGTGTCATAGGCAAAAACTTTAGCGCTTGTTTCACATTTTACGAAGCATGCCATGTAGCAAGAGGCGCTTCACTGCTTCATAAAGCCGATCAGCGAAGTCTTCCTGCCCCTCGCCGATCAACGAGTCCAAGGCGTTGACTAGCTGAAATACTGATAAATCACCGTCGCACGCCGAAACGAAACCAGCCTGAGCAGTGTCGAGCAACTCAGTCCTGCGAAGACCGGCTCCCTGCCGCAGCAGAATCACCCCAGGATGTTCCGCCCCGGGGCGCTGATGGCGTTCTTCGGTCACATCGTCGGCAACGAGCAGATGCCATTCCTTGAAGCCTTCTCCGGCGCGCCCCAATTCATCTGCCATGGCAATATCCCGTTGCAGTGTCGGAGCCAGAGGCTGCTCCACCGAATGATTAATCTGCTCGTAGCTTTGGATTACCGGACGCTGGCCATCGGGGCGCCGGAAGTACACGAGCCCAAAGCCGACGGCCGCAACATTCCTGGATTCGAAATCGTCGAGGTAGGCATTGTAGGCGGCGATATAGGATGCCTGGTCTTCAGTCTGCGAGGAGTCACGCAGCCAGGTTTCGGCATAGCCGCTTGGCGTGGCCTGTTCGCGTTCGATCACCCAGACATCCAGCTGATCGCCAAACCACTGGCGCACACGGGCATCCCATGGAGCATTTGAATCATCGTCCAGGCGAGGAATCTCCCAGTTGGAGAGCATCTGCATCGAGCCGCCGGGGTTCAAGAACTCGGGCGCCTGTTCTATGAGGGTACTGACCAATCGGTCCCCTGCCATCCCGCCGTCACGATAGGTGAAGCGGTCCTTGGCCCGCTCGGTGGAACTGCGTGGCGTAATCACGAACGGTGGGTTGCTGGCGATCAGGTCAAAGCGCTGCCCTTCGACCGGTTCAAACAAGCTGCCCTGAAGCAGCGTGACTCGGGACTCAAGGTTTTGCGGATCGAGCCCGAGCGTGCGGTGGTTCAGCAGCAGGTTGAAGCGAGCAAAGCCCAAGGCTCGCTTGGACAGGTCCGTTGCAGTGACGTGCTGCGCGTGGGAGAGCAAATGGAAAAGCTGGATGCCGCAGCCGGTGCCAAGATCAAGGGCTCGATCAACCGTGGAACGGATGGTCAGCTGGGCCAATGTGAGCGAGGCCTGCCCAATTCCCAATACGTGATCGGTGCGCAGAACTCCTGGGCGCTGATGCGCGCCCAGGTCATGGGCGACCCACAGTTCACCATCTGCATCCGAGGAATGCAGCGACAAGGCGAGCGTGGCGCGGAATCCGTTGGCCCACGCTTCAATCAATCCCAGCTTGAGCAGGCCTTCGGTCTTCAAGTTGCTGAAGGCCCGATTGATGGCAGATTCCGCTTCGGACTGCCCCAATTGGAAAAGGCGCACCACGGTGACCAGAGGCGATTGCGGCTTCTGGCGCTCTAGGACCCGCAAAGCAGGATGAATCTGATCCCGGTCAAAAGCAGCGGCCGCTTCCTCGCCAAGCAGTTCGGCTACCTTCTCGTAGCCGTAGCCGACATGGTTCAAATCCTTGGCAAGCATGTCAAGCAAGTGCTGGTCGGCACTTTGAGGAGTATCGTCTAGGGCAGAAAATTCGGCGGCATTCACGCGTGCAAGTCTACCTAGTCACGCCGCCGCCAATGGAAACGACCTGGCATGCTATCGACACTAGGATAGTGGCATGACTCAAGTGACGGTTACCTTTCTCCAGCAGCTGAGCGCCAGCGAAGTCATCCCTTCCAGCAGATCATTGCCGAAGAACGCGCGCGTCGAGCAGGCTCAGGACATCACCCCCGAATTCTCGCGATTCCTCTACCAAGGCGTCGGCAGCGAATTGCATTGGGCAGACCGGTTGGATTCGACTCGCGCCCAGTGGAACGAAGTCCTGCAGCGCCCCGGTTCAGAAACCTGGGTCCTGTATCTGGACGGTTCTCCCAAGGGGTATTTCGAGCTCGCCACCACTCGCTGCGATTCCGGCAGCGAGGTAGAAATCTTCTACTTCGGGCTGTTCCCTGAAGCCACCGGTCGCGGGTTGGGCGGCGTTCTGCTTACAGAAGCGCTCAGCCGGGCCTGGGATCTGGCCTCGCGCTGGCCCGAGTTGCCAGAAGTCGCCCGCGTTTGGCTGCATACTTGCTCCTTGGACGGGCCAGCGGCCCTGCCGAATTATCAGGCCAGGGGCTTGAAAATCTATCGCACCGAAGACGAAGAATCACAGATACGCGATGCCTCGCTGGGTTTGTGGCCTAGCGCAGCCGACTAGTCCAGCAGCGAAAAACTCGGCACCAGCTTTCATATGAAGGCTGGTGCCGAGTCAAAGGTCCGTCTGCGCTATCAGGCGTCGACGCTGCTGCAATCCGGGCAACGTCGCAGTTGCTCATCTTGTGCGCAGTCTTCGCAGAACAGTCGCAGGTTGCGGCAGGTTGGGTTCGAGCAGTTCTCGAACTTGTTCGTAGGGCCTTCGCAGCCAACGCATTTGCCGATAGTCGTCGCGTTCTCGGAGAACTCGGTGTGCATGCGCTTGTCGAAGACGTACAGGGAACCTTCCCACAGGCCTTCGTCGGCGTACTTCTCTCCATAGCGGACGATGCCGCCCTGCATCTGGTAAACCTCTTGGAAGCCGCGCTTGACCATCAGTGCCGACAGCACTTCGCATCGGATACCGCCGGTGCAATAGGTAACGACAGGCTGATCCTTCAGGTGGTCGTATTTGCCCGAATCGAGTTCAGCGACGAAATCGCGGGTGGTGTCCACTTCAGGAACAATAGCGTCCTTGAACTTGCCGATCTGCGCCTCGAAGGCGTTGCGCCCGTCGAAGAAGTGCACCTTTTCGCCGGACTTCTTCTTGGTGTCCACCAGCTCGTGCAGCTCTTCGGGACGCAGGTGGGTGCCGCCGCCAACAACACCGTTCTCATCGACTTCCAGCTCACCCGGTGCGCCGAAGGTGACGATCTCGTCGCGGACTTTGACCGAGATGCGAGGGAAGTCTTCGGCCGAGCCTTCGGACCATTTGATGTCCATCTTCTTGAAGGCAGGTAGTTCGCGTGTAGCTTTGACGTAGGCCTTGACGGCCGAGATTTCGCCACCGACGGTACCGTTGATGCCGTCCTTGGAGATGATGATGCGTCCGCGCAATCCCCAGCGCTCCAATAATGAACGCTGCCACAAGCGGATAGCTTCGGGGTCAGGAAGCGGAGTAAATGCGTAATACAGAACAATGCGATGAATGGCCACCATACAATATTAGTAGCTTTTGGCCGCGAAACGCCGAGTAAAAGAGCAACGTCACAATGATTAGTCGTGATTTCTCGGGCAGTCCAAGAGTTTCAAGTAGGCAACGATTAGTTCAATGTCAGCGAATTCCTAGGAAAGACAAGGTAGGGTCAAATTATGGCATCAAACGCAAGCGATGAACTGATCGGCACCTGGGTAACCGGCTGGGCAGGAGCCCGTGGCTATGAAACTCGCAACGAGGGACGAGTCCACGCTGCCCTGCGTCACGACACCACTGAAGACTGGGAATACGTAATTTACGGCCCGTCCAAAGAGGAACTGGCCGCGGTTGCCGAGACCCTGAAAAAGCACCCTAACCGTCGACTCACCGCCTTCGACGATTCGGCCGAAAGCCTGGTCGCAATCGCCAATGAAGTTGGCCTTCAGGTCACGGCCGACGACGAAGCACTTATGGTTACCGAACTTGCCGTGCATGACGTTGAGGTCCCACTTCCTGCTGACGGTTTCATCTTCCAGATTGAGCGCGATGGCACCCACGCATACGTGTCATTGCACCCCGAGGACGACCAGCAAGTTGTTGCCGCGTCCGGCCATGTATCTGCCGTTAATGGCTTCGCCATTTTCGACCGCATCATCACCGGCGCAGATTTCCGTCGCCGCGGCCTGGGCACACTGATCATGCGCGCATTGGCGTCCCTGGCTCAGGAACATGACGTTGAGGAAGGCCTGCTGATCGCGTCGGTTGACGGACAGCAGTTGTACGCATCCTTGGGGTGGACTTCACTAGGCAAAGTTGTGATGTTCAAGGCCTAAGCCATTCAGAATTTCCCTCTCGCCGTACCCGACAGATCAAAGTGTTGGGTACGGCGATAGTCTTTAACTTCAGCAATTCATGGTTCCGAAAGGCGTTTACGTGAAGTCAGTGCGTTCCTTGTTGGATCCGAATGACCGCAGCAATGACCCCGAAGCCGTATTGCATCGGCGTTCCCGGCCAGCCAAGGATGAAATCACGAGCGATTGGCCGCAATGGCTGAGCCATGAACTGGTTGAAATCTTCCAGGGCTTGGGAATCCAGCGCCCGTGGTTGCACCAGGCCCAAGCAGCGAATCTCATCCACGAAGGCCAGCACACGATCGTGTCCACTGGCACGGCGTCCGGCAAGTCGATGGCCTATCTGATGCCTGGCTTGGACGCCCTCTACAACTCCCGCGATAGCGGATTTAATGACGCGGATGCCGCCGCGTCTGTACTCTACATATGCCCGACCAAGGCCTTGGCTGCAGATCAGCTCTCTGCGGTGCAGGCCCTCGATGTCCCCGGCGTGCGCGCGTCTGCCTACGATGGCGACACCGACCAGGCCACGAGAACCTGGGTTCGCCAGCACGCGAATTTTGTCTTCACCAACCCGGACATGCTGCACCGCGGGATCATGCCGAATCATCCTGCCTGGTCTCGGTTCTTCAAGCGGTTGCGCTACATCATCATCGATGAAGCTCACTCGTACCGGGGCGTTTTCGGGGCACACGTGGCCAACCTGATGCGACGCTTGCGACGGATTTGCGCCCACTATGGCGCCTCCCCCATTTTTATTGGAGCTTCCGCGACTAGCTCCGACCCGGAAGAATCATTTGGCCGGCTCATTGGCGCGCCGGCCAAGGCCGTAACCCATGACTTCTCTGCCAGTGGTGAGCTTGTCATTGGCTTGTGGGAGCCTCCTTTGACGGAACATCGAGGAGAAAATGGAGCGCCGGTACGCCGCACGGCTATCGCTGAAAGCGCGTCAATTCTTACCGATCTCATGGCGGATCACACTCGAACCATTGTTTTCATCAAGTCTCGTCGTGGCGCGGAAACCATCGCAGCACTCACCCGGAAGCATCTAGAACGATTCGCCCCCGAACTCTCTGTACGATTAGCCGCCTACCGCTCCGGCTACCTGCCGACTGAACGCAGGGAAGTGGAAAGGCAGCTGCGCAGCGGCGAACTTCTTGGAGTCACCTCGACCTCTGCCCTGGAATTGGGTATCGATATTGCTGGGCTGGATGCCGTAGTCGTTGCCGGGTGGCCCGGGACTCGTGCTTCGTTCTTCCAGCAGATCGGTCGCGCGGGGCGCTCTGGCCAAGATGCCTTGGCCATCTTTGTGGCTGCGGAAGATCCCTTGGATACCTATCTGGCCCACCACCCCGAGGCTATTTTCGATTTGGGTGTGGAAGCCACGGTTTTTGATCCGCACAATAAGTACGTGCTCAGCGGGCACCTTTGCGCCGCCGCCCAGGAATCTCCGCTGCGCCCCGAGGAACTCGGGCTCTTTGGCCCGCGCACCGAAGAACTGCTGGAGTCCCTGGTTCAACGAGGTTATCTGCGCCGGAGGCCAGCTGGCTGGTTCTGGACCCACCCGCAACACGCTGCTGCGATGTTTTCCATCCGTGCCGACGGCGGCGGCCCCGTTGACATTATTGATGCTGAAACCGGTGCCCTGCTGGGAACCATGGATTCTCCGCAAACTCATTATCAGGCTCATCCCGGAGCCATTTATGTCCATCAGGGAGCGAGCTACCACGTTGAAGAATTGGACGAGCAAAACCACGTAGTGGTCGTGACCCGGGTAAACCCTGACTACTACACCACTGCCCGGGATCTAACCACTGTGGCAGTAGATTCGGAAGAGCGGAAAAGCAGCCACCAGGAGCTGAATATCCACTTCGGCGAAGTGACCGTCACGACTCAAGTTGTCTCGTTCCAGCGAAAATCCGTCGCATCCAATGAGGTGCTCTCTGAGGAACCGTTGGAACTTGAAGCACGCGATCTGAACACCAAATCGGTATGGTTCACGATGACGGAGCAAAGGCTGCTACGGGCCGGGCTCACCGTGGATCAGTTCCCAGGGGCGCTGCATGCCGCCGAGCACGCGATGATCGGCTTGTTGCCGTTGGTGGCAACAAGCGACCGATGGGATATCGGTGGTGTCTCTACCGCATTGCATATGGATACCGGGCATCCGACCATCTTTGTCTATGATGCGCAGCCCGGTGGAGCAGGGTTCGCCGAGCGCGGGTTCGAACGGTTCACCGACTGGGTGCGTGCAACCAGGGATGCCATCGAATCGTGTGAATGCCAATATGGGTGCCCTAGCTGCGTCCAGTCTCCGAAATGCGGCAATCGGAACAATCCACTGGATAAGGCCGGAGCGATCCTCTTGCTGAGCGCCGTCCTGGACGATGTCGAGCCGCGCCACCACCGCTAGTTTAGTGCTGGCTGCTATTCGGTCTGGTCTAGTGGCGGTGCTCCTGCCCGGGCTTTGGCCCTAGCGGCATACAGTTCGATTCCCAGGGCATGGAACGACACTGGGACTTTTGCCGAAACTGCCACCGTTTGGCCATCGGGCTCGACGATGCAGGACTCCAGCAATGCGCTATTTGCCTGGGCAAGGGATCGCGCGACGCCGCAGGGGTCTCCCGGGCGCAGTCCGCGTGCCGTATCCGCGCCAACTAGGGCTGCCAGATCCGCAGCTGCCGCCGCGTTCATTGCGGCATGCACGGCAGCGACCCACGCAAGAAGCACCCCGGCCAACAGCAAAGCCATGATCACCAAGGCGGTGGTGACCACGGTACCGCTGCCTCGCTCAGAAGCCAGATGTGAAATTCGTTGATTCATTCGACAGCCACACTCGCCTCGCCGCGTATTTGAACACTGCCCACGAGGGGCACCTGAACCGATTTGCGGACGGTGACTTTTGAAAATCCGCCTCCGGTGGAAATAGCAAAACTCGCCTTGTTTCCCGCTAGCCGAACCCCACTGGCTTGCGCGGTTGCCCGGTCTTCACCGCGGGCCAATTCCCTGGCCATCGCTCCCGCGGCTTGTTGTACCTGTATCTGTTGGATGCCCAGAGCGCCAAAGCACAACAGCAACGACAGCATCAACGCGACCGCGGGGAGCAGCACCGCAAATTCTGCGGTGCTGCTCCCCTTGTCATCACTGAGCTTCATGACCTACAACGACAAGGCTTTGGTGATCAGGCCCATCAGCATTCCACGCACATCGCCGCTGGAAAGGATGCTGATCAGCAGCCCGGCGAATGCCACGGCAGCCAGGGTGACCATGGCGAATTCGGCGGTAGTGGAACCTCGCTCGTCCTTCAGCTGGTCCATGATCTCGCGGAATTGTCGGTTCATTGTTTTGACCTTTCTCAATATCTTTTGTCGACGGCCTCGGTGCCGTTGACGGTGTGATTTCACTGTCAGCCATTTGCCGCTGGCCGGGCTCCGGTTCGCGGCGATCTGGGTATAACTCATCGATCAAAAGCTGCAGGTCCGCTACATGCTGGGGAACAACGCAATGATCAGCGGAACAACACCTAGGGCGATGAATGCCGGCAAGGCGCAAGCGCCTAGGGGCAGGACCAGCCTTGTACCGAATTGCGCGCCAAGACGAGCCACTTTCTGCGTGTGTTCTCGACGCTGCAGCGCCGCAGTGTTGCGCAGCAAGGTTGCGGCTGGCGCACCCGTGGCATGGGCGAAATGCAATGATTTTCGCAGAGGAGCCAACCAGCTTGGTGCCGCTTCCCACGCTTTGTCCCACGGCAGATTCATTTCCAGACACCGGGCGACACTGCGCAGGACCTTGCACTGGTCGATGCTGCTTCCCAATAAGTCGAGAATGTCTGTAATGGGCATCCCTGATTCCAGCAGGCTGGCGCTGAGGTCCAGCACCAATTCGATGGGCTGATGTTGAGTCTGGCCATGGTCTTTTGCCTTTGCGGGGCTACCGCGGTTCGAAGCCCGCTCTGATGCGCCCGTGCCCAGCATGAAAGCTGCGGCAAGGGCTGCGCAAAGCAGAATCAGGAGATTCATGACAGTGCCTGGGCCGAGGTCGAATGCATCAGCCGCTGGCACCACACCCTATTGGCAATCCAGAGTGCCGCGCCGATGACGACGCTTAGTTGCGCAGCCCATGAGGAGAGAAGTGTCCCGAGAACGTCGATGCCTACCAGCAGGCCAAAGCCGAACCCCACTAGTGGCAGCCAGGTGAGCAGCTTCGTCGTAGCCCTGGGCCCGGCCATGGCGGCATCGAATGACTGCTGGGCGACCGAGGCTGATTCCAAGTCCTCGGCTAGGCGTTCGAGAACTTCTGCCAAGGTTGCTCCGCTGCGCTGCGAGATCTGCAGGCACCAGTGCAGCCGCTGGACGGCGGCATGCTCTGGAAGGTTATCTCCCTTGGTGTCGTAGCTGTTCTGGTTGTTCAATCGATGGACTGCCCGCAGGTCTTTCAATGCCTGGACAATATGGCCCGTGCCATTTTCAACTTCCAATAATGCGTCCAGCGCTGGGTGGAATCCGAGGCCGCTGCGAAGCAAGGCCGAGAGTTCTCGAATTATTCGGGCGTCGTCGTTCAGCGTGTGCATCGGTTCATGGTTGTGCCAGCTGAGGCCGCGCCACATCATCCATTTTTTCGTTGACAAGCTTGCCTCGCCGCTCATGGCGGGCAACCAGAGCCACAGGGCTGCGGCGCTCAGGACCAATATCAGCATGGTGATTCCCCTGCACTGCCCACCGCTGCTAGTTCGTTTTCCAGATCCTCTGCGAGAGCATTTCCGAACTTCTGTTTCACCATCTGCCGGCCATCCGCGGTCAGAGGACGATTGCTGTGCAAGTCAATCAGGGTGCTCATGCGCATGCGCCCCGCCTCATCTGTTTCTAGGCATCCCAGTCCAACCGGCCCGCGCCGTCCGTGCTCACCGCGGCTCATGTGGATGACCAGGTCCAGCGCACTCGACGCTTGCAGTGAGGTGGCCTGGACGCTCCAGCCTGCCAAGGCGCCGAGCGCAGCAAGCCGGGCGGGAACCGACGCCGGATTATTGGCATGCAATGTACCGGCAGCGCCTTGATGGCCGGTGTTCATTGCTGCCAAGAAGTCCCTGATCTCTTCACCGCGGCATTCCCCGACTATCAGTCGGTCTGGGCGCATGCGCAGGGCCTGGACGACGAGGTCCTTGAGCTGTACCCGCCCAGCTGATTCCACATTTGCTGACCTGGTTTGCAACGAAACCGCATGCGGGTGATTGATTTGCAATTCCTGGGAATCCTCCACAATCACCAACCGCTGTTGTTCATCGGCTTGGGCAAGCATGGCCTGGAGCAGTGTGGTTTTGCCACTGCCGGTTCCCCCGGTCACCAAGAAATTCAATTGCTTCTCAATGACTGCTTTCAAAAGTGGAACCCAAAATGGCAAGGAAGACTGCAAGACTTCTTCAAGGCCGAGGCGGGCTGCATGCTTGACGCGTATCGAGATCAGCGGCCCTTGCGTGGCAATCGGCGGAAGCACGGCATGCACGCGGTAGTTCTTCAGGCTCATGTCCATGAACGGGCTAGCTGAATCAAGTCGTTTCCCTGCCAAGGTCGCCAGGTGCACGGCTAATTCTCGGACTCGTTCCGCCGAGGGAAACTTGAAATCCATCAGCTCCAGTCCGCGAGGCGAATCGGTCCAGACCTGGCCTTGTCCGTCAACGAGCACATCGGTGACATCGGGGATCCTGGCGAAAGGTTCCAGGACCGATAACCCTGCGACCTCGTGCTGCAATCTCTCCAGCGACTGAGCGGCGCCTTGCGATCCCAGCGCTGCCCCGGAATCGTGGACCGCCCCCGCCAGCGCGATCGCGTCCAATTGCCCTCCGGATTGCAAGGCCCTTTCCCGCACGGATTCCAAAATTTTGGCGTTCAGTGCGTGACCGGAAAAGATCATCCCGCTGTCTTTGCTGTGTCGCCCGGAGTTCATGGTTTCTGGCCTTGAAGTTGCGGGAGCAGGCGCAGGTTTGCCAGCGACTGGCGCAAGCCCCGGGATTTGAAGCTATCGAACAATTCGCCGCGGCTTTCGGCTTTGATGATGCGTGAAGAAGTTGGAAAGGTGCCAAGTATTTCTGCGCTGGAGGCTGGTTCGTACCGCGGTTGCTGTTTTCCGCAGAGCACCACCTCGCCTTGTGCAGGAAAGCTTGAGCCATGCGCCGTGTACACCTGCCGGTTGATGAATTGGTTGATAACGCCCTGCTGCGGATGAGGGTAGCGCCCGGCATCCAGCACCACGAAGTCGAAGCCTTGGCGCGCGGCAGCCAGCAGGCGGATCATGAGTTGTTCTTCCACTGCTTCGTGCTCGGTTGCCTGGGACCAGGTCAGCACGGACGTAGTGCGCAACTGCGGCAAGGTCTCGGCTAGTTGATGTGCCGCAAGCCTGCCTCCGGAATGCTGCAGCTCTTCCCACCCGATACCTGTTGGCGGCCGTGCAGTGGCCCGCGGCCACAAACCCTGGGAATGCGGATCCAGGTCAACGACTATGCTGCGCAGCCCGCTGAGTGTTCCGGCATGGGCCAGCAGCAACGCAAGGGTGCTGGTTCCCAGTCCACCGGCGGTCGCCCCCAAGGAAAGGGTATGGCCGTGACCGGCACGCATGGCCCACAGTCCCAGATATTCTCCGAGCCACTGTCCTGCCGAAGGCAGGAGCGCCACCCGCGCTTTGGGGAACCTGCTGGCCAGCGACCACAACTCGCTGGCCGCGGTTTCGAGCCCTGCCAGGACATCGACCCTGTGCCCGGCATCGCCTGCCAGCCCAGCCATGTCGCTGCCCCAGAGCACTGGCCCGGTAGCAGCCCGGTTCAAGTCCTGCGGATCAGTGCATTGAACAATGCGCACCGCGGCGCCAACCGCAACGGCTGCGCACAAGTCCACGATCTGCGGATCGCTGCTGACGATGGTGCAGACCGGTTCATCAGCAGCTCCAGGCCCGCTTCCAGGCACATGATCCGCCGGCAAGACGGTCCTCAAGTCATCAAGCTGCGTCATCACGAAGCGGTTGTTGTGCTGCTCTTGGAGCGCGGATGGGGAGCCAGTTAGCCATTTCATTTATCGATCGTGGCATTTGCGCACCGTGCTGATCCCCGGGTGCAAGCCAAATGGGGATATCTGCTCCCGGCACGGCACAATGTACATATGAGTGCCATTGCCTTTCTCGCGCCTGATCCTGATGGCTACGCCCTCATAGACATCCGCGACAGCGATTCAGCTCAGCCTTTGAGAGCAGTTTTTCCGGTCTCGCGAGAGGATTTTGCACAGGTTGTGGCCCAGACCGAAGCCGAGCTCGGGCCCCGCTGGGCAATGCTTCGCACGACCCCGTGGATGCAGCCGCTGATTTCCGCTGGCGTTTATCTTGCCAAGGCCCACGTATTGTCCTTGGCCCAGCGCATCATGCACCGCTCGCCCATGGCCAGTGGGCAGCTCGCCGATTTTGACCTTGAACATCCAGTGGCCGCTGCTGGACGCATTGACCAGGATGCCCTCTTTGATACGCCGGCCTTTGGCGAATCGCTGGCTGACCTGATCCAGCTCTATGCCCAGCAGCGCGGTGCGCTGCCGCAAGACGCGGTGGCCCGCAAGCGCCTCGAGCTGCTGGTTCACGCTGAATCGGTGGGCGCGCTGATCGCCTGCGAGATGGAGCATGCGGGGCTTTCATGGGATGAGTCCGGCCATCGTGCCTTGCTGCGCGAGCAGCTGGGCCAGAAGGTCTCCGACTATGCGCGCCCTCCAAAGCTGGCCGCCAAGGCCCAAGAGCTGGCGATCGCGCTGCAGAGCCCCGGTTTGAACCCCGATTCACCGCAAGAATTGCTCAAGGCTTTGCATAAGGCCGGTTTTGCGGTGCGTTCGGCCCGTGCCTGGGAACTGGAACAGATCAGCCATCCGGTGATCCAGCAAGTTCTGGATTACAAGAAGCTCTCCCGGTTGGCCAGTGCGCACGGGGATACCTGGCTGGACCAATGGGTGAAAAATGGCCGTTTCCATCCCCACTACGTCTTGGGCACTGTGGTCTCCGGACGGTGGGCAGCTTCTGGCGGCGGGGCGTTGCAATTGCCTCACGCCATCCGCCAGGTAGTCCGCACCCAGCCGGGACGGACCTTTGTCGTGGCAGATGGACGCCAGCTCGAACCGCGAATTCTGGCCGCAATCTCCGGCGATCAGCAATTGCAGCAGGCCGGCCAGCAAGATGACCTGTATCAATGGCTCCTGGATTCCAGGTTGGTGTCCACCCGCCAAGAGGCCAAGCTGGGAATGCTGTCGGTCATTTATGGCGGTGGCGGAGGCGCCAGCGGGGCGGTTGGAGCGGCGCTCACCAGGAGTTTTCCCGCGGCGATGCGCTTCGTCGAGCAAGCGGCGCAGGCCGGGCAGCAAGGAGCTGGCGTCCGGAGCTTTTTGGGACGCGGCTGTCCACCGGCCGACGAGCAGTGGATGCGGGCGCAAAGGGATACCGCGGATGAAGGTTCCCAGCGGGCTGCAGATGCTGCGGCCCGGGCCCGCGGCCGTTTCACCAGGAATTTTGTGGTCCAGTCCACCGCGGCCGAATGGGCCTTGGTGTGGATGGGCCATGCCCGCCATCTGATTCATCAAGCTGGCTGGGGCGAGCTGTGCCAGCAGGTATTTTTTGTGCATGACGAAATCGTCTTCGAATGCCCTGTTGAACGTGCCGACCAGCTCAAGCAGCTGATCCAGCAAGCCGCGATGCTGGCCGGACGCACCCTTTTTGGGGCCGCGTCCCCGCGCTTCCCGGTGAGCGTAGCCATCTGCTCGAACTATGCAGAGGCCAAATAGGCGCTGAGACTTCAGGCCATGCGCATTTCCCGGTGCCGGTTCCAGGCGCGCGTCCACCCCAGTTCCGTGAAGAGCCGGTCAAGCACGATCGCGGTGAACCCCCAAATGATCCGGTCGCCAAATTCGAAGGCCGGCGAGGTGAACTTCTGCTGGTTCCGCTGCACCACCCCGGTCAGCCGGTTCCTGGGATCGAGAAGCTGCGCCACCGGTGCCCTGAAAACTCCGGCGCTTTCGGCGGGGTCAACGGCATGGACCGGCGATTCGGTATGCCACCAGCCCAGCACCGGGGTGACCAGGAAGTTGGTGACCGGCAGTTCGGTCTCGCTCAAATTGCCGAGCACCTCGACGCCGCTGGTATCCACACCGGTTTCCTCCCAGGCCTCGCGCAGTGCAGCGTCTGCGGCGCTCGAATCGGCCTGGTCTATGCCGCCGCCGGGAAAAGCGATCTGCCCGGCGTGCTTGCGCAGCGTGGCGGCCCGCTCGACAAAAAGCAGGTCCAGGTCCTGGGCGCGGGCCTGGTCGGCAAGCGGTGCGTTGCCGGCAGCGCCAAAGAGGACCAGCACCGCGGCCCGGCGGGCCGGGTTGCTGTCCAAATCCATGTTGATCCACTGGTTGGGCAGCTTTTGGGGTGCTCCAGCGGTGGCTCGATGTTTTGCGACGACCTGCTTCAACTCGCTGCGTGCGCTCATGCGTCTAATCCATATCCTTCGGCTCTCAGCTGCCTCCGGGTCGCACCTGCTTGCATTTTTGCCAGAAGATCCTCGCGCCCGGGAGCGAGCTCATACTTGAGCAACTGTTTTGCCTTGGCAGGTATTTCCTCGCCGAGGCCGAACGAGGGGCACAGCTTGGCTACCGGGCACACCCCGCAGGCGGGTTTGCGGGCGTGGCAGATCCTCCGGCCGTGAAATACCACGCGGTGGCTGAGCATGGTCCAGTCGCGCTTGTCGAACAGCTCCCCTACCGCATGCTCGACCTTCACCGGGTCGGTTTCATCGGTCCATCCAAAGCGGTTGGCCAGGCGTCCGAAGTGGGTGTCGACGGTGATCCCCGGAACGCCGAAGGCGTTGCCCAGCACCACGTTTGCGGTTTTGCGCCCGACCCCGGGCAGCTTGACCAATTCCCCCAGCTCCGGCGGGACCTGCCCATCGTGGCGCTGAACCAGCGCGGCCGAAAGGCCCAGGAGCGAGTCGGTCTTGGCGCGGAAGAATCCGGTGGGCCGAATCAGCTCCTCGACTTCGCTGCGTTCGGCTTGGCTCATGGCTAGCGCGTCCGGGAACCTGGCAAAGAGCGCCGGGGTGATGGCGTTGACCCTCACGTCGGTGGTCTGGGCCGAGAGCACCGTAGCGACCAGCAGCTCGAAGGGGTTCTCGAAATCCAGCTCCGGGACCGCATAGGGGTAGGTATCGGCCAGCACCCGGTTGATCTTGCGAGCCCGCCGCTTGAGCCCCAATTCGGTTTCCATTTTTGCTTTATTCGCCACGCTTAGATCGTGCCATGAGTACCTGCACTTTTCACCCTCGGACACCGCGATCCGATGCAGTTCGTCGCGGCACGATGACCACTCGGCGCAGAATTCACCCGGAATTCCCCTTGCTGGTGACACAAACCACTGCCGCCGACCGCAAAGCATGTAACTTTGATCACAGAGAATATCTATGACTACGCGGAAGGATGCGAAGCCCGTGAGCGATTCGAAGACCTTGGATAACCTGTCGAATGAAACCCGTGCCTTTGCCCCCAGCAAAGAGTTCAGCGACCATGCGGTGGCCAGTTCGGCCAGCTATGAGGCAGCTGAGGCTGATCGCTTGGGCTACTGGGCGGACCAAGCCCGCAAGGTGCTGACTTGGGATACTGATTTCACGCAAACCCTGGACTGGTCGCAAGCGCCGGTTTCCAAGTGGTTTGTCGGAGGCAAGCTCAACGCGGCCTACAACGCGCTGGACCGGCACGTGGAAAACGGCCTGGGCGACCGGGTCGCGATCTACTTCGAGGGCGAGCCAGGCGATACCCGCACCTACACGTACGCCCAGCTGACCGAGGAGGTCAAGAAGGCCGCCAATGCCTTCGAGTCCCTGGGCGTGGCCAAGGGCGATCGGGTGGCCGTGTACCTGCCGATGATTCCCGAAGCAGTGATCACCATGCTGGCCTGCGCCCGCATCGGCGCCATCCACTCGGTGGTCTTCGGAGGGTTCTCCGCCGACGCATTGCGCAGCCGCATCGACGACGCCGACGCCAAGCTGGTGGTCACCGCCGACGGCACCTGGCGCCGCGGCAAGCCATCGGCCTTGAAGGCCGCAGTGGACGGCGCGCTGGCCGCTCCAGGTCACACCGTGGAAAATGTTCTGGTGGTCAAGCGCAACGCCGAGCCAGTGGAATTCGGCCCCTTGGACAAGTGGTGGCATGAGGTGGTGGACGCAGCCTCCACCGAGCACACCGCGGTAGCCCACGATTCCGAGCACCCGCTATTCGTGCTCTACACCTCGGGAACCACCGGCAAGCCCAAGGGCATCGTCCACACCACCGGCGGCTTCCTCACCCAGGGCGCGGTCACCCATCGCGACACCTTCGACCTGCACCCGGAAACCGACGTGTACTGGTGCACCGCCGATATCGGCTGGATCACCGGCCATTCCTACGTCACCTATGCCCCGCTGATCAATGGCGCGACCCAGCTGATGTACGAGGGCACGCCGGACACCCCGCACCAGGGCCGCTGGTGGGAATTGGTGGAAAAGTACGGCGTCTCCATTTTGTACACCGCGCCTACGGCCATCCGCACCTTCATGAAGTGGGGCCGCCAGATTCCCGATGGCTATGACCTCTCCTCCCTGCGCGTGCTGGGTTCGGTCGGCGAGCCGATCAACCCCGAGGCCTGGATGTGGTACCGCGATGTCATCGGCACCAACAACGGCAAGAATGGCGAGCGCAAGGAGCACCCGACCCCGATCGTCGATACCTGGTGGCAGACCGAGACCGGCGCGCACATGATCGCTCCGCTGCCCGGCGTCACCCACACCAAGCCAGGTTCCGCGCAGGTCGCGGTTCCGGGCATCAGCATCGATGTGGTGGATGAAGCCGGCGAGTCGGTGGGCAACGGCGAAGGCGGATTCCTGGTGATCCGCGAGCCGTGGCCTTCGATGCTGCGCGGCATCTGGGGCGACATGGAACGCTACAAGGAAACCTACTGGTCCCGTTTCGAGAACATGTACTTCGCCGGCGACGGAGCCAAGAAGGACGACGACGGGGACCTGTGGCTGCTGGGCCGCGTGGATGACGTGATGAACGTGTCCGGCCACCGCCTGTCCACCACCGAGATCGAGTCCTCTCTGGTCGCGCACCCCTATGTGGCTGAGGCTGCAGTGGTGGGCGCCAAGGATGAAACCACCGGCGAGGCCGTCGTCGCCTTCGTCATCTTGCAGACCGAGCCTGCCGAAGGCGAGGATGTCGTTGCCACGCTGCGCAACCATGTGGGCAAGGACATCGGCCCGATCGCCAAGCCGAAGCACGTGCTGGTGGTCCCCGAATTGCCAAAGACCCGCTCCGGCAAGATCATGCGCCGCTTGCTCAAGGACGTGGCCGAGGGACGAGAAGTGGGTGACGCCACCACGCTCTCGGACTCGACCGTGATGAGCCAGATCGCTCAATCCATGGGCAAGTAGTCCGCACCGGACCGCCCGCGCTGCCGCCGGGCAGAACGCTGTTC
>NZ_JACKQN010000014.1:0-82587 GCF_015524875.1 Glutamicibacter sp. FBE19 | reverse complement strand
AATATTCGGTATCAACAAACTTGGCACACTATTGAGTTCTCAAACAACAAACACTTACCGGTTCTCCACAACCCGTCAATTCGAGCCATGATTTCGTCCAGCGTTATATTCAAATCTTATCACCGTGAATTTCTGAAAGTCAAATCAATTGTTTGTGATTTGAAACAGTATTCACGATTCCCTTTTATCAATGAATTCCGACAGTGACCTGTGCGAAAACCGTTGATTTTCTGGGGTTTTACCTCCGTTTTGCATCCGGTTATTTCTTCCGTTTTGCTCTCGGCGACAAGGAAAAACTATACACAGGTTTTGGGGGTGGTGCAAATCGGGTGGGTGGTTTGCGGCGGTGACCGTGGACACTTAATCGGTTGCACGTGTCCATATCCCCGGATTTACACGGTTTAAACCGAAAAAACACCCCGTAAAACAGCTAACGCTGTATTACGGGGCGTTCCGTCGACATCCTCAGAGGCGCCAAACGCGGTTCGCCATCTAGTCCTCTACGATTTCGGATTCCAAAATCCGCGGATCATCCAGCGGCAGTGCGCTGGGCACCACCGTCGGGATGCCGGCAAAGGCCTCCTTGGCATTCTCGATCACGCGCTTGGCCATGTATCGGTTGCCTGCTCCACCGATCACCGCGCCAACACCGAAGGGAACCAGGCGTCCCACAACGCTAGCCGCCTGCGTGCCGATGATCTTGTGCAAGAACTTCTTCTGCAAGGTGCGCTGCACGCTCGAGTAGAAGCTGGTGCTCTTGTTCGCGCCGAAAGCCTGGGCCCAGCCCTTAACAGGTCCACCGCCGCGGCCGGCCGCCTGCGACGTAAGTCCAGCAATCATGGAACTGCCTTCCTCGCCCATCAAGATGCCCATGACCAAAACGCGCGAATGATCAGGATTCTCGATGGCGATGCCATGCAGTTCCGCCAGGCTCTGGGCGTAGAGGGCCGAAGCTTCCAGGAAGCCCAGGGTAGCGGCGACCGAAAGGCCCAAAGCGACACCGGTGCCAACAGCCGGCACCGCCGCGGTGCCGCCAACAGCCGCTCCGGACCCGGTGACAATACGAAGGTAATCCCGTTCAACGATAGCGGCCAGCTCGGGGGTATCGGCTTGGGGATTCTTCTTGCGAAGACGATTAATATACGCGAGCACCAGAGGCCGTTGCACTCCGATGCCCTTCAAGATGGCCTGCTGCACGCTGGAGCGCGGCTTGCCATCTTTGCCAATGAAAGTCATCGAGATTGGATCGTTTTTCATGATGCCCCCAGCTTATCTGCATGACCCTGAGAGTTGCCTTGGGACTGCCGGGTCTTGCGCGGTTCTTCTGAGAATGATCGGAACGTGTGGCATCTGCGTGCCTCGGCTGCCCTGCATAAACCCTCAGACCAGCGGGCTGTTGCCTGCAGAGCGAGTCCGGCTTCGATGCCTTGCAGAGTACAGCAGGCAAGGTCGATCGCCCTGCGCGAACGGACATATCTGGCTGCAGTCCTGGCCCTGGGCAGCCAGGCCAAGCCTAGAACTCGATGTCTGTCCAGATCAGGGATCCGGGTTCCTCGACGTCATTTGGCACTGCTTCTTCCAGCAGGGGTTCACGCTGCTCGATGCGCCCCTGGCCCGTAACCTCCCATGAGGAATCCGGGACCAGGTAGCTGCCGCCATCGTTCAGGGCATCTTCACGAGCTAATCCCTGGAGGAACGGTTCCAGCCGGTCCGCGGAAGAATCCTGGAGATCCAAGGCGCCCGCTACGACGAACTTCTCACCGCCCAGGCCTTCGGCGTGGCCGTCGCTGTCGGTGTGGACGTAGTCCTTGCCGGCCACGTAGTCCGAAATGACCTTCAGTTCATCAGCGTGCCGAGCTTGGGAGAATTCTCGGTTCCGGCCTTCGGGCTCGGTCTGGGTCGCGACAACATGGACCTGCTGGCCGCGATAGTTAATCGGGATATCCCAGAGGCCGGTGCTCATCACCGGGATGGAGGCTGCCAGCACGCCGGACAAGCCGGTGTGGTGCAACTGGTCGTTCTCGACCTGCTGCCACTTGAGCTTCGAGACGGCGGTGATCTTGCCTTCGTCCACCGGGTACTTGGAGAGCACTACTATCGAGCCCTGCTCTTCGAAGGCCCCCTGCCCCCAGGCGTCTTCGGCACTGCCGATCACGCCGTCTGCGTTCAAGTCGGCACCGCTCTGCAATCCCTTGGAGCCAACCGCCAGATAGGAATACGGGTAGTCGACGTCCGTGCGATCGTCCGCGATGTTGTTCAGGTAGAGATTCTTGAAGGTGTCGACGGCGCCTTGCTCGGCATCCATATTGGTCAGCACAACCACGTCGGCATCGGCGGCGGAAAGGCTGTCGGCCACCTGGGCCGCCTGCGAATTGGTTCCGCCCATCAGCTTCTCTTCCAGCCCATCGGCGGTATCGCCCGTGAGGTTGGCCTGGATGGTGGCCACGCGCAGGGAGGATCCGGAAAACAGCTGGGTCGGCTCGTCGGCCTGGTTGCCAAAACTAGTTGGTACAGCAAAGGCGGCAGTCGCCGGGAGGAGGCAAAGCGCTCCCAGGCTCAGGCTGGCTGTTCCTACTAAGATCTTGCGCACGAGTCAACCCTACGCCGTACCCAAGCTGTTTTTCCAGCGTCTTAATCGGATTGTAATGCCAGTGCCGCGGCGGCTTTCTTGTTGGCCGCGAGCACCTCTTCCATGTAGGGGGCGCGAATCCGCGCGGAAATGCGGGCATCAACCAGGCACACTCCCCGCGCGCCATCGGCCACCCATTGCCTGAGCCCGGCCAGATCCGCGAGCTCCTCTACCCGCACCCCGGTCGCGCCCATGGACCGGGCAATGCCGGCAAAATCGACGGTCGGGATCAGCATCGGGTCTTCATGCAGGCCGATCGAGCCGTACTGGTGGACCTCGGCGCCGTAGGCAGAGTCGTTGTAGATCACGATCACCCCGCTGTCGATGGTGCGGATAATGGATTCGAGATCGGCCAAGCCCATCAGGAACCCGCCGTCACCGGCAGCCAGGACAACCGTGCGCCCTTCGGCCGCGGCCCCGGCACCCACCATTGAAGCGATTCCCAGGCCAATGGACTGGTAGGCGGTGCCGACGCAGGCCAGCGAACGCGCGCCGGTGGTTGACCAGTACATCGGGCCCCAGCCGATGAAATGCCCGCCATCCTGGACCAGGACTCGATTGGCCGGCAAGATCTTCTCCAGCTCGCTGGCTACACGGCGCGGATCCAGCAGCCCGTCTTCGGCCTTTTCATCGCCGGCCGGGCGGCTGCGCACATCGTGCAGGTCAAGGCCCGAGCACCAGCTGCTTTCGGCAGCCTCGACGGCACCCAGCAGATCCAGGGCAGCGCTCTGGGCATCGGCGGTGGCAAAGCAGTCGACGCGGGCGTTGGTGGCAGCTGGCCCAAGATCGATCTGGATCAGCGTCGCCGACTCATTAATCAGTTCGCCGAAGCGCGTGGTGAATTGGTTCAGGGAAGCGCCCAGGACCAGCACGGTATCTGCCCGGGCGATGATGCCCGTATTGGCCTCGGTGGAGAAACCGCCGGTGATGCCCAGATCGAACTCGTAGTCCAGCAGGTCGCGTGCCAGCAGCGTGCCCGAGGTGGTGGCATCCAGCTTCTGCGCCAGTTCCTTGACCTGCTCGGCGGCATCAATGGCACCCCGGCCATAGAGAATATGGGTGCGCTTCGAGGCGTTCAGCTTCGTTGCGATCTGCGCCAGCGCAGCAGGCTCAAGACGCGGCGTCGGCGGCAGGCAAGCCAGCGAGGCGACATCCGGAAGTTCTTCCCCTGCGCATTCGGCGGCTGCCAGGTCATAGGGAATGGCGAGGACCACCGGGGCCTGTTCGCGCAGCGCATGGGCGGCGGCCTGCAGCGCGGTGCTCCCCGGGGTATGGCGGTCCACGACATAGCGAGGTGCTCGCACGCCAGCGTCGATGGCCCCCTGGTCAACGTCCCAGCCGCGCAATCCGGTGCTGGGAGCATCACCGGTGACAAATAGCAATGGGGTTCGGGCCGCTGCGGCTTCAGCCAGTGCGGTCACGGCGTTGGTGTACCCGGCACCGTAGGTGGTGGTGGCAATGGCCAGCTGGTTCGAAATCCGGAAATAGGCGTCGGCGGCCGAAACAGCTGCGGACTCATGGCGCACTGCGGTGTAGTCGAATCCCGCGCGAATGGCGGCATCAAGGAAGTGGGCGTTGCCATTTCCCATCAATCCGAAGATCTGCGGGGCAACTGGTTTCAGGGCATGGGCAATGGCTGCGGAAACGCTAGACATTATGGACTCTTTTCAAGAAATGATGCTGAAGAAAATTCCATATATGTCTGCCGTTACCAGTTGCTTGACGGCAACGGGTATCGCCCCTTTTGAGAGCGCCGGAAACCACAAGGCTGTGGCTCCTGACTCAATGATGATAGGGCACCGGGACCGCTTTGCGCTAGATGGTGCGCGGCGTTGGCTTTCCCCGCATGTTGCGGTTCCAGCCAACGCCGCTACCCGCCTACCCCTTGACGCACAGGATGGTGCGCAGGTGGCCGACGACTTCCACCAGATCCTTCTGTGCTTCAATCACCTGGTGGATGTCCTTGTAGGCCGCGGGGATCTCATCCACGACCCCCGCATCCTTGCGGCACTCGATGCCTGCAGTCTGCGCGGCGAGGTCATCGGCCGAGTACATCTTCTTCGCCGCCGTCCTACTCATCCGACGCCCGGCACCGTGGGAGGCCGAGAAGTACGACCCTGGGTTTCCGCGCCCACGCACAACATAGGATCCAGTGCCCATGGACCCAGGTATCAGGGCGAGATCTCCGGCACCAGCACGGATAGCGCCCTTGCGCGTCACCAGCAGCGCCTGACCATCGACCATCTCCTCGTTCACGTAGTTGTGGTGGACGTTGATCGGCGCATCAAACCGGACATCAAGGGTTTCGAAGTGCCGGACTACGGCCTCCTTGAACAGCGCGAGCATCAGGGCCCGCGACGCGGCCGCGTACTCCTGCGCCCACCACAGATCGTGCTTATAGGCATCCATCTGCGGTGTGCCCTCGATGAAAACAGCCAGTTCCTTGTCGACCAAGCCCTGGTTGTGCCCCAGCGACTTCGCGATGCCGATGTGCCTGTCAGCCAAGGTCTTGCCGATATTGCGCGAACCGGAATGCAGGGTAATCCACACCCGATCATCCTGATCGAGGCACAGCTCCAGGAAGTGGTTGCCACCTCCCAGGGTCCCCAGCTGGCCGATGGCCTTGCTCTTGAGCTTCTGCACCTTCTCATCCAGGGTTTCGAACCTGCCGAAGAGCTGATCCACCCCGGGTTCCAGACCGAAACGGCACAACTGGGGCAGCTCCTCGTGAGCGTTGAATCCCACGGGGATCGCAGCTTCGATACTGGCTCGCAGCAGCTCCAAGCCAGCCAACTGGTCGGCACGGATGCTGGTGCGCACGGCGGCGACGCCGCAGCCGATGTCAACGCCCACCGCTGAAGGCGAGACGGCCTGGTTCATGGCGATGACGCTGCCGATCGTCGCCCCCTTGCCGACGTGGACGTCGGGCATCACGCGTACGCCGTGGACCCATGGCAGCTGAGCCACGCGGCGCAGCTGCTCAAGTGCTTCGTGTTCCACTTCGGCTTCTGCGGCCCACATTTTTACGCGGTCATTGCTGCCGGTCAGCGCTACGGGGAACGCTGCTGGACGATTCATCATTCTTCCTTCTTCTAGGAACTTAAAGTGGATAAATTTTTCGCCTATTTCAATTTTCGGGCACGACAATTAAACCCATGCAAAACAATTGAATGGAAAATAGAAAAGGAGCCAATGAACTAAGTTCATCGACTCCCAGGAGAATTGCCGACCGCGCCTCCAGCTTTCACCCAACCGGGCGGCAACTGGCACTAAAATATTAGATCTGGCAGGTCAAAGCGTGATTCATTCACCATTTCCGGCGAGTAAGAGTCGATGCGCACGTGGCTTCAGAAACCCGAACTGATGAGGTTGGCGGGGTTCACCTGTGCCGCTAAACAAGCCCTGGAAGCTGACGGCTTGCAACTGATACTGCTCTCGTTGAGCATTATTATTCAACATCGCCATCCTCCTTCAAGTTTTTCAGCGGTCGACAATTACTCTATTTACGATAATGCACTTTTCGCAGAATATCCACTCGAAACCAAAACATTCTCTAATTAATGCTGTTTCCCGCGCATCTATTATCGGTGCAAGACCAGACCCAAGCACGCAATGCCGCAGGACCTTGAACAGCAGTTGGCACTCCTGTTCAAGGTCCTTGAAGCGATGGCGGAGCATCCCCCGTTGCGCTCGCGCGCTCTACTTCGCCTGGACCAGAGGCAGAACCGCCTTGTAGTCGGCTTCCTGCTTGGTCCAGAACTCGCCGTATTCCGCGGAATCCTGGTAGCTGGTGGTTAGCCCCAGATTGTCCATCTTCGAAACCACAGACTCGTCTTCGATAGCAGCCTGCAGTGCAGACTCCAATTTCTTGGCCACTTCTTCAGGCAGGCCGGCCGGCGCGGCATAACCGCGAGCGGTTGCGGCCACCACGTCGTATCCTTCTTCGGCGAAGGTTGGCACATCCGGCAGAACATCGGTGCGTTCCGAGTCCATCACGCCGAGCACCTTCGCCTTGCCCTGCTTCTGAAGATCAATCACTTCGCTGACATTTCCAACCAGCACGTCAACGTGCTTGCCCAGGAATGCGGTGGAAGCCTGCGAGGCGCCTTCCGAGAAGTGCACGGGGCTCAGCTCAGCGCCTGTGGCCTCGTTGATCTGCGCGATGGCAAAGTGCTCGCCGCCCATCTGCCCTGTCGTCGTGGCGTTGACAGACCCAGGATTGGCCTTGCTGTCCTCGAGCAGGTCCTTGAGATTCTTGTATTTGCTGTCCGCCTGGACCGCAATCACCATCGGATCAACCACCTGGCGTGCCAGTGGCTGAAGATCTTCTCGAGTAAACGCCGCTCCGCGCGCCTCGTCCAACGGGATGACCACAATCGACGGTGAGCCCACAGCGCCAATGGTGTAGCCATCGGGCTTGGCGTTGGCCAGCGAGGTGTAGCCGATCTGCCCGCCAGCACCTGGCTTATTAATCACTTCAACGTTGGTTCCCAGCTCTTTCTCCAGCACAGGCTGAATCAAGCGGGCGGCCGTGTCCACCGGTCCGCCGGGCGAGAATGCCACCAGCAGTTCCACAGGCTTGCCGTTTTTCGGGAAATCGGCTCCCGCATTGGACGGGGATCCGCTGCTCGACCCGCAGCCAGCGGCGGCCAGGGTCAGAGCACCTGCAGCAATAACGGTGATGATGCGTTTCATTTGAGTTCCTTCGGGTTCGGTACAGCTAATTTGCGGGTGTTCAGCTTTCGGGATCTTCAGCCACCAGCGCGGCTGGCTTGCGCAGTTTCAGCAGCGGGCTGCAGACAATGGCCAAGGCGATGAGCAGAAGCACCATGGTGATGGGACGATCGAGGAAGATGGCGAAGCTGCCATGGGAAATATCCAGGGATTCACGCAGCGAGCGTTCCATCAGCGGTCCCAGCACCAGGGTCAGGACCATCGGCGCCAGAGGAATATCCAGGCGCCGCAGACCCAGGCCCACCAGTCCGAAGATGATCATGACAAAGACGTCGAAGACCGAGAAGTTGATCGTGTACGCGCCCACAACCATGAACATCAAGATCAAGCCGGCCAGAATCGGGTAGGGCACTTTCAGGATCGAAGTCCAGAGGCCGACCAAGGGGACATTGAGAACGAGCAGCAGAATATTGCCAATGAACAGGCTGGCGATAATCGTCCATGCCAGCGTGCTGTGCTCGGCGAACAAGGTCGGGCCTGGGGTGAGGCCCTGCTGCAAGAAGGCTCCCATGAGCACGGCGATAGTCGGCGATGCTGGAATTCCGAGGGTAAAGAGCGGGATCAGCGCGCCGTTTGCGTGCGCATTATTCGCGGTCTCGGGTCCGGCAACGCCTTCGATGGCGCCCTGGCCCAGTTCGTCGCGATGCTTTGAGAACTTCTTCTCGGCGCCGTAGGACAGCAGCGAGGAAACCGACCCGGTCATTCCGGGAATCAGCCCCATGGCGAATCCAATGCCGGTGCCGCGCGCGAAGGCCGGGGTACTGCGCTTCCAGTCAGTTCGCGTGGGGAGCAGGGCACGCATTCCGGGTGCCTGCGTCACCGCCTGGTTCTTCCCCGGGCGGTAGGACAAGATTTCGGATAGCCCGAAAATGCCGACGATGACCGCCACGAATGAAACGCCGTCAAGCAAACGCTCCATGCCGAAGGTAAAACGCGGGGCTCCCATGACAGGATCGATGCCAATCATTGAAATCAGCAGGCCCAGGGCGCCGGAAATCAGGGCCCGGACCATTGAGCGCCCCGCCAAGGCAACAAGCAGCGAAATGCCGACAACCACGAGCGCGAAGAATTCCGGCGGCCCGATCAGCAGCCCCAGGCTGCCCAGGGGCTTGGCCGCCATGACCAGGCCAACGGTGGCGATGGTGCCGCCGATGAATGAGCCTACCGCGGCAATGGTCAGCGCTACGCCCGCCCGCCCGACTTTGGTCATTTGATAGCCGTCGATGGCGGTAATGGCCGATGCCGCCTCGCCGGGCGTATTAAGCAGGACGCTGGTAATGGTGCCACCGTAGGTTGTGCCATAAAAAATCGCGCACAACATGATGATGGATCCGGCAGGATCAAGGTTGAGGGTCAGCGGAATCAGCAAGGCGATGCCTGCGACAGGTCCAATGCCGGGCAGGACGCCAATGACCGTGCCCAGCAAGCAGCCGACAAAGGCGAAGAGGAGGTTTTGCCAAGTCATTGCCGCGGCAAAACCCATCATGAGTTCATTGAGAACATCCATGTCAAAGTCCAATCATGCTCAGTGGCGGCAGCGTTGCCACCGGCAGGGTGACGTGCAGGACGGTGGTGAACAGGTAAAAAACGCCGACGCTGCCGCAAAGGGAAATAACGATGGCTTTCACCTTTCCAATCCGGGCCCGGAAGCTGAGGTGGTACATGAGAAAGGCAAATACGCTCAGCTGGAATCCGAGGAATGGCAAGGCAGCGGCCAGAATCACCAAGCTGGCAAT
Source organism: Glutamicibacter sp. FBE19 (assembly GCF_015524875.1). Lineage (NCBI taxonomy): Bacteria > Bacillati > Actinomycetota > Actinomycetes > Micrococcales > Micrococcaceae > Glutamicibacter > Glutamicibacter sp. FBE19. The sequence continues at coordinate 73,488 of NZ_JACKQN010000014.1, read as the reverse complement.
GACAGCCCAGACCTGCGCCCGGTCAAACGTCTCTCCCCCGGTTTCCACCGTTGGCTTGGCACGTTCCTGCACAAACCACAGGGCGACGAGAACCATCAGGAAAATGCCAAGTACTGCTGGAAAGAAGCCGGCCCCCGGGCCGAGGCTGCTCCAGAGTCCAAGGCTCAATGAGCCCAGGAACGCATACAGGCCGACGAGGGCGATAATTGCCTGGCCAATGAGGATTGGCCATCGTCCCGGTGGAACCCGTCTCCCCGTTGCATCGTTCGACACAGCTTCCTCCAATTGCATAGTTTGTTCATAAATTTCATACTGTAAAATTATCTAGCGTTCCATGAAATGGTGACATGGGGCACAGGCGGCCGTCAAGGAAGTGCATCAAATTACAAATTAATTGCATAGAATGAAATCATGGCGGCAGAAAAAGAGAAGTCCGAGACACCCAACGGCATGAGGTCTTTAACCAGGGCCATTGCCGTATTTGAGCAGATCCAGCGCTATGAGCACCCCAGGCGCCTGAGCGCCATCGCTGCCGATATGGGCATGAGCTCGCCGACAACACTGCGCATCCTGCGGGTGCTCCAGGAGGCGGGACTCGTCAGCCAGACCGACAAGAGCTATCGATTGGGCCCAGCAGTACTGCCCGCAGCCCGCGTCTTCCTGGAAAATGACCCGCTGCCCCGTGTTGCGCAGCCGATCCTCCAGCAACTTTCCCAGGCCACCAATCTGACAGCTTCGCTGTACACGCGATTGGGCAGCGAGCGGGTACTGGTTGAACGCGTCGTGGGCGAAAGCTCCCTGGGCTACAACCTCCCGCAAGGCCGGCGCCTGCCCCTGACATCCGGCGCAGCCGGACGCATCTTCCTGCTCGGCGCCGATGACGACGAGCTAACGCAGATCGCCGAAGCATCCCGGCGCCTGCATTACGAATCCGAGGACTTCGATCTCGACGCCATCAAGTCCCGCACGCCCAAGGCTGGTGCAAACTACGCCATCTCCGAAGATGAGCGCGCCCTGGGCATCATCTCGGTGGCCACCGCCATCCCGTCGCGCCAGGGCCCGCCCACGGAAGCGCTCTCGCTGACCGGCCCCATCCACACCGTGACCCGCGAAGCCCTGGAAACCCGGGCTCCCGAACTCCTCCAGGCCGCCCGCCGCCTATCCGACCTGCTGGCGAGCAGCGTCTACTAACGGCCGCAACCGCCCCGCTTCAGGCGCGTGGATCACGCGCCTGATTGGCGCGCCCGGATTCCCCGGCGCCTTGGGCGCTCCTGCGCGAAACACCCGCCCCCGCACCTTGACACTGTGATGCACCCCATGCAATGATTCCGTACATCATCAATAAATTGCGTAGTGTGAAACTATAGACCGTCTAATGAAATTTACCCTTGGCTGTTTCACGCTCGCCCCAGGACTTGGGACAGGTGCACCATGAACCAATCGACGCAATCTCTTCTCGTCGAGCAATCCGTCATCGATCGGCTCGCTGCGCTTCCGGCCGCCAACATCGGCGACGCCATGCAGCGGCTGGGCATTGCCTCAGCAGAAATCCAGGCAGTGTGGGATGGCGCCAAAATTTCCGGGCCGGCGTATACCGTCTGGGTGGCCCCGGGGGACAACGCCGGAATCCACGAAGCCCTCAAACATGTTCAACCCGGACAGGTTATCGTCGTCAACGGCGGGGGCTACACCGACCGCGCGCTTCTCGGAGAGCTCATCGGCGAACGCGCGATATCCAAGGGTGTCGCCGGATTCGCCGTTGACGGGGCAGTTCGCGATGCCGTGGATCTCGGCGAAATCAACCTGCCGGTCTTCGCCCGGGCCACCAGCCCCGCCGGCCCCTACAAGAATGGCCCCTTCGAGGTCAACGGGACTATCGCCTTTGGCGGCGTCGCGGTCTCGCCAGGAGACATCGTCGTCGGAGACTCGGACGGATTGGTGGTTATCCCGGCAGAGCGCGCCGAAGATATCGCCACCGCCGCAGAAGCAGTGAATCTTGACGAGTCCCAGCGCCGCGCAGCCATTCTTGCCGACCGCGCCAACACCCATTCCTGATTATTTAAGGCCCTGACACTATGAAATGTGCACTCATCGGACTAGGCGAGGTCGGACAGATTTATGCTGCCGCGCTCCTCGAAGCCGGCCACGACATCATCGGCTACGATCCATTCATCAACCACGCCCCGCACGGCGCGCACCTGGCCCAGTCGGCGGCGGAAGCAGCCAAGGATGCAGACATGGTCCTGGTGCTGACCGGCGCCGGTGCCGCACCGAAGGTCGCCCGGGAGTGCTTGCCGGTGATGAAGCCGGGATCTGGCTATGCGGACCTGACCAGTTCATCCCCCAAGGTCATGGAGGAGCTGGGCTCCACTTCGAGCCAGGCCAGCTTCATCGATGTCGCGATCCTCGGACCCGTCATTGCCCAGGGGGCAAAAACTCCATTGATGGCCAGCGGCCAAGGAGCCGCGGCCTTTGCCGATCTGCTCGAATCCGTGGGAGCGCCGGTCGAGGTCGTGGAAGGCGGGCCGGGCAGCGCCATGGCCCACAAGCTGCTGCGCAGCATCTTCACCAAGGGCCTGGCCTCGGTGGTGATTGAAGCAGTTCGAGCCGGTGCCGCTGCGGGGCTTGAACCCTGGATCCGGGCAGAAATCTCCAAAATGCTGGCCGGCGACGGCCAGGCAACCATCGATCGCTTCCTGTCCGGCACCGCCAAGCACGCAGTACGCCGCGCAGCAGAGATGCGCTCCACCGGCGGGTATCTGGACGACCTCGGCGTCCCCCGCGAAATGACCGATGCCTCGGCCAGCGCCATGGAGCGCATGGCCATGGATACTAGGATGACAGCTGGCTAGCAGCGACGCTGGCAAGCTCTGGAAGGAAACAGCATGATTGGCATCTGGGCGCTGGGCGCCTACCTCGCGGTCATCATCATTTGGACGGTGCTGATGCGCCGCAACGTTGGCGAGGCGATGATTCTCGGCTTCATCGTGGCGGCGGCATTCAGCGGCAGCCAGATGCTCCCGGTTGGCTGGGCGGCGCTCTATGAAGCGCTCACCGATGAAATCGTCTATGCGACGGTGATTTTTGTGTTCATGGGCTACCTGCTCGAACGCGCCGGGGTCATGGAACGCATGATCAACCTGCTGGATTCGCTGATCGGCGGCCACAAGGGCGGGGCGGCCTACGTGTCCACGGTGTCCTCGGCCAGCTTGGGCAGCATCGTGCACAATCAGGCGGCCATCGCCGCGACGGTGGGATCAATTACCATCCCGTGGATGGAGCGCTCGAAGATCGACCGCCCCACCGCTGCCACCATCGTGGCCGGCAACGCGGGCATGGGAATCACCTTCCCCTTCAGCGCTTCGATGTTCGTTCTGGTTGGCTCCTCCACCGTCGGGCCGCTGCTCTCGGCCAATGAGCTCTTGGTCCCCTTGATTTTTGGCGGGCTTTGGTGCGTGGCGCACAGGCTGGTGGTCACCTATATCCTGGTTCGCCGCAGTGGCGCGCAAGCCACCCCTGCCGAACAGCGCCAGCTGCTATCGGTGGCATTCAGGCAAGGCTGGAGCACCCTCCTGCTTTTTGTCGGCGTTGCCATTCCGATGATCATCACCAGCGGCGCTGTCGCCGAGGCCTTGAGCAGCTACACCCAAACCAACGTTGCCAAGGCGATCAGCCCGATCTTCTGGATCCCCATCGCGTTGATCGTCATGGGCCTGCTGCTCGGGCTGGGCAAATTGCCCCGCAGCCTCAAGGCCTGGTCGCGCATGATCGAGGACTCCATCCCCCGTTTTGGCATTGTCGGCGTCACCGTGCTTTTCGCCTTCGCCGGAGCCAACGCCCTGGCCAGCACCGGATTGCCCGAGCAGCTCACCACGGTGCTGAACCAGCTTTCGCTGCCGGTGTGGCTGCTTGCCCTGGTGATCGGCCTGATTGTCATTGCCGTCGCGGCCCCGCTGTCTTCGACTGCGACAATGGCGGCCGTGGGCACCGTGGGAGTGGCTTCCCTTGTTGCCGCAGGGGTCCCTGCCCCGACCGCCGCGGTGGCCGTGCTGGTATTCTCCTCCTGCGAAGCAGCTGTTCCGCCCGGAGGCGCTCCCCTCTACGTTGCCTGCGGCATCGCCGGGGTCAACCCATACAGCACCTTCCGCCGGATGATGCTGTTCTACGCACTGCCATTGCTGGCTATCGGCGTGCTGATCGCGTCCGGGATCTTGCCGGTCTAACCCCCAAGGAGCCAAAATGTACCAACTTGTACTTCGAAAAACCTTCGTCGCCTCGCTGGCTCTGGCCCTGGGCGGTGGAATCGTGTTTGTTCTGCTGCAATTAGCCGGGATTATCCTCGGCAACGCGCCGCTGCTGACCGCACCGAACTCGGTGTTCAAGACGGTCCTTTGCATCTGCGCCTCCATCGCCTCGATCGCCGCGTACCTGCTGCTTCATGCAGGCTCCACCCCGCGCAAATACGCCCAGGAGAACGCTCCCAAATGAGCGGGAAGAAAAAGTACCCCACTCGTGCCGAGCTGAAACAGCGCCCGGGCCGGCTTGCCGGTACCTCATGGGACCTGTTCGCCTCCCCCTTGGCCGGGGCTCCGGGCAAAATTGATGCAGCCAAGCGCATTGCCGCGGCCGCATCGGTGCGCCTGGGCGAATGCTTCGGGCTGGATTATCCGATCGATGCCTTTTCGCCGGGCATGTCCAAAACCCGTGGCGCGCCAGAGCACCATATTTTTGGCAATCATCCGGCCCATCGCGACGACTATCTGGACGGCTTCTACCTGCAGGGCTCGTCGCAGATCGATGGGCTGCGCCACCGCCGTTCTGACGAGGTCGGCTTCTACAACGGCGTGGCCGACGAAAAGATCGTCCCTGGAACCACCGAGCTGGGAATCCAGTACTGGTCGGATCAGCCCATCGTGACCCGTGGCCTCCTGGTGGACCTCGACGGGTTTTCCAGGGCCCGGGGCCGGCAGCTGGATCACGCACACGGGGAGCAGATCCCGCTTTCGCTGCTGCTCGAAGCCCTGGACCACCAGGGAATTACTGCAGAAGAAGGCGATGCGCTGATGGTCCACACCGGCTGGAGCGAGTGGTTCCTGGCGCTGTCCCCCGAAGAGAAATCCAGGCAGCGCGACTGCGGCAAGGCTACCGGGCTGGTGCAGTCCGAACAGCTGCTGGACTGGGCCTGGGATTCGGGGCTGAGCATCCTGGCGGCAGATAACTTTGCCGTCGAATGCCTGCCGCCGGCCGCCAATTCCCCGTTCCTCGCCTCGGCTCCGAATGACCGCGGAATGATGCACCAGGAATTCCTGGCGAAGCTCGGCCTTCCGCTCGGGGAGCTGTGGCGCCTGGGCCCGCTGGCACGGCGAATGAGCCAGCTGCAACGCTGGGAGTGCCTGCTGACGATCAAGCCATTAAACGTTGTGGGAGGCACCGGATCGCCGGCCAATGCCACCGCGGTGCTTTGAGCCCGAAGGGATCGCGGGCTACCGCAACCTGCCGGCCACCGCATCAATAAACTCCTCGGTCCCCACCGGGTTGCCGATGCCAACAAGGCCGGCAAGGTCCGGGGTCATGATTCCCTGGGCCACGGTGGCACGGACCGCGGCATCTATGGCCCGCGCGGCATCGGCCAGCTCGGCATTTTCGTCCAGGGCCCCGCGGTGCTCGAGGGCGCGGCTCCAGGCGGCAATGGTGGCCACCGGGTTGGCGGCGAGCTGCCCGCCGTCTTTCCACCGCCGGTAGTGCCTGGCTACTGTTCCGTGGGCCGCCTCGAAAAGGCAGGTCTCGCCGTCTTCCCCGGCCAGCACCGAGGCCATCAAGCCAGGCGAGCCGAATCCCTGCGCGACGATATCGGCCTGCACATCCCCGTCGTAGTTCTTCAGCGCCCACAGGAAGCCGCCCGGGCTCTTGATCGCGAAGGCCACCATGTCGTCGATCAGCCGGTGTTCGTAGCCGAGCCCGGCCTGGGCAAATTGCTGCGCGAACTCCGCCCGGTAAACGTCCTCGAATGCCGAGACAAAGGCGCCATCGTATTCCTTGAGCACCGTGTACTTGGTGGAGAAATATAACGGAAGCCCCAAACGCAACGCCTGCCGGAAGCAAGCTCGGGCAAAAGCCCTGATGGAATCGGTGTTGTTGTACATGCCCAGGGCGATGCCGCCATCGGGCCCAAAGGCCGTGACCTCATGGACCTGTGGGGCGGAGCCGTCTGCCGGGGTGAAACTCAGGGTGAGGCTTCCCGTGCCGGAAACCTGGAAATCGGTTGCCTGGTATTGATCGGCATTGGCATGCCTCGCAACCACAATGGGAGCTTCCCAGCCGGGCACAAAACGCGGGACGGATTCGAGCACTATCGGCTCGCGGAAAATCACCCCGTTCAACGCTTTGCGCAACGTCGCATTGGGCGACTTCCAGCGCCGGCTCAGCCCGTGGCGCTCAACCTGCGCCGCGGTGGGCGTGATCGTCGAGCACTTCACCGCGACGCGATGTTCCTTCACCGCCGCGGCCGCCTGCAAGGTAATTGCATCGGCGGTTGCCTCCCTGTTGGCCAGCGACAGGTCAAAACTTTGAATCGACAGGTCAACGAGGGGCTTGATAATCCGTTCGCGCACCAAGGCGAACATCTCATTGGCGGCCTCGTCCCCGCGAATTTCCACGATCACGCCTGGTTCCCCGGGGTTTTTCACCGTGCAACCTCCCGGAATTGCGCCTGGGTCTTTTCCAGCAGGTGCGGTATGACCCCGCCGGCCCGCAGCAATACCAGGTCCAATTCTGTTTCAGCGGCCAGGCGGGCCTCGAATTCGAGGATGCCCCCGTCGGAAAACTCGACTTTAACCGGCACCATCCCGCGCACCTCGATGGCCGCTGGCTCTGCCGAAATCCCGATCAGATCCGCGGCGCTGACTCGTTGCAACTGCTCTTTGGCGTGCTCTGGCACCAGCAGCGGCACCACTCCCATGCCAATCAGGTTGGAGCGGTGAATCCGCTCGAAGCTCCCGGCCAGGACGGCGCGCACTCCCAGCAGCCGCTGCACTTTGGCGGCCCAGTCGCGCGAGCTGCCCGTTCCATAGCGTTCCCCTGCAATGATGACGGCGCTCTGCCCCTGGCTGCGGTACCTGCTGGCCGCTTCGGTCAGCGGAACAGCTTCCCCGGTTCCGGCGTGCACTGTATGCGCCACCGGCAAGTTCTCTCCGAGCTTGTTCACCAGGTTCTTGGCGTGGAATCCACCGCGCACCATGACTTCGAAATTGCCTCTGCGCGAGGCGAAGACGTTGAGGTCATCGCGGCTTTCCCCGCGGGAAACCAGATAGTCGGCAACCAATGAATCGGCGGGGATCGCGCTGGCCGGGGAGATATGGTCCGTGGTGACGTCATCGCCGAGCACCAGCAAGGGATGCGCGGCGAACGAGCCTAGCTGGCTGCCTTCGCCCAAGGAGGCAAAGGGCGGACGGCGCAGGATATTGGAGTCTTCGCTCCACTGGAACCGGGCGCCCTTCGGAGCATCAAGCTGCGACCACAAGGCACTAGTGGTGGCGACCTTGAAATCGCGCGCAAAGTCCCGGGCATCATGGCCCAGTTCCCATAGCTCCTGGACTTCTTCGCGGGTTGGCAGAAGGTCCGAGAGCTTGACCGCTGTGCCTCCAGCGCGCTCCGGAGCGAATTCGTAGGCCAGCAGGTCAACGTCGGCGCGGCCAACCAGCGCAAAGGCCACCACCAGCGGCGGTGAAACCAGGAATCCCAGATCCAAATCCGGGTGGATGCGGCCGGCAAAATTCCGATTCCCGGAGAGGACCGCGACGGGCCTGAGCGTGGATGCCGACAATTCGCGGCTGACCGGCTCGCTCAACGGGCCGGAATTTCCGATGCACGTGGTGCACCCGAAGCCCACCACATCAAATCCGGCGTAGCCCAGATCCTCCAGGAGCCCGGCCCGGCGCAAGTAGCTCATCGCTGCCGGAGAGCCGGGAGCCAGCGAAGTCTTAACCCATTCCGGCACCTTCAGCCCGTGCTCCCGCGCCTTGCGGGCCACAAGCCCCGCGGCAATCAGCAGCTTGGGGTCGGTGGTGTTGGTGCAGCTGGTGATCGCCGCCAAGGCGATGGCGAAGCGCGGCAACGGGCCAGCATCCTCCGCGATGCCCTGGGCCTCATCTTCCAGGGCCTTCGGTATCCCGGAGATGTCCATCAAGTCTTGCGGACGCCGAGGACCAGCGGCGCTCAACCGCACCGCGGCGAGGTCCAGCTCCAGAATATCGGTGTATTCAGGCTCCCCCTGCGGGTCGAACCACATGCCCGTCGCCTGGTAGTAATCCTGCACCAGTTGGATCTGCTCGGCCGGCCGGCCGGTCTGGGCCAGGTAGCCAAGGACCTGTTGATCCACCGGGAAGTACCCGGTGCTGGCCCCGTATTCCGGCGCCATATTCGCAACCACGGCGCGTTCCCCGGCTGAGAGCTGGCTGACCCCGGGCCCGAAGAACTCGACAAATTCGCCGCTGCCTCCTCGTTCGCGGATCAAATGGGTGATGGTGAGCGCCAGGTCGGTGGCGGTGGCCCCGGCCGGCAATTTCCCGGTCAGCCGGACACCAATGACATCGGGGATCCGCAAGGTGGTGGGCAGGCCGAACATCACCGTCTGGGCTTCGAGCCCGCCGACGCCCCAGCCCAGCACGCCCAGGGCGTTGACCATCGGCGTGTGCGAGTCGGTGCCGATCATCATGTCGGGGACGACCAGCGGGTAGCGAAGATCCTTTGAACGCTCGAGGTCAAGATGCGCCACCGTCGCCAGCTGCTCCAGGTTCATGGTGTGCATGATTCCTGTTCCGGGCGGATTGACGTTCACCGTCTCCATCGAGCGCTGGGCCCACTTCAAGAACCTGTAGCGTTCCTGGTTTCTGCGGTATTCATGGGCCAAATTGCGCGGGGCGGCGTCATTTCGCCCATAGTCCTCCACGGCCAGCGAGTGGTCGATGGACACCTCGACGTGCAGCTGGGGGTTCAGCACGCCCGGGTCTATGCCGACCTCGGCCAGGGAGTCGCGCATGGCGGCGATGTCGACCAGGGCAGGGGTGCTCGTGGTGTCGTGCATCAGGATCCGGTGCGGCCAGTATTCCAGCTCGGCCTCGGATCCATGCCCATTGAGCCAGCCTTTGAGGTTGGCTACGGTTCGCGCGCTTTCGGCTGCGCTGGAGCGGCGCAGCGTATTTTCGGCCAGCAGCCTGAGCACCATGGGCAGACGGCAGAATTCCGCGCCAAGGGCTGCCCTCAGGTCCGTGGCTGAATAGCGCTGGCCGCCCGATTGGAATGTTGTGATGTGCCGTTGGCCCTGTGCAGGCATGCGCCTCTCCCTCACTTTTATAATTTATAAAATCGTACACCACGCATTCACCAGACCCAAGACTCCACCACTTGCCCGCACGGCCCCACCAGCTAACATTTATAAAAAGGACGTTGCACTCTATGAAATTTGCACCGCGGAAATCTGCACTTCGAAAGAGACCACTCGTGACCCAAGCTGCGCTGACCAAGAACGCCTACGCCTACCAGAGCGTCAGGGAGCTGATCATGAGCGGGGAACTAGTTCCGGGTGAAGCCTTGGCGCAATCCCAGCTCGCTGCCGACCTGGGCGTCAGCCTGACCCCCATGCGCGAGGCCTTGCGCAAGCTGGAGGCCGAAGGGCTGATCACCATCGACGCCCACCGCAACGCCAAGGTGGCCCCGCTGACCGCCCAGGAAGCCACCAACCTCTTCCAGGTGCGCGAACGGCTGGACCCGATGGCAGCGGCGCTGGCCGCCACCCATCGCACAGACGATGACATCGCCAGGATGAAGGCCGCGGCCGAGAAAATGCGGCCGCTGGCACCCAATCCGGACCTCGCCGCGCTGGCCGCGCACCGCGAGTTCCACCGCTCGATCTACACCGCCTCGCATAACGACCTGCTGATCAGCATGCTCGAATCCCTGTGGGACAAGGCCGACAGGTACCGCCAGGTGGGCTTGGCCGCCAGGCAGGATTCAGCCGCGGACAAGAAGCGCGTGGCCGCCGAGCATGAGCGCATCCTCAAGTCGGTCATCGCCGGCAACGCAGCCAAGGCCGAAGAGGAAATGGCCAAGCACGTCCAAGGCAGCCTCGGCCGCCGGGCCATTGACGCGCTAGCCCCCTAGCCCCAGATCGCCCCGAATACCCCCAGCACCTCAGGCGCTGGGGGTATTTTTGCGCCCACAACAGCGTCTTGACATGACTTGGCTCACAACCTAGGGTCTTTAACTATAATTTATAATTTGTAACATCCAACGGCGCCTCGTCACTCGGGCGCGAAAGGATCATCATGACCCTCGATAGCACCCGCCGGCGAAAACCCCTGCCTCCCGGCCTGCGCACCGCCCTTCGCGGCACGGCAATCCTGGCCTGTGCCGCGGTGGTGGCCACCGCGGCATTCAACGCGGCCAGCAGCGGCACCGGGGATGACGCACGAGCCCAGCTGACCCTCATTGCCCCGGCAGGCGCCGGCGGCGGCTGGGACGGGGCCGCACGCGAAGCCCAGCAGGCCATGCGCGCGCAATCCATCGTCAACAACGCGCAGGTCGTGAACATCCCCGGCGCCGGAGGCACCATCGGCCTGAATAATTTCGCCGGCATGGAGGGCGAAAAGTCCAGCCTCATGGTGATGGGCATTACGATGCTCGGTGCCATCAACATCAATGGCTCCCACACCACCATCGAAGATGTCACCCCGATCGCCCGGCTCACCGATGACTACGACGTGCTTGTGGTCCCCGCCGGCTCGCCCTACGATTCGGTGGACGAGCTGGTCGCCGACTGGGCCAAGGATCCCAACGCCTTCGCCTTCGGCGGCGGTTCGCTGGGCAGCGTTGACCAGATGATCATCACCGAGCTGGCCCAGCAAGCCGGCATCAAGCCCACCGCGGTGAACTACATCGCCTACTCGGGCGGCGGCGAACTGGCCACCAGCCTGCTCAGCGGCACCATCAAGGCTTCGGTGTCCGGCTGGGTGGACTTCGCCGACCAGATCGAAGCCGGAAAACTCAAGGCACTGGCGGTTTCAGCCCCCGAGCCGGTCCCGGCCACCGGGGTTCCCACGCTCAAGGAGCTTGGCTACGACATCGAGCTGACCAACTGGCGTGGCCTCGTCGCCCCTCCCGGGCTCAGCGACGAGGACGTCGACGAGCTCCAGCAGATTGTGGCCGAAACCGTCAAAACCCCGCAATGGGCCGACGCCCTGGAACGCAACCAATGGGCCGACACCTTCCTCACCGGCCCGGAGTTCGAAGCATTCCTCGACTCCGAACGCCAAAGCGTCGATGCCATCTGGAATGGCCTCGGCTACTAGCCACGAAGAAACTGGAGACACCATGACCGTCCTGGTCGGATACACCCACACCGCCGAGGGCGCCGCGGCCCTGCGGCATGCCTTGGCCATCGCCGAACTGGCCAACACCGATATCGCCCTCTTCCCGCTCTTTGCCCTCAATGGCGAAGCCTGGCCGGGCACCGAACTCGCCGCGCAGCTTCCGGCCAAGGCCAGCTTCCTGCAGCCTCGCGCCAATTCGCCGCGCGCCGCCGACGAACTGGTCGATGTGGGCAACGAGCTGGATGCCCAGGTGATCGTCATCGGAGTCCGCTCCCGATCGCGGGTGGGGAAAATGCTGATGGGCTCCGATGCCCAGGCAGTGATCCTCGGGGCCAGCGTCCCGGTGCTGAGCGTAAAGGCCGATGAGAATGAGCACTGAAACACCACTGGGCGTCCAGCCCAAAACCGCGCCCGGCGCCGGGCGCAGCGGCCTGGTCCTGCCCGGAATCCTGGTGCTGCTGGGGATCTACCTGGGCGTCGGCATCATCACCATGGAGGTGCCCGAGGGGGCCAAGCACCCCGGACCGGCATTCTTCCCGATCCTGATCACCGTCGCGATTTTTGTACTCGCCGCGCTGCTGGCCCTGCAACTGGTGCGGACCCCGGAACCGGTCCCGGCCGACCCGCAGGGATACCGCAGCTACTCGGATTGGAAAACCGTGGCCCTGGTCGCCGCCGGCTTCCTGGCCTTTGCCCTGCTCCTGGTCCCCGCCGGATGGCTGATCAGCGCCACGCTATTGTTCTGGACCGTCGCCTTTGCCCTGGGCAGCAAGAACCGGGCGAGGGATCTGGGCATCGCCGTGGTTTTCGCCTCCGTCATCCAGCTGGCCTTCGGCGCCGCGCTCGGACTGAACCTGCCTAGCGGCATCCTGGAAGGGCTGATCGGCTGATGGAATCCTTGAACCTGCTTCTTGAGGGCTTCTCCCAGGCCCTCACCCCGATGAACCTGCTCTGGGTTTTCATTGGCGCCTTCCTGGGCACCGCCGTGGGGGTGCTGCCGGGCCTGGGTTCCTCCATGGCCGTGGCCCTGTTGTTGCCGATGACCTTTTCGCTGGACCCGGTCGGCGCCTTCATCATGTTTGCCGGCGTCTACTTCGGCGGCCTTTTTGGCGATTCCACCATGGGGATCCTGATGAATACCCCCGGCGGCTCCACCGCCATTGCCACCACCTTCGAGGGCCATCGCATGGCCAAGGACGGGCGGGCGCCCCAGGCGCTGGCCACCAGCGCCATTGGCGCCTTCATCGGCGGGCTGATCGCCACCACCCTGGTGGTGTTCTTTGCCCCCAAGCTGGCGGAAATCGCGGTGCTTTTCGGGCCGGCGGAATACTTTGCCCTGGCGATCTTCGCCTTCATCGCCACCGCCTCGGTGGTTTCGGACTCGGCGCTGAAGGGGCTGGCCTCGCTGCTGCTGGGCCTGGCCCTGGCCGTGGTGGGCATCGACGGCATTTCCGGGGCCTCGCGCTTCACCGCCAATGTGCCGCAGCTCTTTGACGGGGTGAGCATCATCGTGATCACCGTCGGCGTGCTGGCCCTGGGGGAGGTGCTGCATGTGGCCTCGCGCATCCACCGCGACCAGAAGCTGACCGCCATTTCCGTTGCCGGCCGCCCCTACCTTTCGCGCTCGGAAGTGCGCGAAGCGATCCCGGCCTGGCTGCGCGGCACCGCTTTTGGCGTGCCCTTCGGAGTGATTCCGGTCGGCGGCGCCGAGGTGCCCACCTTCCTGGCCTACGGCACCGAGCGCCAACTGGACCGCAAACGCCGCTTTCCCAAGTTCGGCACCGGCGCGATCCGCGGCGTGGCGGCCCCGGAAGCTGCCGGCAATGCCACCAGCGGCACCGCCATGGGCGCGCTGCTGGCCCTGGGCCTGCCCACCTCGGCCACGGCCGCGATCATGCTGGCCGCCTTCCAGCAGTATGGCCTGCAGCCGGGCCCGATGCTTTTCGAACGCAATGCGGACCTGGTCTGGGCGCTGCTGGCCAGCCTCTTTGTCGGCCTGGTGATGCTGCTGGTGCTGAACCTGCCCTTCGCCCCGCTGTGGGCCAAGCTGCTGCTGATCCCCAAGCCGCACCTGTTCGCCGGCATTACGGTCTTCTGCGGGCTGGGCGTCTACGCCACCGGCGCTTCGGTGGTCGACCTGCTGCTGGTGCTGGCCATCGGATTCATCGCCTTCCTGATGCGCCGCTACGGCTACCCGCTGGCGCCGGTGATGATCGGCGTGGTGCTTGGTCCGCTGGCCGAAACCAGCCTGCGCAATGCGCTGATGTCCAGCGGCGGCGAGCTGTCGATCCTGCTCGGCTCGGGCATCACCATCACCCTGTACGCGCTATTGGCGCTGATGCTCGGCTACACCCTGTGGCGCCGGATCGCTTCCCGGCGCCGACAGGACGTGTAAGTACCGGATCAGCTCAAAGAGGATCCCAAAAGTTCCGCACCTCTCACATTAAGGACGGCGTTGCTCCTCTCCCACTACTATCTAGTTCTCCACGCCTTCCGCGTACAAAGAACTGACAGCTTGAAGCATCGCCTGGTAATTCTCTTCAGGAAGCGGCGCTTTACTCCTGACGCGTTTATACACTTCGGAATTCAACTCAGCCCAGAAATTCTCGGAACCATGTGGCTTCTGAAAATACCATTCCCACTCCAGAAAATTCTCCGCGTACCTGATGTCCGCAGTGTCTTCCACATAAGAAGAAATCGCATCATCAACGATGTCGCGGGCATCGACACCCTCAGCAGCTCGCGGTACACGAACAATCTTGGACAATCGCCCTGACTCTTGCAGACTCACAAGTGCCAAGTATCCCCAACCATTCTCACTAGTAAGCTCCCAACCGTCAGGAGCAACATCAACTTCTTGAACTTCGTCAATATGCAGAGTCTTCATGGTTAAGGAACGTAGCACCTATCATCCGCATTTCCATAGCAGTTGAATGTGCCGGTATCGAATCCTGCCGCCGTGTACTGCGAATAGCCCCTAGGAGTGAACTTTGTACGGAATATTCCGTAATAGTTATTGCTGTTTCTCAAGTAGTTCCCGTAGATCTTCTTCTGTGTGCGAGGAACTCCAGAATTGATCGTCACGGAAGAAAGCTTGTGGGTACCACAGATATTTGGGGAGAGAGCCCCGCGTTTCTCCAAGCATGTAAGTTTCGAGTCAGTGAAGTTTAGTGAAGGACCAGAATCCCATACGCGCGTCACAGTCCACTGTGCTTGGCGCCCATTGAGGTAGGTTCGAACAACCAAGTCATATTGGCCGATAGTCTTTGATCCGCTACCATAAACAGCATTTCTCTTGACTTCATAAATATAGTCATTGATTTTGCGCTTACAAGAGGCGCCGTTCTCACACCATGTGTCCTCGTGACTTCCACCCTTAGCCGGCTGTGCAATCGCCCCTAGATAGCTCTGCTTGGTAGGAATCTCAATAAACTCATTTACCTGTACACCCTTGCCATCCACATTAATGCTCAGGCCTTCAGGTTCACACACCCACTTCTTGGCCTTGGACTTGATAGCTTTCTGCACACAAGGCTCTAATGCAGCAGAGTATGAAGGTTGGGGATTCTTCTCGGTTGCAGCTGATGCAGGGGTAGCAACAAGCGAAGAAGCGGTCAGGATTACAGCAGACAAAACGGAGAAAATCTTCCCACTACGTCTACAGAAAGATCCACTTTTCAAGATGATTGAACTTCCTTCATGGCATCCTCAAATGAAGAGGAAACGAAAAACGATGTAATGAAGTGCTACGGACAATAGCAGCACAGTCCCTCGCGACAAGCTGAGAGAAAAGCTTTAACCCCATAAAGCCCAACTGTCGATCATAAAATGTCGATGCGAGTAGACGTTTTATTATCTTGGTGCAGAAGAATGCCCTAACTGTCCAAAAAATGCAAATTTGCCATTAGTTTCATAACGCAATGGAAAAATTTAATCAGTCAGGGGTTTTGCACAGGAAAATTCTGCACTCCACGGTTAAGGCGAACCCTAACTGTTATTGCTGCACCTTGGACAATCAGAAGTTACAATGACAGCACCTTAATTTATTCCAAAACCGATCGATCACAAGCGAACCCAAGGCGCACTACTCGCTGAGTATCGGAATCACGCGGCGTCGAAATTCTCTGCAGAACTCAATGCGTCAAGGCCAGAAAGACACGTTCTTCATGGCCCTCGACAAGCATCAAAACACTAGCCAAGCGGTCCGCGAACTAAGCTTCCCAAACCACACAATCTGCCAGCGGGCGATCAGAGCCCGTGCGAATTTCCCGCAACCTCGAGCTAGAAAACGTTAAGAGTTCCTGTGCCCGTGTGCCCGTGTGCCCGTGTGCCCGTGTGCCCGTGTGCCCAAAGTATGCGTCGTTAACAAGCCGTCAGACAAGTTGGCATCCATTGAGAATCCGTCCGGCGCAGGGAAACCGCAATCGAAACCGCCGAAACAAACGAGTCTACTCTGACGGTCCAGAGGATTTGAAGGAAGTGACTCCGTTGCTCAATGGGCTCCAATGCAAAACGCTCGGCTGGAAGATTCCAGTCGAGCGTATGCATGACCTATTATCGAGGCCTAGACCGCCGGTGTTGCGACGAACGCCAGAACCCGTCTGTGCGGGATTTTGCTTTGTTCGGCAACGTGTAGCTACAGCGCCTTGGGGCCAATCTCGGCCAGGAACTGGCCCGGGCCGGGATTGGCGGCGGCGTCTTCGCCGCCCAGGTGCTTGACCACGCCCCACAGCGCGTTCAGGCCCGTGGTCACCGCGCCTTCGGCCCAGCCAGCAGTCCAGGACACGTCGTCGCCGGCCAGGAAGATGCCGCGGTGCGCAGCATCCATGCCTTGCTGGTCGAAGTGGGTGTACAGGCGCTGCTGGTAGCGGTAGTGGCCGGGCAGGTTGGCCTTGAACGCGCCCATGAAGTTCGGATCGGACTCCCAGGACACGGTGATCGGCTGGCCCACGATGTGGCTGCGGATATCCACTCCCGGGTAGATCTTCTCCAGCGAGTGCAGCATCAGCTCCATCCGGCGTTCGGCCGACAGGGACAGCCACTTCAGCGCATCGTCGTTCCAGGTGTAGGAGAGCAGGATGACCGCCGGCTGGTCCTCGCCATGATCCAGCAGGTAGGTGGCGCGGTTCAGCCGGTCGGTGAGCGTCATGGACATCAGGTGCTGCCCGGTCACCGGGTCGCGGTCCTTCCAGAACGGGCGATCCACCATCACGAAGGTCTTCGAGGACTGCATGTAGTGGCTGCGCTCGATCGCGGTCCACAGTTCTGCGCCGAACAGCTCCTCATCGGTGTCGATACCGGTGGACAACAGCCAGGACTGCACCGTGGAGACCACGGCGCCGAATTCTTGGGTGCGGCCAAAGCGCTCGGTGACCTCGATGGTGTTCGCGCCGTTGAAGCCCGGGTTTCCGGTGCGGTAGACCTTGGCCACCGCGCCGCGCGGGGCGCCGGAGTGCAGCGAGGACAGGGAAGTGCCCGCCGGCCAGTGCGCCATCTTTTCCGGGGCGTGGTTCCACAGGGCCTCGGGCAGCTTGGCCGCTCCCCCGGTGATGCCGCGGTGGTAGTCGTCGGCGTCGGTGTAGACCACGCGCAGGATTTCCAGGATCGAGTTGGGGAAGTCGGTGTCCCAGCCGCCGGAGCCGAAGCCCACCTGGCCAAAGGCCTCGCGGTGCTCGAAGCCGGCCTGCTTGAAGGCCTTGGAGTTCGCGATGAACCCGTAGAAGCTTTCCTCGTCGAACTCCTGGAGCATCGAGTCCCAGAGTTCCTTGATCATTTTGGCATCGCGGTCGCGGATGGCCTGCTGCATCTGCTCGAAGTGGGCGTCTTCGCGCAGCGCCTGCTTCCAGGCGTCGGCCACTTCCTGGTAGAAGACCGGCAGGTCGGCCGGGTCCTCCACATAGATCTTCTGCCCCTTGAGCTCGATCACCGTGGAGTCGGTGGGCTCGGCCAGCGGGTTCGGGAAATCGTAGGTGTCCAGGCCCAGCAGCTCGATGTAGTGGTACAGCGCCTTGCTGGAGACCGGGAAGCGCATGCCGCCCAGGTCGCAGGTGATCTGCGGGGCCGCGGCGAAGCTTGCGGTGCGCAGCCGCCCGCCGATCTGGTCGGCCTCGTACACCACCGGCTTCAGGCCCAGCTTCATCAGCTCGTACGCGGTGACCAGGCCGGAAAGCCCGGCGCCGATCACTGCCACCTCGGTGCCGTACAGCGACTCGGGCACCGAGCCCAGGCCGGCGTCGTTGGCCAGGTAGAGGTCGTAGCTGAACGGGAAGTCCGGGTTGAGCATGGTGATGGGATTGGTGCTGTTCATGAAAAAATCCTGTGTTCCTACTTGCTGTTCAAAAGGTGGCTGTCGATATATTCCTGCTTGCTCAGCTTCCCGAGCACCGAGCGGCGGCGGCCATAGGCCAGGTAGATCACGATGCCCACGGCCATCCAGATCCCGAAGACCAGCCAGGTGTGCCAGCCCAGCTGGCTCATCAGGAACAGGCAGGCGGCCACGCCGAGGATCGGGGTGATCGGGTAGAAGGGCACCTTGAAGGTGCGCGGTGCCAGCGGCTGCTTGTGGCGCAGGTACATCACCGAGACGCCCACCAGCGCGAAGGCGAACAGGGTGCCGATGCTCGTCGCGTCGGCCAGCGCGCCCAGCGGGATGAACCCGGCGGTGATCGCCACCAGGATGCCGGTGATCAGGGTGCCGATCACCGGGGTTCCGGTGCGCGGGGAGATCTTGCCGAAGGCCGCCGGCACCAGACCGTCGCGGGACATGGACAGCAGGATGCGGGTCTGCCCGTAGAGCACGGTCAGCACCACCGAGGCGATGGCCAGCACCGAGGCCAGCGCAAAGACCAGCACCAGCCAGGGCTGTCCGGTCAGCTCGCCGACGATCTGCACCAGCGCGGCTTCGGTGCCCTCGAACCAGGTCCACTCGCGGGCGCCGATCGCGGAGACCGCCACCAAAACGTAGGTGATGGTCACGATCAGCATCGAGAGCATGATCGCGCGCGGCAGATCGCGCTTGGGGTTCTTGGCCTCTTCGCCGGCCGTGGAGGCGGCGTCGAAACCGATATAGGAGAAGAACACGCTGGAGGCCGCCGCGGTCACGCCGGCAGCGCCCATCGGCAGCAGCGGCTCGAAGTTGCCGGCGTTGAAGGCGCTGAAGGCGACGATCGAGAAGAAGACGAGGATGCCGGCCTTGATGACCACCACGATGGTGTTCACGATCGCCGATTCGCGCGCTCCGCGCACCAGCAGCAAGGTGGCCAGCACCACGACGATCAGCGCCGGCAGGTTCACCATCCCGCCTTCGGCCGGCCCGCCGGCCAAGGAGGCGGGCAGCTGCATATTAAAGGCCCGCAGGGTTTCGTTGACATATTCGCCGGCGCCCACCGCCACCGCGGCCACCGAGACCGCGTATTCGAGCACCAGGCACCAGCCGCAGATCCAGGCGATCCCTTCGCCCATGGTCGCGTAGGAATAGGAGTAGCTGGAGCCGGCCACCGGCACCATGCCTGCCATTTCCGCGTAGGACACGGCCGAAAGCAGCGCGGTCACGCCAGCGATCACGAAGGAGATCCAGATGGCCGGGCCGGCGATCGGCACGGTCGCGCCCAGGATCACCAGAATTCCGGTGCCCATGGTGGCGCCGACGCTGATCATGGTCAGCTGCCACATGCCCAGGGTGCGGCGCAGCGCACCGCCCGATGAGCTGGATTCCGCGTCGCCGATCATCTGCTGGATCGGCTTGCGGCGCCGCAGCTGCGGGCCAAGGCCAGTGGCTTGTTTCGGCCTGGCGCCGGTGGTGCTGTTCATCTCGGGTCCTCGCTGCATTGTGGATTGTGCTGCACTGTGGTTTTTCTTCCGCCTTCAAGCCTAGATCTGTGATCCGGCTCTCAAGATGTAAGTTTTGAACTAAAATAGTTTCTCATGGGACATTCCGCACCACAGCAATCAGTGTTCGACGCGACAGCTCCCGGCATCACGCTGCGCCGCTTCCTGCGCCAGCTGCCCCCGGAAATCTCCCTGGCCCACGACGCCGGCGATCGGCCGCTGCGCTGGGTCGAGGCCAGCGACATGGACGATCCCACCGACTACCTGCTCGACGAGGAAATGATCCTCACCAGCGGCTTCCCGCTGCTCGGCCATGATCAGAACCCCGAGCAGGTCCGGCAATTCATCGCCCGGCTCGCCCAGGCCAAGGTCAGCGCCCTGGGCTTCGGCCTCGAGCCCTACTTCACCGCCATCCCGCCCACCGTGCTCGACGCCTGCCGCGAGCACGACCTGCCACTGCTGGAAATTCCGCCCAGCGTCCCCTTCGCCGCCATCGGCATCGCCTTCGCGCAACTGATCGAGGCCGACAATGCCGCCCAGCTGCGCGGCAGCGCCGAAGCCAACCGCGCCCTCCTGCGCTGCCTGGCCCACCCGGACCCCGAAGCCCAGCTGGCCGCCGTGCTCTCCCAGCGGCTCAAGGCCAGCGTCCGCCTGCTCGGATCCGAGGGTAAGGTCCGCCACGAGACCTCCGCCGCCGAAACCGCCGACCTCGGCGACCAGCTCAAATCCGAGCTCTTCGAACAGGCCGCCAGCGGCGCCAACAACCAGCAATTTGCCATGCACCGCTCAGATTCGCAGGTTGACCTGGCTTTTCCGATCCGCGCCACGCTCGCCTCGTCCGGCCGCGCGCCACTTCTGGGCGTACTATGCATCAGCTTCGCGCGCACCCCGTCGGCCTTTGACCACAACCTGATCACCACCGCGCTGGGCCTGCTCGACGTCCTCGCGCGCGAACGCGCCGCCAGCTCCCCCGCCTCAACCCAGCTGGCCACCGCACTGCTCCTGCGTTCGCGCGCCACTCTCGATGCCCCGGACCTCGCCCTGCTGGCCGCAAGCCTTGGCGGCGGCAGCACGCAGCCCATCCGCGTTGCGGTCATTTCGCCGCTGGACGCCCCCGCCGAACAGCCGCTCGCACTGCACCTCACCCACCTCCAAGCACTCCTGGACACCCACCTGGCAATGCAGCAGGACGACCACTTCATTGCGCTCACGCGGACCAAGCCGACCCAGGCCATATTCGATCGGCTCAAAACTGCCGGGTACGTCGCCGCCTTCAGCACCCCAGAGCCAGCCGACATCCAGCTCGGCGAAAAATTGGGCGACCTGCAAGCCCAGGCCACCGGACTGCTCCCCCGCATCCGCGAAAAGCGCCAGAGCCTCGATGCCCGATCCATTCCGCGCTCATTCCTGTCCCTCCTGCCGCCGCAGGCAGGCAAGCAACTCGCCGAAGAGGCCCTCGCGCCAATCCTTGAACTGCCCGATGCCCGTCGCGACCTCTATCTAGAGGTGCTTCAAGGCTGGCTGGAGGCCAACGGATCGTGGGACCAAACATCAAAGAACATCGACCTGCATCGCAATTCCGTGCGCCGCCACATCGCTACCATCGGCGAGGTTCTCGACAAGGACCTGAACCGGGCAGACGTGCGCCAGGAGCTCTACCTCGCGCTGAACTTCCTCGCCAGGAGCTAGGCAGAACCGGCCTGGCCCTGATTAAAGTTTTCCACATTATTAGAAGACATATTCGAGATTACGAAGTATAATTAGAACATGTCCGAAGCAAAGGCGCACGGAGATAGCCTGCCCCCAGCGGTAGAGCCAGAGGAGTTCGAAAACCACTGGCTCGCACTGCAGAAAGAACTGGCGTGGATGCAAGACCACGGCGGTAAAGCCGACTGCGTCCGTGGCATAGAGGTGCTCGAAGCCCTCATCGCTTCTGCCCGATTCCAGCAAGCCTGCCTTTCCTATCATCTGGAGAAAGAGTTTGTTCGCGATCATGAAGAACGCGGAGTCAACCTGGATGATCAGACCCGTGGCGCGGCCGGCAGCGTGGCCATCGCCCGCAAACAATCCCCAACCGGATTCCGCAACTACCTAGTCAACTGCCGCATCTTGCTGGAAGACACACCTAATATTGCCGCCGCATTTTCCAGGGGTGAATTTACCGAACCCCAAGTCTTGGCAATCCTCAACGAGCTGCAGACCGTCAAAGCGCAACGCCGTACAGAATTTGATGAGATCTACGGCCAGAATCCAGACATGTTCGAGTGCATGGGTCGGAACCAGATCAAGGACACCGTTCGGAAATTCACGCTCTCCTACAATTCCGATCCGGTCTCCAAGGAGCATAAAACCATCGAAGAGCGCCGATTCGCTCGCATGGAGATCGATGAAGCGTCCGGCAGCGTGAAGCTAACTGCGCAGTTCCCGCAGCTTCCCGGCATGGGACTTAGAAACTATCTCTACAAGGAGTCCCGCAAGCTCAAGAAGAAGGGCGACAAGCGCACTCTCGAACAGATCAGGGCCGATATCCTCTTTAGCTACATGATGATCGGCGAGCCTTCAAAGATGCCGATCAATTTGCAGGTTGGCGTCATCATGACTGATCGAGCCCTGTTCCAGGGCGAACGGGAACCCGCATACCTTGAAGGCTACGGATACATCCCCGCACAGGATGTTCGTGAATGGATCGGCGGACATCAAATCGAGAACGAACTGACCTTTGAAGAGATGGAAGCAAGACTCACTCCGGAACACATTGAGCAGATCGAAGTGCTGACTGAACTTTCCAGGATCTACACGGCACCCGGAGATCAGGATTTGATAAGCATGGATTCCAAAGCCCGGATCTTCCCGGAGAAGCTCAAAAAATTCATCAGCATTCGAGACCGGCATTGCCGCACACCTTTTTGCGACGGAATCGTCGAAGAGGCAGACCACGTGAAGCAGTACGCAAAGGGTGGAAAGACCAGCGTGCATAATTGCTGCGGCCGCTGCAAGGTCTGCAACAAAACCAAAGAGGCCCGCGGCTGGTTTGAATTTACCCTCTTGAAGGACCAGCACACCATGCTCATCAATCCGGTATCCGGGATGTCGTATCGGTCCACAGCTCCACCGGCGACTGGATACATTCACAAGCCTTTCCCGCAGTTGACGACCGATTCAAAATGGTTCAACGACTTCAAGGAAAAACTGAGCCGGCGCGATGCCCCGGAAGCCTCTGCGGCATAACCACAATCCCAAAACTCTAGGTGTTTCAACACGGCGCTTCGCCGCGTGGAAATGCCCTAGAAGTTGATCATTCCGCGGATTGCCATTGAGCGTAAAGGTCCCGTCGAGCCTCCGAAAGGTACGGAACTTCAGCCCTGATCTGCGCCAAAGAACTCACATCAATCTCGGCTGCAAGAAGTTCTGCACCAGATCCAGCTTGGGCCAAGACGGCACCGTCTGCACCGGCGATGACGCTAGTTCCCGCCAAGTCGAATCCAGCTTCAGAACCGCAGTGGTTCGCGTAGGCGATGAAAAGCTGGCTTTCCATGGCACGCGTCGGAACCAAACGAGTGCAAACCTGCTCATATCCGCGTCCCATAGCCGTCGGGACGAGCAAAAGTTGCACCGAACGACGAGCGGCCGCGCGGACAACCTCAGGAAATTCCACATCGAAGCAGATCACCATGCCCAACGTCATTCCCTTGTAATCGAATGATGCAGGAGGGTTGCTGCCCGCGATGAACACTTCATGTTCTTCAGCTCCAAAGAGCTGGACCTTCTGATAATGAGCACGCTTCACTCCGCGATCATCAAGGAAAGTTGAAGTGATCAGCCAGCCATCATCAGTGATTTCGGGAAGGGAGTAAACCAGTGCTATCGAATGCATCGCCGCAATGCGCGACAGCCGCTCATGCGCGGAGGGCAACAGGGAAACATCCAGCGAATCACGCAGGACGTAGGGCGCATAGCCCACGGCAAAAAGTTCGGAGGTGAGCAAGATTTTTGCGCCATCTCCAGCGGCACGCTGCGCAGCTTGATCGATGGCATCGAGATTGCGCTCAATCCCCAAGACCTCTGCTTCGCCCTGCATAACCGCGATGCGCATGTGGCTCCCTCCGAGCATCATTGATGACTAAGATTAACCCTATTTCGAACACATCATCACTCGACTAGGGTATTTGGCACCGAACCAGAGCTGATGAGTACTTTTCGCACCAATGAGCCCGCCTCCCGGAAACCCCGCCCTGAACGGCGCCCGTCCCTACTGCTTAGTGGCAGCTTCAGCGAGAAGCTCGACCACGTGGCGGTATTCCTTTCCGGTTGCCCTCGTCATTCCCAATTCACAGGTGCGGTTGCACGAAGCATGGGCCGCGGCATCAAGATCGCGAACCTCGGCTGCTTCGCGCGCGGTTGCCGAATCGGTCAGCTCAGGATGCAGCATGCCGCGATCCCCGGCGAAAGCACAGCAGCCCCAATTCACCGGGGTATTCACCGTCTGCGCCACGGCCTCAGCAATTTTCTGCAAGTCCGAGTTGAGGCCCATCTGGGTCGACGAACAGGTCGGGTGCAGGGTCAGCGAGGAAATCTTCTCGATCCGAGGCAACTTCTCCAGCAGGTGCTTCGAGGTGAACGCCAACAAGTCAACCACCTCGTATCCATGCGCCTCAAGGGTGTGGGCAAAGCCTTCGGTGCAGCTGGACGCGTCCGAAATCACCGGCAGGTTCTTGCCAGGCATAGCCGCGCGAACTTCTTCGAGCATCCGAGCGGCCATTGCTTCATGCCCATCGGCATAGCCCTTGGAAGTCCATGGGGTGCCACAGCACATGGATTCAATGCCCGGCGGAACAAATACCGAGACGCCCGCGGCATGCAACAACTTAGTGAAGGCCGAAGCCACACCTTCGCCCTCGCCGGCCGGTCCGAACATCGAGTTCACACAGGCCGGGAGGTAGACGGCCAGCGGTTCGGAGCCAGCAGCACCCAGATTGCCAGCCAGTGGCTTGCGGGCCTTGCCGCCGCCAGGAAGATCCGCGTCGTAGCGTGGCATGAGGTCGGTGCCCACGACCTTGCGGGCCGCATCGGTGATGCCTCCAACCAGCGTAGCCGGGAACTTATCGGCAATGCTGAGCGCTATCGAGCCGGCCCGGGTGGCCGGGCCCCAGCCCTTGGCAGCGGCTTTGAATCCGGCGGCGAGCACCGGGTGCGCGTCTTCGCGGCGCAGGCGCTTGACCAGCAGGCCGGTGTTAATGCCGACCGGGCAAGCGGTAACGCACATTCCGTCCACGGCACAGGTCTGCACGCCGTTGTATTCGTAATCGCGCTCCAGCTCGGCGGCCAATTCGGCGTTGCCCTCAGCCTCGGCCTTGGCGATGGCGCGACGCACCACGATGCGCTGGCGCGGGGTGAGAGTCAGGTCCTTGGAAGGGCAGACAGGTTCGCAATAACCGCATTCCACGCAGTGGTCGGCCTCAACTTCAATGGTTTCATTGAGCTTGATGTTGCGAATGTGCGCTGCGTGGTCCTCGTCGATGATCACGCCCGGGTTCATCATCAGGCGCGGGTCGCAAGCGGCTTTGAGTTCCAGGTGAACGTCGTAGAGTTCGTCGCCGTACTGCGCACGGACAAATGGCGCCATGGCGCGGCCGGTTCCGTGCTCGGCCTTGAGGTTGCCGCCCCTGGCGAGGACCAGTTCGACCATTTTTTCGTTGAAGGCGTTGTAGCGGTTCAGTGCCGCATCGCCCTCGAAACGGTCGGTGAGCATGAAGTGGATATTGCCGTCCTTGGCGTGCCCGAAGATCACCGAGTCCTCGTAGCCGTGCTCGGTGAACAGTTCCTGCAGGCTGCCACAGGTTTCGGCCAGCGATTGAACGGGGACGACCACATCTTCGAGCAGGGCGGTGGTCCCGGAAACACGGGCACCGGCCACCGAGGCGTAGAGCCCCTTGCGGAATTTCCAGGCTGCATTGCGGTTCTTGGCGTCCTGGGATAGCAGCGCCGGGGCGCGCAGCGCAGCCGAATCCAGCAGGCGCTGGCCGGCGCTTTGCAGCCCAGCTAATTCCTCGGCAGCGTCGGCATGGTATTCAACCAGCAGCGCGGCCTGTTGATCCACGTCAAAACCCATAATGGCATCGGGGACACCGGGCAGCCCTTGGCCCACGCGCAGCGAGGTGGAGTCCATGAGTTCCAGGGTGGCGGCACCTGAGTCCAGCAGTTCGGGCAGTGCACGTGTGGCCAGATCGAGGTTATCGAAGACTGCCAGGGTGGCGACGGCCAATTTCCGGATGGGCACGGTGCGGAACACTGCCTCGGCGACAAAAGCCAAGGTGCCTTCGGAACCGATGATCAGGTGGGCCATCAGCTCGGCCGGGGTGCCATAGTCCAGGAAGGCGTTCAGCCCATAGCCCATGGTGTTTTTCAGGGCGAAGTGCTTCTGGATCTTGGCTACCGAGGCCGGGTTGGTGCGCACGCGGTCCAGCAGCTTGTCCAGGGTGGCGACCAGCTGCGGCTCGGCGGCGGCCAGCTGGCGGTCGGCGTCGGGATCGGCGGTGTTGATCATGGTGCCCGAGGGCAGCACGAAGGTCATCGATTCCAGGGTGCGGTAGGTGTTGAATTCGGTGCCGCAGGCCATGCCCGAGGAGTTGTTGGCGATCACTCCGCCGATGGTGCAGGCGGCCTCGCTGGCGGGATCCGGGCCGAGCTTGGTGCCGCAGACGGCCAGGCGCGCGTTGACTTGGCGCACGGTGGCGCCGGGCTGGACGCGCACGCGTGCCCCATTATCGAGCACCTGGATCTCGCGGAAGTTGCGGCGCACGTCGATCATCAGCCCGTCGCCGCTGGCTTGGCCGGCCAGCGAGGTGCCGCCCGAGCGCAGGGTGACCGGCTGGTTGTTGCTGGAAGCCGCACGCAGCAGGGCCGATACTTCGGCGGCGTCCTTGGCCAGGATCACGGCTTGCGGGGTGTACAGGTAGTGCGAGGCATCCGAAGCGTAGGCGACGCGGTCGATGGATCGGGTTTTAACGCGCCCAGGTTCGCTGACGAGGTCGAGAATGCTGGATGAAACCGTAGGTTCACCGAGTGCCGGCGTGCTCAATGCCATGGTGCGCTCCTGTGTGGAAGGCAAGAAAAATCTGCCCAAGAAGGAAATTGTCTAACAAGTACACATGCCATCGTAGTACGATTCATGGGATACTTGCATAGTTATTTTCTGCCGGCGCGAAAGGATCCCAGTGGCGGCCCGTTTAGGAGTGGTTTCGGTGGTCCAGGCGGTCATCGCCTCGCTGCGCACCCGGATCTTCAGCGGCGAGCTGGCTCCCGGCACGCCCTTGGGCGAAGTGGATGTGGCCGCGCACTATGAGGTCGCCCGGCCCACAGCCAAGGCCGCACTGGAAAATCTGGTGGCCAGCGGCCTGCTGACCCGCAACGCGCACCAGAGCGCCCGGGTTACGCGCCTTTCCTCGGCCGACGCCCGCGATATCTACCGCACCCGCGCGATCATCGAGGCCGAAGCGGTGCGCCTGCTGGCCAGCACCTCCCGGGTTCCGGAAGCCGCACGCGAGGCCAACGCGGAAATCACCGCGCTCTCGGAGGCTTCGCCGATCCAGATCGTCGATCCCGACGTGCGATTCCACAGCGCGCTGGTCCAAGCCCTGGGGTCTTCTCGCACCAGTGCCATCTACGGCCAGCTCAGCGACGAGATCCGCCTGTGCATGACCCAGGTCCAGGACGCGACGCTGCTGAACACCTGCGACATCGCTGACGAGCACGCCCGCCTGCTGGAGAAGATCGCCACCGGCGACCAGCAAGGCGCCGCGGAGCTCTTGGCCCGGCATCTGGAAAATGCCAGCGACCGGCTCGCCGCGCATCTAGATAGCCTGGCGGCAGGTTTCCAGCAGGCGTAGCCAAATTTCGCTGATGGTCGGGTATGCCGGGACCGCATGCCACAGCCGATCCAGCGGGATTTCACCGACGATCGCGATGGTAGCCGCATGCAGCAGCTCGGCCACATCCTGGCCAACAAACGTCGCCCCGACCACCACCTGGCGCTCCCGGTCGATCACCAGCTGGGCGCGCCCGGAATAGCCATCGGCATGCAGGCTCGCACCGGCGACCTGGCCCAGGTCATAGGCCACGATCTGCACGGGGATCCCAGCATCCCTGGCCTGGGATTCGGTCAGCCCCACGGCGGCCACCTCCGGATCGGTGAAGATGACCCGCGGAACGGCGTGGTGATCGGCTGTGGCGGCATGCGCGCCCCACGGCCCGGCTGACAGCGGGGTGCCATTCAGCCGGGCCGCGATCGCCTCTCCGGCAATGCGCGCCTGATACTTGCCCTGATGGGTCAGCAGCGCCCGGCCGTTCACATCTCCCACGGCGTAAAGCCAATCGGTGCCGGCAACGAGCATGGTGTCATCAACGGCGAGCTTGGCATCCACCCCGGCGGCCTCCAGCCCCAGCTCAAGGGTGGCAGGGGTGCGCCCGGCGGCCACCACCAGTTCGCTGGCGCGCAGCGATGATCCATCATCCAGGGCGATAGCGACCATGCCATGCTGGTCGCGGTCCACACGGGTGGGGGCGGCCCCGAAGCGCACCTGGACTCCCGCATCCTTGAGCCCGGCGGCGGCATATTCGCCGGCAAAGGGTTCTTCGCGGCCCAGCAGCGGACCGCGCGAAATCAGCGTGACGGCAGATCCCAACGAAGCGAAGGCGAAGGCCATCTCGGTGCCGGCCACCCCGCCGCCGAGGATGGCCAGGGATTCGGGCACATGGTCCGCCGCGGTGATTTCGCGCGTTCCCCAGGGCCGGGCTTCGGCCAGCCCCGGGATCTCCGGGAGCTTGGGGATCGATCCGGTGGCCAGCGCCACGGCGCGCGCGCTGAGAATCCGGTCGCCGGCCTGCACCTTGCCGACCCCCAGCAGCCGGCCTCGGCCACGGATCAGCTCGATCCCGGCAGACTCCAGCCATTGGGCCTGCCCGTCGTCTTTCCATCCGCTGGTGAATTGCGTGCGCCTTGCCAGCACCGCGCTGGCATCAAGTTTCCCGGTGGCCGCTTGGCTGGCGCCGGGCACCCGCTGGGCCGCGCGCAGCGCATGTCCGCTGCGCAGCAGCGCCTTGGAAGGCATGCACGCCCAGTAGGAGCATTCCCCGCCCACCAGTTCGGACTCGACGATGGCCACGCGCACGCCTTTGCGGGTCGCATAGTCGGCCACATTTTCACCGACCGGTCCGGCGCCGATGACAATCAGGTCGTAGTTCTCTTGCTCGTTCATGCTCTAGCCTTTCGAAGCGTGAGGCCCAGGCTGCTGGCCGATATGGGAAAGAAGCCTGCCTCGAGCATGGCATAGCCAGCTGCCCCGGTCATCATGGATTGGCCCCCGGTTCCCCAGACGGCGAGCGCGAATGGGAGCGGAATCGATGCAATAGGGATTGCGCAGCTTGCTGGAGCAGCCGGTGGGGCAGCCCGGACGCCGGCCAGATTCAACATCGCCCCAGGCATACCCCCCACGGTATTATTGACATACCCCCTGGGGTATATCCTATGCTGGACTCAACACCAGACGAAAGGACAAGCGAATGCTTCTCGAACGCCTTTACGACGAGGACTTGGCGCAGGCCAGCTACTTCATCGGCTGCCAGGCAAAGGGCGAAGCCCTGGTCGTCGATGCACGCCGCGACATCTCCGACTACTTGGCATTGGCTGCCAAGCACGGCATGCGCATCACCGCTGCGGCCGAAACCCACATCCACGCCGATTACCTCTCCGGCACCCGCGAACTGGCAGCTGCCACCGGCGCAACGGCCTACGTCTCGGGCGAAGGCGGCAAGGATTGGCAGTACGGCTTCGAGGCAGAGCGGCTCATGGACGGTGACGCCATCAACCTGGGCAACCTGAAGATCATTGCCCGGCACACCCCGGGCCACACCCCCGAGCACCTGTCCTACCTGCTCACCGACGGCGCCTTCAGCAGCTCTCCTGGCTACCTGCTCTCCGGCGACTTCATCTTCGCTGGCGACCTGGGCCGCCCCGATCTGCTCGATGAGGCCGCCGGCGGCGTGGACACCCGCTTCGCAGGAGCCCGCGATCTCTACGCTTCGCTGAAGAAGACCCTGGCCGAACTGCCGGACTATATCCAAGTCCACCCGGGCCACGGTTCTGGCAGCGCCTGCGGCAAAGCCCTAGGCGCAGTGCCTTCCACTACCCTGGGCTACGAACGCGAGTTCTCCTGGTGGGCTGGCTACCTGGCCAATAACGACGAACAGGGCTTCATCGACGAGCTGCTCAATGGCCAGCCTGACGCGCATGCCTACTTCGCTCGAATGAAACGCGAGAACCGCGAAGGCCCAGCAGTGCTTGGCCCGCTGCCGCACCTCGAAAAGGTCTGCGCCCAAGAAATCCTGGCGCAAGTCCAGAACGGCGCAGCAGTATTCGTCGACACCCGGTCGCACATCGAGATCGCCGCAGGCACGGTTCCAGGAGCATTATCCATTCCCGGCCTGGGCAAGACCGCCAGCTTCGGCGCCTGGGCCTACGACCCGGAGAACGACCAGCGCTCGATGATCGTGCTAGCCCAATCCGCGGAGCATGCCGAGCGGATCCGCGCACATCTGATGCGCGTGGGCATCGACGCGGTCACCGGCTATGCCACCAGCCTGGAAGGGCTGCCACTGGCCGTTCCGAAGTCCATCTCCCCGGCCCAGCTGGAGGAATTCGCCTATGAATTGCTGCTGGATGTGCGCAACAAGAACGAGTACGCAGCCGGCCACATCCCGGGAGCGCGCCACCTCTCGGGCGGCAAGGTGCTGTGGCATCAGCAGGAGCTGCCTGCCGGCGGCAAAATCGTGACGTACTGCCAGAGCGGCATGCGCAACGCAGTAGCTGCCAGCGCACTGCGCGATGCCGGATTCGACGTGGTCGAGCTCGAAGGCAGCTACCTTGGCTGGAAAAACAGCTCCAACTAACCGACCTCCCAACGAAAAGGTGGACCGCATTCAATGAGTACCCCAGTGATGACCATGGACGCCGAAGCACTCAAGTGCCTAGTGGACTCCCCCAACGCCGATCTCGCGCTGATCGACGTGCGCACCCCAGGCGAATTCGAAACCGTCCACATCCCCGGCTCCTGCAACGTGCCGCTGGATGACTTCACCGCTAATCCCGCCGAGGTGCTGGCCAAGCTACCGGGCAAGCCGCTGCTGATCTGCCATAGCGGCAGCCGCGCAGCCAAGGCTCAGCGCGCGCTGCAGGATGCCGGCTTGGAGCACGGCACCGTGCTTAGCGGCGGAGTTACCGCCTACCAGGCTGCCGGCGGCACCGTGGCGCGAGGCATCCAGCGCTGGGCAATGGACCGCCAGATGCGCCTGACCGCAGGATCGCTCGTGGTGGCCGGGCTGATCGGCGCAAAAGTCATTTCCCCGAAGGCCGCTTGGCTTTCGGCGGCCATCGGGGGCGGGCTGGTGTTCTCGGCGGTGCGCGACTCCTGCCCGATGATCAGCGTGTTGGGCAAGATGCCCTGGAACAAGACGGGAAAGTAGGCAGTGGCAACCTCCGTGCTGATCATGACCTTGGCCGCTACCGTCCTGGTGGGGCTGAGCCTGGGGCTGTTTGGAGGCGGAGGGTCGATTCTGATGGTTCCGCTGCTCAGCTACATGGCCAAAATGCCGGCCCACGAATCGATCGCCACTTCCTTGCTGGTAGTGGGCGCGACCTCGGCGGCCACCCTGGTTCCCCATGCATTCAAGAAGAATGTGCGCTTTGGCCCCGGCGTGGCCCTGGCTGCAGTGAGCATGATCGGAGCATATGCCGGCGGGATGCTGGCCAAGGGCATCCCTGCCGCCGTGCTGATGGCCGGGTTCGCGGGGATCATGATAGCCAGCGCCCTGGGCATGATCCGCGGCCGCAAGCAGCCAGCGCGCACGCTGCCTGGCTTGCTGGTCCTCCCGATCGGCCTGGGCATTGGGCTGCTTACCGGTCTGCTCGGCGCCGGTGGCGGGTTCCTGATCGTTCCAGCACTGGTGCTGCTGGCGGGATTGCCCATGGGGCAGGCAGTCGGGACCTCACTGCTGGTCATCGCCTTGAATTCGGTTGCCGGCGTGGCCGGGCAGGCAGCCTCGGCAGCAGTGAACGTGCCATTGTCCGCTGGGCTGGTGGCTGCCGCGATCCTCGGTTCGCTGGCCGGCGCACGCCTGGCCCACCGCATCAACGAGAAAGCGCTGCGCCGAAGCTTCGGATGGTTCGTGCTGGCGATGGGCGTCTTCGTGCTGACCCAGGAACTGCCAGCGCCTGCTGGCATCGCCGTCCTCGCTGTCGCAGGCGCGGCCAGCCTGCTCGGTACAGCCTGCCTCGTGATGCCCAACTGCCGGCTAGCCCTGAGAGCAGCTAGATCATGAAACCCGCAGACATCGCCGATTCCACCTGGACATCGCCTTCGGAAAGGCCAGCACGAAAATCCAGCCGGGGCTGGCCAAGGCCAGGCAAATTGCCGCGGTCCCGACGCTGATGGCGTTCAAGAAATGGAATACTTGTACATTCAGGACCCGGAGCACTGAACCCTGTTGCGTTCGAACAGCTGCTCACCGCGCTGGAGGACCACGGCACCAACACAAGGAGCAATTGATGCGCACCGCTGATGAAGCAACCCGCAAGCGAATCCTCAACCGGCTCAAGCGCGCCCGCGGCCAGCTCGATGCGGTGATCAACGCCGTGGAAACCGACGGATCCTGCAGGGAAGTGGTCACGCAGCTTGCTGCAGTGTCCACCGCGCTGGACCGCGCCGGATTCGCCATAGTATCCACCGCGATGCAGTACTGCATCGCCGACCCGCAGAAGGCCTCCGAAGAAGAGGACGGCCTGAGCGTCGAAGAGCTCGAAAAGCTCTTCCTTTCCCTTTCATAGCCAACACCAAGGAGAAATCATGTGCCGCCAGGTTCAGTGCAAGATCTGCCAGAAGACCACCTGGGCTGGCTGTGGCCAGCACGTTGATTCCGTCATGCGCGGCGTTCCAGTCAAGGATCGTTGCGCCGGCCACGGGAACGAGGCGAAGAAGGGCTTCCTCGCCCGCCTGTTCGGCAGGTAAAAAGGAGGCAAGCGCTATTTCTGCGCTGCCTCGGCGCCTTCGTAGCCGATCAGCCAGTGCAGCCCATAGCGGTCGCGCACCTGCCCGTCGCTCGCGCCCCAGGGCTTCACCGAGAGCGGGTCGATCACTTCGCCCGAGGCGCCAAGCTGGTCGAACCACCGGTGCAGCACCGCCGGTTCCGCGGTGCCCAGCAGCGAAAGCATCATTCCCTCGGAGCGAAATGGCCGGTCCTCCCCGGAGGCATCGGAGCCGGCCAAGCAAACCACGCCATTGAGCTCGCCATGGGCGATGGCCTGCGGGTCGCCATCGGTGCGGTTGAACTCCTCAAGGGTGTACAGCGCGAGCTCGCCGCCAAAAATGCCGGCGTAGAAGCCCAGCGCTTCGCGGGCGGTGCCCGGGAAATGGATATAGACCTTGGGACCTTGCATCAGTCGCTCCTAGCTGGAGGGGAATTCTATGATCTGACTGCGGATCAGGAAGCGCTTGCCTTCCGGGGCCTCTACCGAGAACCCGGAGCCGCGCCCGGCCACCACATCAACGGTCAGCTTGGTGTGCTTCCAATACTCGAACTGCTCCTTGGACATCCAGAATTCGATCTCGCCCAGTGATTGGCCCTGCCCATCATCCAAGGGAAGCAGGCCGAGCAGGATATCCGAGCCGCCGGTGCGGAATTCTCCGGCCGGATAGCACATGGGCGAGGAGCCGTCGCAGCAGCCACCGGATTGGTGGAACATCAGCGGGCCATGGATCCCCCAGAGCTTGCGCAGCAGTTCCAAGGCCTCGGGGGTGAAAGCCACCCGGGAGAAGCTTTCCCCATCGATGGTCGCCTTGGTTTCTCTCGCGGTACTCATGATTCGCTCCTGCGTGAAGTTGTTGTTGCCAGTGTCCTCCATTTGATCAATGCAGTCCACGGTGCTGGGCACACGCCAATGCCCGAGCCTGGCCGCCGAAAGGGGACGGCTGCCAGGCACGGGCAAGCGGTCGCGACTATTTTTCTCCGGTGTAGTCGATCACCACGCGGCCATCGATCTTGGCATGGCGCATCTCATCGAAGACTGCATTAATGTCGTCCAGGGGCCGTGTGTGGAATGTCGGTTTGATCTTTCCCGCGGCGTAGAAGTCCAGCGCCTCGATCATGTCCTGTCGGGTTCCGACGATCGAACCGCGGATAGTCAGACCCTTGAGCACGATGTCGAAGATCGGGGCCGGGAAGTCACCGGCTGGCAGCCCGTTGAACACAATAGTTCCGCCACGGCGAGTCATGCCGATCGCCTGCCCAAACGCCTTGGGGTGGACAGCGGTCACGAGCACGCCGTGTGTTCCGCCAATCTTTTCCTGGATCACTTCAGCAGGATCTTGGGCGAAGGCATTTACTGTAATTTCTGCACCGTGTTTAGCAGCCAATGCCAACTTGTCGTCAGCCACGTCAATGGCGATGACGCGCATTCCCATGGCTACTGCGTACTGCACCGCAATATGCCCCAGCCCTCCAATGCCCGAGATGGCGACCCACTGGCCGGGCCTGACTTCGGTCATCTTCAGCCCCTTGTACACCGTCACCCCCGCGCACAGCACCGGAGCAATTTCGTGGGGGTCTGAGCCTTCAGGGATGCGCGCCGCATAACGCGCATCGACCAGCATGTACTGGCCGAACGATCCGTCCACCGAATACCCGCCGTTGGTTTGGGCCTCGCACAGTGTCTCCCAACCGGTTCGGCAGTATTGGCAATGACCGCAAGCACTGGCGAGCCAGGCATTGCCAATCAAGTCGCCCACCGCGACTTCGGTGACTCCTTCGCCAAGCTTCTCAACAGTTCCCACGCCTTCATGCCCCGGGATCAATGGCAGCTTGGGCTTGACTGGCCAGTCACCTTCGGCAGCGTGAAGATCCGTATGGCAAACGCCGGAGGCAATCAGCTTGACCAGCACTTGACCGGGGCCCGGTTGCGGAATCGCAGCGTCCTTTACCTGAAACTCTTCGCCGAAACCTTCAACTATTGCAGCTTTCATCGTGCTCATGTACTTTGTCCTTTGCATGGCTTTCAAAGGTGCGGGGCAACGGATAGCTTCCGGGAAATGAGGCTAATCGAGTCCCGGTTGTTATCGGTGTTGACCCCGCACCTTTGAGGTCTACGTACTTTTGATAGTGCCTGTGGCAGTTATTCCGGCTTAGAAGAAGCCGAGCTTGTCCTCCGAGTAGGAGACAAGCAGGTTCTTGGTCTGCTGGTAGTGATCGAGCATCATCAGGTGGTTTTCGCGCCCGATGCCCGAGGACTTGTACCCGCCGAAGGCCGAGTGCGCCGGGTAGGCGTGATACTGGTTGACCCAGACGCGTCCGGCCTGGATGGCCCGGCCGGCGCGGTAGGCCACGTTGCCGTTGCGGCTCCACACGCCCGAGCCCAGCCCGTAGAGGGTGTCGTTGGCGATGGAGATCGCGTCGTTGTAGTCCTTGAACCTGGTCACCGCGACCACCGGTCCGAAGATCTCCTCCTGGAAGATGCGCATGTCATTGGTGCCCTCGAAAATGGTCGGCTGTACATAGTAGCCTCCGGACAGTTCCCCGCCCAGGTCCGCGCGCCCGCCGCCGAGCAGCACCTTGGCGCCTTCGGCCTTGCCGATCTCCATGTAGGAGAGGATCTTCTCCAGCTGGTCGTTGGAGGCCTGGGCACCCATCATGGTGTCGGTATCCAGCGGGTGGCCCTGCTTGATGGCCTTGGTGCGGGCCACCACATCTCCCATGAAGCGCTCGTAGATGCTCTCCTGGATCAGCGCGCGCGATGGGCAGGTGCAGACCTCGCCCTGGTTCAGCGCGAACAGGGTGAACCCTTCCTGGGCCTTGTCGTAGAAGGCGTCGTCCTTGGCGGCGATGTCCTCGAAGAAGATGTTCGGGGACTTTCCGCCCAGCTCCAGGGTCACCGGGATCAGGTTCTCCGAGGCATACTGCATGATCAGCCGGCCGGTGGTGGTCTCGCCGGTGAAGGCGATCTTGCGGATGCGCTTGTTGGATGCCAGCGGCTTGCCCGCTTCCACGCCGAAGCCGTTGACCACGTTCAGCACGCCGGCGGGCAGCAGGTCGCCGATCAGTTCCATGAGCACCAGGATGGAGACCGGAGTCTGCTCGGCGGGCTTGAGCACGATCGCGTTGCCGGCGGCCAGCGCCGGGGCGAGCTTCCACACGGCCATGAGCAGCGGGAAGTTCCACGGGATGATCTGCCCGACCACGCCCAGCGGCTCATGGTAGTGGTAGGCGGTGGTGTCATCGTCCAGCTGGGAGAGGCTGCCCTCCTGGGCGCGGATGGCTCCGGCGAAGTAGCGGAAGTGGTCCACCGCCAGCGGGAGGTCGGCGTTCAGGCATTCGCGGATGGCCTTGCCGTTGTCCCAGGTTTCGGCCACGGACAGCATTTCGAGGTTCTCCTCGATGCGGTCGGCGATCTTGTTCAGGATCACCGCGCGCTGCGCCGGGCTGGTTTTGCCCCAGGCGCCAGCCGCCGCATGGGCCGCATCCAGGGCGATCTCGATGTCCTCGGCGGTGGAGCGGGCCACCTCGCAGAAGACCTTGCCGGTCACCGGGGTGACGTTCTCGAAGTACATGCCCTTGGACGGGGCGACCCATTGCCCGCCAATGTAGTTCTCGTAGCGCGGCTTGAAATCGACCAGCGCGCCGTCGGTATTCGGGTTTGCGTAAACGCTCATGGCTGCGTGACTCCTTTGTCAGTACCTGATGCCGCGGATTCGGCCCCGCAGCCTCTTGAGTGAGACTTTAGCCACAGCTACGTTGCAGTCAGGTTGCAACCCAGTCCGGGCCTCTAGGCTTCGAGCCCCTGGATCTCGGCCACGATCA
Source organism: Glutamicibacter sp. FBE19 (assembly GCF_015524875.1). Taxonomy (NCBI): domain Bacteria; kingdom Bacillati; phylum Actinomycetota; class Actinomycetes; order Micrococcales; family Micrococcaceae; genus Glutamicibacter; species Glutamicibacter sp. FBE19. The sequence goes on along the minus strand of NZ_JACKQN010000014.1, from coordinate 37,396 downwards.
GCGAGCGTGCTGGAGAGCTGGCGGGAAGCTCGCGCAAGGCGGCGCGCAGCAAATTGGAATCGGCGAGTTGGCGGCCGAGATTCAGCAGTTGCTGGGCGCTGCCCCGGTCCATCACCAGTTCGCGCAGCGCGGCCTCTGCGCGGTAGCGCAAGGCGAGGATGCCCGGTGCTTGCGATCGCTCGAGCATTCCCGGGGAATACAGCTGCAGGGCAGTTTCGATATCGCCGCTTTCCAGCGCGCTCCACAGGCGCCCGATGGTCGTTTGGAGTTCCCATTGCAACCGGTACGGGCGCGAGGTCAGCGATCGGCCCGGGGATGAAGCCAGGACCTTGCGCAGCCGGACCATTTCGGCACGGACCGTGCCTTCAGCGGCGGCATCTGGCCGCTCGAAAAGCTCGTCAACCAGCTGGGCGCTGGATAAGCCATCGCGATGCTGCGCCAAAAGCGCCAGGATCTCGGCGTGGCGCAGGGAGACGGGGCAGGATCCGAGGTGCGCGCCGTCCGGGCGGCCCAGGTCCAGGTAATCGGGATCGGCCACCACCCCGGCCCCGGGAAGCAGCAGCTGGGTTTCTGCCGCCATGACGGCCGCTTGCAAAAGCGGCAGCGAGTGCGTTGCGATGGCCTCCGGCCCACCGGTCAGGTCGATGGCGCCAATCACCTGTCCGGTGCGCGGATCCCGAATGGGCACAGCCGAACAGCTGTACTGCTGGGCCTGCTCATACAGATGCTCCGCCCCTGAAACCTGCGATCCGGAACCAGTGGCCAATGCCATGCCGGGCGCGGAGGTGCCCACGGACTGTTCCGCCCAGTCGGCACCGGCCGTGAAGCCCACATGCTCGGCTTGGCTCATCGAGCCATTGCTTCCCGCCACCCACAGCAAGGTTCCCCCGGCGTCAGCGAGGGCGACCAGAAGGTTGGCATCGGTCGCGGCCGGGACCAGCAGTTTCTCGAACACGGGCCAGATCCGCTGCAGCTCGCTGCGTTCACGCGCAAGGCGCAGCCTGTCATTGCTCAATACCGGCGGGCCCTGGACTGAGCTCGCTTGGGCCAGCGACCGCCTCCAGGATTCCCGCACGTCATTGCGCAACGGGAGGTCGCTGATTCCAGCTTCCTTCGAGGAGAGCAGCTCGCGGGCTTTTTGCGCACGCAGATTTGCGTTGGACCAGTCGATGGCTGACGCGCCCATGCTCCCCCTTCACTTCGCTGGAAAGATGGTTCTGTGCGGTTCCCACCAGACTAGGCGAAGGGCGGGAACTTGAGAAGAGCCCAGTTCCAGCCGCTACTTCAACAGGTCGACCAGGGCATCCTCGTGGGTGAGCTGCAGGTGGTGCCCCGCGGAGGGAAGGGCCTGCAGTTCCACCTCGGGCCTGGACTCCAGATGCTCGATTGCCGAGGGCAGCAACGGGTCATCGGTTCCCCAGATCACGCTCAGCGGCCCGTCATAGCGATCGAGCGCCTCCCGCAATTCCCCGCGCCATTGCCCGGAACTTGCCAGGGCCAGGTGCGCAGCTGCCGCTGCGGCGGAACTTCGCAACAGATCGCTGGCGCTGGTGGCCAAGGCCGCGCAGCTCGCCGCGCTTCCGGTCAATTGGCGGGAGAGCCGTGCCGCGCTGGCATGGCGCAAATAGCTTCGAACCAGCGGCTGGATCTTCGCCGTCCTGTCTGCGGGCCCTTGCAAGAAGAACGGCGCGACCAAGGTCAAGGAGCGGACCTTGCCTGGGTGCTGATCGGCGGCGAGCACCGCGGCGGCTGCTCCGATGGAGTGCCCGATCAGGTCCACCGGGCCACCTTCCAGAAGGGCGGCGAGCCAGCGGTCCCAATCCGCGATGCCCTTCCCGCCACTGAGCCCAAGGCCTGGCAGGTCAACGGCCCTTCCTCCAATTCCCTGGGCCACGCCGGCCCACGTATCGGCATTCACCGGAAGTCCAGGGAAGATCAGCTTGCGCGCCTCGCGGTCGCCCAGTTCAAAGGTTTTCACTCCCCCGACATCGACAAAGCGGCGTGCATCAGCTGGTGCGGCTCCGAATCGGTGTGCGGCCAGATAGTCGGCCCAGCGCTCCAGCGAGAGGCCGGCATCAGGCATCTGGAGTCCATGCCGGTTGGCGAATTCGATCGCGGGCCCGGTCGGATAGCGATCCGCGGACATGAAATGCAGCGTTTCCGGATCGGCTTTGGTAATCCATGAAGGAAGCGCCTTGATAAGCCCCACGGGCAAGCGCAGCTTGGGAACTTTCGCGCCAAGATGGCGGCCGGTGCTGGCCAGCAGTTGCCCCAGCGGCGCGGTGGCGTCATCCAACAGCCAATAGGATGTGCCGATTGCCTCCGGCGCGATAGCCACGGCCTGCATGAACGCGGCCATGTAGTCGACGGTGAGCACCGGCAGGAAAGTCGAGTCGCCTGCGGGCAGGGCAGCGGTTTTCCCTTCCCAGAGTTGTTCAATGGTGCTGGCCAGCCCAATGTGCTGATCTGTTTCCCCGGTAATGCTGTGGCCGATGACGCTCGCCGGATTGAGGATGCTCCAAGGAATTCCGCGTTCGTTGCCCAGAGCCTGGAATACCGCGTCGGACTCCACCTTGGAGGCTTCGTACGCGCCAAGTGTCCGGTAGAGCCGATCGCGGCGCTCTTGCGACCACCCAGCGAGCGAGGGATCCTGCCCGCCAACGCGATATCCGGAGATATGCACGATGCGCTGCAGCTCAGGCAGCGCTGCGGCAAAATCCATCAGCTTCTCGACGATGCCGACGTTGGCGCTGCGGGCTTCTTGCGCGCTCATGCCGAATCGGTAGGTTCCGGCGCAATTGTGGATTTCGGTGATATCGGCGAACGCTGCCGGTCCGCCGGCCAGGATTTCGGGGGCGCCGAAGTCTACGATCGCCGTCTTGATCCCTGGTGCCGCGCCGTGCAGGTCCAGCCATTTTTTGAGCCTTGCTGCAGATTCAGGACTCCGGACGGCTGCTGTCACCTGCGCTCCGGCTTCCAGCAGGGCAAGGATGAGGTGCCGTCCGATCAGCCCCGATGCCCCGAAGACCAGTACCCGGCGAAAATCCGTGCCGTGCATCAGCTTTGTGTCCCTTCGCCCTGGCGGCGCAGGCCGATGAGCTCCCCTACGGCGTCCGCCGCAGCCAGCAGCGGCTGCGTGTTTTTCATCGCCCGGGAAAGGATGGCCGCCCCTTCGATGGTCGAGACGATCACCGTTGCAAGGGACTTTGCTTGAGCGCGATCCACCCCGTCGGCTTCGAGCAGGGCGGCGGTCGGGGCGATCCATGATTCGAAAGCTGTGGCGCAGGCCTGCCGCAGGCGTTCGCTTGAATCCCCCATTTCCAAGGTCACCACCGAGACCGGGCAGCCTAAGCGGAAGCCGCTGTCGCTGATGATCGCGGCCAGCGCTTGGATAGCGAGCTTGGCCGCTTCGCCAGCACCGCCTGCGCTCTGGGCAGCCTGGATGATCATGGCCTCGAATTGCTTGGCGGCCAGTGCTACCGCGGCGACCCCCAGCTCCTCCTTCCCATCGGGAAAGTGGAAATAGACCGATCCCTTTGGTGCTGAGGCGTGCTCGATCACGGCGTTGAGGCCGGTGCCGCTGTAGCCGCTGGCCTGGATGAGTTCAAGCATGGACTGCGCGAGCCGTGCCTTGGTGAGGTCCCCTTTGGAAGTCATGGAGTTAAAAATAGACCAGTCTATATATTTTGGCAACCCGGCCTCGCGAGCGGCTCGTGCGGCGCAATAGCCCTGGATCACTGCCCGACGGGAGACAAGTCATCTATTTCCCGCTAAGAAATATAGGCGACAAGTAGACTACTGGCAATCAATTTTGCTCCACCCCTTTACTCACGTCGCATCATGGGGGTAATATACAACCAAATGGTTGTATATGAGTTGAGCGAAGAACAGACAAACAAGGTCTTCCGCGCCTTGGCCGACGCCACACGACGAGATATCGTGCGGCGGACCCTTCACGCCGAGGTGAGCGTTTCGGAACTTGCCGCAAGCTACGACATGTCTTTTGCAGCCGTCCAGAAACACGTCGCAGCGCTGGAGGCCGCTGGCCTGGTCATAAAAATCGCACGTGGCCGCGAACGCATAGTTCGCGGGCAGCCGGACACCATCCGGCACGCACAAGAACTACTCTCTTCCCTCGAAGACATCTGGCGCCAGCGCATCAGCCGGCTCGATGATTTCCTCGCCGACGAGGACACATAAGGAGCATTCCCATGCCTGTCACATCCGTAGTCAAAGATCCCGAAGCACTCTCGCTCACCGTCCACGCCGAATTCCCGGTCAAGGTTTCCCGGCTCTGGGACGCCTACCTGGACGCCCGGCAGATCGAGAAGTTCTGGGGACCGGTCGAATACCCGGCAACGTTCACCCGCCACGATGCAACGCCCGGCGGCCGTTCCAACTACCACATGACCTCGCCCGAAGGCGAAGAATTCCACGGCTATTGGCTCTGGCACGAAGTCGTCGAGCACAAATTCTTCGAAGTCAGCGACGGCTTTGCGCATGCCGACGGCACCCCGAACTCCGATTTGCCGGTCAACCGCATGGTCTTTTCCTTCGACCCGACCGCCGAAGGATCAAAACTGACCATTACCGCCGCCTTCGATTCCGCCGAGGAACTGGAACAGGTCGTGGAAATGGGCATGATCGATGGCACCCGTTCGGCCATGAGCCAGATCGAACAGGTCCTGATGGACCTGCGCAACTACGCCCAGAATTTCGGCACCGATACGCAGATCCTGTCGGACACGCAGGTGCGCATCACCCGCCTGGTTCGCGGGACGGTCGAGCAAGTCTGGCGGGCCCACCATGACGAGCAGCTCATGAAGCGCTGGATGCTCGGCCCTGACGGATGGCAGATGACCGAATGCGTGACGGCGCAAGAGGCCGGGGAAACCTACCGATACTGGTGGGAACCGCTCTCGGCCGAGGCCGGCTCGGGCTTTGGATTCACCGGAACCGTGCTTGAAACGCTGCCCCGGTCCTACGAGCGGACCACGGAGCAAATGATCGACACCCAGTACCCGGCCACGGTGAACGAGTTGACGCTGACACCCAACGAGGGCGGCACCCTGCTGACCGTCCTCATCACCTACCCGGACGCGCAAACCCGCGACATGGTGCTCGCCACCGGAATGACCGACGGAATGGAGGCAAGCTACGCCCGGCTCGAATCGATCCTCTAGTTGGCGATTCGCCCCACATCCGGCGCCGAGGCGCGCGCAAATATGAAACACTTGGAAGCATGAGTTCTCATAACGCGCGCGCAGGCCTGGACAAGAAGGCCGATCAGGTTCAGGACATGTTCGACAAGCTGGCTCCACGCTACGACTTGCTCAATACCTTGATGACCGGCGGCATTGTGAACTACTGGCGCAAGATCACCACCGAGGCCATCGCGCCGAAGCCCGGCGAGCGCATCCTCGACCTGGCCGCCGGCACCGGAACCTCCTCGGTCCCGCTGGCCGAGGCCGGCGCGAAGGTGACCGCCTGCGACATGTCCAACGGCATGCTCGCCGAGGGGCGCAAGCGCTACCCGCAGCTGGACTTCGTCTACGGCGACGCCCACGAGCTGCCCTTCGAGGATGGCACCTTTGATGCGGTCACCATTTCCTATGGGCTGCGCAATATCGACGACACCGAAAAGGCGCTGTCCGAAATGCGCCGCGTGACCAAGCCTGGCGGGCGCATCGTCGTCGCCGAGTTCTCCACCCCGACGGTGGCCCCGATCAAGGTGGCCTACCAGCAATTCCTGCCGCGCGTCATCCCGGCGCTGGGCTACCTGGTATCGCCAAACCCGACCGCGTACGCCTACCTGGCCGAATCCATCGCGGCGTGGCCGAACCAGGAAGACCTGGGCACCAAATTCCTCAACGTCGGCTGGGAGAATGTGGAATACCGCAATCTGACCGGCGGCATCGTCGCGGTGCACCGCGCCTTCAAGTAGCACTTCCGCAGCTTTGGCTTTTCGGCCCGCATCCACCCATGGATGCGGGCCGGAAGGCTTTAAGCCACTGTCTTTGGTCCGCCGATGCTGGCATGCTTGGGTGCGTGAGCCAGATTCCGACCGATCCACCCCGCCCTGCGCTGAGCTGGAAGCTGCTGCCGGCGGCGCTGCTCTCGGCCTCCGGGGTGCTGCTCTTCGGCATCGGCAGCGAGGTGTCCGGCTACGGCCTGCTGGTTCTGGCCCTGCTTCTGGCGGTGCTCATTGGGCACAGGTTTGCCCGGCATCTGGCGCTGATCGCGGCCGGGTTGGTGGTCATCAGCCTGGTGCCGCTCAATGCGGACCTGAGCCTGGGGCATATGGCGTTGATGGGCGGCGTGCTGACGCTGGCGGTGCTGGTTCCAACGGTTGCCTCGCGTCGCCTATGGCGCGAAGAGATCATCAGGTTCCCGGTGAACACCGGACGCCGGTGGCCGGCGGCCGCCCGGCTGTACCTGCTGGGCGTCGTGGCCATGGGCTACCTCATCCTCCCGGTGTACCTGATCAGCACCGGCGTTTACCGGAACTGGCCGGATGCCTCAGAACCAGCGGTTTTCTGGCGGCTTTTGCTCGGCGTGAATGCCGTAGGCATCTGGGATGAGTTGTTCTTCATCTGCACCGCATTCACCCTGCTACGTCAGCACTTCCCCGACTGGCAGGCAAATATCCTGCAGGCGGTAATCTTCTGCTCCTTCCTCTGGGAGATCGGCTACCAATCCTGGGGCCCGCTGCTGACTTTCCCCTTCGCGCTGTTGCAGGGCTACACCTTCAAACTGACCAAATCCCTGTCCTATGTCGTTTCGGTGCACCTGATCTTCGACCTAGTCCTGTTCCTCGCGCTGGTTCACGCTCACAACCGGGAATGGCTTCCGGTCTTCCTTTACTAGGGGTTACCGCCCGAGTTCCTCCCTGCTACACTCGATGGCATGGATACCTACTAAGCCAGCCAATGACCACGCGCCGATTCTGACCGGTGCACCTTGTTCATTTCGGCTACCGGCTTCGGTATCCATTTCTTTCCGGCTCCCCTTGAAGGTTGAGCCAGTTCCGTGATTCCCCAAGCCGGCGGCCCCTGCACCATCGTGGGAGGACCCTGCATGTCTTTGACACCACCTATCACCCTGAAGAACCTCAGTTTCGCCTGGCCCTCGGGGGAACGCGCCCTGGCCCATGTGGACGGCACATTTCCCTCCGGCCGGACCGGATTGATCGGCGCCAATGGCAGCGGCAAATCGACGTTGCTGAAATTGATCGCCGGGCAGTTGCGGCCCACCAGCGGGACCGCGGAAGCCAACGCGCCACTGGGCTATCTTCCGCAAACCCTGGCTTTGGAGCAGGACACCACCGTCGCGCAGCTGCTCGGGATTCATCGAGTCCTGGCCGCGATCGAAGCCATCGAATCGGGCAGTGTCGATCCGGCGGATTTCGATGCGGTCGGCGCGAACTGGGATGTGGAAGCCCGGGTCCGGGCTGAGCTGGCTCCGCTGGGCTTTGGCGGCCTGGACCTGGGCCGCGAGATAGCCACGTTATCGGGCGGGGAAACAATGCTGCTGGCTGTGCTCGGCCTGCGCCTGGCGGACTCGCCCATCACGCTGCTCGACGAACCCACGAATAACCTCGATCGGCCAACCCGTGAGCTGCTCTACGATATGGTGCGCACGTGGAAGGGCACCTTGGTCGTGGTGAGCCACGATATCGAGCTGCTCGAGCTCATGGAGCATACGGTGGAGCTGCACGACGGGGAACTCAGTGTTTTCGGCGGCCCTTTCAGCGCCTACCGCGAGCAGCTCGAAACCGAGCAGCAGGCGGCGCAGCAGGCAGCCAGAACCGCCCAGGCATCCTTGAAGGTGGAAAAGCGCCAGCGGGTCGAAGCCGAAACGAAGCTGGCGCGTGCCAAGCGCCAGGGACGGGCCGTCCAGCTTTCCGGCGGAATGCCCAAGATCCTGGCCAACCACCTTCGCCAGAAATCCGAGGCCAACGCGGGAAAGATGCGCTCCAACCTGGATGGCAAGGTCGATTCCGCCCAAGCCAGGCTCGATGATGCCGATCAGCGGGTGCGGCAGGTCGAGCACATCAACATCGAGTTGGCCGATCCGCTGCTGCCCTCGGGCAAGCAAGTGGCGATGCTCGGTTCGGCCGATCGCCAGTTCATCATCCAGGGAGCAGAACGAGTGGGCCTTGTCGGACCCAACGGCTCGGGGAAAACCACGCTGCTCAAGGCGATGCTCGCAGGAGTTGATGCCGGGCCCTCGCTGGGCGGAAAGCTCTTCCTGGACCGGATTGGATATCTGCCCCAGCGCTTGGACGGCTTGGACGAGGAGTTGAGCGCCATGGACAATGTGGCCGCCGTGGCGCCCAAGGCCACCGCGAATCACGTGCGCAACATGCTGGCCCGGTTGCTGTTGCGCGGCTCCAGCGCCGACCGGCCGCTGGCGGTGCTTTCCGGCGGCGAGCGCTTCCGGGTATATCTGGCGACGCTGCTGCTGGCAGAACCCGCCGCGCAGCTGCTCATCCTCGACGAGCCCACGAATAATCTGGATATGGACAGCGTGCGCCAGCTCGGCGAAGCGCTGGGCGCCTACAAGGGTGCGTTGCTGGTGGTCAGCCACGATCAGCATTTCTTGTCGCAGCTGGATCTGGACTATTTGCTGGAGGTAGGCCCGCATGGGAGCTTGGTGAAGTCCTACCCGAATCCGGCATGATTCCCCCACGGCGGTGTGCTGCCGGTCTAGACTTGTTCAAAGCACACCGCCGAGGACCCCGAAAGCAAGTTGACCATGTCCTATCCCCAGCGCACCGTCGAAGTCGTCAATACCGGCCTCGTGATCGACCAGTCCGCAACCCTGCTCTGGCAGGACATCAAACGCGCCTTCATCTATGAAACCGGCTCCGGCCAGGATGCCCTCACCTGCGCTGAATTCATGCTGGTTGAGGGCTACAGCGTGGAAATCAACAGCCAAATGCCCGGCTGGGATGCAGCTCTTGAGCATCTGCCCCGGCGCATCAACAATCTCGTCGACGAACGCTAGAGACCCCTAGGAGTACTGCCATGGCAACCATTGTCTTGTTCCACCACGTCCAAGGGCTTACCCCCGGAGTCCAGGCAATGGCAGCGCAATTGCGTGCCGCGGGGCATGCGGTTCACACCCTGGACCTGTTCGCGGGCAAGCTGCCCAAGGATCTTGAGGCCGGCATCCGCATGGCCAACAAGCTCAGCGAAGACAAGATCCAGGAACGCGTTGACAAGCTGTTCAGCAAATTGCCCGAAGAACTGGTCTACATCGGCACTTCGTGGGGCGCAGCGCTGGCCCAGCAGTGCGCGCAGCAGCGTCCCGGGGCGGTAGCCGCCATCCTGCTCGAATCCTTTGTGGGCCTGGACGCTGAATGGAGCTTCGGCCCATGGCCGGAAAATGTTCCGGTGCAGATCCATGGCATGGACGAGGATCCATTCTTCGCCAAGGAAGGCGATCTGGAAGCGGCGCAGGACTTTGCGCAAGGCGAAGGCCGGGAGCTGGCCCAGCTGTTCACCTACCCCGGAAACAAGCACCTGTTTACCGATAGCTCGTTGCGTTCCCACGACCCCGAAGCTCGCGCCTTGGTCATGGAGCGCATGATCAAGTTCCTGGAGCCCTACGCCTGAGTGCTGGGGACGCCGAAGTTCCTGAAGATGAGCTTGGGCGGCCAATGGCGAATCGGCGGCTCCAAGGTTGCCCGCTGATTCAGGCTCTTATATCCGGGACGCTCAAAATGCACCAAAGCACCCGTTGTTGGCCCATCTGGCTGGGCGGCCTCCCCAGCCCCGCTGTTAAGACGAAATAGGATCCAGCTTGCAGGAGCAAGCTGGATCCTATTTCATTTTTTGTGCGCCCTGCGGGGATCGAACCCGCGACCAATGGATTAAAAGTCCAGTGCTCTACCAGCTGAGCTAAAGGCGCACGGCACAAGGCCAAAATCCATACTACCCGATGGAACCGCATGAGTATTAATCGGCGGTTTCCGCCGGTGCGCTGGCGTTAAAACCTGCTGAATCCCGGGCGATATGAGGCGCAACACCCGTTAACGAAGCACCAAGGTTCAGCGAGTATTCTTGAGCCCATGAAAGGTGCACGCGCAGGATCTAAAGTTGCCCAGGATGCCGGATACCGCCATCACAAACCACGCCCATTCGCGCCAGAGGAATTCGAGCCCTACGAAGGCGGGGCCGATCCGGCGCGCGTTTCGGAAGCCGCCCACCTTTCAGCCCAGGCCTTTGTGCGCCGGGGCATCGAGAACAATGATCCGGAAGTGTCCCACCGGCTGATCGCGGTGGCAGAAGACGAGGGCCTGGAAGTCCTGGCTGAGCTGTGGAGCGAGGCGCCGGCCCATTCGCTGCCCGGGGCCCTGTGGAGGCTGTACGCAGTACGCGCGGCGACCATGGGCAAGCCCGAAGTGCACTCGGCCCGCTTCCAAGCCGGTGCCCACCGCGCGCAGGTGGAACGCATCGTTGCCGGCGTTGCCGAGCCGCCGACGGCTGAAGAGCTGAAGAAGATGACCGGGTCGATTCTTTCCGGCGCTTTTGATGGAGACTTTGCCCACGCGCTGGAACGCACCGCGGCTTATTGCCGGGTGCTGGTGCTGGGCATGACCGAGCACGCAGACGCCGCTGACCTGTCCAATAGCGAACGCGGGACCAAGCTGACCCAGCAAGCCCGGGCCTTGAGCAAGACCGCCGACGACCTGGAAATTTGTGCCCGGCTGTGGCGGCAAGACGCGTTGGACTGAAATCCCGGATCGGAGTTCTAGGATGGATGAGGAACTAGTCCCGCAATTTTAGGCAGGTGCGCGTGGTCGCCGGATCGAAAGCGAGCTCTTCGGGGATCATGCGCTGGCTGGTGATCCTGATCGCCACCGGGCTGCTTTCGCAGACCGCATTGAACCTCGTTCGGCCGGTCACCACCTATAAGCTCATCTCCTTCGGTTCAGGTTCCTTCACCGTGGGCGCGGTGACCGCAGCCTACGCGATCCTTCCGCTGTTCACCGCCATGATGCTGGGTCGGGTCAGTTCGCGCATCCGCCGGATTCGATTCCTGATGGTCGCCGGCGTGGGTCTCATCGCCGTTGGCGGCCTGGGCATTAATCTCGCCCCCAACGCGCTGGCGGTGGCACTGGCCAGCGCCGTGCTGGGCTTGGGGCATTTGATGTTCACCATCGGCGGCCAGTCCTCCATTGCCCGGTATTTCCCGGACAGCGACCTTGACAAGGGCTTCGGCTGGTTTACCGCCGCCTATGCCGCCGGGCAGTTCATCGGCCCGCTGATCGCCGGCATGGTGCTGGGTTCGGGCACCGATGCCGTGTCGGCGGAACGAATCGCGGATATCAGCCTGTCCTTGTGGATCGGCATGGGCGCCGCATTGCTGGCGGTGCCGTTCCTGCTCCCGAATTGGCAGCCGCGGGTTTCCAAGTCGGTGTCGGCTGCCTCACCGGAGCGCTCCTCGGCGTCAATTGGCTCGGTGCTGCGGATCAAGGGCATGGCATCGCATATCTTCGCGTCGATGACGCTGCTGTCCATGCTGGACATCCTCACCGCTTTCCTGCCGCTGGTCGCCGAGAAACATAACGTCACACCGGCTGCAGTCGGTGTGCTTTTGGCCATCCGGGGTTGCGCCTCGGTGGTGTCCAGGTTGTTCATCCCGAAACTCTCCGCGCATTTCGAGCGCCGGGATTTGCTGGTGACCAGCCTGTATGTCGCCGGGGTTTCCATCGCGCTGGCCCCGGTCTTCATCGACGTGCTGTGGGCTTCCGGCCTCGCCTTGCTCATTGGCGGCTTCTTCCTGGGGCTGGGCCAGCCGATGACAATGACGATGATTTCCACCTCGGTGCCACCGGTGGACCGAGGTGCGGCGTTGGCCGTGCGATTGATGGGAAACCGGCTCGGACAAGTGGCTTTGCCGGTGATTTCGAGCACCGTGGCCGCCGGCTTGGGGCCGGCTGGCGCGGTGTGGTTCTGTTGCGCGCTATTGTGCTTGAGCGGGGCAGAAAAGAATCTGCGCCATTAGCGTGAGAAAACGCACGCACCGGCCGCTGTGGTTGACAGCAGGGGCGTTGGGCGAGAAAACTAGGTAGCGGTGTCGGGCCGCTGGTAACCCCGGGCTCCAAAATTCTGCCGCTTCGAGCGGCCTTCCGCCGAGAGGCGTTCCCGGTCCGACATCATCAAACCCCGGCGTTAACTTCCACGTCGTAAACTGTTCTGCGTTGGTACCCGAAGCAGTCGATCCGAATGGTGCGCCCAAAAGTGAAGTTCCAGGTCTTTCCCTCCTCCTCGCGTGGCATCGAGCTGCTTCGCGCGTTGACCACCACTATCCGTGGATCGGTGGAGAGCGTGGCCGAAATGATCGGCAGCCCGAGCACCCGTTCCGAGCGCCTGCGTGATCTGGCCGGCGCCGAGGCCGAAGCTTCCGACCTGGTGCACGCGGTGATGACCCACCTGCGAACCAGCTATGTCAGCCCGCTGCCGCGCGAGGACATGTATGCGCTCTCGCGCTTCCTGCACGAAACCATGGAGCATCTGCGCGGCACCGGCGAGCTGATCATGACCGTTGGCTCCACCCCGCTCTCGGAGCGTTCCTCGGAGCAGCTGGAATTGATCTCGCAGCTCGCGGAACTGGCCTCCGATGCGGTGCAGCGGCTGAACAACCTTGATGACCTGGAAGATCATTGGCTGCAGATGCTGCAGTTCTCCAAGCGCGCCTCGCGCACCCATCTGGTGTGGGGCCATGAGATCGCCAATTTTTCCAAGGCAAGCACCATTCATCGGCATCAGCTGGTTGCTGACCAGCTGATGCTGACCGCCAACACCCTGCGCCAGTTCGCCGATCACCTCGGCCGCGTGCTGGTCAAGGAGTCCTAAGGCCCATGACCCTCATTTCGGTGCTCACCGCGGTCGCGCTCGTGCTGACCCTGGCCTACGCGGTGCTCAACGGCATGCGTGATGCTTCCACCGCGGTCGCAGCCTCGGTCAGGACTCGGGCGCTGCGCCCGGGCATTGCGGTGTCCGTGGCGGCCCTTTTTGCCTTCCTGGGCACCATGGGCACCTCGGGGCTGAGCGTGGCCCTGGTGCAGGAATTGAACTTCAATGTGCCCGAGGGCGTTCTAGGGTTGAAACTGCTGATTTGCAGCCTGCTGGTGGCAGGGGCGTGGGGCATCTACTGCTGGTGGCGCGGCCTGCCGATCAGTTCCACCCATGCCCTGCTTTCAGCCTTGGTCGGTGGCAGCGGCGCTTCGGCGTTGATGGGCGACCAGTCGGTGTCCAACGCGTGGGGGCTGCTGCTCTCCTCGGTGATTCTTCCGATGCTGCTCGCCTCGGTGATCGCCTACACGCTCTCGTATCTGCTGGTGTTCCCGGCGACCAGGCTGCTGCGCTACAACACCTCGCGATCGGTGAATGAAGGTTCCCGCGCGGGGCAGGCTGTCGCGGCCGGGGCCGTGGCCCTGGGCCTTGGGCTCCAAGATGGCCAGCGCACCGCCGCCCTGTTGAGCCTGGTGCTGATTACCGGCCAGGCAATGGATCCGGGCCCGGTGACCCTGGCCATCCAGCTTTCCGCGGCGTTCGCCTTGAGCTTTGGTGTGCTTCTGGGCGGATGGCGGATTACCTACACGCTGGGCCGCCGCCTGGTGAATTTTGATCCGCTGCGCGGCATGATCGCCCAGGGCGTTGCCGCCGTAATGCTTTTTGTGGGTTCGCTCGTGCTTCACCTGCCGCTGTCCACGAACCAGTCGGTAACCAGCGGCATCGTCGGTGCCGGACGGAACCAGGCCTTTGAATCGGTCGTGTGGCGCAATGTGCTCAGGGTGTTCCGGCACTGGCTTTTGACACCCGTTGCCTGTGTTGCCGGCGGGGCGATCCTCACCCTGGCGGTGCGCCCGCTGTTTGCTGCAGGCTAGTGCTCGCCGGGGCTGAACAGGTCCTCGATGCGGCAGTTGAACACCGCGGCAAGCTTGAAGGCGAGGGGCAAGGATGGGTCGTAGCGCCCTTTTTCCAGGGAGATGATCGTCTGCCGGGATACACCGAGCTGGTCGGCTAGCGCCTGCTGCGAAAATCCGCGCTCCTTGCGGTACTCGCCGAGGTTGTTCTCCATTAGCCTTCGGCTCGCTTAATCAGCAGGTAGCGGACCGCGAAATCCACCATGGCCACGAGGACCATGCCGGCTAGGGCCAGTCCCAGCGAGACGGCTACCGGAATGAATGAAAACAGCGCTGCACCAAGGCCGCACACGATCAGCAGATCCTGGAATACCCCGACGGCCGCCTTGTCATGCCATTGGCTCTCCACCGATATCTCCGGATTTCTTGTGGCGCCGCGCAAGGTGTTCCGGTCCAGCAGCAATGCCCAGCAGGCTGTTGAAATCACCGGCAGCAAGCCTGCGGCCATGATCAATGCTGCCAGCATGAAATGATCCGGGGCATTGAGCCGGGCGAACAGCACGCCGGCGCCAGCGGACAGCACCACGCCAGTGACGAGGCTGGCCGCGACCAGGGCTCCCGGGCCGCCGCCAAAGCGCGAACGGCCCCATTTGCTTTGAGTTGCAGCTTTCATCTCCACACCATTGCTCCCATTCGACTTGTTGTAAACCTTACTTTACTGTCAAGCTTGCTTTACGGTCAAGGGTGCTTTACACGAGGAATTAAAAACCAACGGCGCACCAGTATTGGTGCGCCGTTGGCGGTGATCCCCTCCAGGATCCCCGGAAGACCCCCCTTCCGGTTCGTCTATCGCCAGCTCAAGAAGCGGCGATATCCGAAATCTTTATCCGAAGCGTCCGGAGACGTAGTCTTCGGTGGCCTTCTGCTCCGGGTTGGAGAAGATGGCGGTGGTGTCGTTGAACTCGATGAGCTTGCCCGGCTTGCCGGTGCCCGCAATGTTGAAGAATGCGGTCTTGTCGCTCACGCGCGCCGCCTGCTGCATATTGTGGGTCACGATCACCACGGTGAAGTCGTTCTTCAGCTCGTTGATCAAGTCCTCGATGGCCAAGGTCGAGATCGGGTCCAGTGCCGAGCAGGGCTCGTCCATCAGGATCACATCTGGCTTCACGGCGATGGTGCGGGCAATGCACAAACGCTGCTGCTGGCCACCGGAGAGGCCCGAGCCCGGCTTGTCCAGGCGGTCCTTGACTTCGTTCCACAGGTTGGCGCCGCGCAGCGACTTCTCCACCAGGTCATCGGCGTCGGAGCGCGAGATCTTGGTTCCGTTCAGCTTCACGCCGGCGAGCACGTTGTCCTTGATGGACATGGTCGGGAACGGGTTCGGGCGCTGGAAGACCATGCCGATCTGGCTGCGCACGGTCACCGGGTCGACACCGGCGCCGTAGAGGTCATCCCCGTCCAGCAGCACCTGGCCCTCGACGCGGCCGCCGGGGATCACTTCGTGCATGCGGTTCAGGGTGCGCAGGAAGGTGGACTTGCCGCAGCCCGACGGTCCGATGAAAGCGGTGACGGACTTTGGCTCGATGTTGATCGAGACGCCTTCGACGGCGAGGAACTTGGAGTAGTAGACGTTCAGATCGTTGACGTCAATGCGTTTTGCCATGATGTATTCCTTGGAAAGTTTGGGTTTGTCCGGACCGGAGCCTTGGCTCAACGGCCCTTCTTTGGGGCGAAGATCGAGGCGACCAGGCGGGCGATCAGGTTCAATGCCATCACCATCAGGATCAGCAGCAGGGCGGCAGCCCAGGCTCGCTGCACCGACGGGTCGATGTTCGTCGGGCTGGTCGGAGTCAGGATCTGGTAGTAGATGAAGGTCGGCAACGTGGACATCCAGTTGGCGAACACATTCATGTTGATCTGGCTTGCGATGCCGGCGGTGACCAGGATTGGCGCCGTTTCGCCGATCACGCGGGCGATGGCCAGGGTGACACCCGAGGCGATGCCCGAGATCGCCGTCGGGATGACAACCTTCAAGATGGTGCGCCAGCGGCGCACGCCCAGTGCGAAGGAGGCTTCGCGCAGTTCGTTCGGAACGATCTTGAGCATTTCCTCGGTGGAGCGGACCACGGTCGGGATCATCAGCACGCTCAAGGCCACCGCGGCCACAATGCCCATGCGGGCGTTGGGCCCCAGGATCATGCCGAAGAAAGCGGCAGCGAACAGGCCGGCCACGATCGAGGGGATGCCGGTCATCACGTCAACGAAGAAGGTGATTGCCTTGGACAAGGCCTTTCCCTGCCCGTATTCGACCAGGTACACGGCGGTGAGCATGCCCACCGGAACCGAGATCAAGGTGGCCCAGAGGGTGATCAGCAAGGTGCCGATCACTGCGTGGTAGGCGCCGCCGATCACTGGCTCGCCGTTGGCCACGGTCTGGTTGTCGATGGCGCCGGTGACCCCGTTCATGGAAGAGAACAGGAAGTGGCTGTTGATGCCGGGCAGGCCCTTTTGCAGCACGGTGTAGAGCACCGAGGCCAGCGGGATCAGTGCCACGATGAAGGCGGCGTAGATCAGGTAGGTCCACATGGCATTCTTGCCGCGGCGCTTGCCCTCCACCACGGTGGTGATCACTGAGGCCGCAATCAGGAAGATGATCGCCGAGTAGATCGCGAAGGCGGCAACGCTGAAGCCGGTCAGGGTGGAGATCGCGGCGCCGATGATGATCGATCCTGCGGCGATGGCCCAGATGGCCCATTTCGGCAGCTTGCCCTTGGCCAGGGAGTTGCGCTTGCGCACCGGCGGGGTGGAATTGCCGCTGGCCTGGTTGCTGAGTCTGGTTGTGGTGGCACTCATCAGTTAGCTCCCGAGAATTCCTTGTGGCGGGCGATGATTCCGCGGGCGATCATGTTCACGATCAGGGTGATCAGGAACAAGACCAGACCAGCGGCAATCAGCTCCGAAAGACGCAGCCCGAAGGCTTCGGGGAAGTTCAACGCGATTTCCGCGGCAATCGTCTGGTTGCCGGTTTTGATCAGCGACGGGATCAGGTTGCCGGTGGAGAGCACCAGGGCCACGGCCATGGTCTCGCCCAGGGCGCGGCCCAGGCCCAGCATGACGGCGGAGATGATGCCCGGTCGGGCGAAGGGGATCACCGCGGTGGTGATCATTTCCCAGCGGGTGGCACCCAGGGCCAGGGCCGCTTCCTCATGCAGCTTTGGAGTCTGCAGGAAGATTTCGCGGCTCAGCGAGGTGATGATCGGCAGCACCATCACGGCCAGCACTATGCCGGCGGTGAGCATGGTCTTTCCGGTCTGGCTGGCAGGACCTTCAAAGAGCGGGATGAAACCCAGGTTCTTGGAGAGCCATTCAAAGCCCGGGACCAGGGCCGGTGCCAGGACCATGTAGCCCCAGGCACCGTAGATCACCGATGGGATCGCGGCCAGCAGGTCGATCAGGTAGCCCAGCGGGCCAGCCACCTTGCGTGGAGCGAAGTGCGAGATGAACAGCGCCACGCCGAGGCCGATCGGGGTAGCTACAGCCAGCGCAATGGCTGCTGCAATAACGGTGCCGATAACAATCGGCCAGATGTAGGCAAAGAATCCTTGGCCGCCGGAAATCTCTGCTGGATCAGCAAAGAACGTCGGCAGGGCCTGGATCAGCAAGAAGACCGCAACCGCGAAGAGCGTGATCAGGATCAGTACACCGGCAGCCAGCGCGGCACCGGAGAAGATCTTGTCACCTGCGCGGCCTGAAGTCGATGACTTGCTTGTCAAAGCATTGGTAGTCATGGCTAAAGCCTTTACGAAACGGGGGTGAAGCAGTTTTACCTGCTGGGGGGTGGAGGGGTGTTGCTGGTGCGGGTGGTCGAGTTCACCACCCGCACCAAATACCGGTTGCCCGGTTGGAGTTCTACTTGGCTACGGTGATCGAGTCGATCGCCTTGGCAGCCTTCTCAGCGATGGCCGCCGAGATTGGGGCGTTGCCGGCCGAGTCCTGTGCGGCCTTCTGGCCCTCATCGGAAACTACATAGTTGCCGAAGGCCTTGACCAAGTCCACAGTGGCCTGGTCCTTGTAGCTGCTGCAGAAGATGTGGTAGGAAACCAGCACGATGGGGTAGGTTCCGGCTTCGGTGGTGTCGCGCTTCAGATCCAGCGCGAGGTCGTTCTCGGAAGCACCTTCAACCGGGGTTGCGGCATCCAGCGCCTTGGCAGCAGCCTCGGCAGAGATCTTGGTGTACTCGTCGCCCACCTTGACGTTCACGGTGGACAGCTTGCCCACTGCAGAGTGGTCAGCGTAGGTGATGGCGCCGTTGGTGGAGGTGGTGGTCGAAACCACGCCGGAGGTGCCCTTGGCGTTCTCCGACTGGATGTCGCTTGGCCAGTCGCCGGACACGTCGTAGGTCCAGACATCGCCTGCGGCAGCCTTCAAGTACTCGACGAAGTTCTCGGTGGTGCCGGACTCGTCATTGCGGTGGACCACGGTGATGGCGGTGTCAGGCAGGTCCACATCCGGGTTCTGCTTGGCGATGGCCTCATCGTTCCACTTGGTGATTTCCTTCTTGAACACCTTGGCGATGGTGTCGGCATCCATGTTGATCTCATCGACGCCTTCAAGGTTGAAGGCGATCGCGATCGGGGAAACGTAGGCCGGAATGTTGAAGGCGCCATCCGGGCCGCAAACTTCCTTGGCCTTCTGCGCTTCGTCCTCCTTCAGGTAGGCGTCCGAGCCTGCGAACTGTGCTCCACCAGCCAAGAAGGCTTCGCGGCCTGCACCCGAGCCGTCTGGCGAGTACTGCACGGTGGCGCCCGAGTTGGCTGCCTTGAAGCCGGTGCTCCATGCTTCCATGGCCGAGTTCTGGCTGGAAGCACCGATACCGGTCAAGGTGCCAGTGACGCCAGCTGCGGACGAGCCGGCTGCGCTCTCAGAGCTGGCAGCGGTTGGATTGTCTGAACCGCAAGCGGTCAGTGCGATTGCCGCGACAGAAAGGACGGCAGCTGCACTGCCAAGGCGATTGAGCTTCACGAGTTGTACTCCCCATGTTGAATACTAAATGTAAGAAACTTTTCAGCGGATTCTGCCCCGCTTCATCTATGACGGTAAAGAGCCAAGGTAACCAGCTCCCCCGGCGAAGGTGAACAAGAGGTTAACAGCTTCTACGCCGGCTGGTGATCCTGCTCACGGAAGCAATATGGGCGCATGTTCATCGGCTTCGCGGCTGGTCCGTGGGAGACTGTGCCTATGGCTATTGGGAGCACGCCGAAGCGGATGCCGGCAAAGGTTACCGGCTTCCTCGCCGCGCGAAACCGCTCGGGGCTGCTGCGCGCGCGCAATTCGCTGCCGAGAATCCTGCGCATGACCCTGGGCGCCATTGGCGCTTTCTGGATTGCAGAGAGCATCTGGGGACACACGCAGCCCATTTTTGCCGCCACCAGCGCCTTGATCTCCCTGGGCTTCGGCGCCTCCACCACGGTGCGCAAAACCGCCGAAGTAGCCCTTGGGTGCACCCTCGGCGTGGCCCTGGGCGATACCTTGATGCACTGGTTCGGCCAGGGAATCTGGCAGGCAGCCCTGGTGATGTCGCTGAGCCTGGTTGTCGCCCGCTACCTGGATTCGGGCACCATCTTCTCCACCCAGCTGGGCATGCAATCGGCACTGGTGGTGCTGCTGCCGATCAGCGTCGACGGCCCTTTTGCCAGATCCATCGACGCACTGACCGGGTCCCTGCTGGCCCTGCTGGTCATCGTCTTCTGGCCCACCGACCCGCGCCGCACCCCGGTCGCGGCGCTCAGCGAGCTGTTCAAGGAACTCTCCGAAGCGATCCTCGAATGCTCGTGGGCGATCCGCGACGATGACCGCCGTTCGGCGTTCCATGCGCTGATCAAGGCCCGGGGAACCCAGAAGCATCTCGATCAGCTGCCCGGCGCCTTCAGCGTGTCCAAGGAGATCGCGACCATTTCCCCCGCCGGCCGCCGGCACCGCCACGAACTGAACCGGCTCTCCGAACGCTTCAACCATTACGACTGGACCGCCCGCAACTTGCGCGTTTTTGCCCGCCGGCTGGCTTCGGTGCTCAGCAACGGGGCCTTGACCCCGCAGGGCGCCCAAGCCCTGGCACCGCTGCTGCGCGAAGTCTCGGAGGCGGCGAACTCGTTGTCCCACTCGGTGCGCGAGCAAACCGTTGCCGGGCAGCGGAAATATGAAAAGGCCGCCGTGCTGCAGCTTGAAAATGCCGCGGCGCAGCTTGATCCGCAAGCCTTGGGAGTTGAAGGCTTGCAGGGTGAAGGGCTGGTGCTGCTGCTGCGCCCGATGATCGTGGATCTCCTGGAAGCGGCCGGGCGCAACCATGATGAGGCCATCGAAGCCCTGCCCAAGCTGTCTTGAGCAATTTTGTCCTCCCGGCTCGATAGCATGGGCCTATGGCCAAAACCTCCACGCGCAGCAAGTCCTCGCCCACATTCAAATGCTCTGAATGCGGCTGGACCACCATCAAATGGGTGGGACGCTGCGGCGAATGCCAGGCGTGGGGCACCGTTGAAGAAGTAGGCGTCGTTTCGGCGCGCACCGTGGCCGCGGCCAAGGTGGCGCATCCGGCCAAGCCCATCGCCCAGATCGACGGTTCCGAAGCGGCCTTCCGCCCCAGCGGCGTCTCCGAGCTGGACCGCGTGCTGGGTGGCGGGCTGGTCCCGGCCGCCGCCATCCTGCTGGCCGGCGAGCCGGGTGTCGGCAAGTCCACGCTGCTGCTGGATGTGGCGGCCAAGGCCGCGCAAACCGGGCTTCGGGTGCTCTACCTGACCGGCGAGGAATCAGCCGCCCAGGTCAAATCCCGTGCCGAGCGCATCAATGCCATTGCCGACACCCTGTACCTGGCCGCCGAAACAGACCTCGCATTGGCCCTGGGGCAGATCCAGGAAATCGATCCGCAGCTGCTGATCCTCGACTCGGTGCAGACCTTCTCCTCCGCAGAAATCGACGGGGCGGCCGGCGGTGTCTCCCAGGTGCGCGAGGTGGCCGCCTCGATCATCAACGCCGCCAAGACCCGCGCCATGTCCACCATCATGGTGGGGCATGTGACCAAGGAAGGCTCGGTTGCCGGACCCCGCTTGCTCGAGCACCTGGTGGATGTGGTCTGCCAATTCGACGGCGAGAAGCATTCGCGCCTGCGCATCCTGCGCGCGCTGAAGAACCGCTACGGCGCCACCGACGAGGTGGGCTGCTTCGACTTGAACGAAGACGGCATCGAGTCCCTGACCGACCCGTCAAAGCTCTTTGTCACCCGCACCCGCACTCCGGTTCCCGGCACCTGCATCACGGTGACCCTGGAGGGCCGCCGCCCCCTGGTGGCGGAAGTGCAGACCTTGCTCTCGCGCAGCAACGCCCCGGCTGCCCGCCGTGCCACCAGTGGACTGGACGCGGCTCGAGCGCAAATGGTGGTCGCGGTATTGCAGGCGCGGGCGCATATGGATTTATCCGCCATGGACTCCTACATCGCCACGGTCGGCGGAGTGAAAATCGCCGAGCCTGCCTCGGATTTGGCCTGCGCTCTGGCCCTGGCCTCCTCGATGAACGAGTTCCCGCTGCCGCAGGATTTTGTGGCCTTCGGCGAGGTGGGGCTGGCCGGCGAGGTGCGCCAGGTGCCCGAGATCTCCCGCCGCATCACCGAGGCGCAGCGCCTGGGCTTCTCCTTTGCGATGGCCCCGGCCACCCCCGAACCGCTGAAGAACATCCCCGACGGGATCCGTGTTTTCCAGGTGGAGAACATTGCCCAGGCCCTGGATATCGCCTTCGCCCAGCGGCAGAAGCCAGCACGATAAACTAGAGTGTTGCCGCCCGCCGAAAGGACGCACGTTGAAAGCGAACTCATCCCCCGGTTTTCTTGCCATTCTGGCCCAGATCGCCCCGGGCACCGAACTTGCCCAGGGGCTCGAGCGCATCCAGCGCGGCCGCACCGGCGCCCTGATCGTGCTGGGACATGACAAGGTGGTTGAATCCGTCAGCTCCGGCGGGTTCAGGATCAACACCGAATACACCCCCACCCGCCTTCGCGAACTGGCCAAAATGGACGGGGCGATCATCCTTGATGGCACCGCCCGCCAGATCCTGCAGGCCGGGGTGCAGCTGATGCCCGACGCGCGGATCGACACCCAGGAATCAGGCACGCGCCACCGGACCGCAGAACGCGTGGCGGCGCAGACCGGGTTCCCGACCATCTCGGTGTCCCAGTCCATGCAGACCATCACGCTCTATGCCGCCGGCGAGCGCCACGTGCTGGAACCTGCCGAGCGGCTGCTGGCGCGAGGCAACCAGGCCATCGCCACCCTGGAGCGCTACCGGCACCGGCTGGACCAGGTCACCAGCGCCCTGTCGGCTGCGGAAATCGAGGATGTGGCCACCGCCCGCGAAGTATTGGCGGTGTTGCAGCGCACCGAAATGCTGCGGCGCACCAGCGAGGAAATCTCCCGCAACGTCCTGGAGCTGGGCATCGACGGGCGCCTGCTGGCCGCCCAGCACGCGGAATTGCTCTCCGGCATCCAGATCGACAACCAGCTGCTGATGCACGACTATGCGCAGGCCGAAGGCCAGGAACTGGATATCGACGTCGCCCTCGAGCGCCTGCACGAGGTCTCCGACGCGCAGCTGATCGACCTTGAGCCCCTGGCCAAGATCCTGTTCCCGCAGGGCACCATCGGACAGGACGACCAGCTCACGCCCAAGGGCTACCGGCTGCTTTCGCAGATTCGAACGGTGCCCAAGGCCATTGGCGACCGGCTGGTGGCGTCCTTCGATAATTTGCAGCTGCTGATGGCGGCGTCGACCACCGCGCTGATGGAAATCGAGGGCGTCGGCGAACAGCGTGCCCGTTCCATCCGCGAAGGACTGGCCCGCATGGCCGAGTCCTCGCTGCTGGACCGCTACATCTAGGGGGCTACTCCAGGGTGAAGCTCACCGGTTCGGATTCGATTTCCCCGATGGCCGCGGTGAACTTGTAGGTGCCCGGGCGCGGCTGCACGCTCACGGCTTTGCAGCCCGGGGCCGAGCGATCGCGATTCCAGGTGAAGCGGGCATTCTCCTTCTGCCCGGGGGCGAAGACCAGCTGGACGTCCTCGCCGTTTTGCAGGCAGTCCACGGTGGAGAAGACCCTGTCGGCGCCGCTGGAGATCAGGAATTCCTGCATGCTGGTGCCCACGTTCAGTTCGCACTCGCGCTTGGAGGTATTTTCGACGCCCAGGATCAGTACCGGCTTTTTGCCCGCGGCATAGCTCTTCGCGTCCGTGGAGGCGGTGACCTTGACTTCGCCCGCCTTGCACTTCTTGCCCGCATCCTGATCGGAGTCCGGGCTTTGGGCAGGCGCGCTGGACTGCGCCGTGGGGGCAGTCGCTGCAGGATCTTCTGGATCCGGTGACAGCAAGCCGGCAATGGCGGCAATGCCCCAGATAATCAAGCCCACCAGTACCAAGGCGATCACCGCGAAGGTGATGCGCCGGCGCCGATAGACGCTGGCTGGAAGCTTTCCCCCTGATGCATTGCTCATGGCTTAAGGCTAGTTCATTGGCGTCCGGGAACCCGGTAATGGCAGGGGAATCGAGGCAATGAAGCGTCGTTGGCTACAGTGGTGTGGTGCAACAAATCCATCGCCAAATCAATCAGTGGTACCAGAAGAACTCCCGGGACCTGCCGTGGCGCAAAGAAGGCGTGAGCGGCTGGGAGGTGATGGTCAGCGAATTCATGCTGCAGCAGACCCCCGTGGTGCGTGTTTTGCCGGTCTGGGAGGAATGGATGCGCCGCTGGCCGCGGCCGCAAGACCTGGCTGGCGAACCGCTGTCCGAAGCGCTCAAGGCCTGGGGCCGGCTGGGATATCCACGCCGGGCCCAGCGCTTGCATGCCGCCGCCGTGGAAATCACCACCGAGTACAACGGCCAGGTGCCGCGCACCGAAGACGCGTTGCGGGCCTTGCCGGGCGTCGGGGACTATACGGCTGCGGCTATCGCCTGTTTTGCCTTTGGCGAGCCAACCGTGGTGGTTGATACCAATATCCGCCGGGTTCACGCCAGGCTCTTTGGCGGCATGGCCCTGCCCGAGCCCAGCCCGCGCGCCAGCGAATTTGCCCGCGCCCGGCAGGTGCAGCCCGAGGATGCCGAGCAGGCCAATGCGTGGAACATCTCGGTGATGGAGCTCGGTGCGCTGGTGTGTACCGCGCGCAGCCCCAAATGCGATTCCTGCCCGGTCTTCGAGCACTGCGCATGGATTGCGGCCGGGCAGCCGGCCCCGCACTACACTCCCAAGGGCCAGGCCTGGAAGGGCACCGACCGCCAGGTGCGCGGAGCGATCATGGCGGTCCTGCGCGAGCATGAGCATCCGGTGCCGCAGGCTTCCTTCCTGGCGGACCTTGGCGGGCAGGAGCATCCCGCCTATGTGGCGCTGGAAAAATTGCAGGCCGAATCCCAGCAGCGCGAGCGGGCACTAGCCGGATTGCTCAAGGACGGGCTGGCAGTGCTCGAGGATGGCGGCGTGCGCCTGCCATCCTAGCTATGCTTGGCGCATGAACGATTCGGTTGACCCGGCCGCTGCCGCACAGCAGGCGGCACGGCACCCGCTCTTTGAGCGCTTGGCCCGGCTGGGCTACGTCGCCAACGGCATTTTGCACGCCACCTTGGGGGTGCTCGCTTCCGTGGTGGCCACCGGCGGCAAGGCCCAGGCCGATCAAAGCGGTGCCATGCGGGCGCTATCGGCCCAGCCCTTTGGTGTTGCGCTGCTGTGGATCTGTGCCATCGGAGCCCTCTTATTGGGGCTGTGGTCGCTGGCGCAGCTGCTGCTGCCCGGGAAGAAAACGCGGGAACGGCTCAAGCTTGCGGGCACCGGGCTGGTCTTTTTGGCCGCAGGGTTCACCTTTGGCCGTTTTGGCATGGGCAATCCCAGCGACTCGGAGCACACCGCCACCAGTCTCAGCGGCGAGCTGATGAAGTCCTTGGCCGGCAGGGCGGCACTGGTGGCTCTCGGTGCGGTGCTGCTGGTGATGGCCGGCTACTACATCTACAAGGGCGCCAGCAGAAAGTTCCTTGATGACTTGCACCGCTCCAGCCGGCGCGAAATCTCTTGGGCGGTCAGGTATTCCGGGATGATCGGCTACCCGGCCAAGGGGCTGGTTCTTGGCGCCCTGGGATTGCTGTTCATTGTGGCCACCGTCCAGGGCGATCCCGAAGAAGCTGGCGGCATCGATGGCGCGCTCAAGGCGATCCGCGACCAGGATCATGGTTCGGTGGCCTTGGGCGCCATCGCCGCTGGGCTGATCAGCTATGCCTTGTACCTGATATTGCGGGCCCGCTATGACCGGATGGACTAGCCGGGGCTAGTCCAGGGTGATGATCATGCGGGTATTGCCCAGGGTGTTGGGCTTGACCCGGGCCAGGTCCAGGAATTCGGCGACGCCCTCATCGCGTGAGAGCAGGATTTCCTGGTACACCGAGGGGTCCACGGCGCTTTGATCGGCCATCACGGAAAAGCCTTGGCGCTCGAAGAAGGACACTTCGAAGGTCAGGCAGAAGACGCGGGCCACTCCTACCGCCTTGGCCCGGCGCAGCAGTTCCTGCAGCAGCACATGGCCCACGCCCATGCCGCGCACCTGATCGGAGGTGGCCAGGGTGCGGATCTCGGCAATATCTTCCCAGATCACGTGCAGGCCGCCGCAACCAACAACATTTCCGTCCGCGTCTTGGGCTATGACGAATTCCTGGATGGACTCGTAATAGGTGACCGCTTCCTTATCCAGCAAGATGCGCTCTTCGGCCAGCGGCCGGACAAGGTCGCGAATGGCCGGGACATCACTGGTTTTGGCGGAGCGGACGGTAAAAGTATTCACCTTTCAAATCCTATGCCCGATGGCCGGCAGATCCGAAGCCGGTGCCGGATATGTCATAGTGCCCGGGAAGCAGGCTCGCCGGTGCAAGAACTTGGCTAGAATCGCGGTAGCGCCTAGCAAAGGATGAGGATGACAGCCAGAGAAGCACGCCCCGGATTCGGGCTGCTGGCCATCCTCCTGGCAGCCGTCGGCATTGCTCCGCTGCTGAGCTATGGGCTGAACGCCACCAGCGACCTGGTGATCCGCGACCTGGGCATCAGCGAATCCCAGTTCGGGCTCTTGGCTACGGTCTGCTTTGGCTGCGCTGCCATTGGCAATCTGGCGTTCGGGAAATTCTCCGATGCACAGCCCGATGCCCGGTTGATGCTGATCATCTTTGGCACCGCGGCCCTGGCCATGGGCTTGGCTGCGGTGGATGCCGGGTATGCGCTGCTGTTCGCGGCGTCGGGGATCGCTGGCTTCGCGCAATCTTTTCCCAATGGGGTGACCAACCGGATCCTGGCCCAGCGCGTGCCCAGCGCCTGGCGCATTGGCTGGACCGGAATCAAGCAGTCCGGCGTGCAGGTCTCCCAGCTGGTGGGCAGCCTCGCCTTCCCCGTATTGGCCGCGTTCATCGGCTGGCAGGGCGCCTCCTTGGCCGGGGCGGTGGTGGCCGCTGGCCTGGCGCTGCTGGCACTGCGCGTTCTCAAGTCCGCCCCGTTGCTCGCGGCCCCGGCGCCCGGCAAGAGCAGCCGGAGCGGCACGGAGAACAGCGAGCCGGCAGCCGGCGCGGCAGCCTCCACCCGGTTCATCATCTACGCTTTGAGCCTTTTCGGGTTCATCAACGGTGTGGGCGTGCAGGCCACCAACGTCTATTTGGCGCTGTTTGCGGTGCGCGAATTGGACTTCTCGCTGGTGGCCGGCGGGCTGACCGCTGCCGTGGCCGGGATCGTGGGGGTCAGCGCACGGGTTGGCTGGGGGCAGATGATGTCCCGCGGAGTGGCCGCGCCCAAGCTGCTGCTTCTATTGGCGCTGCTGGCCACCTGTGGCGGCACGAGTTTCCTGCTGGCCCAGCAGCTGCATTCGCCGATTCTGCTCTGGGTTGCGGTGGCACTGCACGGTGCCTCGGCACTCGGGGTCTCCGTGGTGCTGATGGCGGCGCTGCTCCGCGTGGTTCCGGCCAGCCGCTTGGGCAGCTCCAGCGGCCTGGTCTCAGCAGGGCAATTCGGCGGCTTCACCGTCGGGCCCTTGGCCATGGGGCTTCTGGTTGCTTCTCCTGGCGGTTTCACCGCAGGCTGGATCTGCGTTATCGGGGTGTACCTGTGCTGCACGCTGCTGGGCGCCTTCCTGGTCCTGCGTTCGGCGCGGAGGCGATAGCCCATGGATAACCAGGCACTGAAGGTTCTGGCTCATCTTCGCCGGGCCAAGGACCTGATGGACCGGCACTACGATCAGCCGCTGGATGTCCCGGCGATGGCCAGCAAGGCAGTGATGTCCCCCGCGCACTTTTCGCGCGAGTTCAAGCGGGCCTACGGCGAGACACCCTATTCCTACCTGCTGACCCGGCGCATTGAACGGGCCATGCACCTGCTGCGCTCCGGGGCCTCGGTCACCGATGCCTGCATGCAGGTTGGCTGGAGCTCCCTGGGTTCTTTCAGCACGCGCTTCACCGAGGTTGTCGGCGAGACGCCCACCGCCTACCGGGAACGCGATCACGAGGATTCGGAACATATTCCGGCGTGCATTGCCAAGATCCTGTTGCGGCCTTCGAGATTCTGAGCAGTTTTGAAGAAGCCGTGGACAGTGTCCAGCTTCTAAGCTGAATCCATGGCAAATATTTCAGTTCAGCATTTCCCGCTCATCGTTCTCGACGTGGATGAAGCCCTGGCTTTCTACCGCGACGGCTTGGGCCTCGAGGTCGTTTCAGATGTCGCCAACGGCGACTTCCGCTGGGTCTCGCTTGGCGTTCCAGGGCAGCCCGGCTTGAATATCGTGCTCTCCGCTCCGGGCGCCGGCCGCTCGGACGCGGATGCACAGGTCATTGCGGAGCAGGTGGCCAAGGGCGCCTTCGGGCCATTGGTCTTTTCCGTGGCTGACCTTGATTCGCTCTTCGAGTCGCTGTCGGCCAGTGGCGCCGAGGTGCTGCAGGAGCCGGCTCTCCAGCCGTGGGGCCCGCGCGACTGCGCATTCCGCGACCCCTCGGGCAACATGATCCGCATCAACCAGGCAGCATAGGAGCACAAGATGGCAAACGAAGAAAAGACCGGCTTCAGCGACGCCGAGAAAGCCGCGATGAAGGATCGCGCAGCAGAGGTCAAGGCGACGAAGAAGCGCATGACCAAGGCGGAGAAGGCCGCCGCGGCCCTGGCCGCGGTGGAAGAAAAGATCGCCTCCTATGAGGGCACCGACAAGGTGCTGGCCCAAGCGCTGCATCGGATCATCACCTCAACGGCGCCCGAGCTGGAACCCAGAACCTGGTACGGGATGCCGGCCTACGCCCTGGACGGCAACATCCTGTGCTTCATCCAGGATGCGGCCAAGTTCGGTGCCCGCTACCTGACCCTGGGCTTCAACGATGCGGCGAAGCTGGATGACGGGACCATGTGGGCCACATCCTTCGCCATCACCTCATTGGATGGGCAGCAGGAGCAGATGATTGCGCGGCTGGTCAGCAAGTCCGTGGGACGCTAGCTGCGCGCCACTAAGGTCACACCGGCTTCGGCATACCACGTATCCCCTGAACGCGTCATAAAGTGAATGTGCTCTCATGTGTGATGGCTCCCTTGGAAATGGGAAGCCATCACTCGTCGGAGCACTCAATGATCCATAATCACTGGCTTTAGTGGTCAATACGCCAAGTATGCTTAGCACGCAGTAAAACGACTTCTTCAAGTTCTTCAGACTATGGATTTCTAGCTTGATTCATCCGTAACATCGTATTCCTCATGAAACGCATCTTCCGAGCCAGGCAGGCTCGGATGATAGGGAACTACTAGCCAATTGGCCCAGGCAGCCGGGCGCATAGGCCAAGCATCCACAAGCCATTTAGGTGGTTTCGTCTCATAACCAACTGTGACTCGCTTGGCCTTCAGATCCCAGAAAGAAGCTCCGGGATCAAATATGCGGATACCCTCCAAGTACAGGAACTTAAAGGGCAGACATTGTGAAGCCTTCACAATGTCCTTGAGTGATGCTACTGAGATGAAGCTGACTATCTCAGGCCATTGATTTGACGGAGGGGAAACGTGAACTGTACCCGAGTTCTCAACGTTAAGTTCTTTCAAGGCTGATAGCTTTTCCCAAGCAGATCGAGTTTTGGACTGCGTCAATTTACGCAATGTCACCGTATTCAGCGCACTGGGGGCCAATCCAAGAATGTCCATTGGAGCGCCTTCAAGTTCCAAAAATTGCAAATCAGGACTTTGGATCAGGGCCTCGCTCACACCCTTAACATACGTGGCAATGACTCGTACCAATGGAAGCTTGGATACATTTCCCTCGACGTCGAGAAGCGCCTGATTCTTCGCGTAGATGCTAATTACTTTCAAGTCGCGGAGTTGGCTTATCCCGGTGAGGTCAACGAACGGTTCTGAGTCGTCTGGCTCATCGAGTATGAAGTTGATGACCCCAACGTCAGGGTGAACCGCTTTCATCTCATCAGAAAAGCGGCCGTCTTCGGGCAGCTTGCGAATACGTACACACGTTAGCTTCTCGGCCCGATCGCTCCCAAGCCGGATTCTTTCCCGTTGAACGTTCCAAACGAGACCTGTATCAGATTCAAACCTTGCGGACATGATTTCCCATTCGCATCTGGCTAGCTTGGCCGGCAATGCCTGCTAGACAGTACCATGCCCTATGGCGGCGTGACCACGATCTGCTCCCTGCCCTAAGAAACAGCAGACACTTAGTTATCCGAGCAGGAGATTCTACGCCCCGAGTGTTTCCTGCTTTGCGCGTGGCAACGACCACGCCAGGACCGGAGCCGAGAGCCCAAATGCGACGACTAGCCCAAGCAGCCCCATGCCCACGGGCAGGGAACCAGCTTCCTGCGCTTGTCGCCCCATCACGGTTACGAGCATGGATGCGCCCAGTGAAAGAATGCCGAACCCTGCCGCGAGGAAGCACACGACGATGGCCTTGGGACCTGGATACCAATGCCCCAGGGAATAGAAGTCCCGATAGGCCAAAATGCCGATCAGCAAGCTGATGGGTGCGACTGAGCCAATGACCAGGGCTGCAGGCCACAGCGGGCCATATCCGGCGCCGTCGGGGCCCGCATGCCGAGCCAGCTGGCCGGGCAATAGCGGTCGCAGCACTGCATAAAGCACGGCATAGGCCACGATTGCCAGGCCCGAAATGACAATTAATCGGCCGATTCCGCTTCGCTTCATGGAGTCAGCCTACGATAAATGGAATTAAAGTCAACGAGCCGCGGAACCAGTTTCATCTGGTTCCGCGGCTCGTGGCTAGTCAGGTGCTGCGCTTAGCTTTCCAGCGCAGCCGGTGCCGGCTCGCCTTCCAGCTGGCCGGTGCCGCCCTCGGCGTGGAAGACGAACTTCTGCTCCGCTCCCTCGCCTTCGACGTCCACCGTGACCTTCTGTCCGGCAAGGATCTGGCCGAAGAGGATCCGCTCGGAGAGCTGGTCTTCGATATCGCGCTGGATGGTGCGGCGCAACGGACGGGCACCCATGGCTGGGTCGTAGCCGCGCTGTGCCAGCAGGCTGCGGGCAGCCTGGGTCAGCTCGATCGTCATGTCGCGTTCCTTCAAGCGCTTGGCCAAGCGGCCAACAAACAGGTCGACGATCTCTTCGATCTCGTCCTGGTTCAGCTGCGGGAAGACCACGGTGTCATCAACACGGTTCAGGAATTCAGGGCGGAAGTGCTGGCGCAGCTCTTCCTGGACCTTGGCCTGCATCCGCTCATAACCGGTCTTGGTATCCGCGGCCGACTGGAAGCCGGTCATCACACCCTTGGAGATGTCGCGGGTACCGAGGTTGGTAGTCATGATGATGATGGTGTTCTTGAAGTCCACCACGCGACCCTGGGAGTCGGTCAAGCGGCCGTCTTCCAGAATCTGCAGCAGCGAGTTGAACAGGTCGGCGTGGGCCTTCTCCACCTCGTCGAAGAGCACCACGGAGAACGGACGGCGGCGGACCTTCTCGGTCAGCTGTCCGCCTTCTTCGTAGCCGACGTAGCCTGGAGGGGCACCGAACAGGCGGGAAACGGTGTGCTTCTCCGAGTATTCGGACATGTCCAGGGTGATCAGCGCGTCTTCCTCGCCGAAGAGGAACTCTGCCAGCGCCTTGGCCAGCTCGGTCTTGCCGACACCGGTTGGGCCGGCGAAGATGAACGAGCCGCCTGGGCGGTTTGGATCCTTCAGGCCTGCACGGGTGCGGCGGATCGCCTGGGAGATGGCCTTGATCGCCGAATCCTGGCCGATCACGCGCTTGTGCAGTTCGTCTTCCATGTTCAGCAGGCGCGAGGACTCTTCCTCGGTCAGCTTCACTACCGGGATGCCGGTGGAGTTTGCCAGAACTTCGGCAATCAGCTCTTCGGTGACCTCGGATACTTCATCCATGTCACCGTTGCGCCACGACTTTTCCTTTTCGTTGCGCGCCTCGATGAGCTTGGACTCCTTGTCGCGCAGCGAAGCGGCGCCTTCGAAGTCCTGAGCGTCGATCGCCGCTTCTTTCTCCAGGCGTACGGTCGCGATCTCCTCGTCCATTTCCTTCAGGGCAGGAGGGGCGGTCATGCGCTGGATGCGCAGGCGGGCACCGGCTTCATCGATCAGGTCCACTGCCTTGTCTGGCAGGAAGCGGTCCGAGATGTAGCGGTGGGCCAGCGTTGCGGCAGCCTGCAGCGCGCCATCGGTGATGGTCACGCGGTGGTGTGCCTCGTAGCGATCGCGCAGGCCGCGCAGGATCTGCGTGGTCAGCTCAACCGAAGGCTCCTTGACCTGGATCGGCTGGAAGCGGCGCTCGAGCGCGGCATCCTTCTCGATGTTCTTGCGGTACTCGTCAAGGGTGGTGGCGCCAATGGTCTGCAGCTCTCCACGAGCCAGCATGGGCTTGAGGATCGAGGCAGCGTCAATAGCGCCTTCGGCGGCACCGGCACCCACGAGGGTGTGGATCTCGTCGATGAACAAGATGATGTCGCCACGGGTGCGGATCTCCTTGAGAACCTTCTTCAGGCGCTCTTCGAAGTCACCGCGGTAGCGCGAGCCGGCCACCAGGGAACCGAGGTCCAAGGTGTACAGCTGCTTGTCCTTGATGGTTTCTGGCACGTCGCCGCGGACGATCGACTGGGCCAGGCCCTCGACGACAGCGGTCTTGCCAACACCAGGCTCGCCGATCAGCACCGGGTTGTTCTTGGTGCGGCGTGAGAGGACCTGCATGACGCGTTCCATCTCGTGCTCGCGGCCAATCACCGGATCGAGCTTGCCTTCGCGGGCTGCGGCGGTGAGGTTGCGGCCGAACTGGTCCAGTACTGCTGAACCAGCCGGGGTGCCTTCCTGCTGCCCGCCCGAGCTGACACCAGCGGAGGCAGTTTCCTTGCCGCCCTGGTAGCCCGAGAGCAGCTGAATGACCTGCTGGCGCACGCGGCCGAGGTCAGCACCCAGCTTCACCAGCACCTGGGCGGCTACGCCCTCGCCTTCGCGGATCAGGCCGAGCAGGATGTGCTCGGTCCCAATGTAGTTATGTCCCAGCTGCAATGCTTCGCGCAGCGACAATTCCAAGACCTTCTTGGCGCGAGGAGTGAACGGGATGTGACCGGAAGGCGCCTGCTGGCCCTTGCCGATAATCTCCTGAACCTGCTCACGTACGGCACCCAGCGAAATATTCAGCGACTCGAGCGCTTTTGCGGCTACACCGTCACCTTCGTGGATTAGGCCGAGCAGCAGGTGCTCGGTGCCGATGTAATTGTGGTTGAGCATGCGCGCCTCTTCTTGGGCGAGCACGACAACTCGACGGGCACGGTCGGTAAATCTCTCAAACATCTTCGGCACACTCCTTGCTTACCAATAATTCGATGCTACGCATCTAGCGCCTTCAATTCGCCCTTGTTCGCCACGGGGATAACCCGATCAGTTGCGTCAGCCCTGATTACCGGCTCCGGGAAACGGGAGCGAATGCATTTTAGTTATTGCACAAACACTATTATCTTCAACCAAATTAAATGGATATATCACGGTCGCCGTTATAAGAAAATGAGTCGGCACATAGAATGTGCCGACTCATTTGAAGTCTATCTGCAACCGAATGAATTACTTCGTGCGGTTGCGACCGCCTTTGCGCATTGCAGCATTGTAGGCATCTACAACTTCTGCATTAAGGCGCCCGCGGGCATTGACCTTAATATTATTCTCTTTTGCCCAGGCGCGAATAGCTGGAGCTTCGCTGGTTGCAGTCTGCTTCGACGAACGCGCAGCTTCTACATACGGTTCAATAGCCGCGTGGAATTGTGCAGCATGCTCGTCGTTCAAATCAATTTCGAAGTGCTGGCCAGCAACACTAAAAGCAATTGATTCGGTTGCTTCGCTACCATCAATATCATCAATCAGGGCAATTTGAACCTGACGTGCCATCTGAGGATTCCTCCGAGCTTGAATGTGCTGGACTATCTGGTTTGAACCCACCAGTCCTTTTCAATGTTCAAGCCTATACAAATAACGCCTGGGAATTCTAATTCTGATCAGAATTCACAAGATTCTTTCAGGAATACCCTAATTCTCGTTAGACTGATTATTGGAATCCGAACGATTTTGAATAAGCGCATCGGCTTCCGCTTCGGCTTGGCGCTCTTTTCGGTCCGCGTTTGTAATAACTTTCATCACGTACCAAAAAAGCAACGCCAGGCAGATAGTCGGAACAATTGCCTCGATATATGGCATTTCTATGCCTCCGGCTTGAGCAGTGGGAAGAGAATGGTTTCGCGGATGCCTACATTGGTAAAGAGCATCACCAGGCGGTCAATGCCCAAACCGATGCCGCCCATTGGTGGGGCACCATATTCCAAGGCACGCAGGAAGTCTTCATCGAGCTGCATCGCTTCGGGATCGCCGCCGGCTGCCAGCAGGGACTGCTCGGTGAGGCGCTCGCGCTGGATGACCGGGTCGATCAGCTCGGAGAACGCGGTTCCGCGTTCCATGCCGCCGATGATCAGGTCCCAGGCCTCGATAACCCCTGGCTTCGAGCGGTGCGGACGAGCCAATGGCTGGGCCAGCGGCGGGTAGTCGCAGACGAAGGTCGGGTCGATCAAGGTCGGTTCGACGATCTCGCCGAACAGCTCAATCACCAGCTTCTGGGCACCCCAGGCAGGATCGATCTTGACTTCGTGCTTTTCGGCAATTTCGCGCAGCACCGAAGCCTCGGTGTCCGGGGTGATCTCGACGCCCACGGCCTCGGACAGGCCCGGGTACACGCTGAGCCAGCGCCATTCGCCATCCAGGTTGGCGGTGCCCTTGGGGGTCTCGATGCTGCGGCCAGCTCCGATGGCGTCGGCTGCATTGAGGATGATCTCCTTGATGCGGTCGGCCATGACGTACTGGTCTGCGTAGGCTTCGTAGGATTCAAGGGTGGTGAATTCCGGCGAGTGGGTCGAGTCGACGCCTTCGTTGCGGAAGATGCGTCCAACCTCGAACACGCGGTCCACGCCGCCGACAACGCAGCGCTTGAGGTAGAGCTCGGTGGCGATGCGCAGGGTCATTTCCTGGTCAAAAGCGTTCAGGTGGGTCTTGAATGGACGGGCCGAAGCACCACCGTGGACCAGCTGCAGCATCGGGGTCTCAACCTCGACGTAGTTGTGGTTCTCGAGGGTGTTGCGCACGGCGCGAACAATTGCTGCGCGCTTGTAGACCATCTCGCGGGCTTCATTGCGCACGATCAGATCAGCGTAGCGCTGGCGAACACGGGTTTCCTCGTTCAGGTCGGCATGCAGCACCGGCAATGGGCGCAGGGCCTTGGAAGCCATCTCGAATGCATCTGCCATGATCGACAGCTCGCCGCGGCGGGAGGAAATCACCTTGCCGCTGACAAAGACGTGGTCACCCAGGTCGACCAGGGACTTCCACGCAGCCAGGCGCTCTTCGCCGACATTGGCCAGCGACAGCATGACCTGCAGGCGCACGCCTTCGCCCTTGGGGCCGCCCTCCTGCAAGGTGGCGAAGCACAGCTTGCCGGTATTGCGCATGAACACGATGCGGCCGACAACGCCCACCACATCTTCGGTTTCTTCGCCGGCTTCGAGGTGCTCGTATTTGTCGCGGATTTCCAGCAGGGAGTGGGTGCGGGCCACACCCACAGGGTAGGCTTCCTCACCCTTGGCCAAGAACTGGTTGCGCTTATCGGCACGAACCTGTCGCTGGTCGTTGGGATCAATGGGCTGTGCGGGATTATTTTCGGAAGTCACAATAGTCCATTCTACGTGTCATTGTGCACGGATAAAGCCCATCATGATCAGACTTACACCCCGAAGTTCAGCCAGCGACGACGGCAGGGCACCGGAAAAGCGAACTTTCCGATGCCCTGCCAGAGTGTTTTGATTATTACCAGATTTCAACGCGCTGCGCTGGATCCAGCCACATGCCATCCCCCGGCTTCGTGCCGAAGGCCTCGTGGAATGCCTCGAGGTTCTTGGGAACCTGGTTGCAGCGGAATTCGCCCGGCGCGTGCGGGTCGGTGCGCACCCGGACCACAGCGGTTTCCGGACGGATGAGGGTGCGCCAGCATTCGGCCCAGGAGTAGAAGAAGCGCTGGTCGCCGGTGACACCGTCGATCACCTCGTCCTCGGTGATTCCGCGGGCCGCGAGCTCGAGCTTGTACGCCTTATAGGCGATGCCCAATCCACCCAAGTCGCCAATGTTTTCACCCAAGGTCAGGGCGCCATTGACATTGTGCTCCGGCGCTTCGGTAGGCGAGAGCGCGTTGTACTGTTCTACCAGCTTGCCGGTGAGCTTCTCGAAAGCGGCCCGGTCATCATCGGTCCACCAATTGGTCAGCTGGCCGCTGCCGTCAAACTGCGATCCCTGGTCATCAAAGCCGTGGCCGATCTCGTGTCCGATCACTGCGCCGATGGCGCCGAAGTTCGAGGCGATATCCCGGTCCACATCAAAGAACGGCAAGCGCAGGATGGCT
This sequence comes from Glutamicibacter sp. FBE19, assembly GCF_015524875.1. Lineage (NCBI taxonomy): Bacteria > Bacillati > Actinomycetota > Actinomycetes > Micrococcales > Micrococcaceae > Glutamicibacter > Glutamicibacter sp. FBE19. The sequence continues at coordinate 1,551 of NZ_JACKQN010000014.1, read as the reverse complement.
GCGGGGAAGGCGATCTCGTTCAGCAGCGGGTGGTAGTAGGCGTTCACCGTCTGCGGGTACATGAACCACAGCTCGCGATTAACGCCGTCGTCGATCTTCTTCAGCTCGCGCTTGAATTCGAATTCGTTGGCGGATGCCAGGTTGGCGATGACGTCCAGCTCATCGGTGGTGATGGACGAGTAGTCGATCCACTCGTTCGGGTAGCCGATCTTCGGGCGGAACTTCGAGAGCTTGTCCAGCGCCTTTTCAATGGTCTGCTCACCCATCCACGACAGCTCGCCAATGGAGATCCGGTAGGCCTCGATCAGACGCTGCACCAGCTGGTCCATGGCGGCTTTGGCTTCTGGCGGGAAATTCTCGGCAACGTAAAGCTGGCCGATATCTTCGCCGACCGCGCCTTCGGTGAAGGCGACACCACGCTTCCAGCGGTCCTTGATCTGCTCCACCCCGCCGAGCTTGGCGGAATAGAAGGAGAAGTTCTCATTCACGAAGTCGCTGGAGAGGTAGGGCGCGAAGGAACGCAGCACCTGCACACGCAGCCAGTTCTTCCATGCTTCCAGCGGCTGCTCGGCGACTAGTCCTGAGAGCCCCTCGAGGTAGCTTGGCTGCCAAACGACAACTTCCCCATAGTAGTTGGCATCGATTCCGGCACCAGACAGCCACTCTTTCAGCCCGGCGAAGAGGTCAAAGAGCTGCTCGCCGCTCAAGAGGTTGTAGCGGGCCTGGGCATCGCGGACCTTGACCCTGTCCCAGTGGTATTCGGCGATGGCGGTTTCGAGCTCGACAACTTGAGCCGCGGCTTCCTCGGCGCCGTCAAAGCCGCCAAGGCTGAGCAGGCGCACCAGGTGCTCACGGTAATCGGAGACGGTCTCTGCCAGTTGCTCGTCGTGGTAGTAGGACTCGTCCGGAAGGCCCAGGCCGCCTTGGAGGAAGGTCAGCAGGTTGCGCTCCGGATTGCCCGCATCATTCATGGCCCCGATCTCGAGGAATCCGCTGATGCCCTTGCGGTAGAACGAGCCAGAGAGTTCAAGCAGGGATTCGACGCTTTGGATTTCGGAGATGGCCTGCAGGTATCCGGCGATCGGTCCCGCACCGCGCTCTTCGATGACTGCTTCATTCATGAATGAGCCATACAGGTGGGCGATGCGTTGTGTTGCTCCATCGGTGGCTGAGCCCGACTCGTAGGCCTGGACCGCTTCCTTGATAATGGCGTGAACTGCGTCTTCTGCCTGGTCGCGCAGTTCCATGAAGGAACCGTAGATCCCCTGGTCTCCGGGGATAGTGGCGGTTTCGAACCACTTGCCGTTGCTGTGGCGGTAGAGATCGTCCTGGGGACGAATCGAATCGTCGCGATAGCGCAGCGGGCTCGTTGTCTCAGTAGTCAAAGCAGGGCTCCCTCGGTAGCAGATCTCGTTTTATCTACTACACACTGTAACCAGTTCCCCGATGAAATAGAGCGTGAGTACCAATGGTGCGCGGACGGCTTAAACAGGTTTGGGCCCTGACACAAACTGTGTCAGGGCCCAAACCACATATTATTCAAGTTAAGTC
>NZ_JACKQN010000013.1:0-82647 GCF_015524875.1 Glutamicibacter sp. FBE19 | reverse complement strand
CTCGCTGCTTTAATCACGCCGCGCTCAACACCGGGTCACGAGGCCCGGCGCACCCGATAGACCAAACGCGCAAAAGGACCCGCTGGCCTCGCCTCGGCCAGTTCCAGCCGGTCGCTGCCAATGTTCCTCGGCAACAATGGTGCCCCGCCGGCCAAGGCCGCGGGCGCGATGGTCAGGGCCAGGGTATCGATCGCATCGATATCGAGGAATTGGCCGAGCAGTTCTCCCCCGCCGAGCACCCAGATGTTCTTCTCTCCTGCCGCGCCGCGGATCTGGGGCAGCACCCCGGCAACCGGGCCATTGACCAGGCGCACGTCGGCACCTTCGGGGATGGGCAGCTCGCGCGAGGTGAACACATAGGTGGTGATCCCCGGGTAGTAATCCTGCCACTTGTGCGGGTTCTCGATGAACCGTTCATGCTCGAGCAGCCACAAGTAGGTGGAGGCGCCTTCCACGTGGACGCCGACGTTGCGGGGCAGCAGATCCGGGTCGGGCTCGTGCGCTCCGGGAACTTCGAAAAGCCACTGCAGGCTCTGGTTTTCATCGGCCAGATAGCCGTTCAGCGTGACGGCCGCGTCGAAAATGATCTCGCTCATGGGCTTGAGTCTGCCACAGCTGCGTGCTCGGCGCCGGCGTTCCTGCTGCGGAGCAATTCCAGGGCATCGGCACTAGAACTGCCCGGCTCTGGCAGATAGCTGGTGATGGTCAGCCCAGAGGAGGACTGCACCGCGAGAACCTCGTAGCAGATCGCCATCTTCCCCGCCACAGGGTGGACGATGCGCTAGATGCCACTAATGTGCAGGAATTGAAGTCCGCGGCAGTTGCATCAAGACTGAAAAAGCACGGGCCCGCCCACCGGAATTCGGTGGCACGGACCCGTGCTTTTCGCTGTGCAGGGTTTACCAGCCGCGCTCCGAAAGGCGGTGAGGCACTGGCACGTCGGCGACGTTGATGCCGACCATGGCTTCGCCCAGGCCGCGGGAGATCTTGGCCAGTTCGTCCGGGTTGTCGAAGAAGGTGGTGGCCTTCACGATGGCTTCGGCGCGCTGCACCGGGTTGCCGGACTTGAAGATGCCCGAGCCGACGAACACGCCGTCTGCGCCCAGCTGCATCATCATCGCAGCGTCGGCCGGGGTGGCAATGCCGCCCGCGGTGAACAGCACCACTGGCAGCTTGCCGGTGTGCGCGATTTCCTTGACCAGCTCGTATGGTGCTTGCAATTCCTTGGCGGCAACGTACAGCTCGTCTTCTGGAAGGGCAGCGAGCTTGGCGATCTCGGCGCGGATCTTGCGCATGTGCCCGGTGGCGTTCGAGACATCGCCGGTGCCCGCTTCGCCCTTGGAGCGGATCATCGCAGCACCTTCATTGATGCGGCGCAGGGCTTCGCCCAGGTTGGTGGCACCGCAGACGAATGGCACGGTGAATGGCCACTTGTCGATGTGGTTCTCGTAGTCAGCTGGGGAGAGCACCTCGGACTCGTCGATGTAGTCCACACCCAGGGACTGCAGGATCTGCGCCTCGACGAAGTGGCCGATGCGGGCCTTGGCCATGACCGGGATGGAGACCTCGTTAATGATGCCATCGATCATGTCCGGGTCGCTCATGCGCGATACGCCGCCCTGGGCACGAATATCGGCAGGAACACGCTCCAGAGCCATGACTGCAACGGCACCGGCATCTTCAGCGATGCGGGCCTGCTCGGGAGTGACCACATCCATGATGACGCCGCCCTTGAGCATTTCGGCCATTCCGCGCTTGACGCGATCCGAACCGACGACGGAGTTCTGAGTGTTAGACATGGGAGAGCTGATTCCTTTCGGCAAAGCAAAACTGCCACCAGAATTCCCGGCCTGTGTTGCTACAGAGCCGATCGGCGGCGGAAAGTACTCAATAATCGTAGGATCTGCCCACTTTATTACCGCGGGTGTGTCGTAACATTGTTACGATAGTAGACTTCTCCACTAATTAGCGTCTACGGCGTAACATTCCGAACTTTGCATTGCGCCTTATCAGCAAGCGTTTTTGTGAAACATGGGTGCGCCGGGCCAATCCCCCGCCAAGGGACACAAAGGCGGTTCATGGAGCCCGATGCGCGCGCGAAGCACAGCACTGTTGCGGCTTCAGTGCGATGCCCGTCCTCAATACCTAGGCGCCCAGGACATCCCGGCGGTTGAACCGGGCCATGCCGGCCGCCGCAAGCACCAGCGATATCAGCACGAGCACCACCAGCGGGGTCCAGCTCAATTCCTCGGCCGGGACGCGCGCGATGGCGCCGAAGGGGGTCAAGCGGATGGCATCTTGCGACAGCGAGAACAGCCCGCCGAACATGGCCGCCATCACCGAGAGCCCATAGACGGACCAGGTGATCGCTGTGGTGAGGCGCGGAAGGAAACCGAAGGCCAGCAGCTGCAGGCCCAGCATCGACAGCACTGCCGGCCAGAACGCGAGGCAGGCACCGGCCAGCTGCCCCGGATCCCCCGCTCCTTGGGAGGATGCCCCGGTCAGGGCCCCGGCAAGCAGCAGCATCAGCCCCGAGCCAAGCACCGCTATCAGCAGGTGGGCGCCGAGCCACCAGCCGCGGGACAATGCCCCGGCAAGCTGCTGCTCGAGCCGGCCGCTCTCCTCCTCGCTGCGCGCTGCACCCAGGCACTGGATGGCAAAGGCTGCGGCCAGCAAAGCATTGAACGCCACGAAGATGCCAAGCACCCCGTCGAGCATGCTGTGCCCGGTGCCGACAAAATTGCGGGCGAAGGGGTTCTCGGGATCCAGCAGCGTGCCCATGGAGCGTGCGACAGAGCCGAAGAACAGCCCGGACACCGCGGCGCCGATGAACCAGCCGATCAGCGAAGATCGCTGCAGGCGCAGCGCCAGTCCCAGCGCCGTCGTGGTGAAGGGGCCGGCAGAGGCTGCTGACCGGCGTTCGGGCAAAATGCCCGAGCCCAAATCCCGCGAGCTGTCGATGCGCAGCGCCACGAGGCAACCGGCAGCGCCCAGGAAGGCCAAGGCCATCAGCGGCCACCAGTTGTCCTCGCCGTAGGCGCGCATGTTCTGCGCCCAGCCAATGGGCGAGAACCAGCTCAGCGCGCTGGGGGCCATGCCCTCGGCCTGCAGATCGGCTCCCGCGCGGATGAAGTAGAACAGGCCGATCAGTGCCACTGCCAGCGAGTTCGCTCCGCGGCTGGTCGAGGCGAGCTGGCCGCAGATGGCCGCCAATCCGATGAAGGCCAGGCCGGTGCCGGCGATCGAGGCACCCATGATCCAGCTGCCGGCCGCCGGCAGCGCAACCGACAGGCACAGCAGGCTGATGAGCAACCCGGTCAGCAGGCACAGGCCTGCGGCGACCAGATAGTTCGCTGTCGGGTAGGCGTGGCGCCCCAGTGCCGTGGCGCGCAGCAATTCGGTGCGCCCTGCCTCCTCATCGGCGCGGCCATTGCGGGTGACCAGGAAGAGCACGGCGAAGGCCAAAGCCACAGCAAGCGTCATCCAGATCTTGATAACCAGGATGCCTCCCAGTGATCCTGCCGCATAGGGCAGGCCGGTCATGGCAGCCACGGCCGGGGTGTTGGCCACCTGGGCATAGGCATCGCGCGCTTGCTGGGTGGGGAAAGCCTGCTGCTGGGAGTCGTAGACAATCGGAATCATCGACGCCAGCACCAATGCCCAGAGGCCCAGGCGCAGCCAATTGCGGCGAAGGATGAACCATGCGGCTATCCCGACGCCGGCCAGCGTGCTGGTGCCGCGGGCCGAGGTGGCCGGTTGTCCCAGGTGTTCTGCCGCTGCATGGCGCCCATGGGCGGTGCCCGTAGTCATCGCAGCCCACCGCCCCGGGCAGCCACCGGTGCTGGCACCTGGTCCGAGTAGTGGCGCAGGAACAGGTCCTCCAGAGATGGCGGGGTGCTGACCAGGTTGCGCGGCGAATACTGCGCCAAGGCCGCAAGAACACCGGGCAGCCGCTCCGGGTCGACGCTGAAGCTCGCGGTGGTGCCCGAGAGCTTGAAATCCTCGATGCCCTCGACCGCCGCAAGGCTGGCCGCGGCGCCGGAGACCTCAACGGTGACTTCGGTGCGCTGCAGGTGGCGCAGGTCGGAGAGGCGGCCGGCCTCAACGGTCTGCCCGTCGCGGATGATGGTCACGGTATCGCAGAGCTTTTCCACTTCGGCGAAGATATGGCTGGAGAGCAGCACGCTGCGCCCCTCGGCGGCGGCTTCGCGGATGCAGGAGGTGAAGACCTGCTCCATCAGCGGATCCAGCCCCGAAGTCGGCTCATCGAGCAGCAGCAGTTCTGCCCGCGAGGACAGCGCGGCGATCAGGGCGACCTTCTGGCGGTTGCCCTTGGAATAGCTGCGGGCCTTCTTGGAGGGATCAAGGGCGAAGCGCTCAAGCAGCTGGCTGCGGCGTTGTTCATCGACCTGCCCGTGCAGCTTTGACAGGATGCTGATCGCCTGTCCCCCGGTGAGGTTGGGCCAGAGGTTCACCTCGCCCGGGACATAGGCCACGCGGCGGTGCAGGGCGACCGCATCGGCCCAGGGGTCGGCGCCGAGCATCCGGGCTGTTCCCCCGTCGGCCTTCAGCAATCCCAGCAGGATGCGGATGGTCGTGGATTTTCCCGCGCCGTTGGGCCCCAGGAACCCGGCAACCTGGCCGGTGTCCACTCGCAGGTCCAACCCTGACAGGGCGGCGGTGCGCCCGAAATTCTTGTGCAGTCCGCTCACTTCAATGGCCTGCTTGGTGGTGGCCATGGCGTGCTCCTTACCGGGGTTCGGCAGTTCCCGCGGATCCCGCGGGCGGGACGTCGGCTGCGCCGGAGGCCAGGTACTCGTTGAGGTAGGCCGGGTCGGTGAACAGCCCTTCGGAATAGAGTTCCAGTGTTGGCAGGGCAACTTGCGCATAGTATTCCTGCATCACGGTGGCGAAGTCTTCTGGATCCCGCGGCGGGTTCAGCGCGAAGTGCAATACCAGCGCACCCAGGGATTGCAGGACCAGAAAGCGTGCCCGCGCCGGCTCATTGCGGCTGGGGACGATCAGCCCGCGCGAAACGGCCCGATCCAATAAGACGAGCGCCTCTTCGACCAGCTGGCCGGTGAACTGCGTCCCCGCCTGCGCGCCCTCGCGCACCGAGCGCAGAATGTACAGAATCAGCACCCCGCCCTCTCTGGAGCTGGGCAGGTTGCTGAACACCTGCTGGGGACTGGCCGCCAGGGAATCCTCCTTCATGCGGCGGTAGCGCTCGAGCACCGTGGCGTCGCATTCTGCCCGCAGCGCCTGCTTGGACCCGAAGTGGTGTCGCACCAGTCCCGCGGTGACGTTGGCACGCGTGGCGATCGCCCGCAGGGATACATCAAATCCCTGCGCGGCGAAGGCCTCGATGGCCGCATCGCGCAACCTGGCCCGGCCTGTCAGATCCTGCTCAGCTGTACTCACGTATAGGAGGCTACGCCTGTGTATAGCGGTTGGCAATGGGTATTTTTGGGCCAGTTCCACCGTCCCGGTTCCGCGTTCGCCGACCCGTTCAGCTTCCCGCCCCAGCTGTCAGGATCGACAGCGACAATCCGGCGCTGAGCAGCTGTTCCTTGATATCTCCCTTCATCGTGAGCTCTGGAATCGCGCCGGCAAAGTGCCACCGGTGATGCTCTGCTTGCGCCCGGAGGTTCTGCAGATTCCTGCAATGCAGGGCCGTGGGATGATCGGGGAAGCTGCCCAGCAGCAGGGTTCCGCGGCTGAAGCCCCGATTAACCGCCGCTTCAAGGGTCAGGGCCGTATGGTTCAAGGTTCCCAAATCCGGGCGGGTGACCACCACGAGGCGGGCATCCACCGCACTGGCAAGATCCGCGATATTCGCGCCTTCCGGGCCCAGGGTGACCAGCAGTCCCCCGGCGCCCTCGACCAGGACCGTGTCATATTCTGCGGCGAGCCTGCGAATCCGTTCGCAATGCTCATCGAGCCCGGGAAGCGCCTGGACCGCGCCCTGGCCCCCGGCCACCAGCGCAGCATCCACCGGGGCCATGGGCTCGCGCAGCCGCACCCCTTCTGCTGTGCTCAACCGCCCTGGGCAATCCAGCCATGCTGCAATGTTCCGCACATCGCCGGGTTCGCTGCCCTCCACTCCGGTTTGCGTTGGCTTGTAGATGGCCACGGCGCGTCCTTGGGCCAGCTCCCGGGCTGCCAGGGCCGCCGTTGCGACGGTTTTTCCCACATCGGTGCCGGTCCCTGAAATGACATGGATCATGCGCTGGCGCTCCCGGTTTTCCTGCTCCGGGTGATGACCGCTTCCGGTGCCTGGAATGAAATGAGGTAGCGCCAGCGGGGGCTCGAATCGCTGAGCTCGATGCCAGGCAGCGCCGCTGCGGCCTGGTGAACCACCACCCCGGTTTCCATCCGGGCAAGGCCCGCGCCGAGGCAGCGATGCAGCCCCTGCCCGAAGACCAGGGAATCGTCGCCCGAGGCGGCCGCGTCCCCGCCGGAGAGGCGAAGCAGCAGCTCGTCCCCGGCAGCGAACCTGCGGCCGGAAAGGGAAATATCGCGCAGCGCGATCCGGCGCCAGGTGGGCACGGAGGATGCCCGCAACAGCACCTCGTGCACCACGCGTTCGCTGGCTGCAACTCCGCCGTCCGCCGCGGCGCAGCTGGACCAGTGCCCGTCGCGCATGGCGGTGAACAGGGCACTTTGGATGAGCATGGCGGTGGTCTCCTGGCCGGCGATCCCCAGGAAATAGGCCAGCGAGACGATGCGGGCGCGATCCACTCCGGCGTGGTGCAGGGCGGAATAGAGGTTGCCGTCATCGCGGGCTGTGGCCTCATCGACGGAACTGCGAAGCCACGCATGGTACGCAACCGCGCTGTGCGCCAGCTCCTGCTGCCGCTGGGCTTCGGGCCAGCCCCAGAACAATTCCAGCGAGTCCTTGCTCCAGGCTTTGAGCTGGTCGAGGGGTGGCAGCGGTGTTCCGGTCATCCGCGCCATCACTTCTGGCGGGATGACGGCGGCGAGTTCGCTGGCGAGGTCCAGTTCTTCACCCAGCTGATAGCGGCCGCGCAGGTTCAGGCACAGTTCGCGGGTGCGCTGGGCGATGAACTCGCGCTGCGCAGCAACCTTTGCGGGGCTGAAGAACCCGGCAACCACCTTCCTGACGGCACGGTGCCCGGCCCCGGAGGCGCTGGCCAGCACCGGCGGCAGGGCAAAGCGTCCACGGGCAAGGATGCGCAGCGTGGCAGGTTCCAGGTCCACCGCCGCCTGCAGGGCGTTGGCAGGAGTGAATTCCTCGGCATGGCGCAGGATCTCGCGGACCAGTTGAGGATCCTCGATGCTTCGATAGCGTTCGCTGATCCGCGCCGGGAGCACCTTCTCCAGCGGCTGGGCCAGCGGGGCCGTGCTGGTGGCCGAAGGCTCGGATGCCAGAGGCGTTCGGGCGAAAGGGCAGTTCATGATTCCACGTCGCTAATGGTTCGGGCCACAACCTTCAGGGCTGCGGCAAGCTCGGCAGGGTCTTGCTGTGCGTGGGCGGCCAGGCGCAGGCGCGAGATTCCATCGGGAACACTCGGCGGCCTGAAACAGGTAACTGCGATGCCGTGTTCGCGCAGCAGCGTTGCGGCCAAGAGGGCCTGCTGCGGGGATTTCATGCGCACCGATTGCACCGCGCCGGCGGCCTGCTCAACCCGGCCAGCCAGGTTCTCTTCGGCGTTCAGCACGCGCCGGATCATCAGGGCGTTGGCTGCGAGGCCTGCGATTCTTTCCCCGGTGGCCAGCTCCAGCGCCGCATGGGCGGCCGCCGCGGCGGCCGGGGCCAGGGCCGTGTCGAAGATGAAGGTGCGGGCGGTATTGAGCAGGTGCTCGCGCCACAATTCGGCCCGGCTGCCGCCGAAGAGCACCGCTCCGCCCTGGGCCCCGAGCGCCTTGGACAGGGTGCCGGTGACCAGGACGTTCTCCGCCTGGGCCAGCCCGGCAGCGTTCACGGCCGAACCGGCCGGCACGGTGGCCAGCGAGTGCGCCTCGTCAATGAGCAACAGAGCGTTGTACTGCGCGCACAATTCGGCCAACTGTTGCAGCGGGGCGGCATCGCCGAGCACCGAGTACACCGACTCCACCACCACAACCACCCGCGGCTTCGGGGCGGGCGATTGGGCATTGGCGTGCAATTTGGCGCGCGCGTCATCGAGGTTGTTGTGTTCGAAGCGTGCAGTGCCCGCCCCGGAAAGCCTGGCCCCGTCGATCAGGCTCGCATGGGCGTGGGCATCGAGCAGCATCAGGCTGCCCGGGCCGCCCAAGGCGCCCAGCAGGCCCAGGTTCGCGCAATATCCGCTGGAGAAGACCAGTGCCTGGCTCCGGCCGGTGTACCGGCTGAGTTCCGCCTCCAGCTCCCGGTGGATCTGCCAGGTTCCGCTGGCAACGCGGCTGGCCGTGGCGCCGGTTCCGAGACAGTTGAGCGCGCTGATCGCCGCCTGGCGCACCCGCGGATGCAAACTGAGCCCCAGGTAGTCGTTGGACGCCAGATCGAACAGTGCGTGGCGCGAGTTGTCGCTGCGCTGCATGCCCCTGGCGGTGCGCACTGCGGACCGGGTGCGCAGCCAGGCATCCCAGCTCGCGGTGGTGGCAAGTGTTGTCATCTCAGCCTCCGTAGACCTGGTCGATGGCTCCGCACAGCGCGTCGCCCAGTTGCTGCAGCTGGCCGTCGGTGCACACGTAGGGAGGCATGACGTACACCAGGTCCCTGAAGGGCCGGACCCAGGCGCCGCGTTCGACCGCGGCGGCAGCCAGCGCTGCGACCTGGACGGGCTGGTGCAGCTGGATCACCCCGACCCCGCCCAGCACGCGCACCGCTTTGACCGGCGGCAGGGTGCGTGCCGGCGCCAGCGAGCCGCGCAGCCCGCGTTCCAACCGCGCCACCTGCGATTGCCAGGGTGCTGGCCGCTCCGGCGCACCGGAGCCGAAATCCGCGGCCGGGCCGGCTCCGGTGAGCAGGTCCAGCGAGGCGATGGCGATCGCGCAAGCCAGCGGATTGCCCATGAACGTCGGGCCGTGCAGCAACGCCGACGCACCGCGCGCGGCGGCCAGCGTCTGGGCCACGCGCGCCGAGCAAAGCATGGCGGCCAGCGACAGGTAGCCGCCGGTCAGCGCCTTGCCCACGCACATGATGTCCGGTTCCACCTGGGCATGCTGCACCGCAAACAGCCTTCCGGTGCGCCCGAACCCCGTGGCGATCTCGTCGGCGATCAGCAGCAGGCCGTGTTCATCGGCAATCTCGCGCAACACCGCAATGGCCTGCGGCGGGTAGATGAACATGCCGCCGGCGCCCTGCAGGACCGGTTCGACAATGATGCCCGCCAGTTCATGCGCATGGGCCGCCGCGATGCCCCGTGCCCCGGAGGCCCACGCGTCGAATTCCCCTTGGTCATAGATCCAGTTGCCGTCCGCCGCGTGCTCGGCGGCAGGCGGACGCGGCAGGAATAGCTGCTCGCTGCACAGCGGCGCGAAGGCCGAGTGCATGCCGTCGACCGGGTCGCAGACGCTCATCGCGGCAAAGGTGTCCCCGTGGTAGCCTCCGCGCAGCGCCAGGAAGCGCTGGCGTCCACGGGCTCCGCAGGCCTCCTGGTACTGCAAAGCGAGCTTCAATGCCACCTCGACGCTGATGGATCCGGAGTCGGCCAGGAACACGTGGCGCAAATTCTGCGGGGCAATGGCCACGAGCCGTTCGGCCAGCTCGATCGCCGGTTCGTGGGTCAGGCCCCCGAACATGACGTGGCTGAATTTCTCGATCTGCGCGTGCGCCGCGGCGTCCAGGACCGGATTGCGGTAGCCGTGCACCATCGACCACCAGGAAGCCATGCCGTCCACGACCCGGTGCTCGGTGCCGGAGCGATCGTGCAGCAGGAGTTCTGCACCCTGCGCGCCCTTTACCGCGTAGTGCGCTCCCGCGTCCACGGGCGCATAGGGGTGCCAGAGCAGCCCCGCATCCCTGTCCAGCAGGTTTTCGGCCAGGGTTTTCACGCGTTGGGCCCTTCCATGGTGCCAGCTCCGCGGCGGCGCAGCACTGGTTCGCGCCCGGCGGCGGCCCCGCAGCCTGCCGACCCTGATTGAGCCGGTGCGCATCCGGTTCCGCAGCCGGAGCCACAGCCGCCGGCGCGTTCTTCTGCGGCGGGGGCCGGAGGTGCAGCATGAGCGGCGTCCTGCAAGCGGCGGGCCACCTCGGATGGGCTGGAGGACTCTTGCCCCAGGACGACAAAGCCCGCGTCGGCAATCATCTGCAGGTCCTTGGCCGCGCCCTGGCCTTCGCTGGTGAGATAGTCGCCTAGGAAAATCGAGTTGGCGGCTTCCAGTGCGATGGACTGCAATGAGCGCAGGTGCATCTCGCGGCCGCCGGCAATGCGCAGCTCCTTGTCCGGGCAGGCCATGCGCACCAGTGCGAGGATGCGCAGGCAGGCCATTGGGGTCAGCAGCCAGGTGCCCTGCATCGGGGTGCCGTCGAAGGGCATGAGGAAGTTGACCGGGATGGATTCGGAGCCCAGATCGCGCAGCGCGAAGATCGCTTCTACCAGCTGCTCGGGTGTTTCCCCCAGGCCCACGATGAGCCCGGAACAGGAGGAGAGTCCCGCGGACTGGGCCTGTTCCACCGTCTTGACCCGATCCTGGTAGCTGTGCGAGGTGCAGATCTCGGGGTAGAGGGATTCTGAGGTGTTCAGGTTGTGGTTGTAGGCGTCGGCCCCGGCGTCCTTGAGCCTGGCGGCCTGGCCGTCCTTGAGGATGCCCAGGCAGGCGCAGACCTCGACCTGCGGGTGTTCGTCCTTGAGCTGTTCGACCATCGTGGCCACCCGGTCCACATCGCGGTCGGTGGGCCCCTTGCCGGAAGCGACCATGCAGACCCGCGAGGCGCCGCCGGCAATGCCGAATCCGGCCTGGGCCACCGCTTCATCGGGTTTGAGCCAGGTGTATTTGAGGATCTCAGCGGTGGATCCAAGGCGCTGCGAGCAGTAGGTGCAGTCTTCGGGGCAGAGGCCGGACTTGAGGTTGACCAGGTAGTTGACCTTGACGGTGTTCCCGAAGTGCTGGCGGCGCAGGATTCCGGCAGCGCAGATCAATGGCATCGTGGCGGAATCCGGTGTTGCGAGAATGCCCAGGGCCTCGGATTCGGTGATGCGGTGTCCGGCGAGGATCTTTTCTGCGAGCTGTCCGGGATCCAGTCGGCTCTCCCCCGGCGCTGGGGCAGTATTTGCGATGTTCAAGTTCATGGGGTGCCTTTCTAGCCGGTACACCGTGAGCCAGTCCGGGCTTGCGGATTTTCCCCGGACCCGAACGACTCTTGAACGGTGTTCAAGTTCTATTGAATACACACCCTACACCCTGATCAGCATGTTCTTGAACACTGTTCAGCGATGTGTCATGGAGCTCGTGCATCAACCGGCGTTCCCAGCGCCACGGCACCACTTGCCTTCCTCCTGGTTCCGGGCAGCAAAAAGCGCGTTGCCGGCCAGAATGATTCTGGCCAGCAACGCGCTCATTGATCTTTGGGTCCGCCAGATCAGGCGGTGCGATTAAGGCAGGTTCGCCTCACTGGTTCCAGGCTGCGGCAATTGCGTCGCGCACCTCGGACAGCGTCTGGGGAATAGCCTTGGTTTGCGCGATGATCGGGAAGAAATTCCCGTCCCCGCTCCAGCGTGGCACCACATGCTGATGCAGGTGGGCAGCGATGCCAGCTCCCCCGGCTTCGCCCTGGTTCATGCCCAGATTGAAGCCCGAGGGATTGGACACCTTGCGCAGCACCCGCATGGAATGCTGGGCCAGGGCCGCCATTTCCGCCGTTTCCTCCACCGTGATGTCGGTGTAGTTCGGCACATGGCGGTACGGGCAGATCAGCAGGTGGCCCGGGTTGTACGGGAAGAGGTTCAGGATCACGAAGCAGGTTTCCCCGCGATGCACGATCAGCGCCTCTTCATCCGTGCGCTGCGGACCGGCGCAGAACGGGCAGCTGGCCTCGTCCTTGACCTGGTCCTGCCCGCCCTTGATGTAGGCCATGCGATAGGGAGTCCACAGCCGCTGGAACGAATCCGGCACTCCGGCGAGTTCAAAGTCGTCGGTGACGGACTGGTCTGCTTGCTCCTGCATGCTCAATGGACTCCCTATCCCCTGCTAGTTGCTGTTATCGCGGCTCTTGATGGCTTCAACGATGCGGGCTACCGCCTCGTCGACAGGAACCTGGTTTTCCTGGCTGCCATCGCGGAAGCGGAAGGACACGGCATTCGCATCGGCATCCTCGCCACCGGCGATGAGCACAAACGGAATCTTGTCCTTGGACGCGTTGCGGATCTTCTTCGGGAAGCGATCCGAGGAGTCATCCAGTTCCACACGGACACCCTGCGCCTTGAGCGTCGCGACAACCTCGGAGAGGTAGTCGTTGAAGGCCTCAGCCACCGGAATGGCGCGAACCTGCACCGGCGAGAGCCAGGCCGGGAAAGCGCCTGCGTAGTGCTCGGTGAGCACGCCCAGGAAGCGTTCGATCGAGCCGAACTTGGCGGCGTGGATCATCACCGGTTCCTGACGGGAGCCGTCGGCTGCCTGGTACTCCAGACCGAAGCGAGCAGGCTGGTTGAAGTCATACTGCACGGTGCCCATCTGCCAGGTGCGGCCGATGGCATCCTTGGCCTGAACCGAGATCTTCGGACCGTAGAAGGCCGCGCCGCCCGGATCGGCCACCAGCTCGACGCCGGATTCGGTGGCAACGCGCTCGAGGACCTCGGTGGCTTCTTCCCACTGCTCGTCCGAGCCGATGAACTTATCCGACTCTGGATCGCGGGTGGACAGCTCCAGGTAGAAGTCGTCCATGCCGAAGTCCTTGAGCAGGGAGAGCATGAAGTTCAGCAGGTGCTCGACTTCGGCCGGTGCCTGCTCCTTGGTGACGTAGGAGTGCGAGTCGTCCTGGGCGAAACCGCGCACGCGGGTCAGGCCGTGGACCACGCCGGACTTCTCGTAGCGGTAGACGTGGCCGAACTCGAACAAGCGCAGCGGCAGTTCGCGGTAGCTGCGTCCGCGGCCGCGGAAGATCAGGTTGTGCATCGGGCAGTTCATGGCCTTCAGCCGGTATTCCTGGCCCTGCTTGGTGATGTTGCCATCTTCATCGCGCTCTTCATCGATGTGCAGCGCCGGGAACATGGTGTCCGCGTAGTACGGCAGGTGGCCCGAGGTGTGGAACAGCCCGTCCTTGGAGATGTGCGGGGTACCCACGTACTGGAAGCCTTCTTCCACGTGGCGGTCGCGCACGTAGTCTTCCATCTCGCGCTTGATGATGCCGCCCTTGGGGTGGAACACCGGCAGGCCCGAGCCCAGCTCATCCGGGAAGGAGAAGAGATCCAGCTCGGCGCCGAGCTTGCGGTGGTCGCGGCGCTCGGCCTCGGCCAGGCGCTCCTGGTAGGCCTTGAGGTCTTCCTTGGTCGGCCAGGCGGTGCCGTAGATGCGCTGCAGCTGCTTGTTCTTCTCGCTGCCCAGCCAGTAGGCGGCGGCTGAACGGGTCAGCGCGAACGCGTTCTTGATCAGCTTGGTGTTCGGCAGGTGCGGGCCGCGGCACAAATCCTTCCACACGATGTCCCCGGACTTGCGGTCGACATTGTCGTAGATGGTGGTTTCGCCGGCGGCCACCTCAACGGTGACGCCCTCGCCCGAGGTGTCCGCGGAGTCGGCCTTGGCCAGCAGCTCGCACTTGTAGGGCTCGTTGGCCATTTCGGCCTTGGCTTCTTCCGGCGATACCTCGCGGCGCGCAAAGAGCTGGTTCTGGTTGACGATCTTGAGCATCATCTTTTCCAGCTGCTTCAGATCTTCGGGGGTGAACGGCTCGGCGACGTCGAAGTCGAAGTAGAAACCGTCGGTGATGTACGGGCCAATGCCCAGCTTGGCATCGGGGCGCAGCTGCTGCACAGCTTGGGCCATCACGTGGGCAGTCGAGTGACGCAGCACCTCCAACCCTTCTGGGTCGGTGATGGTGACACGGGTGACGGTGCTACCGGCTTCCAGTTCGCGGGCCAGGTCGCGCAATACGCCGTCGACGTGCATAACAACCACGTCTTTCTGCTCGGCGTAGTGCTGCAGACCGGTTGTTCCCGCGTCCACCTGTACCTGCTCGCCATCGATGGTGAGAGTCAGCTGCTCGCTCATGAGATCGGGTTCTACCTTTCAATCTGGGATGGCTTCATAGCTTGTGGCATACCTTGGCCACAGCCAGCCAGAATCCAGTTTAGTTCAGCACCCCGCCCGAGCGCGCGTTCACTTCGGGTTTTGCGATGATTGCTGGCCCGCATGTGACTCGTTCAACAGCGATTCGGCATTGAGCAAGGTCATCACGTGCCAGATTTCGCGGTCCCCGGCCGGCTGGGAGCTGTGGACCTTGCCTTCCTCCAGGTCCTTCCGGAACGCCGGGATGACCTTTTCCAAGCGGCGGATCAGCTCGCGCATTTCATCCATGGTGAGCATCAGGTCGCTGGTCATCATACGTGCCTTGGCCTCGCCGGCCTCTTCGCCGGAGTAGTGGCGTCCACCGTGGACCATGGCGGCATGCAGGCGCCGCTGCTCGTCATTGATGACCTGCCCGAGATAGGCGCCCATGGCCATGCCGGATGGATCGTCTTCCCGCTCCCCCACCTCGCCGGTGGTGTACGCAACGGCAGCCGACTTCCAAACCCGGTCGCGCTTGTCCCGTGCGAGCTCCGGGACCTCGACGATCATCTCGGCCTTGGCTAATTCGCGCAGGTGGAAGCTGATCTTGTTCGCCGGCATGTCCAGCACCTGTGCCATGTCCGCCGCGCGGGCCGATCCCATGGCCGATAGCGTATTGAGAATCTGCCGGCGCAGCGGGTTGGCAATCGCCTTAAGCATCGGCGTAGTGAACGTGACTAGCGACTCGTTATTGCTCATGTGCACAGCTTAGCAATCCCCCAAATAAAGTTGCGCAAATTCTATTGCGCAACTTTATTTGCGGACTTACAGTGGATTCCATGACCACGACCCAGCCCAGCGGCCGCCCAGAGACCGCGGCGATTGATGCAAGCCCATTGCCCCCGTTGCGTGCGCAGAAAAATTACCGCAGGTGGTTGATGGCGGACTCCTCGGCGCTGCTTTCGGGCGGCATCTATGGGTTCATCTTCCCCTTGATGCTGCTGGCAGCCACCGGCTCGCCGGTGCTGGCCGGATCCTTGGCTGCGCTGGGGATGGCAGCCAGGGCCAGCGTCATATTGGCCGGCGGCGCCATGGCGGACCGCACCGACAAGGCCCGGATGATCGTGATCGGGAGCTTGTGCGGCGCAGCGGTGACCGCGGCCTTGGCCCTGGGCATCGGCTCTGGTTCGCTGCCGGTTCCCCTGTTATGCCTCGCCCATGTCCTGATGGAATTGCGCGGCGGATACTTTGGCTCAACAACCAATGCCGCCCTCAAGGATCTGGTGCACCCGAAACAGCTCGGCCGCGCGATGGCTGCCAACCAAGGCCGCGACTCCGTGCTGATGCTCGGCTCCGCTCCCCTTGGCGGTGTATTGCTCGGATTCGGCGGCGGCATTGCCCTGCTTGCCGTCGCTGTCCTGAATCTGATCGCTGCGGCCAGCGGGTTTGCCCTGCGCCGGCCTCTGCGGGCCGCACAGCAATCCTTCCGGGATCGAGGCGAGGCCGGCACCGGCGGCGAAGAGAAAGTTGCCCACGGAATTCTGGCCGGCATGCGCTGGTGTTTTTCCCGCCCGCAACTACGAGCGCTGCTGATTTTGATTACGGTCGTCAACATCGGCGTCAACGGGCTGATGACCGCTCTGATCTATGGGCTGGAGCAGCGTTCGGAAGCTCCGTGGATCATTGGGCTGGCATCGACGTGCATGGGCGCTGGAATGCTGATCGGCTCGCTGGCGGCGACCTCGCTCATTGAAAAATTCCGCAGCGGGCTTCTGGCTTGCAATTGCCTCACTCTTCTTGGCGCCGCCATGCTCCTCATCGGGTTTAACACGAACCTGTTGTGGATGGGCTCCATGCTGTTGCTCAGTTTCCTGAGCGTCCCCGCGCTCAACGCCGCAGTCGGCGGATACTTCATGGCATGCGTCCCCCAGGACATGTCCGGGCGAGCGAATTCCTTGATTACCTTCATGGCCCTGGCCGCCTTGCCTTTGGCACCGCTGGCCACCGGGCTCGGCCTGGAGTGGGTTGGCATGGGCCCGACACTCATCTTTTTCGGAGCATTGGTTTCCTTGGCTGCCATCTTGGCCTGGCTTTCGCCACAGGTCCGAGGGATCCCTCGCCCCGGGCATTGGGTTGCTGCCGCATCTCCAGCACCGCTTGAACGCGCCAGTTCCGATGGCTCCCAGAAGTCCCCCGCCCCAGCGTCACCCACCGAATAGGAGTACCCGAAGTGATTTCCGATCCCACTGCACCCGGTGAATCCCGGCTCAAGCGATCAGCCCTCAAACGCATGTTCAGCAGCGAAAAGCGGTACCGCCATGCTTCTGCGTTGGAGCGCCAGAACAGCGACGCGGCTGCCCAAATGAGGCATCAAGCGCTGCGCAACGAGCAATGGATCTATTTATAGGGACGCAGGAAAAGTCTTGAAAGTTCCTCTAATCCATGGCTTTCATTTTCAACCGCTCCTACCCTAGGAATATGAACAAGCCGGCCCCACCCGTCATCAGCGCCATTACCCTCGGCGTGCGCGATGTCGGCGCTTCCACCAAGTTCTACACCGAGGGCCTGGGGTTTGAGCTGGTGCAGCCAGCCCACCCGGAAATCGCCTTTGTCCGCGCCGGATATGGCTTGATGCTCGCCCTCTGGGACGTGAAACAGATGCCCAGCGAGTACGGCGATGTCGGGCACGGCCCATTGGCTCCGCCGGTCTCGCTTGGGCATAACGTGCACTCGGATGCGGAAGTGGATCACCACTACCGGCGAGCGCTTGATGCGGGAGCAACGTCGATCACCGAGCCCACCGTGCAGCCTTGGGGCGGCAAGAGCGCCTGTGTGGCCGATCCGGATGGCTTCCGCTGGGATTTTGTGCATAATCCGTCGTTTGTCATTGATGCCGACGGGCATGTTTCCTCGGTTTGAGAATTGTCAGTCTTCAGCGATGTCCGTTGATGGTTTCCGTTCAGGCCAGGGTTCAGCGGTAAGCGACGGCCACTGGGATAGCCACCGTTTGGTCTTGGCTTCATACACGTTCCGGGGCGCGAGCACTGGGTTCGGGATGATCCTCCGGGCGAATAGATCTGCAAATCCGTACGGCGCATAGGTGCTGATCTGCCCATTCGCATCGCTAGTGACTGCGAAGCAGCAGGTTTTCGCTGCGAAATGATCGATGGCGTCCGTGACGCTGGCGAATGGAATAGCTGGAACCCCGAAGTGTTCTTCGTACCAAATGTGGACGCGTGCTTCATTGCGGACTTCGATTTCTGCGTCGATGTCTTTGAAGAGTTCTTTTGCACGGCGAATGACTGCATCTTCCGCCTCATAGGACGTATCTTCGTCGAAGTAGAAGAAGTCGTAGTCGCGAATCCCGTTTTGCGGGTCCTTGCCTTCCAGTACGTTCCATACCGTTTGGAATAGCGCACCTGCGGTCAGCCACCAGTCGGAGAGGCCGAGCTGCGGGGCGAGTTGGAGTATTTGCCGATTGATCGGGTTGGCTTGAACGCAGGTTAGGAAAAGTTTTTCATCGGATGTATCCACGGTCATGCCTTGCGTCGTTGGATTATGAATTTCGCTTTCCCGTCGAGGTAGCCGCGGCGATCTTGGAGCTGGCGAGCCGCTAGTCGCTCTTTGAGCTGTTGGTAGGCTGCCCTGTCTTCGGGGTTAGCTCGCAAGTGGTTTCTGAAGTTGAGGTAATAGGACCATTCGGTCTGCCCATAGGCGATGAGATGGACATTGATGAGCCTGATGTTTGTTTGGATCTCGAATCCGTACATCGTATCTGGGCGTAGGTTGCCCGCCTCTCCCCTGTAGATGAATCCGTGCTCAAGCAGCCAGCAATGCAGTTCTTCGCTATTTGCCTCGGGGACGGTTCCGATGATGATGTCCAGGATGGGTTTTGTTTTTAATCCTGGTACGGCGGTGGAACCGATGTGCTCGATTGCCTTGACACCTGCTGGCATGTCGCCGTGCAGTATCTGTTGCAATTGCGTGAAGGCTTGTTCCCATTGGGGCGAATGGTTGGCTAGGCGCACTTCGCCCCTGTGCAGTCCGAGTTCTTTGCCGGCCAGCGCATCGACGAGCTTCGGGTTGAGTTGCAGAGGTTTGTCGGCGCGTATTCTGCTGGCTGCTTCTCTGCGCTCGGTATTCATGGCTTCATCCTAGGTCAGGCTCCGCGCTGGTCCAGCCCTTCGGCTTCCATGCGCTTGGCGAGTTCTCCAAGGCTTTCGCTCTTGCGTGCTCCCTCGGCGAGTTTTGGCCGATAGCTGGGTTGCGGCCGGGTGAGCTCGTCGAGGTATCCGGCCGCAGGCAGCGTTTCTGGCTGATGCAGGTCCCAGGCGTTGAGCGCTTGCAGGGAGATGCCGCGTGGCCCGGTGCGCCGGGTGACCCCGTGGATGAGCAGCATGCGGGTGGAGAAGAGCAGCGGCCCGGTGCGTTGCTGCGTGTCGTCGAAGAAGGTGGCGTCGATGCAGCCGGTGCCGTCATCCACGGAAATGAAGACCACGCGCTTGCCTCCGCGCATGGGAGGGGTCTGTGTGGCCACGCGTACCCCGGCGACCAGCACTTCGGTTCCGTTGCGCAAGTGCAGCAGCTCGGCTGCTTGTGTCATGGGCAAGTGCGCCAGGCGTTGCCGGTAGGAGGAGATCAGGTGCTCGCTGGCGTCCAAGTGCATCAGGTCCAGTTCGGTGCGCACTACTTCGGCTGGATCCAGCTGTACTCCGTTGGCTTTGATGTGTTCGATTTTCCCGAGGTCCAGTGCCAGCTGTCCGGGTCCCGGACGGTATTTGGCCGGAAGGGAGCTATGCGCCATGGATTGGGTATGGGCGATGGTGTCGGCACGGGAGGTTCCTGCAAGCAGGGAATCGAAGACTCCGAGGGCTGCAAGATTCTGGTAGGTGCGGCGCGAGAGTCCTGCGCGAGCTCGGACATCGGCCAGGTGCTCATAGGGCTGGCCGGCAACCAGGCGTTCGACTTCGCGTTCGCTCATCTGGTGGATATCGCGGAAGGCCAGGCGGATTCCATAGCGTCCTGGGCGCAGCGAGCTGGGTGCGCGGGGCACCACTGGGAGCTTCGAAGGAGCAGATTCGAAAACTCGTTCGACTCGATAGTGCCCCGTGGAGCGGTTGATATCCAGCGGGAGGATGGGAACGCCCATTCTGCGCGCCTCGGAGACCAGCAGCCGCTTGGGATACATGCCCGGGTCGTGTTCCCAGATCCCGGCGAGGAAGGCCTCGGGGTGATGGGCTTTGAGCCAGGCCGAATGGTAGGTGGGTACGGCAAAGGCAGCCCCGTGGGCCTTGCAGAATCCAAAGGATCCAAAGCCGGATAATACTTCCCAGACTTTATCGATCACTTCGGGGGTGAAGCCGTTCTTCACCGCCTCGGTGCGCACATAGCGTTCCACTGCTGGTTCCTTCTCCGGGTTGCCCAGCAGCCGACGGTAGACATCGGCCATCCCCAGCCCGCAACCGGTGAGCACATCGAGCATGCGCAGCACCTGTTCGTGGAAGACGGTGACCCCGTGGGTTTCGGCGAGCGCGGGAATCAGCTTCGGGTGCAGGTATTGGGCCGGGGCGAATCCGTGGCGGTGTTCCAGGTAGGGCTTGACCATATTCGATTGCATGGGACCCGGGCGGAACAGGGAGATGTCAATAATCAGGTCGTTGAATTCGCGGGGCGCGAGCTTGCCGACCAGTTCGCGCTGCCCCGGGGATTCGATCTGGAAGCAGCCCAGCGTATGGGTGGAGCGGATCAATTCGAAGGTGGGTTCGTCATCCAGCGGCACCCTGGCCAGGTCGATCACTCCGGTGGCGTCGATGTAGCTGTCGTCGGCATGCCCGCCGGCGCGAGCTGCCTGCTCTTTGCTCGGGTGCAGGCGGGCGATCTCCTCGAGCGTGTAGGCGATGGCTGATTGCATGCGCACCCCGAGCACGTCGAGCTTGATCAAGCCCATCAGGTCCATGTCGTGCTTGTCGAATTGGCTCATCTGCAGCCCGATGCCCGAGGGCTGGACCGGGGTGCGGTCCAGCAGGCTCGCGTCGGAGAGGATCACCCCGCAGGGATGCATGGAGATATGCCGGGGCAGCCGGTCCAGGCGCTCGGTGGCGTCGATGAGGATATCGAGCTGGGTGTCATCGGTGATGCGCTCGGCCAAGGCGGCCAGTTCGGGCTTCTCGGTGAGCGCTTCGCGGAAGGAGGATGCGGAGAAGCGCCAGAGCTGCTTGGCGATTTCGTCAATTTGCTCTTGTTCGATGCCCAGTGCGGATCCGGCATCGCGCACTGCGCCGCGAGCCCGGTAGGCGTTCTGCATGCTCATCAGGCTCACGCGCTCCTCTCCGTAGGTGGAGAAGATCTTGCGGTAGATCTCGTGGCGGCGCGCGGATTCCACGTCGATGTCGATATCGGGCAGGGTGGTTCGGGTATCCGAAAGGAAGCGCTCGAACACCAGGTCATGGGCTAGCGGGTTCACCTGGCTGATGCCCAGCAGGTAGTTCACCAGCGAGGAGGCGCCCGAACCGCGGGCCGCAACACGCACCCCCATGTCAGTGATCAGCTTGACGGTTTCGGCAACGGTCAGGAAGTATCCGGCGAAGTCCAGCCGGTCGATCACCCCCAGCTCGAGGTCCAGCTGCTTCTCGATCAGGTTCCGGTCGGTGTCAGGCAGCAGGCGCGGGACCGCTGCGAAGACGCGTTCGGTTAGTTCCTGCTGGGCTGGGCGATAGAGTCCGATGATTTTTGCCTCGGGGATCACCGGCTTCTTCCACCCGAGGTCTGCGACGGGATCCAGTGCCGCCCACGCGGCGAGCTGCTCGGTATCGCGCAGCATCTGATGGGCCCAGATCCGCTCGGTGGCGTTGCCGATTTCGGTGGCAAGCTGCTGCATCTGCTGCGGGGTTTTCAGCCAGCCCTGCCCATTGGGCTGGCAGGAATCCAGGTTTTTCAAGCTGTGCAGGGTGCGTGCGGAGTCAATGATATCTGCGGTGACCGCCCCGTCGGGGTCCACATAGCGCACGGCATTGGTGAGCACGGACTTAATCCCCCGCTCTTGGGCGTAGCGCAGCAAGCGGGCGGCTTCGCCGAGGCTGTAGCGTGAACCATGCGCAGAGAGGTAGGTGGTGATTTCCACTCGCAGCATCTTCCCCACCCGCTTTTTCCAGTCGGCCATGAGGGTGCGTGCCTGGGCGTATTTTCCCTTGAGGATTGCCCTGGCTACATCGGACTCGCCACCGATCAGGATCATCAGGTTGCCTTCGCGGCCCAGTTCCCCAACCTGACTGGTGCTCAGTCCCGGAACGCCGTGCGCGGTGCTGTGCGCGAGGGTAATCGTTCGGCATAACGCTGCGTAGCCAGCTCCTGCGCAACCGCCTCGAGCCAGCACGGTGATTCTTGCGAGGGTTTCGCCGGCAGAGTCGAGCACCGCGAGGTTGGCGCCGAGGATGGGTGCCAGCCCTTCTGCCATGCAGGCGGCGACGTGCTTGACTGCTCCATACAGCCCGTCACGGTCAGTGAGTGCCAGCATCTGCGCACCGTGGGCTTTGGCTGCCTGGGCCAAGGCGCGCGGGTGCGACACCCCGTAGTGGGCGCTATAGGAAGAACTGACGTTCAAATGGGTGAAGCTCATTGCGGTCCTTCGAATATATGTTCCCCCGTCTGTAGCTTAGGCGCTGCGAGCCAGGGACTCATGCACACGCACCAGTCGCCAGCGTTCGGTTTGCGCGTCAAAACTGACGTCAACGCTGTGCACCTGCTGGGGTCCGCGCACCGCAACCAGTTGCAGTCGCCACATCTCATAGTCAGCGATTCCTGCGCCGATTCCGCGAGGAATCCGCAGGTTTTCGTCCCACCATTTGCGGCGCTCGAACCAGCGCTGAGGCTCGGCAGCCAGGCGGTAGTCCTGCCCCTGCCAGCTCACGCGCAAAGGCATTCCGTTCGCTGCGCGGGCAACCTCGATTGACTCGGTGAACATCCCCACGTGTGCACTCCTTACTTAGTAGAACCATCCTATTCGAACACGTGTTCGAATGACAGTTACACTAGTCAGACGCACCGACAGTTTGGGCTAGCCGGGCACCGCTTCACGAAAAGCTGCGCCGAGCGCAAAGGGAGTTCCGTTGACCTCGAAGCTGGTCGCAATTCCCATCGCCAGGCCAATGGGCCTAAGGCGCTGGCAACTATAAAAGACCACCATTGCCCCTAGTACCTTCCGGCCCTGTGACCGCCGTGAGGCATTCCGCATCAAGCAAAATAGCCAGTCCAGTTCCTCGAATCACCAAATGGAAGCAGTTCTGGAAGCAAGCCGGAGCTAGTGAGCTGGCACTCGAACTCGCCTGGGTGATCGCAGGCAAGAATGCTCAAAACACGTTGGTTGTGAGCAGCCGAGAGAGACAAACCATGGAGAAAAAGATACCTGCGGGCGGGAAAGCCGGATGAGCCCAATGGCTTAGGCGCTATCGGATCGAGCAAACGAAGGCCTGATACTCATTGCCGCGAGCTCGATAGTATGCGGTAAGCTAACCCAGCCACAGAAGAGCCAGCAACCATAAAACGGTTATTTTGTGTGTACCCATAAAAATGTTTACGTGTTGTCGTTAGGATTGGACTATGGAGACTTTCAAACGCCAAAATTATGTAGATTACCTGGTGAATGAATATGGTTACGAAGCTCGCATAACACCTTGGGGGATCTACATTGAATACCCAAATTTTGACGACAACGGGCTCGCGATCATCAAATGGAGGGTCACAGAAAAAGAGCTTGCCAGCTTGAACGGGATTAAAATGCCGCGAGGTTTTACTGGTGGCGAGCAATACGCATTCTCACGATTGATAACAGCACTTCATACTTTCACTGGTTCACGAGGAACCATGTACGGAGCAAGCCTGAGAATAGAGGCAGAAGACTAAGAATGGCTATGGCGTAAATACGCCATAGCCATTCTTGTAGTCAGTGACCCATTGAAATCTTATTATTTACCGCAGGCTCGACGCACGTTATCCGGATGAGATGTGATGAGACGAGAATTTGTGGTCGAGACTGCCGTTGTGACGCCGACTCTTTTGAAGATGCGGTCACGGGAATCTCGCAGTTCATAAACTCCACCGTAGCGGACGGTTTTATTGCTGCTCTGATATTTCTTCAGGCATGGCCAGTTTAATGCTTCATTGGTTGCCCAATCGGCAAATTCCCTCCAGTTTACCCCCAAGTACACGGCCTGGTTGTTCCAATCATTCATGTGGCCAGCTTTAATATGCCGATAGCCCCAACCTGTATTGTCGCCATTGATGACTTTGTTTGTACCGCAACGCAGATAGGCTTTACGTCCTGAGACTCCTTTGACCGCTTGCCGGTTGAAAGTCCTGACGAGTTTTTCGTTCTTATCGAAAACGCCACATGGTGACCAATACGCTGCGGGTTGCGCAACCCCTGGCTTTTGTGCAACGTTTTCAAAATAGAATCGTTCTCCACTTTTTCCTACTGCGTAGGCTGGAGTGGTCTGTGTTTCTACAAAATTTTCTGTCTCCGTCTGCGCCGCATTAGCAGGCGCGCTCACCAGTGAGCTGCCTAGTAGTAATACACCGAGAATAAGCGAAGTAGACTTTTTCAAAGAATTCCTCAATCTGTCTACTGATCGTCTTGATGAGTAGTATCTCTAAATATATCTTGAGTGAAAATAATTGAACTACCTGTTTCGGGATGTTAAATACATTTTTTAAACCCTTGGATTGGTGGAGTTGTTGATCGCACGAGTGTGTTGTGCGATCAACTGTAGAAGATGAAAGTAATAGAAGACTTTCGAGAATGCCAGTGGGCTGCTAGAGAACTGAGATTCCTGGTTAGAGGCCTTTTCAATATCGGTCGATTTCGGTTCTAGAATTCAGTTTCGTTTAGCCATTGCACGAACAGCATCATTCGTTCTGATTCTGGAGGCCTGGCAGTCGATGCAATTGGTACTCGCGCCAGGTCAGCAGAACAATCACAACATCAAAGACTGTGAGAGCCAGTAACACCCAGCTAAAGTTAACGATCAGTTCATAGGTCTGATAGAGGATGAACACTATTAGGAAGCCGATAAGCCAGGGGTAGGCCCATAACCGGTTTTTGAGCACGGCCCACACAAGCACCACTTTTACCAGCCCATGAATCAGCAAATAAAAGGCGGCAAATAGTGTCGCTGAAACATCCAGTCGTTCAGACAAGTTGACCAATGATCGAGCGATGAAGTCCTGGGGATCTTCGCTGAGCTCGTGTTGGGTTAGGACGCTAATCCATGATGCAATCTTGGCGGGTCCAGTGAATAAAAGCGCCGTTCCGCTGATCAGCTCTGCCAAGCCATTGAGTCCTTTAAGGATTAGGCCCACATAAAAGGTGCGATCAAGCAAGCGTCGGTGACGAATCTGAACCGAACGCCCGGAAGTATCCATAGACCGTCGCCCACTTTCATTCTCATCCCCTGCGAGTTTCCTCCACCGATGAGCTAACCCTACTTTCAACGGAGAGAAGAAACCGCTGTTACGTCCTGATTTGAACGTACACTACAAACTCTTCGGGGGCTCAGGTGGAGGAAGGCGGAAGGGCAAAATTCATGTAGTGCGTTCCGCTGCTCAACGCCCTGCCGAAGGTATGGGGCACCTCTTTACGATCGGCCAATATCGATCGTTTTCGATACACATATAGGGGAATTTCACCTACGCATAGACAACGTGGCCATGGCTTTATTGCCATGGCCACCTCTCGATTCGCCAGGTTTTCTATCTGTGCCGCAACCTGATCGCCTACAGAGCGAAACAGATGGTTTAACAAGCACGCGTTTAGCGACATGAGATCAAACTAGTAAAAATCGGCTCTACGCTTCACTATCATGACGCGTCAAAATTCGAGCGAAATCTCGTACGGTCGGTTTTCTCCTGGTTCTTCATTGCCTCCCCGTAAGCCTGCACTACTTTGGATTTACCCAGTTCCATCTCGGTTCCTGTCTCGATCTCAAGGGATGAATTCAGGCCAGATACCAGCAATGACCCATCTTCCTGCGCATACGCGAGGAACACGTAGGTCGAACCGACTTCGGGGAGAACATCGTCCTCGTAAAGAACCACGTACTTCTGTTCCTTATCGACACCACCGGACTTCTGGACGGGGATTGCTCTATCGGAAACAAGTTCGCCCTTGATATTGCGCAGCACTTTAATCTTGTAATCGGTATACGGATCTGCAATTTCTTTGGTGCCATTTTCAGTCTCAATGGCCACCGGGTCTTTGTACGTAGTACCAACCTTGGATTCAACCTTGCCGACAAAGACATAGTCCGCGTCGCCAACAGTTGCTGCCGGTTTTTCGACATCCACCGCAAAAGAGCCATGCTTCTCTGCAACAGGCAGCGATCCAGGATCTGCCGCAGTCACTCCGCCAGAGCTGCACGCTGCCACAGACGGCGCAGCAGCTAGAAAGAAGCACTCGACAGCCAGCCGATAATTGATTCGCTTCATTGCGCTCGCCAGCCTTTCTATACTCGAGATCCTAGTAGCAAGGTCGTAGGAAGCTTTGTCATTGCTACTCAAGCTCTACTTCGTCGCCACGTACCTGCACATGACAACGTAGGACTGGTTGTGGTTTAGGTGCCGGGCATATAGTCATCACCCAGTGTATAGTCATTACATGCTGACCATTCCAAATCGCGTGGACGTGATGAACCGCCTAGGGCGGGCACTGGCTGATTCCACGCGTTCCCGCATCCTCCTGTCCTTACTGGAGAAACCGGGCTATCCTGCCCAGCTAGCCCGCGATCTTGGACTGACACGCACGAATGTTTCGAATCATCTGGCGTGCCTACGCGGGTGCGGAATTGTCGCCTCTGAAGTCGAGGGACGGCAAACACGTTATGAAATTGCTGATCCTCATTTGGCTGCCGCGTTGATTGCCTTGGTTGACGTGACGCTCGCGGTTGACAACAGCGTGCCGTGCATTGATGTTTCTTGCACTGTTCCAGGTTGCTGCACCCCAAAGGAAAATCCATGAACCTGGCACTTCTAACTCCAGCGCGCCGAAATGTTCTGCAACGGCGCATTCGCGTGATCGTTGCAATCACTATCACCTGGAACGTTATCGAAGCGGTGATTGCCCTCATCGCTGGCGGCGTGGCATCATCAGCCGCGCTAGTCGGCTTTGGACTTGACTCGATTGTTGAAGTGCTCTCAGCTGCCGCCATCGCTTGGCAGTTCGCCGCACCCGATCCCGAGAGGCGAGAAAAAACAGCCCTGCGAGTTATCGCTATCTCGTTCTTCGCATTAGCTGCCTATGTTTCTGTTGACGCGGCGCTTTCCCTGACTGGCATCAGGGAACCAGAGCACTCCATTGCGGGGATCATCCTGGCCGCAGTGAGTTTAGCGGTCATGCCTTTTCTGAGCTTGCTTGAACGTCGAACAGGCCGTGAGCTGGGGTCGGCCTCGGCAATCGCCGATTCGAAACAAACTCTCATTTGCTCTTACCTGTCGGCGGCTCTGCTGGCCGGTTTGCTGCTCAACAGCCTGTTGGGTTGGGCGTGGGCCGATTCGGTGGCCGCGCTAGCAATTGCATTTGTAGCAGTGCGCGAAGGCATCCAAGCTTGGCGCGGGGATACGTGCTGCACTACCCCCGTCGCGGTATTGACGGGGGAAACTAGCCCTGACAGTTGCAAGGATCCATGTTGCGATTCCAAATAAGGCAAGAGGGTTTGCGTTCATGAAGAAACTGCTGACCCTCGGTTAACCAGGCGTTGAATCGGCAATGCCGCCACGATCAAATGACCTGCTGCATTAAAACCCCATGCAAGTGCAGTCACTGCTCTTCTTGGCCCTCGCCGGCCAACGGCATCTTGCTGCATGGAGTACAGAAACCGAGGGCACGACTAGGCAGTTCCGTCATGTTGCGAGGGATGACAAGACTGCATGGGGGCAAGGCCCGCCTCGAAACATCCCTGCATTATTCGCCTCCCGGTCGCCTTGAGGCAGGACCTTTCCAGCTGCTGCTGCTTGGCAACTTGAAGGACTGCCAGCCAACTGGTTTATGGCGCCTTATGGGGCACGCTTGCTGTGCTCCTCACCCGCCTCCAGGAACGCGCCACCCCGACATAAGTTCTGGCGGATATCGCTTTCGCTCCCCTATGGCGCTGCATCAATGCGGCGCGTGCACCCTGGCTCCCAATCCAAGCGCCGCTTTCCGTACAAACTCGTGCACAGGATGCAGGAATCTTGCGCACCACGGCAAAAGAACCGGATGAGGGCTGAGCAATTGCCCGTTCGCATAGGCTCTGCGCGAAACTTCCGGGTCATGATCGGCCCAATGCTCGATTCGCATCCAACGCACCGATAGCATCGAGACAGCAACAGTCCATCGTTCCAGGAGTTAAATCCCATGCCTCATAAGGTCAAAGCCGTTATTTCCCGCGTCAAGGACGCGCCGGTAGAGGTCGTCGACATCGTCGTTCCGGACCCAGGTCCCGGAGAAGTAGTCGTTGACGTGCTCACCACTGGCGTCTGCCACACCGACCTGCACTACAAGCTCGGTGGAATCGGCGACGAGTACCCCTACCTGCTGGGCCACGAGTCCACCGCAGTGGTCAGCCAGATCGGCGAGAACGTCACCAACGTCAAGGTCGGCGACCGCGTCATCCTGAACTGGCGCGCAGTCTGCGGCCAGTGCCGCGCTTGCGCCAAGGGCCAGCCGAAGTACTGCTTCAACACCTTCAATGCCACCCAGAAGATGACCCTCGAAGATGGCACCGAGCTTTCCCCTGCTTTGGGCATTGGCTCCTTTGCCGAAAAGACCCTGGTCCACTCCGGCCAGTGCACCATCGTGGATGAGGACGCCGATCCAGCTGCCGTAGGCCTGCTCGGCTGTGGTGTCATGGCTGGCATCGGAGCTGCCATCAACACCGGCGAGGTCAAGCGCGGAGAATCCGTGGCCGTCATCGGCTGCGGCGGCGTGGGCGCGGCAGCGATTGCCGGCGCGCAGCTGGCCGGCGCGACCACCATCATCGCGGTGGACGTCAACGCAGACAAGCTGGAAGGCGCCAAGAAGTTCGGCGCCACCCACACCGTGGATTCCTCCAAGGTCGATGCCGTCGAAGCAATCCAGGAACTAACCGGCGGCTTCGGCGCCGACGTGGTCATCGACGCAGTGGGCCGCCCGGAAACCTACAAGCAGGCGTTCTACGCCCGCGACCTTGCCGGCCGCGTCGTACTGGTGGGCGTGCCCACCCCGCAGATGAAGCTGGAGCTGCCGTTGCTCGATGTATTCGGCCGCGGCGGATCGCTGAAGAGCTCCTGGTACGGCGATTGCCTGCCAAGCCACGACTTCCCAATGCTTGTCGAGCAGTACAAGCTGGGCCGCCTGGACCTGGACTCCTTCGTGACCGAGCGCATCACCATTGACCAGATCGAAGAAGCCTTCGCCAAGATGCATGAAGGAACCGTACTGCGCTCGGTGGTGGAACTCTGATGTCCGCACGTATCGAGAACGTCGTCACTTCCGGCACCTTTTCCCTGGATGGCGGCACCTGGGACGTGGACAACAACGTCTGGATCATCGGCGACGATTCGGAAGTGATGGTCATCGACCCGGCCCACGATATCGAGAAGATCCAGGAAGCCGTCGGCGAACGCGAGGTGATGGCAGTTCTGCTCACTCACGGACATGATGACCACATCCGCGCAGCCGGCGAATTCTCGGACATTGTCGATGCACCGCTGTTCCTCAACCCGGAGGATCGCATGCTCTGGGAAGCTGTTTATCCCGAGCGCGACGTGGACGCGGAAATCAGCGATGGGGACACCTTCACCATCGCTGGCACGACGCTCACCGCGATGCACACCCCCGGGCATTCGCCTGGCTCCACCTGCTTCTACGCAGAAGACCTGGGTGTGCTGTTCAGTGGCGACACGCTGTTTAACGGCGGCCCTGGGGCTACCGGCCGCAGCTATTCGAGCTTCGAGACGATCATCGAGTCGATCCGCGGCAAGCTGCTGGTCCTGCCCGAGCAGACCGTAGTCAACACCGGCCACGGCGATGCCACCACCATCGGCGCCGAGGCGCCGAACCTGGAGGAATGGATCAAGCGCGGGCACTAGCAGCGTGCTGCAGGGCAGGGGCAGTCGGCCATGGCGGTCGACTGCCCCTGCGCTTTAATTTCTTCTGACAGAGAATCAGTGTTTCAGCAGTGCTGGCGTGGCAAGATTAATCCCATGCCTGCACTTAAACGCCGCAAACCCGTGTTTCCATTGCTCATTGCCGCCGCAATGCTCTTAATTGCCGGCATCGCCGTGCTCTGGTGGGATAGCCAGCAAGAAGTCATTCTCTACATCGGATCCTATGAACCGCTGGAAGCTGGCTCTGGGTTCTACATTGGCCCGGGTCCCGCCGAAATCATCGGCTGGGTTCTGGCATTGCTCGGCGTTGGCGCGCTAGGCGTTGCCGCCGGATCGCTGCTTCGCCAGCTCGCTCCCTTCAAAGCCTGGTTCCTGGTTGCAGGACTGCTGCTGGCGGCAGCAGGCGTGGCAGCGATGATATGGGACTACAACCAGGTCCGGACCTTTGGCTGGTTTGCCTATGCGCCGTTGAGCAAATCAGAATTCCATCCGGCCAGCGCAACCCTGGTCCTGGGCAAACTGGGGATAGCCGCCGGAACTTTCCTGGCCGCCAGCTACCTGGGATTGCGGCACAGTTCCGCGCTCACCGGATCAGCTGCCAGCGACTAGAACAGCGAGTTGCTGTGCTCTTCGATCAGCTGCGGCGAATTATTGCGCACGTTGCCCACCGCGGTATCAACCTCGTGCATGGTCCATGCGGAGGCGACATCAAAAGCCTGGGCACGGATCTGCTCGATCAGCCCTTCGCCATCTTCCTCGGCCGGGTTCATCCAGCGGCCCATCATCTGATGGTCCAGCGGAATCGGCAGGCGATCGTGCAGGCCGGCCAATTCCCCCAGCACCCCGGGTTCCTCCGCCGACGGGGAATCCATGGTCATGATCGAGGTTGAAAGGATCCAGCTGCCATCCTCGTCCTTCCACCACTCATAGAGCCCGGCAAAGAAGATCAGCTTCCCGTCCTCCCGGTGCACGAAGAAGGGGCGCTTCTTGCTGCCTTCCTTCTTCCACTCGTAGTAGCCTTCCACCGGCACCACCGCGCGGCGCTTCTTCACCGCGGCGCGGAAGGTCGGCTTGCTGCTGGCGGTTTCGCTGCGCGCGTTGAAGGCGCGCACGCCCACCGAGAGTTCCTTCGCCCACCCGGGCACCAGGCCCCAGCGGGCCACGTGGATCTGGCGGTGCAGCTGATCGTCAATCAGCCGCTCGAGCACAATGGGCACATCGGTGGTCGGGGCGACGTTCCAAGACTGGCGCAGCTCCAGATTGGCATCCGCTTCGGCTTCGGCTTCTGCCACCAAATCGCCGATCGCCTTGGCCATCACATACCGTCCGCACATCATCCGCTCCTTTGCACCGGCACAGGGAAATCTGTTCACCAGTCTAGCTACCGGAATGGAAGAAATCAGCGAAGTTTTCTGCCCCAGCCGGGAACAAAGCGGACAGCGGTGCCGTTACATCTAGCATGAGCAACGAATTGAACCTTGACCAGTACGTTCCTGCCACTGGCGGGGTCACCATGTTTACCACCAGCTGGTGCGGTTACTGCCGCAACCTCAAGCGCCTCATGGATCAGAAGGGCGTGGCCTACACCGAAGTCAACATTGAGGAAGTCGAGGGCACCGCAGAGATCGTCGAGTCGTTCAACAACGGCAACCAGACCGTCCCGACCTTGATCTTCCCGGACGGCACCGCGGCCACTAATCCCCGGATTGAAGAAGTCGTCGAGCGCGTCGGCGCCTAGGAATTAAAACCAGAAATCGGTGCCTGAAAAAATCAGGCACCGATTTTTTGCTGCTCCGAACACTAGACCAGGCTGATGTGTTCGCGGTATTCCGCAAGCAGGGCTGCGATGAAGAGTTCGGTGGTCACCGTGCCCACCAGATCATTGGCAGCGCCAACCGTCGAGGGATCCATCGGCACATCCATCGCCTGGTACACCGCGTCAAGCACCTCGCGCAGGGGCTCGGAATCCTCGACGACAAA
The DNA here is from genome assembly GCF_015524875.1 of Glutamicibacter sp. FBE19. NCBI lineage: Bacteria > Bacillati > Actinomycetota > Actinomycetes > Micrococcales > Micrococcaceae > Glutamicibacter > Glutamicibacter sp. FBE19. Next base: position 51,426 of record NZ_JACKQN010000013.1, on the reverse strand, counting down.
AACGGATGAGAACAACCACGCACCAGCCACTACTCGCTGAGCCGTGCCGACAAGTTTCACCGGGTAGCTGCGAGGAGAATCTGCCGTCGGCAGGCCATGGACCGAGTGCTCCCCAGGGCAGTACTCCCCCGGGATGGGGCCAACCTGGGCATCAACACCCAGGCGCGTCAACGCCCTGGCATAAATATCGGCAAAAACCTCAAAACGGCGCCGCTGCCCCATCACCGCTTCATGCTCCGGCTCAAGATGGTCAACGATCAGCGTTCCTTGGTGATATGCCGCGGCGCGCCCGCCAGCCTTGCGCACCAACGGGGCAAATCCCCGTTGCGCAGCTTCTTCCCGGGCAGCTTCATAGCCCGCCAGGCGAACATCGCGTTGCCCAAAAGCCAGGGTGGGGTCGGGACGGTACAGGCGCAAACTCGGTCCGCGGTCTGCCGACTGGACTTCGCGCAGCAGCTGGACACCACGTTCCAAATCTGCTGCAGGATCACCGCTAGGCTCTTCGAATTCCAGTGTCAACGGCGCATCCGACTGAGGATTGAACAAACTCATACTCCTGAGTCTAATTCAGCAGTTATCCGCCGGTGGAGTTGATGTCACAGTGCTCGCGTGCTGCCCAGCGGCAAATTTGGGCCATAATAAAAGGCGTGCCAAATTCTTCCACCCCTGTCATCCTGATCGGCGGACCTTCCGGATCGGGCAAGTCCTATCTCGCCTCCAAATACGGTAATCCGCATCTGCCGCTGGATGAGTACTACCGGCAGATCAGCGAAGACGGCAACCCCGTTGCATTCCCCCGTACGGCCTACGGAGAAATCGACTGGGACCATTCGGGCACATGGAACAAGGAAGCTGCCCTGAAGGCCATCGATGAGTTGCTGGAAAACGGAAGCACCATGGTTCCCAACTATTCGATCGCCACCTCCAGCTACAGCGGGCACAGGGAAATCCGCTCCAGCAACGGACCCATCGTCGCCGAAGGAATTTTCCTCTACGAGCTGCTTGAACCGCTACGCGAAAAGGGGATCAACGTACAGGCTTACTACGTTGACGAACCGGCATTGGTGACCGGAATTCGACGCTTCGTTCGCGACGTGGCGCAACGACGCAAACCGATCCTTTTCCTGCTCAAGCGAGGCTACGCGCTATTTCGAGTACATGGAGCGGATCGCGAAAAATACCGCGAACGCCAGTTCGTCTTGAAGTCCAAGCCTGAGCTCAAAAAGCTGCTCGCCCGGCTTTCCGCGTCATAGCCTGTCCCTAGCGCGAACGTACGGTCAAGATCTGTTCGGCCCGGCCAAATGGTCCGCTTTCATCGTGCAGCACCGTCGAGGTTAGGCCGATTCCGTCAGCACCGTAACTTTGCTGGACGTCGAGCCCCAGCCAAGATCCGGCAGGCTGCCGATACATATGGATCTGCAAATCGAGATTTGGATAAATCCAGGTTCCCTCATTCGGCTCGACACGAGGCGCCACACCGTTAGCGGTGTCGATCATTCCCACGAGCCTGGCCATATCCGAAGCATCCAAGGCATCAACCAGCGCGTAGTCGGTGCGCAGCCAAGCGATTCCCCTGCCTGGACGCCAGTCGTCATTCGAACGCAGTTCAATAGAACGGATATACCCGCCCGGCCAGCGTTCGCTAATCTTTTGGACCTCGCATTCTTCCGGGCCAGGAATTTTAGCGTCCTCGATCCCGGCAACGGCGCTTGAGTCGCCAGTAATCACGCGCCAGGCACGAGCGACAATACTGGTCCGCCCCTTGGCGGTCATTTCAGCTTCGACCAACTCGATGGTGCGGCCGGGGCGAATCATTCGTGTCGTGATTTCGAATTCTCCGGCATGTATTAAACCGTGGATCTCAAAGCTCAGCCGGGCGATACGCATGTCGTCACGTGGCTCAAAGTTTTCCAGCGCATAGGCCAGGATTCCAGAAGCTGGCCCCATATGCTGTTCATGCTCATTCCATGCGCCTTGGGCATGCCATGACGAGCGGTACCGGCCTTCTCCCAGAGATTCAAAATAAAAGTCGCCCTTGGCGAGAATCCTGTCGAGTTCCTCAGCGAGCTGGTGCGTCATTGCTGCCCTCCTGGCCTTATGAAAATCATTTGCGATGCACTCAGGTTATCCAAGAGCAACTGAAATCAATAGATTACCGATCTTTATCGTGTTCGTGCGCCCGCTGACCGGCACTGTCCATAATGCCCAGAATTTCGGCAACGCCATTCTTTGCCCACATCGCATGCGGCGTCATCGTGTCGAACTGGGCTGATTGACCGGCTTTCACGTGATAGGTGCGTTCCCCGAGCTGCAGCTGGATCTCTCCGAGCAGCACTGTGAACCATTCTTTCCCAGGGTGGATGCGCAATTCGCTTGGCGCCGGAGCTTTGGACGGGTCGATGCGCATTTTCGAGACGTTCACGCCGTTGACAGCGTCATCGGTGGACAGCTTCCACAGGGTGATCCCAGGCATGGTGATGGGCTCCGGGCGAATAATGATCTCGGCTTCGGAGGTGGCAACGAGCTCGTCCAGGCTTGTCTCTAGCGCCTTGGCCAGCGGTACCAGCTGGTCCAAGGCGATGCGCCGGCTGCCGGTTTCAATTCTGCTCAAGGTCGAAACGCTGAGTTGCGCCTTGCTAGCCAGGGCTTCCAGGGACCAGCCGCGATTCTGGCGCAGCGTGCGAATGCGATGGCGAATAATCTGGTCCACATCTAATTCTTGCGTCATGCGCAAAAGACTACACCTCCACGCGCAAAATATCGATAGCCTGTGAACCTGATCAATCAAGATACCCGGGAGGAATATCATGGAACATTTCGAAGCAATCATCATTGGCGGCGGCAGCGCAGGACTTGCAGCTTCGGTTGCCCTAGCGCGATCGCGACGAAGCGTGCTTGTGATCGATGAAGGGCACCCGCGTAATGAGCCCGCAGAACACGCGCACAACGTACTTGGGCAGGAAGGCACCAGCCCATTGAAGTTATTGGAACGAGGTCGCGTGGAAGCCCAAAACTACGGTGCCCGCATCACGGCCGGTACGGTGGATTCACTCTCAGGATCGCTTGACGAAGGATTCATGGTTCACGCCGGGAATCAGGTGTTTAGCGCCGAACGCATCGTTTTAGCCACCGGGCTCAAGGATGAACTTCCAAGGATTCCTGGCCTTCAGCAAGCATGGGGAACCTCCGCAATCCACTGCGCTTATTGCCATGGGTGGGAAGTTCGAGATCAGGAAATCCTTGTCATCGGCTGCGGGCCCATGAGCGCGCACCAAGCCATGATGTTCCAGCAATTGAGCTCCAAGATCACCTTCATTAATCATGCCCCTTCTGAGCTGAGCGAGGAAGGAGCGGCCCTCTTGGCCGACCTTGGCATTCCAGTGGTCAACCACGCAATCCAGGACCTGGAATTCGGCCAGTCGGGACAGCTGAAGGCCGCCAAGCTGGATAATGGCGAACGACTTCAGGCCCAATCGCTCATCGTAGCCAGCCAAATGAACGCCAATGCCGACCTCTACCTGTCACTGGGTGGCGAACTAAGCGAACATCCGCTTGGCACATTCATCAAAGCCAACGAGACCTGTGCCACCGAGGTTCCTGGGGTCTACGCCGTCGGCAACGCAAGCAACCTAGGGGCAATGGTCATGGCGGCCGCGGCCTCTGGCACTCTGGCTGGCGCTGCTATCAACGCCGACCTGCTCAACTCAAAACTAGTAAAACCGTAGGAAGCGCACTCTTCGACATGCAGCAGCTATCCCGCCATGCTGGACAACCGCCAGGCGTGGCGGGATAGTTCATTTGGCGCCCCATCCCGCCGCACAGCGTACGCAGACTCGCCAACGTTGTACTCATCACTTCACACATCGAGCAGATCAATGGTAGGGTTGAATTGTTACCTCGACGCTTGCAGGTGTGATTCACCCGCCAGCAAGTGTTAGCAGTAGGATTTGTAGCACAGCCAACAAATCGTCTGTGCAATACAAATCGGTTCACCGATCTTCGGATTGATTGAACTCCTATCGAAACGAATTCTTCATCTTCTCTTCTTCACTGCAGATAAAACATCTCGACGCTTCTCAACGTCGTGCCTCTGTGGATTCCTTGTTCTACTCCGCTAGCGTGGGGTCATTACCCGTTAGCAGCCTGGATTCCGATGATGTTTAAGCTAGTGCAGCGACACCCGTTTTGGCCGGTACCGGCAAAATCAGTATTCGATTCTCCGTATCGACGGCAGGCGAATAGTTCTCGACAGCTCTGCTCGAGGTAACCCCCAAATTTTCCGATTCGGAACTTCGAATCGGCAACCGGGCCACAACGTGGCCAATCAATAAATAAGGAAATAACACTATGGCCACTGGCACCGTGAAATGGTTCAACGCTGAAAAGGGCTTCGGCTTCATCGCTCCTTCGGATGGATCTGCTGACGTTTTCGCACACTACAGCGCTATCCAGAGCTTCGGTTTCCGTAGCCTCGAAGAGGGCCAGACCGTTGAGTACACCCTGGAAGCTGGTCCAAAGGGCCCACAGGCTACCAACATTCAGGCTCGCTAAGAGACTTTCTTCAAAGGTGTAGTTCCCCCGCAAGGGCTGGAACTGCACCTTTGTTGCATTTAACCCCGGCCATTCATTCAGTTCCGGCGTGCCCTGGCCGGCGGTCGTTCCCTCAGAACGCCTACGCCAAGCAAACGGGCTGGTATCGCCGACAGCCGAGGAAAACGCCGAAAAATCATAGTTGCCGGAGCTGGCAAGATTATCTCGGCTGTTCCCCGCAGTACTTGCTTCAGCCCTCTATGCATTACTCGTTGCATGCCCTGCACAACAAAGGTGGGCACAGTTCGCCGACGCTGCACTCTGGCCAGATGCCGATCATCCAGCGTTGACGTGCGTAGTGGCTCTGCCAGAAGACGTGCTGCTGCTACTGCATCTTGAACAGCCAAATTCACGCCTACTCCCCCGACAGGACTCATCGCATGCGCCGCATCCCCAATGCATAACAGCCCTGGCTGCCACCACTTTCGCGCTCGATTCAGTTTAACGTCCAATAATTTCGCATCTTCGAGGCTCAAGCCAGCGACTCCCTCTACCAGCTCTGGGGCAGCCTTCGTGATCGATTGGCGCCAAGGATCAACACCCAGGCTTCGCAATTCAGCATCCTTGCCCTTAGGCAAGATCATTGCAGTCTGCACATAACCGGTTCGCGGGATCAAAACGAACATTCGGCCCTTCACGAATGCTGGCGACAACGTATATTGGCGTTTCAACTTGCCAGGGACTTTGAACCACCAAACATCAATCGGGACCGAAAATTCTTTCATCGCAATAGCAGCAGAATCACGAACACGCGACCACCTGCCGTCTGCTGCAATAGTCAGCCCGGCCCTCAACTCGTGATCGCCATCTGGCCCAGAATATCGAACCCCAACGATTTTTCCCGATTCGCTCAGCACATCGGTGACCTCGCAATTCAAGCGAAGTTCAAAAAGCTCTTCTGCCTCACCAGCGCGCGCTAAAAGATCCAGAAAATCCCATTGGGGAGCCATGGCGATATATGGATACGGGTGTTGCAGCTTCGACAAGTCCACCACTGTGACAGGTGAACCGTCCTGAGCGGGAAATTGCGCCTGCGTAACCTTATTGAACTTGATCTGCTCGAACTGATTCATCAATCCAAGTTCATCGAGCAACAGCAATGTAGATGGGTGGATAGTATCTCCACGAAAGTCCCTGAGGAAATCAGCATGTTTTTCAAATACCGTCACGGGAACTCCGGATCGTGCCAGCAGGAGGCCTGCCACCATCCCGGCAGGCCCTCCCCCAACGATGATGCAACTGGTGGCGGACTTCATCGGTATTCCTTTCGGAAGCTGTCTACTGGCTTCCACCTTGTCACCAATTCCCTCGCCTGAATAGTGCACACAGCGCTTTCAGGATGAGTTGGCCTGGGACTTGCAGAGGAATTGCCGTGCCCTACCCGTGAGCGTGGCACAGCGGGTGGCTCAAACAGCATTATTCGACGGCGGGCGCATTAATACGACGGGACTCGACTGCTCCCGCAACAGCATATCGCTCGTCTCTGGCAGCGATCCGTTGCCCTCTTTTAATATGGAGAAATGGTTCAAGCTTCCACCAGGCCGGAATAGACGGCATTGAAGCCGCAACATCTTTGCGTCTTAGCCAGCAGGCGAAAGCCTAGGTGCCGGGCCCAACCGCTGATTGACTAGCCGCAAATCGTGCATCGCCGGGTGTTTTCCCCGTTTCTTCCTCCGCACAAAGGTGCCAAGGATACCCGCGCAGATCTTCCTGAATTTTCACAAAATACTATTGGTTCACCGCTGCCAATAAATGGGCATAAAAACGGCCAGGACTTGCAGAATGCTGCAAGTCCTGGCCGCTGGTTGGCCGATTCAGGCCATTCTAGGATTCTGAACTAGAAATCCCAGTCTTCGTCCTCGGTGTTCACTGCCTTGCCGATAACGTAGGAAGAACCGGATCCCGAGAAGAAATCGTGGTTCTCGTCGGCGTTCGGGCTCAACGCAGCCAAGATGGCTGGCGAGACGTCGGTGACGGTTGCAGGGAACATTGCCTCGTAGCCCAGGTTCATCAGGGCCTTGTTGGCGTTGTAGTGCAGGAACTTCTTGACGTCCTCGGACAGGCCTACTGGATCATAAAGATCATGGGTGTACTGGACTTCGTTTTCGTACAGCTCGAACATCAGCTCGAAGGTGTAGTCCTTCAGTTCCTGCTTGCGCTCTTCGCTGGCGCCTTCCAAGCCCTTCTGGAACTTGTAGCCGATGTAGTATCCGTGAACAGCCTCGTCACGGATGATCAGGCGGATCAAGTCTGCGGTGTTGGTCAGCTTCGCGTGCGAGGACCAGTGCATTGGCAGGTAGAAGCCCGAGTAGAACAGGAACGATTCGAGCAGGGTCGAGGCGATCTTGCGCTTGAGCGGATCTTCACCGTGGTAGTAGCTCTCAATGATCTGCGCCTTCTTCTGCAGGTTCACGTTCTCCGTGGACCAGCGGAACGCCTCATCGATTTCCTTGGTCGAGGCCAAGGTCGAGAAGATCGAGGAGTAGCTCTTGGCGTGCACCGATTCCATGAAGGCGATGTTGGTGTACACGGCTTCTTCATGCGGGGTAATCGCATCCGGGATCAGCGAGACCGCGCCAACGGTTCCCTGCAGGGTGTCCAGCAAGGTCAAGCCGGTGAACACACGCATGGTCAGCAGCTTTTCATCTTCGGTCAAGGTCGCCCACGACTGGATGTCGTTGGACAGCGGCACCTTCTCGGGAAGCCAGAAGTTATTAACGAGGCGGTTCCATACCTCCACGTCCTTCTCGTCCTGGATACGGTTCCAGTTGATAGCTTCAACCTTGTGGGTGAGCTGAATCTTCTCGGTCATTGCCCCTCATCGATCAGCAGAAAATATGCAAAAAATATACAGTCAGACTGGCTTAAATCCTACCGCTTCTGCGCCTTAAAACATAACCTTTGACTCTGTGATTCTTGCCGTCTTATCGGCTTTGACTAGGCATTTAAATACAACCAGCTGCCAATTCTCTTGGAGAATTGGCAGCTGGTTGCTCAATTGGCTAAGGCCTTGGCCGCAGCCTGAAGTTCCGGGTTACAGTGCGCAGGAAACGCAACCCTCAACTTCGGTGCCTTCCAGGGCCATCTGGCGCAGGCGAATGTAGTACAGGCTCTTAATGCCCTTGCGCCATGCGTAGATCTGGGCCTTGTTGATGTCACGAGTGGTGACGGTGTCCTTGAAGAACAAGGTCAGCGACAAGCCCTGGTCTACGTGCTGGGTTGCAGCGGCGTAGGTGTCAATGATCTTCTCGTAGCCGATTTCGTAGGCATCCTCGTAGAAATCGATGTTCTCGTTGTTCATGTAAGGAGCCGGGTAGTAAACGCGGCCGATCTTACCTTCCTTGCGGATCTCGATCTTCGCTGCGACCGGGTGGATCGAGGAAGTCGAGTTGTTGATGTACGAGATCGAACCGGTGGGAGGCACAGCCTGCAGGTTCTGGTTGTAGATGCCGTGCTCCATAACCGAAGCCTTCAGAGCGTTCCAGTCTTCCTGGGTAGGAATGTGGATGTCTGCGAAGAGTTCGCGCACGCGCTCGGTGGCCGGCGCCCACTGCTGATCGGTGTACTTGTCGAAGAATTCTCCCGACGCGTACTTCGAGTTCTCGAAATTATCGAAGGTCTCACCACGTTCCATGGCGATCTTGTTCGATGCGCTCAAGGCGTGGAACAGGACCGTGTAGAAGTAGATGTTGGTGAAATCGATGCCTTCTTCGGAACCGTAGTAGATGTGCTCGCGGGCAAGGAAGCCATGCAGGTTCATCTGGCCCAGGCCGATAGCGTGCGACTTCTTGTTGCCGTCGGCAATCGAAGGTACCGAAGCGATGTAGGACATGTCCGACACTGCGCTCAATGCCCGAATGGCAATTTCCACCGAACCGGCAAGGTTCTTGCCGTCCATGGCCTTGGCAATGTTCATCGAGCCCAAGTTGCAAGAAATATCCTTGCCAATCTTGGAGTAGCTCAAGTCGTCGCCAAATTCGGAAGCCGAGGAAACCTGCAAGATCTCCGAGCAGAGGTTCGACATCGTGATGCGGCCAGCAATCGGGTTGGCCTTGTTCACCGTGTCCTCGAACATGATGTACGGGTAGCCGGACTCGAACTGGATCTCTGCCAGGGTCTGGAAGAATTCACGCGCGCTGATTTTGGTCTTCTTGATCCGCGAGTCATCGACCATCTCGTAGTACTTCTCAGTTACCGAGATTTCGCTGAATGGCACGCCGTAAACGCGTTCCACGTCGTACGGGCTGAAGAGGTACATGTCTTCGTTCTTGCGAGCCAGCTCGAAAGTGACATCCGGGATGACAACACCCAGCGACAGGGTCTTAATGCGGATCTTCTCATCCGCGTTCTCGCGCTTGGTGTCCAAGAAGCGGTAGATATCAGGGTGGTGTGCATTCAGGTACACGGCACCGGCACCCTGGCGTGCGCCAAGCTGGTTAGCGTAGGAGAAGGAATCTTCCAGAAGCTTCATTACAGGGATGACGCCGGAGGATTGGTTCTCGATCTGCTTGATCGGTGCACCGTGCTCACGCAGGTTGGTCAGCGACAGGGCCACGCCGCCGCCGCGCTTGGACAGCTGCAGCGAGGAGTTCACCGCACGGGCGATCGATTCCATGTTGTCTTCAATGCGAAGCAGGAAGCAGGAAACCAGTTCGCCACGCTGCGCCTTGCCGGCGTTGAGGAAGGTAGGGGTTGCAGGCTGGAAGCGGCCGTCGATGATTTCATCAACCAGCTGGGTAGCCAGCTTCTCGTCGCCACGAGCCAGGTGCAGGGCAACCATGCATACGCGGTCTTCGTAGCGTTCCAGGTAGCGCTTGCCATCAAAAGTCTTCAGGGTGTACGAGGTGTAGAACTTGAACGCGCCCAAGAAGGTTTCGAAACGGAACTTCTTGTTGAAGGCGTGTTTGAACAAGTCGCGAATGAAGTTCATCGAGTACTGGTCAAGCGTTTCGCGCTCGTAGTATTCGTGCTTCACGAGGTATTCGAGCTTCTCGTCAAGATCGTGGAAGAACACGGTGTTGTTGTTCACGTGATCCAGGAAGTACTGGCGGGCTGCATAGCGGTCCACCTCGAACTGGATCTTTCCATCTGGACCGTAAAGGTTCAGCATGGCGTTCAGATCGTTGTAGCTCAAGCCCTGGAACTGGGCTGGGAGCTCCTTTGAGCTCGTCATCGTTCCTGCCAATTCTGCGACGCTGGTGTCCAAAAGGTTTCAAGCCCTTCTTTGACGTTGAGAACGTCTTCCGAGGTTCCCATAAGTTCGAATGTATAAAGTACGGGTACGCTGCATTTCTGGGCAATACGCTTAGCCGCGATGCAGTAGTACTCGCCGAAGTTTGTGTTTCCCGCGCCGATTACACCGCGAAGGTTTGCCCGATTTTCGTCATGCCGCAGGAACTTCATAATTTGCGGGACAATTGAATGCTTGCCTCGTTCTCCACCATAGGTGGGGATGAGCAATACATACGGAGCAGTGGAGATGAGCTGCGGTTCGGTCGCAAAAACCGGAATCCGAGCCGCATCCATCTCAAGTTTTTCCACGAATCTCTTGGTGTTCTCCGAAACCGATGAAAAGTAGATCAGATTCGATTTCGTGAACTCGACTGGTTCGCGGGCCTCAGCGTTCTGCCTGTCAGCAAGAGCTGTGGGTGACATCCTCTTTCGCCTCCACTGCAAAGTGAGCGGAATGGGCTCGTGCTCTAGTTGGCTGGAGCCAGCAATTCGATCTTGTCTGGGCGGAAGCCCGACCAGTGATCATCGTCGGTAACGACGACAGGTGCCTGCATGTACCCCAAGCCACGTACGTGCTCCAAGGCAGTGGCATCCTGTGAGATGTCAACCTTGTTGTACTCGACACCCTTCTTATCCAACGCGCGGTAAGTAGCGTTGCACTGAACGCAGGAAGGCTTCGTGTAAACCGTGATGGCCATGTCCCTGATCCCCTTTAGAAATTCTTGATGTTGGCCGGATTCCCTCTTGTTGAGGGAAAGTCCCAGCTGTCCTTTCGGATGCCTCAAAAACAGGGTTTCCGAGGTGCTACTGGTGCGAGCCGCACCAACGGGTTCAATACTACATGTTGTGTTTTACCGGTCAAGCGGCCACAACATGATGTATTACAAGTATGTCATTCTTCCCCCACAACGTCCACAGGAACTGTGGATATTCGACCCCGTTTAAACCGCGATTTCTCGCGGTCTGCCCAACTTTGTCCACAGCCCTGCCACTGGCGCTTGTGGTTTAAAAATTCTTGTTGTGAGATGTTCCTCGGCGTGTTCCACTCCCATATCTAGTTGCGCCCTCCCATGGGCTGCCACTACATATAGTTTCGCTCGCACGACCGACAGTTTGAGCGCCCTGCGCTCGCACTGTGCACAACGCAGCGCAAAGGGCGGCCAGCTATTTCCAGCTGTCCGCCCTTTGCGCTGCACCTAGGTGGACGCCAGGCCACCCGTTATTCAGGCGTAGTTGCGTGCTCCGAAGATCCCTTGGCCCACACGCACCACGGTGGCGCCTTCGGCAATAGCGAGCTCATAGTCGCCGCTCATGCCCATCGACAGGTGCTTGAAGCACTCAGGGGCTTCTGGCTGCAGCTGCTGCAAGGTGTGGCGCAAGGAGGCGAAGCTACTGCGAACCTGCTGCTCGTCGGTGGTGTTGGCCGCCATGGTCATCAGCCCCACGGGCGTGAGCCGATCCAGCGGCGCCAAGGAGGCCAGCAGCCCGGCCGCCTCGGAAGCCAGAACCCCCGACTTGCTTTCCTCGCCGGATGTATTGACCTGGATGAAGACTTCCAGCGTGCGATCCTCCAGCTCCAGGCGGCGTTGCAGCGTCTGGGCAAGCTTCAAGGAGTCCAGGGCATGGAATTCGTCGGCGAACTGCGCCACGAACTTCGCCTTGTTCGTCTGGAGGGGGCCGATGACGGCATAGCGCAGGTGCGGGAAACGCTCATGGAAGCTCTCGTACTTGCCTTGCGCCTCTTGCACCTTGTTCTCCCCCAAGGTATCCACCCCGGCGGCAATAGCCAGCTCCAGGCGTTCGACGCCAATGGTCTTGGTCACCGGCAGCAAGCGCACGGAGCCGGCCTCGCGGCCCGCAGCAGTGCACGCGGCGGCGATGCGCTGGTTGACCGCTGCCAGGTTGCGAATGAAATCCTCGGTAGTAGCCGCATGGGCGGCAGCTGGTTGCGAAGTCAAAACGCCAACTTTCTCGATCTGCAAAAGTGTTGCTGGCGCCAAAAAGGCGCCAGCAACAAGCATAGGCATAAACGCCTAGAACATTTGCCGCCAATTGGTCTTCGCCAGATCCAGCAATTCGTCTCCGCGTCCCGAAAGCACCGTGCGGATGGCGTAGAGCGCAAAGCCCTTGGCCTGTTCCAGCTTGATGTTCGGCGGCATCGACATCTCCTGGCGGTCGGTGACAACGTCGAGCACCGCGGGCCCATCGTGCGCCAAGAACTCCCTGATGGTGGATTCCAGCTGGGCGGAGTCATCCACCCGATAGCCCTTCAACCCCGCGGCGGTGGCAACGGCGCCAAAATCCGGGTTGTGCAGGTCGGTGGCATAGGTGACGAATCCGGCCGCCTTCATTTCCAGCTCGACGAAGTTCAACGAGGAATTATTGAAGACCACGATCTTCACCGGCAGCTTGTTCTGGGTCGCGGTCAGCAGCTCGCCGAGCATCATCGACAACCCGCCATCGCCGGCAAAGGCAATCACTTGCCGTTTGCGGTCGATCGCCTGGGCGCCGAGCGCGTGGCACAGCGCGTTGGCCATGGAGCCATGGTTGAAGGAGCCCAGGACCCGCCGCTTGCCGGTCATCGTCAGGTAACGGGCCGCCCAGATCACCGGCGAGCCGACATCCGCGGTGAAGATCGTGTCCTCATCAGCGGCCTGGTCGATCAGCCTGGCCAGGTACTGCGGATGAATGGCCGCGCCCGGCTTGGATCCGGTAGCCAATTCATCGAGCTTGGCCCTGGTCTTGCGGTAATGCTCCAAGGCATTATCCAAGTGCTTGCGATGCGTTTGCACCGGCAGCAGCGCATTCAGCGCGGCGGCAGTGTCCTTCACCGTGCCCACCAGCGGAAGATCCACCCGGGTGCGGCGGCCAATCTGCTCGCCGCGGATATCCACCTGGATGATCGTGGCATCCTGCGGATAGAACTGCTGGTACGGGAAGTCGGTGCCCAGCATGAGCAGCACATCGCACTCCGCGATGGCCTTGGCCCCTGAGGCAAAGCCCAGCAGGCCGGTCATCCCCACATCAAAGGGGTTCTCGTACTCGATATGATCCTTGCCGCGCATGGCGTGCACGATCGGGGCCGCCAGCTTGTCCGCCAGCGCGATCACCTCGTCATGGGCACCGGCCACCCCGGCACCGGCCAGGATGGTGACCTTCCGCGACTCCTCAAGGATCTCCGCGGCCTGCTCCAGCTCCTGCTCATTGGGCAGGACCCGGGGGCTGGTCTTGGCGATGCGCTGGGTGGCGGTGCGCTCCATTTCCGACAGGGCGACATCTCCGGAAATCACCAGCACGGCGACCCCGCGCTTTTCGATGGCCTCGCGCATGGCGATGCGCAAGATCCTCGGCATCTGCTTGGCGTCGGAAACCTGCTCTGCGTAGACCGAGCAACCGCGGAAAACTTCCACCGGATTGGTTTCCTGGAAATAGTTGGAGCCGATCTCCTCGGTGGGGATCTGCGCCGCAATGGCCAGCACCGGAACCCGGGAGCGATTCGCGTCGTAGAGCCCGTTGATCAAATGCAGATTGCCCGGTCCGCATGAGCCCACGCAGACTGCCAGCTCCCCGGTGATTTCGGCTTCAGCCGCGGCGGCGAAGGCGGCAGCTTCCTCATGGCGGTGGTGCACCCATTCCATGCGCCCGTTCTCCCGCAAGGCATCGGTCAGGCCATTGAGCGAGTCGCCCGGGATGCCGTAGATTCGGCGCACCCCCTGGGTGTCGAGCTGTTCAATCAGGTGGTCGGCTACGTTAGGCAAAACATTCCTCCTGCACACAATTTTCCAGTGGGTCTATTGCCCACCCTACTGCGCGGTTCTGCCTTGTGCCATGGATTTGCGGCGCCAAGCCGGGTTCCGCCAGACACACTCCCAGGTGTCGTGCCGCACATCACCGGTGCGGCCCACGATCGAGCTGGCCCATGGCGCAAAAGAGCGCCGCCGCATGGCTAGGCTGGTGCCATGAGCAACGAACCGCGCCGCATGGCCAACACCGCTGAACTTCCCATCGGAGAACACAATGGGGCGCTGTGGAAATTGGAGCCGGCAGAACGGGGCCTGGATGCCAACGTCATCTCGCTGGCTCCCGGCGAGCAGATCGGGAAGCATCAAGGGCCAGCGCTGGATGTGCTGCTGCATGTCCTCGCCGGCTCGGGGGTGCTGCGCACCGACAGCGGGCAGATCGACCTGGCGGTCGGAGACATCATCTACCTGCCCGCGCACAGCCAGCGCCAGTTCATCGCCGGCGACGGCGGCCTGGGCTATTTCTCGGTGCACCAGCGCAAGAACACCACCGGCCTGATGCCCGCATCCCGCACCAGCTAGCTAGCGTTCTGGGCTGTTCCACACGCCTTTCTCGATGAACCGCTCCAGCTGGCCGGTATACGGCGCCAGGTCCAAGCCCTGCTCCTCGAGCCATTGCTGGTTGTAATAGGTGTTCGCGTAGCGCTCGCCGGAGTCGCAGATCAGCGTGACCACGCTGCCCTGTTCCCCGCGCTGGAGCATTTGGGCGATGATCCCGAAGGCGGCATACAGATTGGTGCCGGTGGAACCGCCAGCGAAGTAGCGCGTGGTGGCCCGCAGGAAATGCATGGCCGCCAACGAGGCAGCGTCGGGAACCTGCACCATGTGATCGATCACCCCGGGCATGAAGGAGGCTTCAACCTTGGGCCGGCCAATGCCTTCGATCCGCGACCCGGTGCCGGTGGCGTACGCCAGGTTGCCGGTCCGCCACCCTTCATAGAAGGAGGAGCCTTCGGGATCGGCGACGCAGATGCGTGTTTCATGCTGCTTGTAGCGGGCGTACCGGCCGAAGGTCGCGCTGGTGCCGCCGGTGCCAGCTCCCACGACAATCCAGCTGGGGATCGGATGCGGCTCGGCGGACATCTGCGCGTACACCGATTCGGCGATATTGTTGTTGCCGCGCCAGTCGGTGGCCCGTTCGGCATAGGTGAACTGGTCCAGGTAGTACCCCTGGGATTCTGCGGCCAATTCGCGAGCCGCGGCATCAACCTGCCCGGCCCCGTCGACCAAATGGCAGCGTCCGCCATAGAACTCGATGAGATTAATTTTCTCGGTGCTCGTCGAGGCCGGAATCACGGCGATGAAATCCAGTCCCAGCATCCGGGCGAAGTAGGCCTCGGAGACCGCTGTTGAGCCGCTGGAGGCTTCCACCAAGGTGGTGCCCTCGGTGATCCGCCCGTTCACCAGGCCATAGAGAATCAGCGAGCGGGCCAGCCGGTGCTTGAGCGAACCGGTGGGGTGCACCGATTCATCCTTCAAATACAGTTCGATCCCCCAAGAGACGGGCAGTTCGAAGCGGAGCAGGTGAGTGTCGGCGCTGCGATTCGCGTCGGCGTTGAGCTGGGAAATTGCATGTCGCACCCAAAGATCAGTCATTCTTCCACTGTAGCGGTGGCATCGTGCTAGAACACAGCCGTCGTGATAAATTCAAAATTGTGGAATTAAAGCTGGTTTCTGGTGGTTATGCCGCACTCATGCTTCTTGGACTAGGCTGGGCCGTTTGGGCGGTGCTCACCGCTCCCGCTCTTGAGGATATTGCCGGCGGCTGGCTAGGCCAGGACGCAACTGCCAGTTCGGTGCCGCTCATCGGGCAGATCCCCTGGCTTGGGTTGATGGCGGCGCTGGGTGCGTATGCAATCTGGCAGGGACTATCGCGCTGGCACATCGAAATACACCGGAAGATCCGCCCCTGGGTCCTGGGCATGGTGCTGCTCAACGCGATGTGGGTCTTGTGCCTGCAACGCGGATTGATCGGCGTGAGCCTGATTTCCGGCCTGGCGCTGCTGGCGGTATTGGCTCGCATTGTGCTGGCCATTGACCGCAGCGTTCTGGTGCAGCACATTGACCGCTGGGTCACCAGGGCGTGCTTCGGGCTCTTCGCCGGCTGGTTGTCGGTCATTATCGTTGCCGAGGCGCTGGCCTTCGCCGCAATGCACCATGGCAACCCGGATGCGTTGATGTTCAAGGGGGCCAGCGCGCTGGCATTGATCCTGCTCGCCCTGTTTTTGTGCGCGGTCACCTTCAAGAACCCGATGGGCATTTATCTGAATGCCGGAGCGCTGTGGGTTCTGGCCTGGATCATTCTTGATCGATACTCGGGACACGACACTTCTCCGGTGTTTGCCACCGTTTGCCTCGTCGCCGCAGCCCTGATGCTGATATGCCTGCTCAGCGCACTGCGCACCCGCATCCGGCGAATCCTGAGTTCTCACTGAGCGCAACGCCGTACGCTTGAGAGCCATCCCCTGTCTGGATAGTGTGGAAGGCGAGGCCCAAAGGTCCATCAGAGAGGAAAACATGTCGAAGACTGCTAAGAGCTTTAAAGAAGTTGAAAAGTCGTTGGCGAAACTCGCCAAGGCTGCCAAGGAAGAGCTGCCCAAGGAAATCCGTGGCGGCTGGACGGAGGCTGTTTCCAGTGTCAATGCTGATGCCATCAGCAAGGCAGGTTCCCACCTGATCGAAAACGTCACCGGAAATTCCAAGGCTGCCCAGCGTGCACGCACCTCTGTGCAGAATGCCGTCCAGACCGCGCAGAAGAATTTGGCGCCGAAGGAGAAGTCTTGCAAGGGAGGCAAGTTCCTGATTGTCTCGCTGATTGTCGCGGCAGTAGCGGCCGTGGTTCTCTCCCAGGCGCAGAAGAAGAACTAGGTTTTCCAGCCCCAGGGCTATGGCCTCAAGGCGTGGCATCCATGGATGCCACGCCTTGAGGCGTTTTTGCGCTATTTTCCCTCCGAGTTATTTGGCTCTGCGTTCACGCGCTGATTTGAATGCCGCGGCCGCACCGAGCAATGCGACCACCAGTCCGACTGGGATCAGCCACAAGCTATCGGCACCGGTATCTGCCAGATTCCCCTCTGGTTCGGCTTGCACAACTTTTTCCGGATCAACGCTGCTTGATTCTCCCGAGGTCGAATCCTGGTCTTCCGTCTCGGGTTCTTGCGCAGGCTGCGACGGCCCAGGCTCTGCTTCATCCTCCGAAGGCGACGGCACTGGCGATGATTCGCTTGGTTCCGGCGTTGGGGTTGGACTATCGGATTCAAGGTCGAAGACGCTTGATGCTTTGCCTAGAGAGGCGAAGACAGTTTCGCCGGTGGCGTCATCTACCGCATCGTTGTCAGTGGCAACATAGACTTCTTCCCCTGCCACGGCCAGGCCTTCAAGCTTCTCCTGGGTCCATCCGCGGGTTGCTTCAAGCACCGGCAAGACATCGAAAGCAAGCTTCTTGTCCACCATGGCTACGCCTGCACCGGCACCCTTGGCTTCACTCCCGGGCAGTTCCACTTGGTATATCGCCTTGTGCTGAGCTGCTGGACCTACCTGGTTGTCACGTTCGATAACAGCATAGGAGCCGTCCGGCAGCGCTGTGATCTCCGAGAGCCCATTCCAGGAATCTTCGGCTGGCTTATCCAACTGGTACCCATACCAGCTAAACGAGCCGGTGGCAGGAAGATATTTGCCAAGGCGGACAAATGACTCGCCCGGGACTTCGCGTTGCAATGCGAAGATCACCTGCTCATCATCACCGCTTCCCCGCACCGCCACGCCTTCCAGGCCTTGCTTCTGAAGCGGCCCGACAACATCTTTTGGCAATGCGACTTCTTCAACCACCGCACCAGAATCATCGATTTTCACCAGCAGGTTCCCAGTTCCCTCGGCTCCTTCATGGGCTGCCCAGAAACCGCCGTCTTCACGTGCAGCCAGACCTTCAAGGTCCAATTCCACGCTTGCACCGGTGACGGAAATCGAGTGGTCGACAGTTGCCGGCTTGCCAAGGCTGATGCCATAAATCTGTGCCGCATAGGCGTTATCGCTGACCGCGTAGAGCTTGCCTGGATCTTTCGGGTCAGGACTCAGCCCGCTGAGCGCCCCAAAGGGGACTAGCGAATTCCGGTTTGATACAAGTTGCGGGAATTGCGCCTCGTCTGCTCCGAAGGAGTAGAGGCTGAGCGCGGAACGCACATCGTCCTCATCGGTTTCAGAAGCAACCGCAAGCAGTCCGCGTTCTGGAATGGGCAGGATCCCTTCTGGCCCGTTGGTACTGGGCAAAGTCTGTACATAACGCGGAGACTTTGGATTGGACAGGTCATAGACGGCGACAAAGTTCGCCCGTTCTGCGGCAACAAATCCGTAGTCGACGCCGTTGAACTGTGCAATAGCAAGGCCTTCGGGCTCGACGCCCTTTTTGTCCGCACGGCTTTCGGGGAAGAGGCCCTGGGCTAGCGCGAGTTGCTCAAGAGCATTTCCGGAGTCCCAAACAACCTTTCCCGTGCGTGAATCAAAGATCGAAAAGCCGCGGCTCCCGCCCTTCCAATCGCCTTCATTGGCGGTGGCCAAATAGCGGTCTTGGAGCCATGCAACAGCATCCGGTTCTCGCGGAACATCGTGCAGTGAGCCATTGGCATCGAGTTGGCCATCGTCGGTGGAGTCGATCCCTTGAAGGTCGACAGTGCCGGTGCTGAAAGCCCGCTTGAGCTTGCCGCTTGGCATGTCGATAAGCACCATGCCGTTGTTTTCTTGGAGGGTTACCGCCAGCTGGTTTTCAGAATTGATGCTCACATACTCTGGTTCCGGGTCCTGTGGGGTGTCCAGGCCGGCTTTTGCCAAGAGCGGCAATGCTTGGGGATCGCTTGGTGTTCCAGAAGTCAATGGGACTTCGCGCAGATTCCACTCTTCTGGGCTGCCTGACTTGAGATCCAGGATGGCCACGGAACCGGCAGGCGCTTGGGGAAGCCCTCCGTCGCCGGCATCCTCATCGCGTTCGTTCTCAATGGCGATGCCCGCATACGCGCCGTATTTGGAGATTGCGATGGAATCCGGCTGTCCGGGCAACTCGAAGCTATGCACGAGCGAGCGGTCTGCGATGCGCACAACGTCCACCCGTCCGGAGGGTTCGCTGTAGCTTGCGGAGGTATTGACGACAACAAACACGTACGGCCCGTAGGCTGCAACGCTGGTTGGCTCGTCTTCGGCACTGCCAAGTTGGTGCAATCCCAGAAGTCCCAGGCCTTGAGGTTTCGACGGATCAGAAATGTCGACAAAACCGACACTTCTCGAGAGTGCGTCCGAATAGATCAGGGTATTGCCATCTTCGGAAACGGTGGAAATTTCTGCCGCCGTGGTTCCTTCGGCGCCATCCGGATGGTTTTCGTACACCGGATATGTGGCGACCCGCTCAAAATATTCACTGCTGTCAGCGCTGGCGGGGGTGCTAATGCTGGCGGCTAGGATCGCAGCCGCGACTAATCCAATACTTTTACCTACAGCGCGATGCACCGGCTTCTCCCTTATGAAGTACTAGCTGTTTCCTCCCAAGATTCTCAGTAGCGGGCTAATTGCTGATGAACGAAAAGCGGACACCGGCAGGACGGTACATGTCGAATGGTTCCGCTCCTCACATTTAGTTGCATCGTTTCAACTAAAAGCGCAGACTCACAATGAAACTTCAATTTTCAAGGAGATTAACATGCAACTGACAAATACAACCGTGCTGGGCACTGGGGTTCTCGGTTCACAGATCCTCTTCCAAACCGCCTACCACGGCCTGCCAGCCATTGGCTTCGACATCAGCGATGAAGCCCTTCACGCAGCCTCCGGACGCCTCGATGCGCTCGTAGCCGAATACGCCTCATTTTTTGGCGACCCTGCCAAGGCCCAAGCGGCTCGGGAGTCAATCCAGCTGACCACAGACCTGGCCCAAGCCGTCAACGGTGCAGACCTGGTCATCGAAGCTGTTCCGGAAAACTTGGAAATCAAGGAACAGACTTACCAAAAGCTGGCCGCACTCGCCCCGCAGCACACCATCTTTGCGACCAACTCCTCAACGTTGCTGCCCTCGGACATCGCGCCGTTCACCGGACGGCCCGAAAAATTCTTGGCATTGCACTACGCCAACAACATCTGGAAGAACAACACCGGCGAAGTCATGGGCACAGCCAGCACCAGCGCTGAAGCCTACGAGGCTGTGGTCGATTTTGCAGAACGCACCGGGCTGGTCCCCATCCGGGTGCTCAAGGAACAACCAGGCTATGTGCTCAATTCGCTGCTCGTTCCATTCCTGGAGTCCGCCAGCCGCCTATTGGTCAACGAAGTTGCCGACGCCGCCACCATCGACACCACCTGGAAACTGGGTACTGGCGCCCCTTACGGACCCTTTGAAATCTACGACATCGTTGGATTGAATACCGCATATCACATCTCCAGCCATGGAGATGAAACCAGCAAGAAGTTCGCCGAGCTGTTGAAAAACGAATACATCGATCACGGCAAGCTTGGCGTAGCCACGGGCGAAGGATTCTACAAGTACAACTGACCTGCACGCACCATTCGGCATAACGCGACCCTGCCCCTCGGATAGGATGGTTCGGTGGCTCATATTGACGTGACTGACATCCAGTATTTCCTCTCCGACGGCACCCAGCTGCTGGGCGGTGTCACCTTTAAGGTTTCCGCAGGAACCAAGACAGCCTTGATCGGGCCCAACGGCACGGGTAAAACCACGCTGTTCAAAATCATCGCGGGTGACCTCAAGGCCGACGAAGGCTCGATCAACCGCACCGGCTCGCTGGGGATCATGCGCCAGTTTGTCGGCCAGGTGCGCGACGAGACAACGGTCAAGGAACTCCTGCTTTCCACCGCAGCTCCCGCGCTGGCCAAAGCAGCGGAAAAGGTGGCCAAGTACGAGGAGCTGATGCTCACCAGCGAGGACGAAAAAGTCCACATGCGCTACGCCGAAGCCATTATCGAATGGGGCGACGCCGGCGGATACGAGCTGGAAACCACCTGGGACAAGGTCTGCATGGCAGCTCTCGGCGTGGAATTCGACGCCGCTTCGCATCGCCTGGCCCGGACCTTATCCGGCGGCGAGCAAAAGCGCCTCGTTCTCGAGGCGCTCTTCGAAGGCAACGATGACCTGCTGCTGCTCGATGAACCGGACAACTATCTTGATGTCCCTGGAAAGCGCTGGCTCGAAGAGAAGATGCGCAACTCCCCCAAAACGGTGCTGTTCATCAGCCACGACCGTGAACTTCTGAATAATGCCGCGACCCGCATCGTCACCCTGGAACCAGGGCATGGCGGAGCTACGGCCTGGATCCATGGCGGCTCATTTGGCAGCTATGTTGAAGCCCGGCAAGAACGCAACGAACGCTTCGAGGAACTGCGCAAGCGCTGGGACGAAGAGCATGCCAAGCTCAAGGAACTGGTCAACATGTACAAGACCAAGGCCGCCTTCCGCTCAGACATGGCCAATCGATACCATGCGGCCACCACCCGCTTGGAAAAGTTCTTGGAGGCTGGTCCTCCGCAGGCAATTCCGCTGGAACAGAATGTGAATATGCGGCTCAAGGGAGGACGCACAGCCAAACGCGCCGTGGTGGCGGAAAAGCTTGAACTCACCGGCCTGATGAAGCCCTTCTCCGCCGAGATTTGGTTTGGCGACCGGGTGGGGGTTCTGGGCTCCAACGGTTCTGGCAAGTCCCACTTCTTGCGCTTGCTTGCCAGCGGCGGCAGCGACCCGGAACGCGAGCACTTGCCAGTTTCTGACATCGTGATCGACAAGGTTGAACACGAGGGCACAGTTAAACTCGGCGCAAGGATCAGACCAGGCTATTTCGCTCAAACCCACACGCGCCCGGACCTTTTTGGCCGGACGCTGCTTGAGATTTTGCATCGCGGCGATGAGCATCGCTCCGGTTTGCCTCGTGAGGCCGCGGCCGGCGCTTTGGACGGCTACGGGCTGGCCGGGCAGTCCGAGCAGAAGTTCGAGTCGCTCTCCGGCGGGCAACAGGCCCGCTTCCAAATTCTGCTGCTGCAGCTCTCCGGTGCGACCTTGCTGCTCCTGGACGAGCCGACCGACAACCTGGACTTGCACTCCGGCGAAGCCCTTGAACGAGCCATCAATGCATTTGAAGGAACGGTTCTAGCGGTCACCCACGACCGCTGGTTTGCCAAGAGCTTCGACCGGTTCCTGGTCTTCGGTTCGGACGGCAAGGTCTACGAATCAGCAGAACCGGTATGGGACGAGACCCGCGTAGTGCGCAAGCGCTAGGCTACAAGGTCGAGTCAAAGGCGGCCCTGGCCGCCGATCAAGAGCACCAAGGTGTCAATGATCGGCACCAGGGCTTCTTTGCGCCTCGCTGCAACGCCGGGCGAGTGCACCCCGGCTAGTGCTCGGGGTGCAGCACCGAGTGCGGTGCCTGCAGCTGATGCAGCAATTGATGAATTCCCGGGTGCACTAGCCGCCAGCGCCGGTACTTCCCGTCCCGCTCTACTTGAATGACCCCAGCGCGATGAAGAGTCGAAAGGGCCTGGGTGACCGTATTCGGCGACAGGCCGGTCGCTTCAGCCAGCTGGGTGACAGACGAGCCGGGCGCGGCATGCATCGCTATGAGAAGCCTGATGCGCGTTTCATCAGCACACAGGGAAAATACCTCAATCCACTCGGGAATCGTTGCCTGAACCTTTGAGAGCGCCTCGGAACCTATTTTTTCCAGTTCTATCTCAGCCACTGTTCTCCACTCCTGTTCTGATGGGAAAACATCGGGTCACACAGACATCTGTCTGAACGAACACATGTATTCTGGGAACATCAAGCACCTCACCTTTTCCGAAAGGACCCATGCACCGTGCGCCAGCCGATTTCCCGGGCCACAGCGATTCTCCTACCCATCGTAATTGTCTGCAGCGGGTGCCAGGTAGCCAGCACGGACGCATCGGTCGATTCCAGCGTAAATTTGCTCACCCCGGCGCTGCCGTCCACGCTCAATCCGCTGGCGGGATTTGATAACAACGGCATCGGGAAAATCAATGAATCCCTCTTCACCCTCCAAGGCGAGCCGGATGCCTTGCCTGGGATCATGCCGCTGCTCGCACAAGACGAGCCCTCGATTTCCGCAGATGGGCTCATCTGGGACATCACCTTGCGAGAAGGAATCGAATTCAGCGACGGAACGCCTTTTGACCCGGCTGATGTCGTTGCGAGCTACCGGGCCATCAAGGAACCGCGCACCGCTTCTCCCCTAGCGGGAACCCTGGAAAACCTCGCGACCGTGGAGGCTCATGGCCCTGATGGCGTGCGCTTCATTCTGCACGAGCCACAGGTGTCCTTCAAGACGTCTCTGCTCATCGGCATCGCCCCGTCCGAAAAAATCCAGGAGCGGACACCTGTCAGCGAGTCCTCGCTGAACCGCGAGCCTATCGGCACCGGCCCCTACGTGCTTGAAAGCTTCGACAGCTCGTCCCTGGTGCTAAGCGCTAATGAAAACTACCGGGATGGAGCCCCTGCGGTCCGGAAAGTCTCCTACACCGAATCCGCCGACGATAATACACGCACACAAGTGATGGCGGGATCTGACTACACCGGCACCGTCTTGCCTGCTCGCCTCGCAGCCGGATTTGCGCAGCGCGAGGGCCTTGAGGTGGTGACCGCTACCAGTGCTGACTGGCGTGGCATTTCACTGCCTTCCGATCACCCGCTAACCAAGGACCCCAAGGTCCGGCTGGCACTGAACCTTGCGATAGACCGCGACGAGATCGTTGCTGGCGTACTGGCCGGTGCCGGGCGCCCTGCGTACACGTTTATTCCCCCGGAATACGGAAAGTATTACAATTCGCAGGCCGTTTTCGAGCATGATCCGATGCGCGCCCAGCAACTGCTTGATGAAGCCGGGTGGACCGTAGCGGCCGATGGAGTGCGCAGCAAAAACGGAGAACGCGCGGAATTCACCCTGCTCTACAACCCCGGCGATACGCTCCGCCGGGACTTGTCGCTGGCCCTCGCTGCGCAATTAGAAGCATATGGAATCAAAGTTATTGTTAAACCTGCAACCTTTGATCAGGCGGAACCCCGAGTGGGCAAGGATGCGATCATGCTTGGCGGTGGCGATACGCCCTACGACGTGGATACCCAGCTGTATAAAATGCTGCACTCGAGCTACCCCGATGCCGGCGCTTACTACGACAATCCCAGCCACTACTCCAACAAGCTGATGGATCAGGCGCTGCATACCGGACGCACCAGCACGGACCCGAAAACCAGAGCCAGCGCCTACCAAAAAGTGCAGGAACTCTACATCGAGGATCCCTCCATGCTGCTCATTGCCTTTGTGGATCACAGCTATGTCCAGCGCAGCAACGTCCACCAGCGGTGGAATACGACAGGAACACTGCTCGAGCCCCACGAACACGGAACTGCCTGGGGCCCATGGGCGCAAATTGGACAGTGGACCAACAAGTGAAAGCGCGCTTCGCAGCACACCGCTGGAATCTGGTTGGCACGCTGCTGATCCGCCGCATGCTCGTCGCGCTACCGGCAACTGCCGCCCTCACGGCAGTGGTCTTTGCGCTGGCCGGCATTGCGCCATTCAACCCCTTGGCCAGCTACCTCGGTTCAAGCTACGCCCACACCAGCCTGGACCTGCGCGACCAATTGCGCGCGGAACTTGGCTTTGACCAATCCTGGATCCAGGTTTGGACCCATTGGATCTCCCATGCCCTGCAAGGGGATTTTGGAGTCTCCGTAATAGCGGCGCGACCGGTCACGCAAGTGCTGGCCGAGCGTATTCCCCTGACAGCGCTGCTCACCGCGACAGGACTGCTTATGGCGATCCTGGCTGCCTTGCTCTTGTCCCTCGGCGCCGCCAAATACCGTCATGGGATCCTTGACCGTCTCGCCCAAGCTGTCGCCCAGCTCGCTCAGTCTGTACCGGTATTTGTGGTGGCCTTGCTGGCAATCGCAATGATTGCCCTCCCCCTGGGCTGGCCCACGGGAGGCATCGCAGCAGCTGGCACGAGGCCAACGCCCGGTTCAGTCATGGTCCATCTCATTCTGCCCGCCAGCGTCCTGGCCTTCAGCTTGCTGCCGTGGCTGCTGCTGAATCTTCGGGCATCGCTAATTGAAGCGCTGGATTCCGATGCGGTTCTCGCAGCCCGCGGCAGAGGAGCATCGCAAATACTGCTGAAGGAAGCGCTGCCGCAAGCTTTGCTGCCCTTCATCACCGTCATCGGATCCCGATTAGGAGAGCTCCTAACCGGCGCTCTCATCATTGAGACGATTTTCGCCTGGCCTGGAATTGCTTCGGCAGTCATCGATTCGGCCATCGCGGGCGACTTTGCCCTGCTCGCGGCCGTGACGGCTTGCTCAGCCCTTGCCGTATTCGCTGGCAATGCCCTGGCCGATGCAGCATATCTGATCGCTGATGCCCGGGTGGCCCATGCGTAATTTCCGTGTCTCGATGCCGGCCGCGCTGTTGTGCGCAGCACTGCTCGCCTATGCCTTTCTTGTTCCCGCCCTGAACCCAAACGCGGTTGGCGCTGTGGACCTTTCCGCCGTCTACCAGCGCCCTGGTCCAACGCGCATATTCGGCACGGATCAGCTGGGACGCGACTTGTGGGTACGCACTGCTGCCGCGCTGCGGGTTTCCTTGCTAATGGCCCTGGGCTCGGCCACCTTCGCAACGCTCATGGGAATCATTGCCGCAACGATTGCGGCGACCTCCGGAAAATTCGTGGATGGTGTCATCAGCCGTGCAATTGACGGCCTCAACGCGATTCCGCACCTGCTTCTGTCTGTGGTGATCCTGGCGCTTTGGCCCGGACAGATTTGGGCGATAATCATCTCCATCGGGCTGACCCACTGGACCCAGGTGGCCCGAGTAGTGCGCGCCAAGCTGCTCTCAGAACGAGAAAACGGCTATGTCAGGCTCAGCGCAGCGTCCGGGGCCAGCTCGCTGGCCATATGGAGAACCCACCTTATTCCTGCCATTTTGCCGCAAGCTGGAATCGCCTTCGCACTGCAGGTGCCACACGCGATGTGGCATGAATCAGCGCTGTCTTTCCTTGGCGTGGGGCTTCCCGCTCAGGCCGCCTCGCTCGGATTGCTTCTAGAGGATGCGCGCAGCGGAATCCTCGCCGGTGCCTGGTGGTTGCTGATATTCCCGTCCACGGTGCTGATCACGGCCTGTTGGGCGGTTGCCCGATTGGCCCAACAAGATCATGGCCGCCGTTCTCCTTCTCGCAGGCGGCCTGGGAAAGCGCTCAATGCGCTCAGCTCCAGCCCTGAATTTGCGCCAAGGCCTTCTCAAGGATTCAGCGCTCGCTCAACGGTGCGGGCCGGTGAACAACTACTGGTTAGGCAGGTAGAAATCAGCGCAGAGCCTGGAACCATCACTGTTCTGATGGGAACTTCCGGAGCAGGCAAAACCCTGTTCCTGCGCTCGATTGCCGGGCTGTTGCCAGATTCGTTGGAGGCATCATCGACGGTGGCGCTCAATGGGCGATCAGGCTCCAACGCCAGGGCTGGAAAATTCCTGGGCAGCGATCTGGTCTTCATTCCCGGTTCGGCAGCCACGGCGCTTAATCCGGTGCATACGATGCGCAAGGCGCTCACGCGGGCTTTTCGAGAACGTTCGCAACAGGCCTCCGGCGGGAACCTTGAGGCCTACTGGCGGCAATTTGGATTAGACGCCCGCCTCCTGGATCGCTACCCGCATCAGTTGTCGGGCGGGCAAGCTCAGCGTGCATTGCTGGCGCTCGGGCTAGCCGGTGATCCAGCATGCGTTGTGCTCGACGAGCCAACAAGCGCCCTGGATGAAGATACCCGGCTGATCGTTGCGCAGATCCTGCGGAAAACAGCCGATGCGGGCGCCATCGTCCTAATGGTTACCCACGACCTTGACTTGGCAGAGCAATTGGCCGGAGTCATCCACACCATGGAGGATGGCCAATTGATTTCCACAAAGGTGCCTATCAACCACCGGGAGGTCATCAAATGACCTTGAGAATGGAATCGGTAGAACTGAATCTGGCGGGGCGCCAGGTTCTTCCGCCAACAAGCCTCATAGTTCCTGCGGGCCAGATGTTGGGCCTGACTGCACCTTCGGGGGCAGGCAAGACCAGCTTGCTTTCAATTGCCTCACTTTTGCAGCGCCCAGATGCGGGCTGGATCATCATCGACGGGATTCCCATCCCCGCAGAGCTTGCCACGTCGAAAATCCCTGTGGGAGTCCGCAGGAACATTGGCATGCTGCCCCAGAATCCTAGAAATTTTGCGGATCCGCGACTGACGTTGGCAGAAACAATCACCGCGCCCTTGGCTTTCCAGGATGGCAAATCCCGGCCTGCTCCGCAACGCTATCAAGACCAATTGCTGCGCTTGACCGATCAGGTGGAACTGTCCAAAAACCTTTTGGGCCGACTCCCGTCCCAAGTTTCTGATGGACAGCTGCAACGCGCCTTGATGGCCCGGGCCTTGAGCCTGGATCCGAAGCTTATTCTCTGCGACGAGCCGACTTCTGCCCTGGATCCAACTACTACCAACTCCATATTGAGCGTATTGCGCACCAAGGCGGCCGAAGGGGCTGCGGTGCTGATCGCTTCCCACGATCGGAACTCGTTGACTCGATTCTGCGATGCGGTGCTCCCCTTAGCCGACTTGCATCAACCTTCTATTTTCTAGTACTTGCGCAATTCAACGGGCGCCTGGGCTCGCAACCGGCCGCGCAATTCATTAACGATGCACGTCAATACGGCGGCAGCCGACTCCGTCGATGTACCCAAGGTACGCACCGACAGACCGGCTGCAGCGGTCATGGAAATCCCCACATGGACCGGTTCACCTTGTTGCGCTGCTACTGCATAGGCCTGGACTCGCAAGTCATCAACCAAGGCGGCATCGATGCGGGAATCTACGGCCAAGAGCATCCCGACGTGGCTGAATCCCTGCAAATAGAGCAAGGATTCCACTTCTTGGTCGTCGGGTTGAACTAGGAGATTATCGAGCACCGCCAAGCAACCGCCGATATGCACTTCGGTGCGCAAGCGGATCCGCTGATATTTGAACAGCTCGCCATCAGGGCTCCAGCCCGGAGTGATGATTTCGCACATCACCAAAGAACTGGTCTCGTGCATGTGCACGATCGTTTCCTGGCGATAGCTGGCGTCGCGATAGGCAATTAATTGATCCGGCAGATACTCCAGCACAGCGTCTTCAGCCAACTCGATGTTCAGCTGTGACTGCGCTTCGCCTTGCGGCGTTCGATAGATCTTTGTCGCAGATTGAGTCGTTAGCAGCAGGCTCGCTGAGGAGCCAACGCCAATGCCTATGCGATACCTGTCCGCGCCGAGGTAGCCGCCACCAGGATTGACTACCGTGTAGCAAACTTGCGCAGTGCTATCGAGGTAATGCGGGCGAAGCACCCGCAACGCCCCCTGATGATACTGGCGAGTGGCTATATCCTTGCCTGCCCTGCGTTCAATGTGCAGATCAAGTTCGCCAGTTAGCCGTTGCCCAACCACTATGCAAGATCCGTCATCAGCACATCGTGCTTGAGCCATGCAATCACTTTCTGCAGGCCGTCATCGGTCTTCAGGTTCGTGAAGCAAAACGGCTTATCTCCACGGAACTGCTTGGAGTCTGACTCCATAATCGACAAATCTGCGCCAACATAGGGTGCCAAATCAGTCTTGTTGATAATGAACAGATCAGACTTGATCATTCCTTGCCCGGCCTTGCGCGGGATCTTCTCCCCCTGCGCCACATCGATGATGTAGATGGAAAAATCCACCAGCTCGGGCGAGAACGTGGCCGAGAGGTTATCACCACCCGACTCGACAAAAATAACCTGCAAGTCTTCGTGCTTGGCGATGAGGTCTTCGATTGCCGCTTCGTTCATCGAGGTGTCTTCGCGGATGGCGGTATGGGGGCATCCGCCAGTTTCAATGCCGACAATTCTGTCCAATGGCAGGACCCCATTGGCAGCCAAGATCTTGGCGTCTTCAATCGTGTAGATGTCATTTGTAATTGCTGCCATGGAAATCTCGCCATCCAAGGCGCGTGTGATCCGCTCAATGAGCTGGGTCTTGCCGGCTCCTACTGGGCCGCCGATGCCAATGCGAATTGGTTCCATTTTAATATTCCTCGAATCAGTTGGGGCCGCAGAAACGGCCGGGGTGAATAATCAGGACATGAACATGCGGGCCCGCTGGTGCTCATGGCGCATCTGCGCTATTTCCAAGCCGGGCGTGGCCACGCCCAGGTCCTGATCATCCAGCGTGAAAATTTTGGCAACCGCAGCGTTGACAGTCTCGTGCATCTGCCGGATGACACGCTGGCCCGCATCCTGTCCAAGCGGAATGGCGCGGATGGCGTTTTGAGTCAAGCTTGTCGCGGTGGAAAACAAATAGCTGCTCAGCGCGTCGGCAAGCGGCGCACCGGCGCCGCGTGCAGCCAGGGCATAGGCAATGGCCGGATGCCCGGTGCCGGTTCCTGCCTGAACGGCTTGCTGATAGCTGCGCAGTGATAGCACGGGAAAACCGGCCAATGCCACGGCTAGCATTCGGGCACCCATCTTCTGTGCTGCAATTCGCAGTTGGCGAGGCAAAGCCGACGCATGAATCAGCCGGTCCAGTTCGATAATGCGCTGGTCGTTGTCAGCTTCGAATGCAAGGCGCAGCAGCAGCCCATCGGTGTAGGTCAACGATTGCTCCAAAAACAGGCGCAGCCAGTGGGCAAAACTCGCTTCGTCATGCACTTGCCCAGTTTCCAAATAGGATTCCATCCCGAAAGAATGGCTGAAGGCTCCCGTAGGCAGTGCCGAGTCGGAGAGTTGCAGCAGGGTGAGCAGGTGACCAGAGCTAGTGGGTGTGTTCTGCATGTCGGAATGGAACGGGCATGATGCGTTCCTGCCGCTCGTAGCGTGCATGATGGTGCTTGAGGAAGTCCTCTACGGTGTGGTCGTACTGCACCACCATCACTTCAGCACCATATTCGGATTTGCGGTCAAAAAATTGCGCTTGCAGATGCCGGTTGCCCAACGAGTGGGCAATGAAACCCATATCAAAGATCGACTCCGGTGCTATGACCAGCACATCCGTGGGCAATACCGAAACCGTAATGAGTTCCGAATCGGTAATGAGCAGAATATCGCCGTCGCGCAAGTCCGGTCCCGGCGCTAAGCGCAGGCCCAATTCCCGTCCATGATCAGTGCTTACCCGTTGGATTCGCTTGACCAGGTCTGCGCTGGGCAGGACCACTTTTTCGTGATGCCGGCCGTCGAGCAGTCCGCTGCCATCCTCGTGGATATTTCCCACGAGTTTTTCAATAATCATTGTTCTCCTTCACAAAAATTTTTCCCTCAGCGGCTAGAACAAGAAGTAGCGCTGCGTCATCGGCAATTGCGCCGATGGCTCGCATGTTGCCAATTCTCCGTCGACAAAAACTTCGTAGGTCTGCGCGTCAACCTTGATCTCTGGGGTGTTCCCGTTGAGTTTCAAATCCCCCTTGGTTAGACCGCGAATGCCGTGGCAGGGTCGGATGACTTTGCGCAGGCCAAGGCGTTGCGGGACTCCATCTTCAATGGCTGCTTGGGACATGAAGGTGATCGAGCTTTCATAGACGGCACTGCCCATCGAGCCGAAGCTAGGTCGCAACGTGCGTGGCTGCGGTGTTGGGATGGACCCATTGGAGTCCCCCATAATCGACTGGACAATCAGCCCGCCCTTGATAATCAAATCTGGCTTGACGCCAAAGAAGGCCGGATCCCACAGCACGAGGTCGGCAAACTTGCCTTCCTCGATGCTTCCAATCGAGTCAGCGATGCCGTGGGCAATGGCCGGATTGATGGTGTATTTCGCAACATAGCGCTTCAGGCGCTCGTTATCGCCCACTTCTGGGTCGCCGGGCAGCTTTCCGCGTTGGCGTTTCATCGCATCGGCTACTTGCCAGGTTCGCAGCACCACTTCCCCGACCCGGCCCATGGCCTGGGAATCGGAAGAAGTAATGGAAAAGACGCCCATGTCGTGCAAGACGTCTTCGGCGGCAATCGTCTCAGGACGAATGCGCGAGTCGGCAAAAGCGACATCTTCTGGAATATCGGGGTTCAGGTGGTGGCAGACCATCAGCATGTCCAGATGCTCGTCCACCGTATTGCTCGTGTAGGGCAATGTCGGGTTGGTCGAGGCGGGGATAACGTTGGGCAAGCCGGCCATGCGAATGATGTCCGGGGCATGCCCTCCGCCAGCACCCTCAGTGTGGAAGGTGTGAATGACTCGTCCAGCGATGGCTTCGATGGTGTCTTCCACGAAACCGCATTCGTTCAGGGTATCGGTGTGGATTGCCACTTGCACGTCGTATTTGTCGGCCACCTTCAATGAGGTGTCGATGGATGACGTGGTCGCGCCCCAGTCTTCATGAATTTTCAGGCCGATAGCACCAGCGCGGATTTGCTCGACTAGCGGCGCTTCGTCGCTGGCGTGGCCCTTGCCCAGGAACCCGATATTCATTGGCAGGTTCTCGACTGCTTGCAGCATTCGCGAGATGTTCCATGGCCCCGGGGTCAGGCTGGTTGCCTTGGTTCCCTCGGCTGGTCCGGTTCCACCGCCAATCATGGTGGTGGTGCCGTTGGCAAGCGCGGTCTCGACCTGGCCTGGCGAGACGAAGTGGATGTGGGTATCGATGGCACCCGCAGTCAGGATCTTGTGCTCGCCGGCGATAATCTCGGTTGCGGCCCCGATAGTGATGTCAATACCGTCGGATATGTCCGGGTTGCCGGCCTTGCCAATCTTGAAGATATGGCCATCTCGAAGTGCGACGTCTGCTTTGTAGATGCCGGAATAGTCCAGCACGACGACGTTCGTGATGACGGTGTCCGGGATCTGCTGGTCCCTGGTCAACCGGCCGTTTTGCCCCATGCCGTCGCGAATGACTTTTCCACCGCCGAAGACTACTTCTTCTCCATAAGTGGTGTAATCGTGTTCAATTTCCAACAGCAGTTCGGTGTCGGCCAACCGGATGGCATCGCCAATTGTCGGACCATACATTTCCGAGTACTGCTTGCGGGACATTTCGAAGCTCATGCTTAGCGCTCCTGATCGTTCATGGATGTGCTGTCCAGTGGACCGGCAACGTGATTGCGAAAACCGTGAACCTGGCGGGCGCCTGAAAATTCCACGAGATTTACGGTGCGCGCATCTCCCGGTTCAAATCGGACAGCGGTTCCTGCTGGAATGTCCAGGCGGAATCCCCTGGCGGAGTCGCGATCAAATACGAGCTGCGCGTTGACCTCGGCAAAATGAAAGTGAGATCCGACCTGCACTGGCCGGTCGCCGCGATTTACGAGTTTGAGCTCAAGCGTTTTCTGCGTCTGGTTGCAAGCAATGGGCTCGCCTCGAAGAATGTACTCTCCCGGAATCATTGTCCGTGCCTTTCGTTTCCGCCTGGTCTAGCGAATGGGATTGTGGACCGTGACAAGTTTGGTCCCGTCCGGAAAAGTCGCTTCAACCTGGACGTCATGGATCATTTCCGCAATACCGTCCATTACGTCTTCGCGGCGCAGAATAGTGGTGCCATAACTCATCAGTTCTGCCACGGAACGACCATCGCGTGCGCCTTCGATCAGTTCATAGGTAATGACGGCAATGGACTCCGGGTAGTTCAGCTTCAGTCCCCGTGATTGGCGGCGGCGTGCTAGATCCGCAGCCACGACGATCATGAGCTTTTCTTGCTCCCTCGGCGTTAAATGCATTGACAGATTCCCCATTCAAGAGTTGCTTAGAGGTTCCACATTTGTACTCAGAAACGGCCAGAATACGCCGGGAGGTGTGTGGATATGGCAAGAATAGCAGACCTCCTCAACGTGCGCGGAAGGGAAAAAATCGGGCCATGAAACACTCATCGACTTAAATTATTTCCCCAAGACAGAGCCGATTTTATCGGCCCAAAATTGCGAGTCATCGGCATGTCCGTTTCCACCGAATTAAGAATGCATTACATCTGCTTCCAATTTTTGCCTGCGCCTGAAAACTCTTTGCACCTGATGCACCTAGGACATGACAAAACTGCTCCCCGAATACCAAGGGGCGCTCGATGGCGACGCTTCAGATTCGAAGAGCAGTAATGAAGAGTTTCCCTGCAGGAAAACCGGCCTTTATTCGACGAGTTTTCCCACCTGGGATACTTCGGCGATCAGCGATGAAATTTCGGCCGGTATCTCCGGGAGGGATTCACGCACGATGCCCTGTGGAGACCACACCAGATTCACCTGCAGTTCGGGGTCGGTCATGGGATAGTCGCTGCGATTGTGGCAGCCGCGCGTTTCCTTGCGTTCCAGCGCCGATTCCAAGGTGGCTCGTGCGGCAAGGACTGATGACTTCAAATCGAAGGCGTGGCAGAGATCCTGGAAACCGGCGATGTCTGGATGGATGCCGATATTTTGCATTCGTTGTTCAATTTCGCCCAGCTTTTCCAAGCCAAGCTGGAGCCCGGCTTCATTTCGCACCACTCCAGCATGCGCAGTCATCACGTCGCGAATGGCTCGCTGCAAGCTGCGCACATTCTCTTCACCGTCGGCTGACACCAGTGACTGCACGGAATGCCGTGCCTGGTCAATGGCTTGCTGTGAGCGCTGGTGGGACATCAGTGCACGAGAATAGCCAGCGGCTTCCTGCCCTACGATGCGCCCGAAGACCAATAGTTCAATTAGCGAATTGCCACCCAGCCGATTGGCCCCATGCAATCCTGAGGATGCCTCTCCAATGGCATAAAGCCCCGGAACTTCCGTTGCATGCGTGAGAGGGTCCACCCAGACACCGCCCATGGAGTAATGCGCTGTTGGCGCAATCTCGATCTTCTCCTGGGTGATATCGAGCATCTGCTCTTCAAGCATGGTCTGGTACACCCGCGGCAGCCTGGACATGATGGTCTCTCGCGGCAGGTGGGAAACATCCAGCCACACCCCGCCTTTGTCTGTGCCCCTGCCTTCACTGATTTCGGTATAGGCCGCGAGGGCTACCCGATCTCGCGTGGATAGTTCCATGCGCTCAGGATCGTAGCGTTCCATGAAGCGCTCGCCAAGCGCGTTGGTCAATATTCCGCCTTCACCGCGAGCTGCCTCTGAGATCAGGGTGCCCGCGACCGATTCAGGCTCGATAATGCCTGAAGGGTGGAACTGGACAAGCTCAGCGTCACGCAATCGTGCGCCTGCTTCGACTGCCAGGCGGAAGGAATCGCCAGTGTTTTCGTCGCGCCGGGAGCTGCTGCGTCGCCAGATGCGGTTATGCCCACCCGCAGCCAGGATGACGGCATCGGCGTATATCAGGTATCCGGTGCCGTCGTTGACATCAAAGCCATAGGCTCCGAAAATCTTGCCTTCGGCTACGAGCAGTTCAGTGATGTAGACGGAATCCAGAACCGGAATCTGCAGTTGTTCTGCGCGGCGGATCAGGGTTCGCTGAATTTCCAGTCCCGTGTAGTCGCCGGCGAAAGCTGTCCGGCGGAATTTGTGCGCCCCGAAAAAGCGCTGCGAAATGCGTCCGTCTTGTTCGCGGGCAAAGTTCATGCCATAGCGTTCAAGGTCTTCGATCCCTCGCTGTGCTCCTTGGGCAACTACCTGTACGGTTCGCGGGTCCGCCAAGTAGTAGCTTTCCTTGATGGTGTCCGCCGCGTGTTGCTGCCAGCTGTCTTCCTCGTCCATGGTTCCGAGAGCCGCGTTGATCCCGCCAGCGGCCAAGGAGGTGTGTGCATCGTGCTTTGGACGCTTGCCTACGGCTAAAACATCGGTGCCCGCTTCTGCCAGTTCGATTGCTGCTCTCAAGCCAGAACCACCGGTTCCGATGACGAGTACTGACGTGGTTACCTGCTGTTCTTTTCTCATGTTTCCCAGCATCTGCCGGCATTGGAAATACGTCCAATGAATTATCGGCATGATTACGATAGCGATATGCTATGCACATGAATCTAGAGCAGTTGCGCGGCTTCATTACGATTGCCGAAGTGGGACACTTCACTCACGCAGCCGAACTTTTGCACCTCACGCAGCCATCCTT
Organism: Glutamicibacter sp. FBE19; assembly: GCF_015524875.1. Taxonomy (NCBI): domain Bacteria; kingdom Bacillati; phylum Actinomycetota; class Actinomycetes; order Micrococcales; family Micrococcaceae; genus Glutamicibacter; species Glutamicibacter sp. FBE19. The sequence goes on along the minus strand of NZ_JACKQN010000013.1, from coordinate 16,768 downwards.
GAGCCGCCAAATCTCCACTCTCGAACAAGAGCTGGGATCCGAACTTTTTCATCGCGCCCGAGGGAATATCTCGCTTACCGCGGCCGGCCAGGCGCTGCTCCCCCGAGCACGGCGAATGCTGGCCGATGAAGAAACCATTCGCAGCGAAATGGCGGATTTGGCCGGCTTGAGGCGCGGACGTGTACGGCTCGGCGCACCTCCCACGCTGTGTGTTTCGCTAGTTTCGGAAGTATTGGAGATTTACCGCGAGAATTACCCTGGCGTGCAGCTGCAAATTTTCGAAGCAGGGTCGCACCGCCTCTTGGAGCAATTAGCCGGCGGAGAACTGGATCTTGCACTTATTGTGACGTCAGAGCACGCTGTGAACGAAAAGAACCTGCAGAATCTGCCACTTCTGGAAGAGCAGTTGGTAGTGATCGACTCGCTAGAGCGCCCGCATTTGGCAGAAGCAACTTGCCTGACTCTCAAGGATCTGGCACCGATCGCGCAATTGGCGTTCTCCCACAGCTATGACCTTCGCGCAAGCACCGCCCAGGCTTATAAGGCCTCTGGACTGGTTCCGAATATCGTAGTGGAGGGCGGCGAAATGGATGCTGTATTGCGCTTTGTCCATCGGGGTTTGGGTGTTGCTGTGGTGCCGGCGACCGTAGCCTTGGAAACTCCGGGAATTCGCGCCATAGCCTTGCGCGACCCGCAGCTGGTCCGCACCATCGGACTCGCCCACCGACGCGATGTATCGCTAACCCGAGCTGCGTCCGCCATGCACGGATTGATTGAGAATACCGCGAAACTCCTGTCTGCTCGACATGAGCAAATTACGTCGCTATTTTGATCCCCAAATGGCCGGCCATCTCCTCGGCCAGCAGGCTTAGCTGCAGGGTGCTGATTTGGGTCCCTCGCATCGCCTCAAGCCCCTCGATTTGAGCGAAGTCCAGGCCTTGAAGGTCAACATCGCGAAGTTGTGCGCCAACGCAGTTGAGTACCGAGGTTCGCGAGTCGGTGAAACTCACTCTCTGGATCTGGCCGCCAAAATCGATCTCTTCAAATTGGCAGTTGCGGAAGACGACGTCGCGAACCTTGGCTCGGCGCAGGTTCAACCAGCCGAATTTGCAGTTTTCAAACACGACGCCATCCAACTCGGCCTCGGCAAAGTCGCCCGAACCTATTCGGCTGTGGGTCACCCGCACATCGTTGAGGAACGCTCCGGCGGCGTTGAGCGACGGGGCGCCAATCTGTTGTAGTTCGCACTGCAAAAGCCGGGCGTTGCGCAACGTTTCCAGCGCTACCCCGGTGAACCGGCATTCCTCAAGCCTGGCATCATCCGCGTGCACCGGTGTATCCATACCCTGAAAGTGCAGCAGTTCCACGTACTCGCCACCACCAAGATCCCCGGCAAATCCGGCTGCCAATGCAGGCAAGGTGAACGGACGAATTTTGGGGTTCAAGTGCTACATCCTTAATGCGATGCGGATTTTTTTCCAAGGCTTCCGACAATATCAGCTAAGGCAGCTTCGAGCTGCGGCCACTTGAATCGATAACCGGTAGCCTGCAAAACTTCCGGCAGTGCCCATCGGGACTTAAGCAGCATTTCAGGTTCCACCCGGAGCAGGAACATCGCTGGTTCCAACATCCATCGATGAACGGGCAGCCCGATCTTCCGTCCGACAGCTTGACGCAGGCTCGCCATGAGTTCGTGGTTCACTACAGGGTTCGGAGCTGCCAGATTTACTGCCCCTGAAATCTCTTCATGTTCAATCACGTGCCAGATGGCTCCGAGCACATCATCGACATGTATCCAGCTGAAACGCTGTTGTCCCGCGGTGCGATACCAGACGCTACGCACTGGCCCGCTTGGATGCGGTCCGATGCCGCGGTACCTGCGGTGCGAAGGCCACCACCCATCATATTGCGTCCCGCCCAGGCCGAGGCGGGCAATAGCCAGCAATTTGCGCGTGGCTGGGCCATCCCCAATCACGATCGCCATGCGCAGGGCCACTCGTCGAGTGCTGGGCAGTTCCCCCGTGAAGAATTCTTCTTCCCAATTGCGAGCGACGTCCACAGAGAACCCCTCGCCGAGGATCCCGGTGGACTCCGTATTGGGCTTGTGAATGCTGTGCTCATAAATGGTGGCCGTTGAAGCATTGAGCCACATCTGCGGTGGAAGGGCTGCCTGGACCACTGCGGAATGCAAGGCACGCGTGGTATCGACACGTGAAGCCAAGATCTGCTCGCGCGCCGCCTCGGTGTAACGGCAACCGACGTTTTTCCCAGACAAATTAATGAGCAACTGCGCGCCATCAATAAAACGGGAAATTCCCTGCGCATCACCCCACGACACCGACGAATGGGGCCCACGCCCAATGGTGGAAACGTCATAGCCAGCCGATCGCAGCTCGGCCACTAGCCTTTGTCCGATAAACCCGCTGGCTCCAGCAACAACTGCCCGCCGCGCATTCCCGCCCATCGCGCCTCCACCTTTTAGAAGTCGTTGATCACCAGTTTCTTCATGTTCAGCATATGCTCGAATGCTCCAGGGCGTTCCATGAGCTCGCCCATATTGGACGGTACGATTTGCCAGCTGACTCCGAATTTGTCAGTCAGCCAGCCGCAGGCTTCAGCTTCCGGCACGGCCGACAGCGCCTCCCAAACGCGGTCAATTTCTTCCTGGCCATCACACGGCCACTCCAGCGAGACACCGGGCGTGAATGAGAAGTCTTGGCGCACACCCGAATCCATTGCCGCAACGGCATCCTCAGCCAAGGAGAACTGGGCGAACATCAGCGATTCTGCCGTGGCGACTTCGGTAGCTTGCCCATAAGGGAAGGCACTTTCCAGCTTGGCGCCAAGCACTTGACCGTAGAACTCGATGGCTTCGGCAGCCCGGTTCTGGGCCTGTCCGCCAAACATGAGGCATGGCATGACCCTTGCATTTTCAGACACTGGCTCTGCGGATTCCATCAGCTGCCAGGAGACACCATATTTATCGCTCACCCAGCCATAGCGTGAACTGAAATCGTAGGTGTCCAGCGGCATGAGCACGCTACCGCCTTCAGCTAAGGCCGCCCAGGTTGCATCCAGGACATCGCGTTCATCGGTGTTGAAACTTAAGATCATCGAAATCGAAGCATTGGGTGCGAACTCTTCGCCGGCATTGATCAGTGTTATTTTTGTGCCGCGGACCCACACCGAGACGGTGAGTGGCTTGCCGGCAAGCGGTTGCTGGAAATCCAGCAGGCCTTCTGTTGGATAGCGCGATTCAATCTCTGTCTTGGCCTCTGGCAATGCTGCCGCGTAGAACTCCCCGGCTTCTCCGGCCGTTCCTTGCATCCATAGGTTGACGGTGAGCTTTTGCATGACGAAACCTCTCGGGTAACTGAATGACGCTTTCACGGTACCGCGAAGAATGCAACAAAAACAGATGCATCAGAGAACTTTTAGCCCGGATTCACCGCCGCGTTTTCCGCATTTGTCCTGCAGGAAAATTCGTCCATCGTTCGATTTGTTGCGTGGGCCTTACCAGCGACATATGTCCAGGCAGGTCGAGGGAAAACTTCGCGTCCCGATGCTCCCGGGACTCAAGGTCGACCGGGACTCGGCAAGCATACCGATAGAAGGGTGCAAGACACATATGGAGCCCGGCCTAATCGAGTCATCATCGCAGCCAGCTTCCACGCATTGCCAGCGCCATCCAATCGTGGCGAAGGTGCACCATGAAGTGGGGGCCAATCGGGGATGCACCGGTAATTGCCCGTGCGCCTAGGCCGGAGATCGGGGCCACTGGTGTTCACGACAAATTGCTCAACTCGTTAATTCTGCTCGTGGCCTGCACTTCACGAGAGCCGGCTGGTGCAGGACGGCTGCTGATTCCAGCCAACCCCTGTCCCCAGAAGACCCGCGGCTCGGATTTTGTCCAGGGTTCCGGCTGGCGAGAAGCACCGTGGGAAGCTGCTGCTCCATGCGCCCAGCTTGGAGAGTTAGCCTTGGATGACTGACTGAATTCTCTGAAAGGACCACAGTGCGCATTGATCGCCTGGATGCAGACCTTATCGAGCTGCTCACCGACTCCCCTATGCTGCCGGTGATGGAATGCGCACGCCGCCTAGGCGTTGCCCGCGGTACCGTCAGCAGCCGGTTGACCCGTCTGCATGAGGCAGGGGTGATCCGCGGAATAATTCCGCGGATTGAACCGGCAGGTTTCGGCTACTCGCTTGTCGCCTTTTGCCAGGTTGAAATCATCCAGCGCTACGGACACGGGCCAGTGGCTTCAGCCCTAGAAGAAACGATCCCCGAAATCATCGATATGTATACCGTGACTGGAAATTCTGATTTGCAGCTGCGCGTGGTTGCGCAAACGGCGGAGGACCTTCAAGACATTTTTGATCGGATCAACCGCGTGTCCGGGGTTGCCAGGACTTCATCTTCCTTTGCCTTGCATGAACACTTCCAAGGGCGAACACTGCCGCTGGTGGCCGCATGCGCTAAGACTGAACCGGAGCAGGAAAAGACTATGCAGATTGACCAGTAAAATAGAGGGATGGGCAATTACTGCTATGCAACCTGCATAGGCCAGCGGATGTCGATTGCACCGCTGATTCGATCAATCTACAGTCATTGCTTGTGAATCGCGACACGCGAGAATATGAGCAAGGCCACGGCTGAAGACATCAGTGCACGTCCTTGCTGTTTGAACGATTGCCAGCATCATGCAGTGGTGGCAGTCAGAGAGGAAACTCATGACCCTTCACCAGCGCCCTTCCTTGCAGGACGTCCCGGCTTACAAGCAGGGCAAGCCCGCACCCGCTGGAGCTTCAAAACTCTCATCGAATGAATCACCACACGTACCCTTGCCTTCGGTGATCTCCAGCATCCAGGAGGGTCTGGCGAACATCCACCGCTATCCAAGCATCGCCGCGCCCCAGCTGACCGCAGCATTGAGCAAGCAGTTCAGCATTGACGTTGAGCATGTCACGCTGGGGGCTGGTTCAGTTGAAGTCGCCGCACAGATCATCCATGCAGTCGCCGCCGAAGGCGATGAAGTGATGTATGCGTGGCGCTCCTTCGAGGCATATCCATCATTGGTTCGCATTGCGGGAGCTACACCTGTCGAGGTTCCGCTGGACGCCGAGTCCCGCCACGACCTGCCAGCCATGCTGGAGGCCATCACCGACAAGACCCGTCTCATCTTCATCTGCAACCCGAACAACCCCACAGGGACGGTCGTCGAGGCTCAAGCGCTGGACGAGTTCATCAACGCGGTGCCACGGAACATACTTGTCGTTGTTGACGAAGCCTACGTGCACTTCGACCGGTCCGAAGTACGTGCTGACGGCATCGAGCTATTCCGAAAATACCCGCACGTTGCGGTCCTCCACACCTTCTCCAAGGCCTACGGTCTTGCTGGACTGCGGATCGGCTACGCAATCAGCCCCCTTGAAGTCGCCAATAACCTGCGCAAGGTCGCTGTGCCATTCGGAGTTTCCGATTTGGCCCAGCGCGCTGCTGTCGCGTCGCTGGCTGCGATCGACGAGCTGGCTGTGCGCATCGAGGAAGTGGTAGCTCAGCGTGAACGAATGTATGAGGGGCTGGCACAGGCCGGCTATCCGGTAGTCAAGTCACAAGCCAACTTCGTATGGGTAGGCGCAGGGGCTGACACCGTTGATTTGGAAGCACAGCTTGCCGCCGGCGGCGTGGTAGTACGCGCCTTCCCCGGTGATGGCTTGCGCATCTCCTCCGGTACAGAAGAAGACGTCAATCGCGTGCTGGCGGCTTTGCCAGCATCTGCATCTGCAGAGGCGGCCACCGCATGACGGCAGTGAAAAACACCGAAGCCCAGCTGCACACAGGCCTGACGCAACGCCAGATTTCCATGATGGGTCTTGGCGGTGCGATAGGCGCCGGCCTGTTCGTTGGTTCGGGTCAAGCGATTTCGATTGCCGGCCCCGCAGTGCTTATTTCCTATCTGATCGCCGGCACGGTCATCATCGTGATCATGGCGATGCTGGCAGAGATGGTTGCGGCGCATCCGTCCTCGGGGGCCTTCAGCACCTTTGCGCACAAGGCCATGGGACGCAGCGCAGGCAGCACCTTGGGCTGGCTTTACTGGGTGCAACTAGTTGTGGTCATTGCCGCCGAGGCCACTGGCGCCGCTGCGATCACTGCTGCATGGTTCCCGGCCTTGCCGCAATGGGCCTGGGTCCTGGGCTTCGTCGTGGTGCTCACCGGGGCCAACCTCTTAGGCGTTCGAAACTATGGCCGCTTCGAGTACTGGTTTGCGGTCATCAAGGTCGCAGCAATCATTGCTTTCCTGGTCTTTGGCGCGCTCGTGCTGGCCCACGTGATTCCTACCGATGAACCGGTTGGATTCGCGAACCTGGCAGCCCACGGCGGCTTCGCGCCAGGAGGCATGGCTGGCATCGCCGCCGCCGTGCTGATCGTGATCTTCTCCTTCGGCGGAACCGAAGTCGTTTCAATCGCTGCGGCCGAATCCAAGGACCCCGCCGGTAACATCAAGCGAGTAGTGAAGTCAGTGATGCTGCGCATCCTCTTCTTCTACCTCGGCTCAATCTTGATCATCATCGCCCTGGTGCCCTGGAATGATCCTTCGGTGGTTGAAGGCCCATTCGCCGCGGCCCTGGCCGTCATGCATATTCCAGGCGTGAGCCTGCTGATGAATGCTGTCGTCGTCGTTGCACTGCTTTCAGCAATGAATGCAAACATCTACGGTTCATCACGCATGCTGTATTCACTCGGGCAGCGAAAACTTGCACCGAGCAGCGTCACCCACGTAACTGGGAAGGGCGTTCCAGCCAAGGCAGTGATCAGCTCCGTGGCGTTCTCATTCCTGGCGGTCGGGTTGAATTGGATTTGGCCAGATGCGGTCATGCCGATCCTGCTCAACGTAGTTGGCTCCACCATCATCTTCATCTGGTCATTCATCGCTGTGACCCAGCTGATCTTGCGCCGGCGGGCGGATCGCGAGGGCGAGAAACTCCCCTTGCGGCTGTGGGGCTTCCCTGGCTTGTCCATCGCCACGATCGTGGTCTTGGCGGCAATTGTTGTCGTAGCGATGACCGATCCTGCGGCTCGTACCCAGCTGCTGTTGACTGGTGGCCTGACTGCCGCAATTTGGGTTATATCCAAATTGCTCCTGCGCCAAGAGGCAGATGCTGAACAGGACAGCGGCCTGTAGCCAGCGAGCGTGGTTTGGCCGAGCCTGGGCCTGGTTCACTTCTGTGAATCAGGCCCAGGCTTTTCTCTTCACCATTTCGTTGATCCAGCTGGGCGCAAATGGCGAGGTGCATCCGGGTGAAGTTGGATAGTCGGCAAGCACCTGGAGCTTTTCGCCAATTGCCAGTGCGCGTTCGCGCAACGCTGCATGCTCGATACCGATATGGGCCAGGGTTGTGTTCATTGCCCATTGCAGGCGATCCGGCGCATCGAGCATCTGGTCTTCGATGATATCCAGCAGCCCGGGCAGGTCGAGTCTTCCCGGGTCCTTGGCGACTTGGTGTGCGGTGAGTTCCCAGCCCGCCGCCAACTGGACCGGGTCGTTTTCCCGCATCAGCACTTCGCGCAGCTCTTCAAGCAGCTTGGTTTTCTTGACTATGTAGCTGAGGAACCAGGCTTGCACTTTTGGCGTGCTGGCTTCCTTGCTCCAGGCCTGCAATTGTTCCAATGTGAAGCTGCGGGGTTTAGCAATCAGGAGGGCCACCAAGCGGCTGGGGGTTTCCTTCGTCTCCCACAGCTTCTGGGCCAGGTCCTGGTTGGACTTCAGGGCCTTGGCTATCGCTCTGAGCTTGCCAAGGTTGACCCCGAAATCATCACCGTGGCGTTCATTGACTGCTCGCGCCTTGGGATCTTCCAGCTCCGCCAGCGCCTGCTGGATTTCTGCCACCGTACTTTCAGGTCCGAGCTGATTACTCAACGTCTCCTCCATCATTGGTTCAATTACAGCGATTCCACCGGCTGCCGCAGAATTGTGCGCAGCTTATCTGGCGCTACTTTCCGCGGATCTCCAAGATAAATCTCATGATGTTTGCCGGTAAGCCGCAAGCCATGCCCGACAATAAAATTCTCATGCATCTTTCGAAGCACGGGTCCTTCTTCATCATATGCTCCGAGATGCAGCGTCTGTACGCACTGGCCTTCATCCAACAACTCGAACCGCATCCTTTCGATGCTTGGCAGGTCTCGCCCCGATTTTGCTGCTTCAACAGCGGTTTGAACATCATCTGCGTTGAGCCATTCGGGAACCATCAGCATGAGAGTCCAGGACCATTTCGATTTATCGCGTTCAGTCGTGAACGATTTCATGTCATCGGCCCACCACAGTCCTTCCAAGGGTGGGACCACGTAGTCTTGCCCGTTTTGCTTGCTGGCGAATTTGAGCTTGTAGGCTACGGGATAGATCGTTTCCAACGCCTGGGTGTATGTTCGCTCGTGGTTGGGATCGCCTTGTCCATCAATCATGAGATAGCGCATCGCTGGAACCTGCAAAATACGGAATTCCCCATATTTGGCGCGGTAGCTGCCAGTCGCCTTTTTGAAATCAATTTTTTCTGCCATGGCTTCTTCTCCCCCGCGTTGCCCGCCGGCTAGAACCACTTGCGCCATTTGAAAACACCATAAAGCACGGCGGCGAAACCAACCATGAGCAATATTGCAGCTGGATAGCCAAAGGCCCAGTGCAACTCCGGCATATTGTCGAAATTCATGCCGTAGACCGCGGCTATCAAGGTGGGTGCAAACAAAATTGCGGCCCAACCTGATATTTTCTTCATATCCTCATTCTGGCGTTGAGCCACCAGCGTGGCGTTCACATTCAGGATTTGAGACAACGCGTCACGATACTCGAGTGCTTGGGCATTAGCCCTGGTGAGATGGTCCGTGACATCTTGCAAATAAGTTTCCAGTTCCTCGGGAACCGGGTACTTCTTAAATCCGTCATCGAGGGACCTTACGACTTCCAGGAGCGAGGCAGTGGAGTGGAGCACGTCGATCACTTCTTGGCTCAATCGATAAATGCGTTCGGTCACTGCCGCGTCTCCACTGAATACCTGGCGCTCGATCTGTTCCTTGTCTATTCCCAGGCCATGCAGTACTGGAGCGTAGCCATCAACAATCTCGTCAAGGATCCGGTAGAGGACCGCCTCGGAGCCCAGCCGAAGCAGTTGTGGATCTTTGAGCAGCATTTGATGTTGTTGAAGGCTGCCGTTGCTTATCGACTCGGCAAATTCATGCCCATCGGTTCCGTCAATCCAGCGATGGTCCTGGCAAAGGACGGCTATCGAACCTTGCCGAACAAGGATGTGGAATTCGGAGAGTTCGACCTCCTCGGCCGAGTCGAGATACAAGGCTGACCGAACAACTAGCAATAGGACATCACCATAGCGTTCAAGCTTTGGACGCTGTCGCGCGTGCAGGAGGTCCTCAACGAGTACCGGATGCAGGTCCCAGGCTTCTGCAAGTTCCTGGATGTCTGCTTCGTCCGGGCTGGGATACAGCGACAAGGCAATGCGGTTCTCACCGCTACGGCAGAAATCCAGCGCTTCTGCGGCAGTAGCGCTTGAAGGCGCCAGTTCGACCGATCCGTCATCGATATAGCGCACGCGCTTGGAACTATGCGCTGGGCCCTGGCCATTACCGGCCTGCCGTGCTCGGATTGCCCGTCGCTGTATACGTGCCATGCTTCTCCCGATCGAACGATTTTGTTCAAGTATCGCAAGTGAGTCTGAGTTTAAGGCGCACATATAACGCAATAACATCGATAAGCTACGCCAAAATGGAACTTCAAGCCTGCCCAGTTCGCTTTCGTGATGCGGAACCTCAACAATCCTCCGGATGCCGCGAGCCGTTCCTGATGGTGAGGCGTTGCGGCAATCCAAACACCGCCAAAAAAGCGCAAAATAATCAGAATTCTATTCAGCCATAAAAGGTGAACTTATACGAAAAACTCCTGAAATTCTCTCTCAAGAATTGCAGGATTTAATTGGTGGGACTGTTCTCCACCCATGCAAACAAACTCGGCGAGGCCCATGGGCACTTTGTTCGCCAATCATCTGGTCTTACACCAGTGGGAGTTACAGTCGCGCCGCCCAGGAGTACGAGCCCCCGAATCTCTGGCGCGAAGACTCAACAGATCGCCAAGGGGTATGAGGCAGAACTCACTGTCTACGAGCTTGCGGAGAAGTACGGCGTCCACCGCGCCACCGTGAGTGAGGTGCTCAAGCGCAACGAGATTGCGATGCGGCGCCAGCCTCCTACAGAGGCGCAAGTCGATAAAATGGTTCGTCTCTACCAGGAAGGCCCATCGCTTCAGCGGGTCGGCGACCGCCTGGGTTTCAATGCCAGCACCGTTCTCAACAAGCTCAGGGCCAGAGGTATTACTACACGTGATTCGCACGCTCGAGGCTGAAGCGTTGTAGCTTAGAAGCCCTAGCTGGAACACTCGGTTCAGAACCGTTCGGCTTCCGTAACCGCATCGTCCACACCGTAGGCACCGATCAAAAGCATTCCGTCTAGCACGTCGAGTAGCTCGGCTCTATGCGCCTTGTTGCGGGACTGAGCCAGCCCTCGGACTACAAGCTGGCTGATGTACCGCGCATCACCAGCTGCACCCGTTCGGATATCGCTTGCGTCAGCACCAAAGATGGAAATATATCTCCGTGAGGCCTGCAATACGAGTTCATCCACCTTGTCCGTTGAATTTTGCAGCGTGATCCAGAGTTGAGGGGTGGCACGTTCGCATACTGGCGACTCAATTAACGCCTTAAGCAGCGCCATGAAAGGCCGGAGCGGCTTGTCACGCAAGTGCATCGCCACCTTAGCAACGGCCTCTTGCACTTCTGGTTCTGCATCATCCATCAGGGCCATCAATACGGAACTAGCGAGCTTCGCATTCGACGTACTATCGACGTGATTCGCGCAGACTTCTGCAGCGCCAGTTCGCACGAGCTTGTCACTGGTGAACACGCGATCGATCAGCTTCGCGCGACCCCATTCAAGGGCGGCGAAAGCGGCTAGTCTTCCTCCTTCCTGACGCGCCTCCGGATCCTGGGAGCCCAACATCCGGTCTATGACAGGATCAATGAGCGTAGGGTCCACGTTGCCGAGGTAGATCATCAATCGTCGAACAAAATGCGTTGCCAGAACTCGATCGTTATTTTCAATCAGTGTCTGGAATGCGATCTCGACTTGCGGCCGAGCATGTCGAAGTGCCGCAGCAAGTGTGTGCGCAACGGATGCTCTGACAAAGATGACCGGATCGTTCGCGAGCTCGACCAGATACGGTCGAACGAGTTCGGTCCGCTTGCCGTCAGTATCGAAAATGAGAAGATCGCCCAACGCTTCGACAAGACTACCTCTCGCGGTATTGATCGCATTGGTATGCATGTCGACCGCACTTCGACCATTGTCGTCTTTGCGAGTGAAGATTGGACTGTCATCGGAAGGGTCGGTCGAGGACAACGTGCGATGGAGAATAAGATCAACGAGATCGAGCGGCACTTCCCGATAGTAATGCTGCAGGGCACTACCAAGCCAGCGGTCAACCTCTTCGTGACCGAGCGCAGCAAGATGTCGCACCGCGTCGAAGATGAGCGGCGCTGCTTGCTCCGTGTGCGCGGCCTCCGCAAACCCCATCAATAGGCCATCGGCGTACGCCGGACTGAGGCTCGGCGTAAGGCGTAGCGCCAACCGAGCGAACCGGATAGGGTCTTCGGCCGCCTGAGCCTTGAGAACTTGCGACAGCTGACGATCCCCTCCAGTGAACCTAACCCAGTTGGTTTCATCCGTTTCATATCGAGCCATGGCACCGAGCCACTGGTCATCGCTCATCTTGCTTGCAGCTTCAGCGGATATGGGCGAACCTATCCAGCCACCCCGACCAGCATCGGGCTCAGAAGGAGTAGTTTCGTGAAACTTCCTGCGATGTTCGTTGAGTCGCCTAGCTCCTGCTGGTGAAAGCCGTTCCTCCTCCATCGCCGACAGAAATTTGAACGCCGTTCGTCCAAAGCTGTAAGTAGTCTCATACGGGATACGCAGGTCCCGGAATAGGTTTTCAAGTTTCTGATGAACTTCATCATCAACAAGCGGACTTACGGACCGGAGAAGCTCACGTGCCACCCAAACCGAATCTGAAGGGTAGCCGCAAGAAAGTCGAGCTCCGCCCTCGAGCAGCAGACTTGATATCAAGCCTTGAAAGTTCTTGACACCTGCGGTGAGCGCCCGGTAAAGCATGAACTGCGCGCCATCATGCGGGTCTGCCGAAATTGTTTCGAGTAGTGGACGCACTTTATCTGGCTTCGTTTGGGCGAGCTTCTCTAGCGCACTAACAGATCCGGCAAACAATGCGTCGTCAAGGTCCCGATCATCTAGCTCGTCCGGGTGGAATCGAAAGGAGAAATGTTTGTCCGCAATTGGATACCCGAGATGAGGCTCGTAGGCAGTCGCGGCCATAACTCGAAGAAGGTAAGGAACGACTTTCTCCGCGAACGCGAGCGGCTCTGCGGCTGAAGCTTCACGCACCAGTTCTGTGGCGCTATAGTCGTGAAATTTGAGAAGAGATACGACGCCCTGCTCGTCGACTTCAAGTCCTTCCGGGTGTTCGATGATGCGAGCGCGTATCAACTCTATTGCCCAAAGTGGTCTGTACTTCGCGAGGTCGTGAACGGCAAGCCATAGCTCGCCTCTGGTCTCGTCAAAACCGCCCGCTCGGACAGCACCGAGCAGAAGATCAAACATCGTTCGGCTGCGATGTGCATCGGCGCGCCCAACCGTCCAGCGCACCCATTCAAGGTACTGCGGATGAGACTGCCGCGCATGCAACAGTTCTGCAACTAAGGGAGATTCATCCCTAACGCTCGTCATCATCAAGTTGAGTGCACGTGTCTGCAGCTCAGACTCTTCACTGTCGAGCCAGTCGTCAATATACCCATCCTCGAAGAAACGCCTGAACCAGGCACTGCGGCGCGTATGGGACCAAAGATGAGCTTCCAGTTGCGGTGCAGTAGCGGCAACACGTAGGACAGCCTCGACGTCCTCGCTGCTGGGAGAGCTGAGAGTGGACAGCACCGCAAGCACCGTCTCCTTAATATGGAAGCGCACTCTATCGCTCGTTAGAACAGCCTCCACCTCAGCTCGAAACCGATCAGGCTCACGTTCGTACAAGTGCTGCAGAATTTGACGAACTTGCGCGCGTCGAAACAGTTCTTGTTCGTCTCGCAGCAAAAACGCCACCAGCGTCTCTGAACGGGACACCCATTGCCTAGCAAATGCATAGTCAAAAAAGGCCTCGTGGAAGAATGCGATTCGCGCGCCATCTCGCGCTAGCACATGCTCTGAAACAAGCACGTTGGCATCCTCAATGAGGTCGCTGTCGTCAAGAACCTCAATCGGAATCGAAAGTGTCTGTCGATCGCTAGCCTCGTTCGCAATTCGGCTTATGACATCGTTAAATCGGACCCCGCTTCGTCTCGCACGCGAATTTTGCCTCTTACGCTCCCAATAGGCTTCAAAGAGCGACCCCCGGGACTGAAACGTCACGGCACCCGCTTGCCCAGCTATCGTCTTGAGCAGCACGAGATGCATTGGAGTCTGCAGGGTCGCCCGCTGAGATGCAGACAAGCTGCCTGCTTCGAGGCCCATTGCAGTCACCGCAGCATCGACCATCTCAGCCGAGAGCAGATTGACCGTTGTCTTGCCCGCGTCGGTTCGATCGGCAAGCGATCGAATTCGATGATCGTTCTCAATGTCGAATTCACGGCAAGCAAGGATCACCTTCATGCCAGTCACAGAAAGCGCTTCTCCCACAAGATCTGCAACAACATCGAAACTCTCTGGGATGCGCCCAGAGGCAAGACTGACTGCATCGAGTTGATCGATGACAAGATAGGCGTCTCGTCCCTCAGCGGATAGCGCCAGCGCCGTCGCCGGAGAAGTGTCTAGCCCCAGCAGCTGACCCAGCTCGACAGTCGAGGTGAATGAGTCGAATCGGTCGAGACGGAACGCCAAAACATGTACGCCTGTAGCTTCAAGCAACTCGACAGCCTGCTCGAGGACCGAACTCTTACCGCCTCCCGCAGCCCCAGCTACAATCCCCGTTCGATGATCCTGAAGTGACTCGATGAGCTGTGTGGCCTCAGTGCGTTCGATGCGTGGTTGGAGCAGCTCACGACGGACTGATGCATACCATCTGTCTGTGATGCTACGCACCTGATCTCGCATGGTCTTACGAGATGCTGCTTCGATTGGCCGGATTCCCTGCAGCGCTAGGAGTTCAAGCAGATCAGATCGCGTGAGCTTCTTTCCGAGGTGGTCAAGAAGAATGTCACCGATCGCGAGCGAGACCATGGCACCAGCAGCGCCCTCAAACTGGCACCTCGCAAGCATCGAGTTCATCCGCATCATGTCGTTTTCGTCCTGAACTAGGAACCACATTCCACGCAACGTACGCCAGGCTCTTTGAGGACTCCCAAGAACGGCAGAAGCACTCAACTGGTCGAACACGTTACGGAGTTCCTCAGTGAGCCAATCTTGAATAAACCCGCTCAACTCTTTCGATTTACGAGCGCGCTCGGCCAACTCTTGTAGAGGACGGCAGGGAACCAGAGAAACGAAGTGAAATGCACGTCCAACTGCAACGTGGCCCGCCGCCGATTCGAAGACACCGAGAGCTGCCAGGGACTTCACAGACCAGCTGTTACTGTTGCCATTCTGGCGCTTGAGCTGGTGGACCTCAGTAATCGCGCCATCCTGATAAGTGAACTCAGAGCCTTTGGCAAGGTCAAGATCGATATCCTCGAGAGTTAGTGAGTATTCACCATCGTTGATTATGCAATATAGAGCATGCCTGACAGCCCAGGCAGCCTCGTATCTATTGCCAATCTTGTCGGATTCACCTCCGGGCCTCGGGCTCATTTCAGATCTCCACCATTGATGATATCTGTCGTTGAGATGTACCTGATCGCGGCAACGTTCACGTTTCTTCGCCCAAGGAGAACCGAATGAGCGCGCAACGTCGCACTTTGAACTCCGGGGTTCCTGTCTACGTCATACACGATGTAATTCTCGCCATCCTGCGGGTGTCTCCTCTGCGCCGAGGGGGCGCTTACGCACTTGCTATCAACCGTGCCCCTACAGTACCGGCGGTCGCCGACGTCCGAGCATCGGTCTGACGCGGCCGGAACCACAGAGGCTTTGAGCTGGTGCTGTGATCTGCCTGCAATTATCCCATGATCTGGGATTTTCGTGAAGCTCACTGGGCACGGTGGTGACAGCCACAGACCGCCCAACTCGCCGCCCACCACCTTCTCAATCAGGTAGATCTGTGATCACCTTGGCGGTATTTGGAATCGGGAGGGGGGCAAACTGTTGTGAAAACTACGCCACTTCGATCCTTGAACGAATATCGCTTGTGCTTCATAGTCGATCTCAACAATGCAGTCAAAGAAGACATCTCCACAAGATCACGTCTTGCCGCAGCGAAGCTTCACTATCATTGAGGTCTTGGTAGTGATCGTCGAGATTGCGATTCTCGCTTCGATCAGTATTCTCGCGTACAACGGCATCCAGAAGCGTGCCAGAGCGGCTGCGTACACGGCGGCAGTGGATGGCATCAAAATACAACTTCGACTTGCGGGCGCTCAAGACATCGTTATCGACCAGCCTGGGTCCTGGCCGTATCGCTGTATCGGTGACGTCGGCGTCTTTCCGGCAGAAGGCAACTTTGCGGAAGGCTCCTGCGCGACCTCGGTCATCAATGGCGCCATGAATCCAAACCATCGCGTGGTGGACCAGGCGTTCATCGATCAACTCAAGGCAGCCGGAGTGTCCATGCCAAGACGATTACCCACCGCCAACTACACGGACAGCCAGTACGGCTATAGGTACTCCTAGGGAGGCATCACTGCAATCGCGCTCAAGAATTCACGATAATTTTGGCTGGGCTGGAGAACACCTGAACCGAGCAGTTGCGGCCATGGCACCTCCAATACCAACATTGATGTCGCTGTGTAGATTCACTACATATTAGACACGTGAGTCCGGACATCATTGACACTCATGCCTTGACCGGTGAGTCGCGTCATACTTGACACTATTACATGTCCAGAAACCACGTCATCGTCCACCAGATCCGCGATGCCGGCATGAGCGTCACCGACGCCTCCCGCCACTACAAAATCTCTCGGCAACGCATCTACCAGCTGCTGCACGCCTACGACGACGGCGGCGACAGCGCACTGGAACCAGCCAGCAAAAAACCGCACACCAACCCTCGTGCCACCAGTCCCGAACTCATAGCCCGCATCCTCGAACTACGTCGCACGCTCACCGCCAACGGCCTCGACGCTGGCCCCATGACCATCCAGTACCACCTGGGCAAAGAGCACCTACACGTTCCTTCCACGGCCACCATCCGCAGAATCCTGCACGCCCACGGCCTGATCACCCCAGAACCGAAAAAACGCCCGAAGAGCAGCCTGCACCGCTTCCAAGCCGAACAACCCAACGAAACCTGGCAATCAGACTTCACCGAAGCGACACTAGCCAACGGGCACACCGTCGAAATCCTTCATTGGCTCGATGACCACTCGCGATACCTGCTGCACTGCTCCGTGCACGAAGAGATCACTACGCAAATCGTCATCGACAGTTTCACCTGGTGCATCAACCACTACGGCCCACCACAAAGCACCCAGAGCGACAACGGACTGGTTTACACCACACGCCTGCTCAAAGGCCTGGACAGGTCCAAAAACTACTGATCACA
>NZ_JACKQN010000012.1:0-107291 GCF_015524875.1 Glutamicibacter sp. FBE19 | reverse complement strand
GGCGCCGGGCAGCGGAACTTTTTGCTTGTCTGGGACTGAAATCCACTGGTGTGCACTCGGTCACAGCCGCATCGATTTTGGGCGCAAAAAAACCGCTGGACCGGAGAAAATCTCCGGTCCAGCGGTTGCTTCGCTGTGCCCAAGGTGGGACTCGAACCCACACATCTTTCGATACCGCATTTTGAGTGCGGCGCGTCTACCGATTCCGCCACTTGGGCTGGCACTTTGACTACTTTACTAGAGGTTTTCCAGAATTCCTAATCAGGATCCTCGCGTCTTCGCCTGAACCAGAGTACATGCAAGTAGGCTTGTATGTGAAACCGAGGCAACGTGGCTTCGCTATCGGAAACCATCTATTTGCTGTCCCTCGCACGGACAGGATTTTTGACCATGGAGGAAGACGCCAATGAGCGAACTACCCGAAATCACCCGAATTCCATCCGAGGTGCAGTCCACCCCGCGTCGTGTTCTCGTTGCCGAGGATGAAACCCTGATCCGACTGGATATTGTCGAAATCCTGCGATCCGAAGGCTATGAAGTTGTCGCCGAGGTCGATAACGGGCAGGCCGCTTTGGACAAGGCCCGCGAGCTCAAGCCGGATTTGGTGCTCATGGACGTGAAGATGCCGGTGATGGATGGCATAACCGCTGCCGAGGCGATTGTCAAGGAGCGCATTGCCCCGGTGGTGCTGCTGACCGCGTTCAGCCAGAAGGAACTGGTGGAACGTGCCCGCGAAGCCGGCGCCATGGCGTACGTGGTGAAGCCTTTCACCCCGGGCGATCTGACTCCGGCCATCGAGATCGCCATCTCGCGCAATGACGAGTTGCGTGCCCTGGAAGAAGAAGTCAGCAACCTGGCTGAGCAGTTCGAAACCCGCAAGCTGGTTGATCGTGCCAAGAGCCTGTTGATCACGAAGATGGGGCTGACCGAGCCAGAAGCGTTCCGCTGGATCCAGAAGACCTCCATGGACCGCCGCCTGAGCATGCGACAGGTAGCCGAAACCGTGGTCGATCAGGTCAAGTAGGCAACAACGGCTCGTGCCGCTGCTGAAGATGTGCGTTATGACACCCTATGTTTTGACGCACATTTTCCATGTCACCCCAGTGTGGCGCAGCGGTCACAGGGCTGCAGCCCCTGCTGTGATGTTCAAAGTTAATCCAAATTTTGCCAGATGCTGGTTGACGGCCTGGATTGACGAACAGCCCAGTACGCCTAAGATTGAAACTGCGCTTGGAACCAAGTCCTGCACGACACTGATTTTCGCAGGGGATCTTAATTCGAAGCCCGCACACTTTCCCTTGCCGTTCGACCCTTCAGGCTGGTACTAAATGGATTTGACGCTAATCGTCGTCCTGGTCATCGCCTTGGCGTTGTTTTTCGACTTCACCAACGGTTTTCATGACACGGCCAATGCGATGGCCACCCCGATCGCAACCGGTGCAATTTCCCCCAAGAAGGCAGTTGCCCTCGCCGCAATTTTGAACCTGGTCGGCGCTTTCCTCTCCACCGAGGTAGCAAAGACCATCTCTGGCGGCATCATCAACGAAGACCCCGCCACCGGCGTGGCCATCGGCCCGGCCATGATCTTCGCGGGCCTGATGGGCGCGGTGATCTGGAATCTTCTGACCTGGCTGCTGGGCCTGCCATCGAGCTCCTCCCACGCACTGTTCGGAGGCCTGGTCGGTGCAGCTATTGTCGGTGCCGGCCTGGCCTCAGTGAACTACGGCGTGCTGCTCTCCAAGGTCTTGCTCCCGGCCATTTGCGCGCCGATTATCGCTGGCGTCTCCGCCTACCTATGCACCAAGCTGGCCTACGCCATCACCAAGCGGCAAAGCGGCGCCTCGCCTAAGCGAGGCGGCTTCCGCTATGGACAGATTTTCTCCTCCTCTCTGGTGGCACTCTCGCACGGCACCAACGATGCGCAGAAGACCATGGGCATCATCACCCTGACCCTGGTTGCCTCGGGGCTGCAGGAATCCGACTCCGGCGTGCACCTGTGGGTTGTGGCCGCTTGTGCTTTTGCGATCGCCCTGGGTACCTACACCGGTGGCTGGCGCATCATCCAGACCATGGGTTCGGGCCTGACCGATGTGAAGCCTGCACAGGGTTTCGCCGCGGAGGTTTCCACCGCTTCAGCCATCTTGGCTTCCTCGCACCTGGGCTTCGCATTGTCGACCACCCAGGTGGCTTCCGGTTCTGTCATCGGTTCCGGATTGGGCCGCAAGGGCGGCGAGGTTCGCTGGGGGACTGCCGGGCGCATTGCCCTTGGCTGGCTCTTCACCTTGCCGGCTGCAGCGATCGTCGGCGGCCTGGCCGCATGGATCACCCATCTGGGCACCCCGGGCGTGGTGATCGTCGCGATCCTGGGCTTGGCGGCAATGCTGACCATCTGGTTCGTGTCCCGCAAGCAGCCTCACGGTGCCGAGACGACCATGTCCGACATTGACAACTCCGGCGCAGCGGTGAACATCTTGACCAAGAAGCAGCGTCGTGCCAAGGCCAAAGCGGAAGCGCAGCAGGCCAAGCTTGCTGCAGTGCAGAAGGAAGCTGATAACTCATGATCGACTGGGCCTC
Organism: Glutamicibacter sp. FBE19; assembly: GCF_015524875.1. Taxonomy (NCBI): domain Bacteria; kingdom Bacillati; phylum Actinomycetota; class Actinomycetes; order Micrococcales; family Micrococcaceae; genus Glutamicibacter; species Glutamicibacter sp. FBE19. The sequence goes on along the minus strand of NZ_JACKQN010000012.1, from coordinate 104,717 downwards.
CTTTGGGATCGTTGCCATTGTCACGTGGATTTCGGCAATGCTGATCGTCGCCGCATATTCGTTCGGGGTGCGCCTTTTGGCCGTGGCCAAGGACGAAGGGCGGAGCACGAGCCTGAGCAAGAGCGCAGCGTATGCCTGCTTCATTGTTGCCGGCCTGATCGTCGCCTTCGGCGTCGTGCTGATCGTGCCGCAGCTGAGCGAAGCCATTCTGGGTTTCTCCTCAAGCCACTAGCGCAAAAACCGGTCGTCCGCCTTCGGGCGTTCGGCTGGTAAGAACAACTTGATATTGCCTTCAACGGAGGCACCCCTAGACTGGAGCCATGACAAGCTTCAAGTACTACGTGGGTGCCTCCGTTGATGGTTTTATCGCAGATGGCAGCAAAGATGCGCACTGGTTCACCACGTTCGCCCAGCAACCGGGTGTGAAAAAGCATTTTGACCAGTTCTTCGAAAGCGTCGGGGCGGTCGTGATCGGCGGGAAAACCTACGCCGATATCGCCCGCGAAGTCGCCGAGGGCCGGATGGAGTGGAAGTTCGGGGATAAGCCTGTTTGGGTCTTCACCCACCACGAACTGCCGACCCTTCCCGATACCGATCTGACCTTCATTCGCGGCGAATTCGGCTTCTGGAGCCGGGATATTGCGCGCAGCGCTGGCGCCGGTGACGTGTGGATCGTCGGCGGGGCGGATGTGGCCGGCGGTTTCGTCGAAGCGAAAATTCTCGATGAACTGATCGTGGTGACCGTGCCGGTGGTGCTCGGGGAAGGGACCAGCATTTTCGGGCGCGGCATCAGCACCCAGCTCTCGTCGCTGAGCGTCACCGATCTGGGCGGCGACATCTTCCTATCTCGCTACTCGGTCGACTAGCGGCCCGGCTGGCTCGGCAATTAGCGGTCGAGCGGCAGGAGCATGTTGGTGATGCGCGCCGTGGCGATCCGCTGGCCCGCATCGTTGCTGATGATGATCTCATGGCATGTGCTGCGCGCGCCCAAATGCACCGGCGTGCACTGGGCAGTGACCACCCCGGAGCGCCCCGCCTTGTGATGCGTGATGTTCAGATCAACGCCCACCGGCTGGGAGGTTCCGGCCCCATGCAGCGCCGCGGCCATCGAGCCGAGCGTTTCCGCCAGTGCTGCCGAGGCCCCGCCGTGCAGGATCCCGTAGACCTGCGTGTTTCCGGCCACCGGCATGGTGGCGCCCAGCCTTTGAGGGCTGAACTCGGTGAAGACGATCTGCAGCTTCTCAACGAGTTCGCCGACGCCATTGTGGGTGAGGTAGGGCCAGATGGATTCCGGAACCCCATGCCGGGCCAGCTGGTCGGCGAAGGGATGTGCCGAAGATTGCGTGGGTTGCGGAGTGAAATTCTCGTTCATGGCCACTAGGCTTTCAGGTGTGAGCGAAACTACCAAACCGACACCCTCGTCGGACAAGAGACTGCTGATTATTGACGGACATTCCATGGCGTTCCGCGCGTTCTACGCGTTGCCCGCGGAGAACTTCGCAACAAGCACCGGACAGCACACCAACGCGGTGCACGGATTCGTGTCGATGCTGCTGACGATGATCCGGCAGCAGAAGCCTACGCACGTTGCCGTGGCCTTCGACTTGGATACCCCGACTTTCCGCTCGTTGGAGTACACCGAATACAAGGGCGGCCGGAATAAGACCCCCGAAGAGTTCTACGGGCAGATCGACCTCATCCAGGAAGTGATGAAGGCGATGAATATACCGTCGATCACCCTGGAAAGCTTCGAAGCTGACGACATCCTTGCCACGCTGGCTACCAAGGGCGAAGATGCCGGATTCGATGTGCTGGTGGTGTCCGGCGACCGAGACGCCTTCCAGCTGATCACCGAAAAGACCCTGGTGCTGTACCCGAAGAAGGGCATCAGCGACATTCCGCCGATGGACGCTGCCGCCGTGGAAGCGAAATATTTCGTTCGCCCCGAACGCTACTCGGACCTTGCCGCGCTGGTAGGCGAAACCGCCGACAACCTGCCCGGCGTGCCGGGGGTTGGCCCGAAGACGGCAGCCAAATGGATCAACCAGTATGGCGATCTGGCAGGCATCCTGGAGAACATTGATGCGATCAAGGGCAAGGTGGGCGAGTCGCTGCGCGAGCACGTGGACAAAGTGACGCGCAACCGCCGCCTGAACCAGCTCAAGCACGATCTGGATCTTCCCGTGACCCTGGAAGAGATGAAACTGTCGGCGCCGAACCGCGAAGAGATCGAGAACCTGTTCGACGCGCTGGAATTCAATACCCTGCGCAAGCGGCTTTTTGACCTCTTCGCTGCCCAGGAAGAAGAGGTGGCGCCGGAGGTTGCGGCCTTCACCCGGGTGGTCACCGACAACGCCGAAGGCCTGCGTGGCTTCATCGACGCCGGCAAGGGCGCACCAATCGCCCTGCAGCCGGCGGTGGTTGATGGGGAAGCAGTGGGGCTTGCGCTCTACCGCGGTGACCAGGCCGCTTGGCTGGACTTGGCTCAGCTGGATGAAGCCGCAGAAGGCGTGCTGGCGCAGTTCCTGGCCGATGAGAACGCTCCGAAGATCTTCCACGACGCCAAAGCGGCCATGCACCTGCTGATCGAACGCGGTCTGGAAGTTGCCGGCATTCGGGACGACACGCTGATTAGCGCCTACCTGATCCAGCCGGATCGCCGAAGCCACGATCTGGTGGATGTGGTGCAGTACCACCTGAAGTACGCGGTGCCGGTGCATGAAGCGAAAAAGGGCGAACTGGACCTGGGGCTCACCTCGGACCTTGCCGAACCGGCCTTGGCCCAGGCGCAGGCGATTCATGACCTCTCCGCCTATCTGGCCACCAAGCTGGCCGAAAAGCACGCGGATGTGCTGGCTGCGGAAATGGAGCTGCCGCTGATTCCGGTGCTCTTCGAGATGGAACGCGCCGGCGTGGCAGTGGACGTGGACCGGCTGAATGAGTTGCGCGCGCATTTCACCACCCAGGTGGATCAGGCGACCAACGATGCGTTCGCCGCGATCGGCCACGAGGTGAATCTTTCAAGCCCCAAGCAGCTGCAGGTCGTATTGTTCGAGGAACTGGACCTGCCGCGCACCAAGAAGATCAAGACCGGCTTCACCACCGATGCCGAGTCGCTGCAAGATCTCCTGGTCAAAACCGGGCACCCCTTCCTGGTGGCGCTGATGGCATACCGCGACGCGATCAAGCTGCGCCAAACCGTCGACGGCTTGCTCAAGGCAACCCACGGCGACGGCCGCATCCACACGACCTATGCGCAGACGGTGGCGGCCACCGGCCGGCTTTCGAGCCTGAACCCGAACCTGCAGAACATCCCGGTGCGTTCGGAAGAAGGCCGGCGGATCCGCGACGTGTTCATGGTGGGCGAGGGCTACGAGAGCCTGCTGACCGTTGACTACTCGCAGATCGAAATGCGCATCATGGCGCACCTGTCCGAAGACGAGGGCCTGATCGAGGCCTACCAGAACGGCGAGGACCTGCACCGCTACGTCGGCTCGCGCGTGTTCAACGTGGCGCCGGAAGAAGTCACCTCGGAAATGCGTTCCAAGGTGAAGGCGATGAGCTATGGCTTGGCCTATGGCCTGAGCAGCTTTGGCCTGTCGAAGCAGCTGAAGATCGGTGTTGACGAAGCCCGCAAGCTGATGAAGGACTACTTCGACCGCTTCGGCGCCGTGCGCACCTACCTGCGCTCGGTGGTGGACCAGGCCCGCAAGGACGGCTACACCGAGACGATCTTCGGACGCCGCCGCTACCTGCCGGAGCTGAACAGCTCGGATCGCCGGCTTCGCGATATTGCCGAGCGTGCCGCATTGAACGCCCCGATCCAGGGCTCTGCGGCGGATCTGGTCAAGGTGGCCATGCTCAAGATTGCCGAGGGGCTGGCTGCGGGACAGTTCAAGTCGCGGATGCTGTTGCAGGTCCATGACGAATTGATTCTGGAAGTTGCCGCCGGTGAACTGGAGCAGGTGCAGGAATTGGTGACCCGCGAAATGGGCCAGGCCGCGGACCTGCTGGTTCCACTGGATGTCCAGCCGGGCATCGGCCGGACCTGGCACGACGCCGCGCACTAGGCACAGCAATCGGCAAGGGCAGGAACATCGAGAGGTGATCCTGCCCTTGCCGCATGATCACGCGGGTTGGATGAAAGAAAAGAACATGGAGCACTACACGCGCCGTCGGGTGCTGAAAGCCGGCAGCCTGGGCCTGGGGCGCTGGCGGCCGGGCTGATCGCCGGTTGCAGCGCGGGCGACCCGGCGGGCGGAGCCGGCTCAGCGGCAGGGCCGGCACCGGCCAGCCCCGTGCCCGCCACGGCTGCACCGCCTCTGGCTTCGGCCAGCCCCCAAGCGGTGTACCTGAGCCGGAGCCAGGCCGTGGCGAAGTTCGAAGGCGTTCCGGCGGGCCAGTTCGGGCTGGACATCCCAGGCATCGAGCTTCGATTGCCTCGGGCCGATGGCGCCGCGGCGTTGACCTTCGATGCCTGTGGGGGACCGAAGGGCTCCGGGGTGGATGAAGCGCTGCTGGACGCATTGCGTGCCAGGAAAGTGCCCGCGACATTGTTCGTCAACCAACGCTGGGCTCGCGCCAATGCGCGTCTGCTGGCTGAGCTGGTCGACGAGAAGCTGTTCGAGATCGCCAACCACGGAACCAGCCATGCCCCGCTGGCCACCTTGGGGCAGTCAGCCTACGGCATCGGCGGTACGGGTTCGATTGGCCAGGCCTACGACGAGGTGATGGGAAACCAGCGGTACCTGGCCGACAAGTTCGGCATCGTCGCGAAATTCTTCCGTTCCGGTACCGCGCACATGGACGAAGCCGGTGCGGCGATGTGCCGGGAGCTGGGCGTGGTTCCGATGAATTTCACCGTCAATCTGGATGCCGGAGCGACCTTCGGCGCGCAGACCGTGGCCGCCCAGGTCCGCCAGCTGGGTGCCGGGGACGTAGGCATCGGGCACTTCAACCAGCCGGCTTCCGGCACGGCCAAAGGCATGGCGCTCGGGCTGGGGCCGGCCCTGGAGTCCGGGCTCCGGTTCATCACCCTCTCCGAAGCCTGGTGACTGCGCCCCTTGCGCAGCGCGAAGCTGCACATAGACTGTGAGCAGCCGATTCCCCTGCCAAGGAGCATGATGAGACCAGAGCGCGAGCCGAAACTGGAAACCCGGACGTACCAGGCCACCGAACGCAGCCCCGAAATCGACGAAGCGATCAAGATCTTCCACCAGGCCACCGGGATCGGCTTCTATGAGCCGCTGCCGGAAGAGAAACAGTGGTCGAACTACTTGGACTTGACCTATGCCCAAAAGATGCGCTTTTCACTGGTGTTCGACACCGCCGCGGAACCGCACTCGCGCCATGGCGCCGACCCGGTGCACACCTATGGGGCGTTCCCGGGGTTGATCAACGCCGGGGGCAAGGCGCCCGTTCCAACGCACAAGATTTCTGCCGTCACGGTCGCTCCGAGCTATCGGCGGCGCGGCATCCTGTCCAAGCAGATTACCGCCGACCTCGCCTACGCCCAGCAGGCAGGATTCCCGATGGCGGCGTTGACCGCGTCGGAGGCGACCATTTACGGGCGGTTCGGCTTCGAGCCGGCCACCTACCAAACCCGGTTCACGCTCAAGTGCGCCCAGGGGGTCAAGCTGCGCGTGCAGGTGCCCGGCCAGGTGATCGATATCGATCCGAAGCAGTTCGCGGCCCAGTACGCGGCCCTGTCAGTGAATGCGCTGCAGCAGACCTTCGGCTCCGTGGACAGCACCGAGTACGATGACGGCTTCGCCTTGGGACGCTGGGATACCTGGGAGAGCCTGGGCAAGCCGAAGAACCTGCGCTTTGCCGCCTACTACGATGGCGACGGCCAGCTCGGCGGCTTCGCCACGTACAAGTTCGGCGGATGGGATGAGCCCAAGGCAAAACTGGTCGTGCAAAAGCTGGTGGCTACCAGCGAGGCCGCCCGCATCAAGCTCTTCGAGTACCTGGGCAACCATGACCTGGTGGAGGAAGTGCACGGCCAAGGCCCGGTGGGGGACCCGCTGCGCCATGTGCTGGAAAACGTTCGCGACTACCACGTGCGTTCCATAGACGATGTCCTGTGGCTGCGCGTTCTCGACGTTGTTGCCGCCTTCGAAGCGCGCGGCTACCAGCAAGAGGCGCAACTGGTGTTGAGCGTGAGCGATCGGCTGGAGATGATTTCCGGAAGCTACCTCTTCGACGTGTCCGATTCCCATGCCGCGGTCAGCCGAATCGAAGAAGGGCATGCTCCAGCCGGCCTGCCCCGGGTGTCCCTGTCGGAGCGCGAACTTGCGGGGCTGTACCTGGGGTCCGTGCAATTGGGGCAATTGCTGGATTCGGGCCGCGCCGTTCTGGAAAGCGGGGGACAGCCGGGAAACTGGATGGACTTGTTCAACGCGCCCCGCGAGGGATTCACGCCGCACGGCTTCTAGCGGCAGGGGCCGCATCAACCGCCTGTTATGACGAAGTTCACAAAATGCTGACGTGGATGTTAGTGGGTTACGCTTTGACCCGCACTCTGGTATACGCGTAGACTTGTACAGCGTGCCATGGCGCTAGTTGTGGCCGCAAGCAAGTTTTACCCGCTCGAAATTCCGGGACTTCCGGGGTTTCGACTGATCAAATCTATCCACATCGGAGTCCCTACTACATGACCATCACCTCGAACGAGAACAACAGCGCACCAGTCGTCGCAATCAACGACATTGGATCTGCTGAGGACTTCTTGGCCGCAGTCGACGCCACCATCAAGTACTTCAACGATGGTGACCTCGTCGAAGGCACCGTCGTCAAGGTTGACCACGACGAAGTTCTGCTCGACATCGGTTACAAGACCGAAGGTGTCATCCCTTCCCGCGAGCTTTCCATCAAGCACGACGTTGACCCAGGTGAAGTTGTCACCGTTGGCGACAGCGTTGAAGCCTTGGTTCTGACCAAGGAAGACAAGGAAGGCCGCCTGATCCTGTCCAAGAAGCGTGCTCAGTACGAGCGTGCTTGGGGCGACATCGAAAAGATCAAGGAAGAGGACGGCGTCGTTACCGGTACCGTCATCGAGGTTGTCAAGGGTGGCCTCATCCTGGACATCGGCCTGCGTGGCTTCCTGCCAGCATCGCTGGTCGAGATGCGCCGTGTGCGCGATCTGGCTCCATACATCGGCCAGGAAATCGAAGCCAAGATCATCGAGCTGGACAAGAACCGCAACAACGTTGTGCTTTCCCGCCGTGCATGGCTCGAGCAGACCCAGTCCGAGGTTCGCTCGACCTTCCTCAACAAGCTGGAAAAGGGCCAGGTTCGTCCGGGCGTTGTTTCCTCCATCGTCAACTTCGGTGCATTCGTGGACCTGGGCGGCGTAGACGGCCTGGTACACGTTTCCGAGCTGTCCTGGAAGCACATCGACCACCCATCCGAGGTTGTCGAAGTTGGCCAGGAAGTCACCGTCGAGGTACTCGAAGTCGATCTGGACCGCGAGCGCGTTTCCCTGTCGCTGAAGGCTACCCAGGAAGATCCTTGGCAGACCTTCGCCCGCACCCACGCACTGGGTCAGGTTGTACCGGGCAAGGTTACCAAGCTGGTTCCATTCGGTGCGTTCGTACGCGTCGAAGACGGCATCGAAGGCCTGGTTCACATCTCCGAGCTGGCAGTGCGCCACGTTGAGCTGGCCGAGCAGGTTGTCTCCGTTGGCGACGAGCTGTTCGTCAAGGTCATCGACATCGACCTCGAGCGCCGCCGCATCTCGCTGTCGCTCAAGCAGGCTAACGAAGGTGTTGACCCAGAGGGTACCGAGTTCGACCCAGCACTCTACGGCATGGCTGCAGAGTACGACGAGGCCGGCAACTACAAGTACCCAGAGGGCTTCGACCCAGAGTCGAACGAATGGCTCGAGGGCTTCGACACCCAGCGCGCTGCATGGGAAGCACAGTACGCTGCTGCCCAGGAGCGTTGGGAAGCACACAAGAAGCAGGTTGCAGCCGCAATCGTAGCTGACGCAGAAGCAGAACCTGCTGCTGCAGGCAGCTCCGAGCCAGCTCCAGCTTCGTACTCCTCGGAGGCTCCAGCCACCGATGCAGGTACCCTGGCTTCCGACGAAGCTCTTGCTGCACTGCGCGAGAAGCTGACCGGCAACTAATTTCGGCTTCTGCCTTGTGCAGGAAACGTCATTAGCTTGAGCTGATGCGCGAAGGTCCAACCCGAAAGGGTTGGGCCTTCGTGCTTTAACCCCGAGGCCTTGGGTTTTGCCGCGATTGGGTTGTCACCAATTCTGCTGATGCCGCCGGTTCCGGAATAGCCCACAAGGAGGACTCGGGCTAAAACCTGCCAACGATAGACTAAAACGGCACCAATGAGGTCCATTAGCAGGCGGTGGTGAGGTACACATGGAGACCGAAAAGAGCGGGCCAGGCAGTACTGCGCTGAGTCCGAAAGCAGGCAAGCAGATTGTCCTGAAGCAGGTAACGCGCGAAGAGTGGGCGGCCGTGCCCCGGACCATTCCCAATTTCTGGGTTGCCGCCGGCACATGGATTCCCATGGGGATTAACTTGTTTCTCATCCACGATCAGCTCAGTGCGCTCGCCCTGGTGGCCGACGGGCTGTGGGGCCTGGTGTCCCTGTCCATGATCGCCTTTGCAATTGCGCTGATTTTCGGCAGCGGCAGACAGGCACCATGGTTGGGGCTCGGGATCACGGGCATCATCTATTACTTCCAGCCGCACCACAGCACAATTCAAACCTTCATGGTGGTTGCGCTGGGATACTACGGGTTGCTGTCGATCCTTGTGGCTGCCAGCGACGCGCGATTCAAGAGCCTGTTGAGAAGCTGGCGAAGAGAGGCGACCGGCAGCCTTACCTTGGCTTCGGCCGAGCGCCGCTGCTTTGGCGTCACTAAATACCTGTCGCCTGTTGCCTGGAATCTGGCCTTGGGGGCACTAGCGTATCCGGCGGTGCGACTCGCATGGGAATACTTCAGCACCGAGACCAGCTCGCTATCCGACCTCGACGCCGGGTTCCGTTTTGACCTGCTGGCCGCCATGGCTCTGCTAGCCGTTTGCTGCCTGCTCAGCATTCTGCGCTGGATTGGAAGCCGATCCGTTGGGATCTTCGCGCTGGAAATACCTGTCGATGCGCAAATCGGTCCCACCCCGTTGCGCGTGTTGGGTCAGGCGATCCTGATCGAACAAGAAACGTGGATATGCGGCTGCCGCGACTCTGAGAAAAACGAGAGCAAAAAACCATTTGTGGACCCCCGGTTTATTTTTGCCTCCGACTTCTGCCAGGTGCACGGCATTGAGGCTGTCAACAAGCTCAGCCATTCCGAATTCTTGCAAATAGCCCAGCAGCCGTGGGTCTATGGCAGGAACCTCACCGGCAAGATTCTCTACGGGACCCGGCAACGCATGAACATTGTGGGACTCACCGGTTGGGGTTCGCGCCCGGTGGCGGTGCGATCGCCATGGTTGTACGGCGGTGGAGAACAGGCCAGCGACTACTATGCGCCTCTTGCTGCGCGTGAACCGCTGAATCGCTCCAAGCGCGTTCTGAAAGTCATCGATCCGGCCGACAACACGCTTGCCGCAGAGTCCCTCCAGGAGAATACCCGAGAAGAAATCGACCGGATAAGTCTGCGATCCGTGGGGATTGACGCGGAAGCAGTGCGCGTCCAGGGGGCGCGCCCCTTCCTTGCCTGAGCGAAAAAGCCATCGTGGTGCCTTGACCGCATTGCGGGTTCAAGGCAGCCCCGGCCCGGCTAGGCAGCCTGTATCAAGTGGTAGCGATTGCGCACAGGAGCCTGCGTCGGATCGATAAAACTTGGGAGAATGACCTTGGGGACTCCACCATCGGGGATGACTTTGATCAATCCGGCATGCACGTCGTGGTGGTGCCCATCGCAGAGCATGGCACTCCAGTAGACCGAGGTGACACCGCCCTCGGACCAGAACCAGATGTGGTGGATATTGCACCGCTCAGGATCCATGGTGCATCCCGGGACGATACAGCCGCGATCGCGCACCGCTACGCCAAGCCGCATATAGCCTGGATGCTTGCGCTGGCTGCGGCCGATATCCAATATTTCGCCCTTGCCGCCCAAAACCATGGGAATGATTCTTGCTTTGGCCAGAGTTTGCCGCAGGTCCGTGGCGCTGAGCTTAAAGCCATGGGCCGTCATTCCATGGGTTTCTGCTCGGCCTTCCAGCTCTGCCAGCGTCAGCATGACCACCACCCGGGGGTTGATCACGGGCAAATCCAGATCCGCAGCATCCGGTGGGGAAGAGCCCGGATCCGCGGCCCGATTCAGGGTTGCATCGAGCAGGCGCTTTAAGCGCTTGGCGTTGAGTTCGAGCAACAGCATCATGGCATTGAGCCGGCGAGCGGCCGGAGCGATCGGCGGTGCCTCCGGTGCTTCGGCGGTTGCGGCTTCCTCATCGGTGACAAAATCCGGATGATCGCCAGAGGCCTTTTCGGCATCGCCCTGCTCGTCGGTGAACGCCTCAAGGGCTGCCTGGCCAGCACCGGAGCGCGGGTTATCGGCTTGGGCGAGCCCGGATTCGAAGAGATCGGCCCGGATTGGGCGCAGCCCCAGCTCGTACCAGATCAAGCCACGGCGCAAGCCCTTGCGGAAGATTCCTTCCTGGGCTTCGGGTTGTTCTTCCGACTGTTGATCACGTGCCGTTTTGAGGACCAGGTTGATCGCCTTGCGACGGGTTCCAGCATCCGGTTCATCCATTTCCGCATCCAGCACGGATTCCAGCAGCCGGCCATGGTCATCGCGCACGGTGGAGGTTGTCGGAGGGGCGAACTCGTCTCGTTCCGGTTCCAGGGTGCCCAGCCGCCGGGCCACAGATAGTGCCTCCGCTGGAGGACGGGAGCTATCGCGAAAACGCTGGGCCAGCAGGGGGAACTGTGCAGGATAGCGCTGATGCTGGTAATCGAACTGGGCAAGAACATGATGCGCGCTGTCCATGCGCCGCCTGGCCTCGAAATGCCCCAGGTCTACCCACGAGGCGAGCAAGTCGGTGCAGTTGGGGAAGGGCGGGCGCTGGCCGGTGCGCTGCGCGGGGCGGGTGAAATCGACAGTTCCTGCCCGCACGGCGTCCAGTTCGCCTTCGGCGAGGGTGTTGGCCGCCGTGGATTCGATGAGATGAGCCGCGTAAATCTGGGTGCGCAGCGCCTGGTGGGCGGCAAATTCGGCCGAGGTGGCCAGCGCCAGCGCAAAGCGCGGATCCTGCTGGTAGGCGGATTGGGGTTCCGGCCCTGCCTCAGAATCCGGGGCGAGGCGCTGGTGCAGGGCCGGGATGAGCGTGGCGAGGCCCAAGGCATCTTCGGCGGTGAGGCACGAGGAGTCCTTGATCGCTTGGGTGAGGCTGGCAATTGCCTGGCCAACGGTTTCGCTCATAGGCCAAGAATGCGCTGCAGGTGCCGCGGCGCAACGCAAAAAGGGCGAGCTGTGGAAAAGCTTCAGGACTCCTTGATGGAGGAGGTAACCGTGAAGGTCTTGTCGCGTGCCAATTGCGCCGTGGGACCGATGCGGCGGGCTAATTCGCTGCGGTAGCGCAAATGCGAATTGAATACGCAAAGCAGGACGCCGCCGGGTGCCAGGACGCGGGCCGCATCGTCGATGAGCTTGAAGGCGATGTCGGCGGTCACCGTGTTGCCGATATGGAAGGGCGGATTGAGCGTGATGAGCGTGGCCGAGTTCGCCGGCAGGCGGCTGAGCGCGTCATCCTGGGTCGCGGTCATGCGGTCTGATAGCCCGTTGCGGGCAGCGGCGGCCAAGGTTGAGGCAACCGCGGAGGCCGAATGGTCGGAAGCGATAACCTGCAAGCGAGGGTGGGTGAGCGCCGCATAGACGCCGATGGAGCCATTTCCGCAGGCGAGATCCACGAGGGCGGCATGCGCGGAAAGATCGGGCAGGTGCTCCAAAAGCAGCCGGGTGCCTGGATCCAAGCGGGCCGCGCCGAAGGTGCCCGCCCCGGCATGCAAGGTGAAATCGGTTCCGTTCACATGGTGGGTGGCGGTGGCGGGGAAGCTGCTGGCTGGTTGCTTGGGCAGGGGATCGCTGGCGATCAGGACACGGGACTTTTGCCGTGCCAGGGAGACATCGACCCGGGCGAATCGGGCGGCGAGCACCTGGTTCATTGACCGGCTCATGTGCTTGATGCGGCCACCGGCAAATAACCGGGCCTCGGGCGCGGCGACGGCGGCGAGGGCAGCGGCCTGTTCGTCCAAGACATCCAGGCCGCGGGGCAGGGCGAGGAGAATGGTGCTGGCCTGTTCGGCGACCTGGGCCAGCGGGAAGAAGCGGAGCAGATCGGCGGCGTCCGGGAGCAGCTGGCGGACATTGGCCTCGATGGCGCGGCGGGCGGTCAGCGAGTCGGTGTGCACGCGCACCGACGTGCTGCCCAGGGCCAGCGCCCCGGCAGCGAGCGCGCCGTAGTGGTCGCCGACGATGGCCATGGTGGAGGGCCAGCCGGTGTTCGCCAATTCGCGGGCCGCGGTGTCCAAGATGAGCCGGTCGGCGGCGTCGGCGGCGAAAAGGTTCGGCGCCTGGACATCTGGCCAGCGGCCCAGCTGGCTGAGCAGGGCTTCAAGATCGGCGGCAGGGCCGGGAGAGGTAGTCAAATCAGATCAACCCATCGGGTAGTTGCGGTGGCCAGTTCTCCGGCCCCGGCGGTCAGTGCGGCGACGTGGACACGCAATTCTTCGGCGGCTTCGGGGGTGTCGGGAATGCCGATGTGCACCAGTGCGGCGTCTGCCTCCCAGTGCGTGGGCTCGATCTGGTAGCCGGCGGCGCGCAGCTCGTTCTCATAGCGTGCTGCCAAGGCGTGGGATGCCGGCAGGGTGAAAATCCGCAGGCGCTGGCGGCGCAGCAGGCTCGCGTGGTCAAGGCCCGAGGAGACCGCTTCCGAATAGGCGCGCACCAGCCCGCCGGCCCCCAGCTTGATCCCGCCGAAGTAGCGGACGACGACCGCCAGCGTGTCCGAGAGATGGCTCTGATCGGGCAGGTCGCGCTTGGCCAGGGCATCAAGCATCGGGATGCCGGCGGTGCCCGAGGGTTCCCCGTCGTCGTTGGAGCGCTGGGTCATCCGATCGGGGCCGAGGATGAAGGCGGTGCAATGGTGCCGCGCATCAAAGTGGGTTTTGCGCAGGCCGGCGATGCGGTTGCGGGCCTCGGCTTCGGTTTCTACCCGGTAGAGATAGGTGATGAAGCGCGAGCGCTTGATTTCCAGCTCGTGCACGCTGTCGCCGCGCAGCGTGGTGTAGCTGGTCGCGGCCGATTCGTTGGTGTTCATCGCTAATAGTTTATAGGGTGGAAGCATGAAGCATGTGGGACTGACCGGGGGAGTAGCCTCCGGAAAATCTGCGGTTGCGGCTAAATTGGCTGAGCTCGGAGCGGTGGTGATCGACGCCGACGCGCTGGCGCGCAAGGTGGTCGCCCCCGGCACCGACGGACTGGCTGCGATCAAGGACTGTTTCGGGCCGGAAATTATGCAGCCCGACGGCTCCCTGGATCGCAAGGCCTTGGGCGCGATCGTCTTCGCCGATGAGCAGGCCCGCCAGAAGCTGAACGCGATCGTCCACCCCTTGGTGCGCCAGGCGGCCGCCGTGGCGCGCGAGCAAGCCCCGCACGGAGCCCTGGTGGTGGAGGACATCCCGCTGCTGGTCGAATCCGGGCAGGCAGGAAAATTCGATGCGGTGATCGTCGTGCAGTCCCCGCCGGCAGAACGCATCCGCCGCATGGTCCAGGATCGCGGGTGGACCAGGCAGGACGCCGAATCCCGGATGGCCGCGCAGGCCAGCGATGAGCAGCGGGCGGCCGTGGCCGATTACCTGCTGGAGAATTCGGGGACCCTGGAAGAACTCGAGGCGCAGGTTGCTGCCCTTTACCGCCAACTGGCGCCAGCACAGGAGTAGGAATGTACCGGATCTGCAAGTGGACCACCCTAATCGCTTTCGCCCTCGCGCTGGTGCTGTGGCTGGGATTTGGCGGACGCGCTGAATTCGTTGCCCGGGAATCCGGGCCGTATTCGCCGGTGGTCTACATTTCCGGGTGGCTGGCCCTGCTCGGGCTGATCGCCGCGACCATCATGACCGTGGCCTTTTTCGGCAACGCCATCGGGCGCACGGTCAAGCGCAATGCGATCCGCTATGGCATGCGCAAGTAGCAGCTCGCCGCTTTAAGCTGAAAGCTGGCCACGGCAAGGCCCAAACGGTCGGGCCAAGTGGATATGCTGGATGCATGAGTCTTGCCCAGCCGATTAAGCGTGTTGTTGCCCCCTTCGAAGTCATCAGCGAATATGAGCCCGCCGGCGACCAGCCGCAGGCCATCAAGGAGCTGACCGAGCGCATCAACAACGGCGAAAAGGACATCGTGCTGCTCGGTGCCACCGGTACCGGCAAGTCCGCGACCACCGCCTGGCTGGTGGAACAGGTGCAGCGCCCGACCTTGGTGCTGGTGCAGAACAAGACCCTGGCCGCCCAGCTGGCCAATGAATTCCGCGAGCTGTTGCCCAATAACGCGGTGGAGTACTTCGTCTCCTACTACGACTACTACCAGCCCGAGGCCTACGTCCCGCAGACCGATACCTTCATCGAGAAGGACTCCTCGATCAACGAGGAGGTCGAGCGGCTGCGCCACTCTGCGACCAACTCGCTGCTGACCCGGCGCGATACCATCGTGGTCGCCACGGTGTCCTGCATCTACGGCTTGGGCACCCCGGAGGAGTACGTGGCCGGCATGGTCACCGTGCGCACCGGCGAGGAGCTGAATCGCGACGCCATGCTGCGCCAGTTCGTCGCCATGCAGTATACCCGCAATGACATGGACTTCCACCGCGGCACCTTCCGGGTTCGCGGGGATACCGTGGAAATCATCCCGATGTACGAGGAGCAGGCGGTGCGCATCGAGTTCTTCGGCGACGAAGTCGAGGCGATCTACACCCTGCACCCGGTCACCGGAGAGGTGATCCGCGAGGAAACCGAGATGTACATCTTCCCGGCCAGCCACTACGTCGCCGGTGCCGAGCGCATGGGCAAGGCGATCAAGCGGATCGAGGACGAGCTGGCGGTGCGGCTGAAGGAGCTCGAATCGCAGAACAAGCTGGTCGAGGCCCAGCGGTTGCGCATGCGCACCACCTATGACCTGGAAATGATGGAGCAGATGGGCTTCTGCAACGGCATCGAGAACTACTCGCGGCATATCGACGGCCGCGAGGCAGGCAGCGCCCCGCACTGCCTGATCGACTACTTCCCCGATGACTTCCTGCTGGTCATCGACGAGTCGCACGTGACCGTGCCGCAGATCGGCGCCATGTACGAGGGCGACATGTCGCGCAAGCGCACCCTGGTGGAGCACGGTTTCCGCCTGCCCTCCGCGATGGACAACCGCCCGCTGAAGTGGGACGAGTTCCTGGAGCGCATCGGGCAGACCGTCTACCTTTCGGCCACCCCGGGCAAGTACGAGCTGGGCAAGTCCGACGGGTTCGTCGAGCAGATCATCCGCCCGACCGGCCTGATCGACCCGGAGATCATCGTCAAGCCCACCAAGGGGCAGATCGACGACCTGCTCGATGAGATCCGCACCCGCGTGGACCGCGACGAGCGCGTGCTGGTCACCACGCTGACCAAGCGCATGGCCGAGGACCTGACCGACTACCTGACCGAGCACCAGGTGCGGGTGCAATACCTGCACTCGGATGTGGACACCATCCGGCGCGTGGAGCTGCTGCGCGAACTGCGCATGGGCTCCTTTGATGTGCTGGTGGGCATCAACCTGCTGCGCGAGGGGCTGGACCTGCCGGAGGTGTCGCTGGTGGCGATCCTCGACGCCGATAAGCAGGGCTTCTTGCGTTCGGCGACCTCGCTGATCCAGACCATCGGCCGTGCCGCCCGCAACGTGTCCGGCCAGGTGATCATGTATGCGGATAAGATCACCGATGCCATGGACCAGGCCATCGAGGAGACCAATCGCCGACGGGCGATCCAGGAGGCGCACAACAAGGAGCACGGGATCGACCCGATGCCGTTGCGCAAGAAGATCGCCGATATCACCGACCAGCTGGCGCGCGAGGATGCCGACACGCAGGAATTGCTGAACAACAACCGGCTGGCCAAGGACGCGAAGCGGACCAAGGCCTCGTCGAGCGTGCGCAAGGACGGGCTGGCCGCGGCGCCTGCCGAGGACCTGCTCTCGCAGATCGAGGAGATGACCGAGCAGATGCACGCTGCGGCCGCCGAATTGCAGTTTGAATTGGCCGCCCGCATCCGCGACGAGGTGTCCGAATTGAAGAAGGAACTACGCCAGATGAAGGCCGCCGGGCACGCTTAGCGGCGGGGCAGAGGGCCAGAGGCCTGCTTCGGGGGAAGCCTGTGCAGATGCTGTGCGCTACACTTAATGCTTGGACGTAGGGGAGTATCCCAATGCTGTGAACGTCAACACGCGAATCAATGGCGATTCGCCGGGCGCAGCAGCCGATCGCCAAGCAGGCTTTTGAAGTGATTCGAAGGCCGCGGCGACGGCGGAGAGACTTGCGGCGATTTTCCATACCCTCCAACGAAAGGTCGCTCGTCCGTGGGCACTCATGGGTTAACCATTCAATTCGAGATCATCGCGCTGATCGTTCTGTGCGCGGTTCTCATTGCAGACTTGTTGTACGTCACCAAGCGTCCGCACATCCCTTCCATGAAGGAAGCTGGCATCTTTGTCGGCATCTACATCAGCTTGGCACTGATTTTTGGCGCGGTCATCTGGACCCAGGCCGGACCGCAGATCGGCCAGGAGTTCTACGCCGGCTGGATCACCGAATACGCGTTGTCCGTTGACAACCTGTTCGTCTTCATCATCATCATGGCGCGCTTCTCGGTACCACGGAAGTACCAGCAGGAAGTGCTGATGTTCGGCATTATCATCGCGCTGATCCTGCGCGCGATCTTCATTGTGCTCGGCGCTGCCATCATCGAGCAGTGGTCGTGGGTCTTCTACATCTTCGGCGCCTTCCTGCTGTGGACGGCCTGGAACCAGCTCAAGGACGAAGACGAGGACGAAGAGAGCGGCCTGGTCAAGAAGCTGACCAGCAAGCTGCCTATCTCCAAGGACTTCGATGGCGCCAAGCTGCGCACCGTGATCGACGGCAAGAAGCTGTTCACCCCGATGGTCCTGGTCTTCGTGACCATCGGCATGACCGACTTGCTGTTCGCCTTCGACTCGATTCCTGCAATCTTCGGCCTGACCAAGTCGGCCTTCATCGTCTTCACCGCGAATATCTTCGCCCTGATGGGCCTGCGCCAGCTGTACTTCCTGCTCGGCGGCCTGATGAACCGACTGGTCTTCCTGAAGCACGCACTGAGCTTCATCCTGGCCTTCATCGGCGTCAAGCTGGTCTTCCACGCACTGCATGAAAACAACCTCCCGTTCATTAACGGCGGCGAGCCACTGCACTACGCATGGCTGGACATCTCCGTGGGACTATCCCTGCTGGTGATCCTGGGTGCCATCGTTGTTGCCACCGTCATGTCGCTGTGGACCCCATGGGGCAAACGCGCGGCAGCCAACGCCGAGGCTGAAGAAGTCACCAAGGCGTCTGAAAAGGCCGCAAACTCAAACGAAAAGTAGCTAGCTGATGTCAGCCCGCCGGCTGGCCCCTTTGGGCCGGACGGCGGGTTTTCTCTGGCCAGCTTCTATATCATGGAACTTCTCGTGGGGGATAGCAAATGAGTGATGCACCGCTTGATGCAGGAGCCGTAGCCACCGATCTGGCTCTGGCTTCAGGAACCATGTCCCGCCTGTTGGGGCAGGCCGCCGGGCAGGGGCGCTCTGTCACCGCTTGGCGGGTGCTTTCGTCGCTGGACCGGTTGGGAGCCCAGCGCGTGGGCGACCTGGCAATTGAACAGCGTGTCGCCCAGCCGACGATGACCGGACTGATTATCCGTCTCGAAAACGACCACATGGTGCAGCGCGAACCTGACCCAAAGGACGGGCGGGCAAGCCTGGTCAGCTTGACCGGGACTGGCCGTGAAGAAATCCACGGCTACCGACAGCGGGCTATCAACGTGTTGCTCGGCGGCATGGACGAGTTCAGCGATGCAGAGCAGCAGGCCCTGGCCCGCGTGGTTCCACTGATGCTGCGAATCAACGAACGGATCGCCGCCGACTTGGACGGCTAGGTTCTGGATTTTAAAAAGTCGCGCCGCTCCCTGAAAGGAGCGGCGCGACTTTGCTGTTGAACCCTACTGATCCTTGGCAGCGGCCTCGGGATCCTCGCCGTTGGCCATGGCCAAAAGCCGGCGGAAGATCGCCGGTCCTTCGTCACCGATGCCATCGTGATGGTATTCGTCCGTAACCCAGGCCTGTAGCCCGGCGACCTGGGATGCGGTGCGCAATGACAGCTCGCGGTCGACATAGACATCATCGTGGTACACAGCTGCGGCCACCGGCACGGTGTTCCTTGCGAGCGTGTCCAGATCGTAGAGCGGAGCAAAATGCTCGTGCTCGGCCAGAATCCGGGCCACATCTTCCAACGGGCGCAGGGCCGGATCCTCGGCAAAATGCCATCGGAAGATCATTTCACCGGTCAACAGCGGCGTGGCCGCATGCACGGTGAAATCGGGGAATTCCGGCAGTACCTGTTCGGCGGCGAAGTTTGTTGCCTCGCCCTGGGCATAGATCGTTTCATGCATCAGCGCGTAGAGCGGGTTTGAAGCGAATGATGATTGAGCCTGCAACGCATCGAGGAAGACATCCGAAAGCCGCGGCCCGCCTGGCGTTTGATTGAAGGCTTCCTCGAAAATGTGGTGCAGCAGGTGCGCCCGGGTATTGCCGCCCAAGTACATGCCGAGCATCTGCACCAGCGGGACGGTGACCTGCTGGCCGTTGGGCAATCGCTCGTCGCGGTTCTCGCGCACATGCTCGTAGATCCGGTGCAGGGTTTCGAAGTCCTGCGGATACCAGGAAAAGTATTCGCGGTTGCGTTCGGCCATGCGCTGGTAGGTGGCCCGGTATACGGTCTTCGCATCTTGATCCAGCGATGCCAGGCCTCCGGTGACCAGGCAGCGGGTGAGGGACTGCGGGAAGAGCGAGAGATAGGTCAGGGTGCAGAACCCGCCGTAGCTTTGTCCCAGGGTGCTCCACTGATCGATGCCCAGATATTCACGGAAGGCCTCTGCATCACGCACGATCGAGTCAGCACGGAAGTGCTCCAGATAGCGTGCCTGGGCCGCTGAGTCTCCGCGCAGCGGCAAGGTTTTTCGGTTGGCCGGTGTTGACAGGCCGGTGCCACGCTGATCAAGCAAGAGAACACGGAAGTGCTTTACTGCTTCTGCCAGCCAGCCCGACAACGAACCGGGCCTTGGCGATTTTCCTCCCGGACCGCCCTGCAGGAATAACAGCCAGGGCTTCGTTGAATCGGTGCTGACTTCTCGGGCGAACACCGAGATTTTTTCGCCCTCTGGATGCGAGTGATCCAGCGGGACCTCGATCCGGTGGTCGGTGACGTCCATGCCGCGGTAATGCGCCATTACTTTGCTCCTTGCGTTCCGAGGGCCTGTAGCGCGTCGCCGTCCAGGCGCCGGGTGGTCCATCCGTCCAACGCGCCGGCGCCGATTGCGTCATAAAATTTGATGGCCGGTTCGTTCCAGTCGAGAACTTGCCATTCCAGGCGCTTGTATCCTCGTTCAACGCAGATCTTCGCCAGCGTGCGCAACAAGGCACTTCCGGTGCCCAAGCCGCGCTGGTTTGCTCGAACGTACAAGTCCTCCAGGTGAATTCCGTGGCGGCCTTCCCACGTGGAATAGGTCAGATACCAAATGGCTATGCCGACGACTCCGGATTCGTCCTCAGCCACATGAGCGAACGCCTGGGGGCTGTTGCCAAACAGATGCTGCTCAAGGTCCTCAACAGTGTTGCGCACCGCGTCTGGCTCCTTCTCATAGTCCGCGAGTTCCTGGATCAATTCCAGAATTTGAGGGCAATCATCGATGACAGCTTCACGCACAATACTCATGTGTCCTAGCTTACCGCTGTCATATCGCTAAAACGTCGGTGACCAGTCCTAAGGTTGAATGCATGATGGGTGGACACCACGCGGTGAGCGGCGCAGCCGCATGGTTGGCAATTACTACTCCGGTCACCGTGGGCTCGGTTGACCTGGGGCTGGGTACCTTCCAGATGGACCGCTGGGAGACGCTCGCTGGGGCGATCGTTTGCGCTGGTGCAGCATTGCTTCCCGATGCAGATCATCACGGTGCAACCATCGCCCGCGCCCTGCCGCCCTTTTCCAGTATTTTTGCCCGAGTCATCGGTGAAGTTTCCGGGGGACACCGCAACGGCACGCATTCAATTTTGGGCATGGCCTTTTTTATCCTTGTCGCGTGGCTTGCAAATGGCTGGGACGTTCATACCGCGGCGCTGGGCACGGTTTATCCAGGATCGGCCCTCTTCGCGGTGCTGCTGATCTCCTTTGCCGTGAAGTCCGTGAAATTCATGCCGCCGGTGCTGTGCTGGGTCATAGCCTTGGCCACCGGAGCCTTTGTCGGGGTGAATGCTCCCGAAGAAAACACCTGGTTCCTGCTGGCAGTGGCCTTGGGAGTCATCGTGCATGTGCTCGGGGACATGCTGACCGTCGGCGGCTGCAATCTCATTTGGCCGATCAAGATTGGTTCGCCACGCTGGTTCCGCAAGCTGCCGCTGGTTGGCGGTTGCTGGAAAGCCAACGGCCGCGTGGCTGTTCCTGTCCTTGCAGAGACGGGATCCACGGCGGAGTGGCTTTTCGCTACCTTGTTGACGACCTACGTCGGCATCGCGCTCATTGTTGCCTGACGGCTAGCTCTCTAGCGACGTATTTTCGCCTTGATAGACCAATGCCAGCCCGAGCACCACAAGCCCAGCCTGGAGCAAGGTGGAGAGCAGCGCTTCGGCGGCAAAAAGTGCCGACCAGCCGCTGAGCAGGACGATCAGGACAAACAGTATGACGCAAGCACCTGCCAGGCGCAGCTGTAATCCGTTCATGGCCATACCCTACGACACTGCCCGCTGCCTGGCTATCGATTTATCGATAACCCTGCAACGGGCAGTATCCTTGAGAGATCAAACCGGATATTGAGGCGAAGCTGCCTTGATCGGGCAGCCGGGCGCTTTGGCCTCTATCGTCGAAGAATCCCTGAGAGCGCTGCTTTCTCATGGGGTACCAGATTTTCGGGAAGCAGATCATCCCGGAACCAGCGTAAATCCGCGGCCTTATCCGGTTCCATGATGCGAGGCGTTCCAGCCCAAGCGGTGGCCAGATAAAAATGATCGGTCATGCCATCGGCGCCTGCCACCGGTTGCTGCCGCGGCACAGTGGCCAGCGCCCGAAGATCGGCCAGAGCAATGCTCACGCCCAATTCTTCCCGAGCTTCCCGGATCGCCGCGGCCTCGCTTGATTCGCCAGGCTCGACGTGTCCAGCAGCAGCAATACCCCAGCAGCCGTCCATGAAGCCGGTGCTCTGCCGAAGTTGCAACAACACCTCGTTGCCCCGGCGGAGCACCACGTAGCTGATGGCGGTCATCGGGCTAGTCCATGCGCCCCACGGAAGTCACGGTCACCACTGGTGCGCCTACTTCATCTGAGTCGTCAAGGGAGATCGTTGCGCTGATACCCCAGTCGTGGTGCTCGGAAGGGTCGGCGAAGATCTGGCGGACTTCCCATACGCGGCTGGGCAGCTCATTGACAATGAACAGCTTCGAGCTGCGCCCGGTCGGGCCATCGTCGATGTCCTCATGCTCGTCGAAGTAGCCATCCATCGCATCGGCCCACGTATCGGCGTCAAAGCCGTTATGTCCATCGAGCTCGGCCAGAGCCTGATCCTGTTCGTCGGCAAAAAGCTTGACGCGGCGGAACATCTCATTGCGCACCATCACGCGGAATGCGCGCTTGTTGCTGGTCAGCTTTTCCGGTGCCGGAGGCGGGGCCGTTTCGGTCTCTTCGCTCAGCTCGCCGCGGGAGAGCTCCTCCCACTCGTCCAGCAGCGACGAGTCGATCTGGCGGATCATCTCGCCGAGCCATTCGATCAGGTCTTCAAGGTCCTCGCGCAGGGCGTCCTGCGGGACGGTCTGGCGCAGCGCCTTGTAGGCATCGGTCAGATAGCGCAGCAACACGCCCTCGGAGCGGGCCAGCTGGTAGTACTGGACAAAATCGGAGAAGCCCATGGCGCGTTCGTACATGTCGCGCACGATGGACTTCGGCGCCAGCTCGAAGTCCGAAAGCCAGGGGGCGCCGGAGCGGTACTGCTCGAACGCGGATTCCAGCTTCTCGGCCAGCGGCATCGCATAGGTGATTTCGTCCAGCGCGTTCATCCGGTCGTTGTAGTCCATGCCTTCGGCCTTCATCGCGGCAATGGCTTCGCCGCGGGCCTTCTTCTCCTGGCCCGAGAGCACCTGGCGCGGCTTTTCCAGGGTCGCTTCGATCACCGAGACCACATCCAGCGCGTAGCTGGCGGAATCCGGATCCAGCAGGTCCAAGGCGGCCAGGGCGAAGGGGGAGAGTGGCTGGTTCAACGCGAAGTTCTGCTGCAGGTGCACGGTCAGCTCGTAGTAGTTGCCATACTCGTCGGGCTCTTCGCGGCGCACCACAACCTCGGTGGCGATCAGCTCTCGCAGGATGCCCAGGGCGCGCAGCTTCAGCTTGCGCTGCGAAGCCGGGGTCTCATGGTTCTCGGAGAGCAGGCGCTGGGCGGCTTCGAAGGCATTGTCTTCGCGCTCGAGCAGGTTCAGCAGCATCGAGTGCGAGACCTGGAAGGAGGACTTCAGCGTCTCGGGGGAGGCCTCGACGATCTTCTCGAAGGTCTTCTCGCCCCAGGTCACGAAGTTCTGCGGCGGCTTCTTCTTCGGGATCTGCTTGAGCTTCGACGAACCCTCGCCATGCTTCTTCAGCGCCTTTTCCATGGCCTTGTGGTTCTCGATCGCATGCTCGGGGGCCTGGACCAGCACGGTGCCTGCGGTATCGAAGCCCGCACGGCCGGCACGGCCGGCGATCTGGTGGAACTCGCGGGCGTTCACGATACGGGTACGAGTGCCATCGAACTTGGACAGCGCGGTGATGACCACGGTGCGGATCGGCACGTTGATGCCCACGCCCAGCGTGTCGGTGCCGCAGATGACCTTGAGCAGGCCGGCCTGGGCCAGTTGCTCGACCAGGCGGCGGTACTTGGGCAGCATGCCCGCGTGGTGGATGCCGATGCCGTGGCGCACCAGGCGGTTCAAGGTCTTGCCGAAGCCAGCGGCAAAACGGAAGCCGCCGATCATCTCCGAGATCTTTTCCTTCTCCTCGCGGGTGGCCACATTCACGCTCATCAGCCCGGTAGCGCGGTCGATCGCGTCGAGCTGGGAGAAGTGGACGATGTAGATCGGGACCTGCTTGGTCTTGATCAACTCCTCCACCGCTTCCTGCACCGGCTCCATGGAGTAGTAGAAGTGCAGCGGGATCGGGCGCTCGGCATGAGCCACGGTGACCGTCGGGGTGCCGGTGCGCTCTTCGAGTTCCTTCTCGAAGCGGGTGACATCGCCGAGGGTGGCGCTCATCAGCAGGAACTGCGCCTGGGGAAGCTCAATGAGTGGCACCTGCCAGGCCCAGCCGCGCTGCGGGTCGGCGTAGAAGTGGAACTCATCCATGATGACGCAGCCGACATCGGCCTTTGAGCCTTCGCGCAGCGCGATATTCGCCAGGATCTCCGCGGTGCAGCAGATGATCGGAGCGTCCGCATTCACCGAGGAATCGCCGGTGACCATGCCGACATTCTCGGCACCGAAGATCTTGCACAGGTCGAAGAACTTCTCCGATACCAGCGCCTTGATCGGCGCGGTGTAGAAACTGATCTGGTCGCGGGCCATGGCGTAGAAATGCGCGGCAATGGCCACCATGGACTTGCCTGAGCCTGTGGGGGTGGCCAAGATGACGTTGTTGCCGCCAGCCAGCGCCATCGACGCTTCATCCTGTGCGGGGTAGAGAGTGATGCCGCGGGTTGCGACCCATTGGCCGAACGACTCGTAGATTTCGTCGTCGGATACGTTTTTGCTGTCTGCTGGCAAATATTCGGTGAGCAACATGATGCTACTAGCCTATCGGTTGAGAAGTGTGACTGAGCGCCTGATCGGGGTGCGGTTCAAAGGTTTAGGCTTAGGGCATGAAATGGGATCCAGCAAAGTACACCGAATTCTCTGATTACCGTGGGCGCCCTTACAAGGATTTGCTCGGCCAGCTAGTCGACCTAGAGCCGAAGAAGGTTGTGGATCTGGGCTGCGGTCCGGGCAATATGACTCGGCTCATCGCCCAAAGATGGCCGCAAGCGCAGGTGACGGGGCTGGATTCCTCGCAGGATATGATCGCCAAGGCCGAATCGTCCGAGCATGAAGCGAATCTGGATTTTGCGTTGGCAGATGCCAGACAATGGCAACCAGAAGAGGATCTGGATCTGCTGTTCTCCAATGCAATGCTGCAGTGGTTGCCGGATCATCGTGACTTGCTGGCTGCCTGGCTTGGGAAGATGAAAACCGGCTCGTATGTAGCGATCCAGGTGCCGGGCAACTTCGGTTCGCCTTCACATGCGCTCATGCGGCAGGTTGCTGAAAGCGCGAAGTGGGCTGGCAAGCTCGGCAGCGTTCTGCGCGACGGCCATGTTGTGGGGGAGCCGGAGGACTATCAGCGCCTCTTGCTCGACGCAGGGTTCCAGGCAAATGTGTGGGAGACGGCTTTCCAGCAGTTGCTGCTGGGCGACGACCCGATTCTGGATTGGGTCCGCGGCACGGCCCTGCTCCCGGTGCGCCACGCACTGGACGAGCAGGACTACCTCCGCTTTGAAGACGATTACCGGGCCCAGATCTCCGAGCATTACCCGTTTTTTGAAACCCGCGATGGCACCAGACTGACGAATTTCCCCTTCCGCCGCATTTTCATGATCGGCCATAAGCTCGGCTGAAGTCAGCGAACAGCCGAAGGACGGATTCTGCGCGGCAGCCCGGGCAGCACATGGATGCAGACCAGCACGATCAGCGCGCCGAGCGCCAGGCCGGAGAACACATCGTGGACATAGTGCGCTCCCACGCCCACGCGGGCCAGGGCAACCAGCAGGGCAGCAGGAATGGCCACGGCGGCCAGCGCGGGCCGAACCAGCAAGCAGGTTGTGGCGATGGCCGCTGCCACCACCGAATGGTTCGAGGGCCAGGACCAATCCCCGGGCTGCGGGCAGGCCATCGCCGTGACCGCTTCAAGGGTTCGACAGGGGCGTTCCTCGGTGACCAGCGCCTTGAGCAGTTCGCTCAGTGCGTAGGCCAGCACCGCCCCGAGGGCACCGCAGATCAGACGCCAGAAGGCGTTGCGGTCCCGGAACCAGAGAGCCACCGTGAGCAGGATGGCTCCGAGCATCAAGAACTTGAGCAGGGTTTCCGAGCAGAAGACAGCCGCCGCGGACAACACCGCGGAGTCCCTCACGGATCCTGAAAGGCCCAGATACAGGACATCGCGCAACGGGTAGGACACGACCGCAATCAGTGCCAGGGCCGCAATGAAGATGGCTGGCCGAGAAGGCCGGATGGCATAGCGTCGAGGAGAACTAGAATTCACGAGTGGTGATTATACGGCCCGGGATGCGGTGTGGCCGCATGCCCTTAGCCGAGGGTTACCAACCGCGTTCACGCCACTCGTCCAGATGCGGACGCTCGGCTCCCAGAGTGGTCGAGTCGCCATGTCCCGGCAGCACCTTGGTTTCATCCGGGAAGCGGTCGAAGATTCGTTCCGATACGTCAGTGATCAACGAAAGGAAGCGCTGCGGATCTTTCCAGGTGTTTCCCACGCCACCGGGGAACAAGCTGTCGCCGCTGAGGACGACTGGCTGACCGGAGGAGTCCACCAGCGCATAGCCGAGGGAACCGGGAGTATGCCCGCGCAGGTGGATGACTTCGATGATGACATCGCCCAGCTTGAGCTGGTCGCCATGATTCAAACCATTCGTGACCTGGACGCCTGATTCTTTCTTGATGCCTTCCATATCGTCGGCGCCTGCGTAGGTCGTCACCGGGTATTGCTCGACAAGCTCGGCCAAGGCGCGCACGTGGTCCCAGTGCTGGTGCGTTGTCGCGATTCCTGCAATCCGCGGATGATCCGCGTCGTTCCTTGCCTCATCGATCAGCCTCGCGATAGCCGTTGCATCATCTGCGGCATCAACGAGCAGCTGTTCGCCAGACCGGCGGTTGGTAATGAGATAGACATTGTTCGACATGTCGGAAACCGAAATCCAGCGGATGGTCACATCATCTAGCAATAGTTCGTTCATACCATCACACTACGTTGGAATATATGCTCAACGCGATAGGCTCGGGACAGCAGAAGTCATAGTCCTGGAGAATGGAGCAAAGCATGAGTGAACTAGGTTTCATCAAGATCGACCCCAAGTCCACCGTGGCGCCGTACCAGCAGGTCCGTGAACAAATTCTTTCCGCGATAGCCAAAGGCAAATTAGCGCCAGGAAGCAAGCTTCCCTCGGTGCGGGCGCTGTCGGGCACACTGAACCTGGCAGTAAATACTGTCGCCAAGGTATACAAAGAACTTGAGCTGCAGGGCGCAGTTGTAACGCGAGGGCGCCACGGAACAGTAGTACAGGCTGCAGAGAACCGAGCCGAACAAGAAGTTAGCGATGCGGCAGCAGATTTGGCCCGGATTGCGCAGCTGTGGTCAGTCGATGAAGCCACTGCCGTAAAGTACCTGCGCGCTGCCTTCAGCTCCTTGCCTCGCTAGACGACTAGGCATTTGAGCCCACGAATTAGTGATTGAAAGATTTGTGGATAACTCTCCTGGAAGATCGAGATCCCGGTTTAGACTCTGGAACTAATTAACGTTCCCGGAGGCAGGAAACCACCGTGAACTCGAATAGGAATGGTCGCACGCACTACGCGAGTTTCGCGGTGATCGCTGCAGGAGCGGTAATTCTCGTTCTTGGGTTGCCAGGCTGTACTGCGAACAAGGCGGAATCAAGCCCAAAGACGCCACAAGAGCAGGTGCCCGTGTCCGCGACTGTTGCCTGGGAAAGCGAAGAAGTTCTCGTATCTGACGTAAAAGTTCTCGGCGAGGTAGCCATTGCCTATCGGCGCCAGGGACCGCAGATGGAAGTCATTGCCAGAAACCTGAACAACGGCAAGCAACTTTGGAAAGATGAAGCGCTTGGGGCGGCAGATAGCCGGGGTATTGATCCGACGATTGAAATAGCCAAGTACAAGGGCAGAAATTACGTCGCCTACACCGGAACCAAAACAGGGGCCTACGGACGCCTGAAGATCGCGGATGTTGCTACCGGTAAGCCGGTCAGAATTGAAAACAATTTTGACTTCTGGGGCTTTCGACCGTTTGTTTGTGGCAAAACCTTCTGCGCTGAAGGGGCGAAGGTACGCGACGGGCAGCTTCTTGGGCATCATCATTTCAAATTTGATTGGACCCGCAAGCGCTGGAATGAAGTGCCAAAAGGTGAGCTCGAGTTTGGTCTCCAGCAAGGAGGGCGGCGCTTGACCGACGGAGTAATTTCGTACTGGAATGGCGATCTGGAAATGTTGAGCTACTCGAAAGGTTCGAAGACTCTTTGGAAACGTCCCTACGAAAAAATATTCGGTAAAGGGTACGAATCAAGCGCGGGCTGGGCATGGGTGACAGTGGGGGACGACAAAGAAATCCTGCTGGGCTACGGTAAGCATGCACAAGATGACTTCTTCGAAACAGATAAGAAAAAGGCACAGTATCAATTAGTGGGCCTGTCCAAAATTGTCGCAATCGACGCGAACAGCGGAGAGGTTCTATGGCGCCAACCAGGTATCTCGAGGTTGTGCGGAGTGGTATCACCGCAAGGAAGCGCGGCTAAGGACGACACGATCGTAGTGTGCTACTACAACTCCGGCAAACAGATATTAACCGATGAAGGGGAAGGCCGCTACAGTGCTCATTCAAAGGGAGCTACATGGAGCGCTGCCGCCATTGATACGAAAACTGGTACTAAAAAGTGGAGTCATAAACTGACCGATATATACAAGTACTTTGACAGACTCGAAGGCGCTGGTATTCCGGTCACTGAAGAACCAATGTCCATACTTCCACTTGAAGGGGGAGACCAAGCGGTCAATAGCGAAGATGGGACGGTTGTACCGCTGGAAGAAGTCGTAGGAGGCACCGTTCTATGCACCGTTGATCGTGATTCCTATTACATATATTCGGTGACTTTGGGTACCCAAGCCACGTGGGACACCAAAGCCTCCGGGGACACTCGTTTCACAGATGCCCAGGCCGTCTGCAAACGTGGGTCATGGAAACCTATGGAAGCCATCCCCAAAGTTGCTGAATTCCGGAGAGCTGGATACATAGATGACGAAGTCGTGGTTCTGAGCCAGCTAGGAGGAATGGTGGCATATCGCTTGACCGATGCCAGCGGAGACTAGTCCCGGATTGGCGCTCGCCGGGACTGCGGATACGCCTCGAGAAAAATTTCTGTGAGATAGGTCCATTCGTACACTTATTCGAAGCAGTTTTCGATTAGTATGGCTTCGTGGCTATTACTGCAGAGAGCAAGAAAACAGATCTCACTCGCCTGGTCGTTAAGGGAGCGCGTGAGCACAACCTGAAAAATGTGGACATCGATCTGCCCCGCGACGCGATGATCGTCTTCACCGGACTTTCCGGATCCGGCAAGTCCTCCCTGGCATTCGACACGATCTTCGCTGAAGGCCAGCGGCGTTACGTTGAGTCGCTTTCTGCGTACGCCCGCATGTTCCTCGGGCAGGTAGACAAGCCAGATGTTGACTTCATTGAGGGTTTGTCTCCGGCGGTGTCGATTGACCAAAAGTCCACCAGCCGGAATCCCCGGTCAACAGTAGGCACGATCACCGAGGTCTACGACTACATGCGTCTGTTGTGGGCTCGTGTCGGACGCCCGCATTGCCCCATTTGCCATGAGCCGATCTCCAAGCAGACTCCACAGCAAATCGTGGACCAGCTCATGGAGCTGCCCGAAAAGACTCGCTTCCAGATTCTCGCCCCCGTGGTTCGCGCACGAAAGGGCGAGTTCGTCGACCTCTTCGCCGAGCTGTCCTCGAAGGGATTCGCGCGCGCCCGGGTTGATGGCACCATCATTCAGTTGAATGATCCGCCGAAATTGGCCAAGCAGGTGAAGCACACCATTGAGGTCGTCGTTGACCGCCTGGCCATCAAGGAAGATGCACGCCAGCGCCTGACCGATTCGATTGAAACCGCGCTGGGGATCGCCGACGGCCGTGTGCTGGCCGACTTTGTCGACCTTGCCGAGGATGACCCGAAACGAGTTCGGGCATTCTCGGAAAACCTGGCTTGCCCTAATGAGCATCCACTGGCCATCGATGAAATCGAGCCACGCACATTCTCCTTCAACAATCCTTTCGGCGCATGCTCGGCATGCTCGGGCATCGGCACCAAGCTGGAAGTTGACGAGCACCTGATCGTGCCCGATCCAGAAGTGGCCCTTGCAGACGGCGCAATCGCCCCATGGTCGTTGGGCAAGGCAACCACTGAATACTGGAATCGCCTGATCGAAGGCCTGGGCCACGAGCTCGGCTTCACCATGGAGACCCAGTGGAAGGACCTGTCTGCCAAGGCCCGCGAAGCGATCCTTAACGGCAAAGACCACAAGGTTGTGGTCCAGTACAAGAACCGCTTTGGCCGTGAGCGCAAGTACTCCACCGGTTTCGAAGGGGTCATCTCCTACGTTCACCGCAAGCATGAAGAAACAGAGTCCGATCATGCCCGTGATCGCTACGAACAGTACATGCGACAGATTCCTTGCCCGACGTGTGGCGGAGCGCGCCTGAATCCTGCGTCGCTGTCGGTCCTGATCGGCGGGCGTTCCATCGCTGAAGTGTCGGCTATGGATTTGCGCAGTGCCGCCAACTTCCTGTCGACCATTGAGCTCTCGTCCCGCGAGGCGAAGATCGCAGCCCAGGTGCTGAAGGAAATTGACGCCCGCATGAAGTTCCTCTTGGATGTGGGCCTGGAATACCTCACCCTGGAGCGCGCTGCCGGCACCCTGTCCGGTGGCGAGGCTCAGCGCATTCGCTTGGCAACTCAGATCGGTTCCGGTCTGGTTGGTGTCCTGTATGTCCTTGACGAACCATCTATCGGGTTGCATCAGCGCGACAACCGCCGCTTGATCGACACCTTGCTGCATCTGCGCTCCTTGGGCAATACGCTCATCGTTGTTGAACACGACGAAGACACCATCGCCGAAGCCGACTGGATCGTGGATATTGGGCCAGGCGCCGGTGAGCACGGCGGCGAAGTAGTGCACTCGGGCTCAGTCGAGGGATTGAAGGCCAACACCAAGTCGCTGACCGGAGACTACCTCTCGGGCCGCAAGAAGATTGATGTCCCAGCGAAGCGCCGCAAGGTTGATAAGGACCGCAAGCTCAAGGTAGTGGGCGCCAGCGAAAATAACCTGCAGGATGTTTCCGTGGAATTCCCGCTGGGCTTGCTTACCGCAGTGACTGGCGTGTCGGGTTCGGGCAAATCGACTTTGGTCAACGACATCCTGTACAAGGTGCTGGCCAACAAGCTCAATGGCGCCAAGCAAGTACCGGGACGGCATACCCGAGTGCTCGGCCTTGAGCACCTGGACAAAGTTGTACATGTGGACCAGTCGCCGATTGGCCGCACTCCGCGGTCCAATCCTGCCACGTACACCGGAGTTTTCGACCACATTCGCAAGCTCTTTGCCGAGACCAACGAAGCCAAGCTGCGCGGCTACCAGCCGGGTCGATTCTCGTTCAATGTCAAGGGCGGACGTTGCGAGGCGTGCTCTGGCGATGGAACGCTCAAGATCGAGATGAACTTCCTGCCTGATGTCTACGTGCCGTGCGAGGTTTGCCATGGTGCACGCTACAACCGCGAAACATTGCAGGTGCTTTACAAGGGCAAGAACATCGCAGATGTCTTGAACATGCCAATTGCCGAGGGAGCTGAATTCTTCAGCGCCTTCACGCCGATCGCACGCCACCTGCGGACCTTGGTCGATGTCGGATTGGGCTATGTCCGCTTGGGCCAGCCGGCGACGACGCTATCTGGTGGCGAAGCCCAGCGCGTTAAACTTGCCGCTGAATTGCAGAAGCGTTCGAATGGCCGTTCCATCTACGTCCTGGATGAGCCAACGACAGGTCTTCATTTTGAGGACATCCGCAAGCTTCTGAAGGTCTTGCAAGGCCTGGTGGACAAGGGCAACACCGTCTTGACCATTGAGCACAACCT
Organism: Glutamicibacter sp. FBE19; assembly: GCF_015524875.1. Lineage (NCBI taxonomy): Bacteria > Bacillati > Actinomycetota > Actinomycetes > Micrococcales > Micrococcaceae > Glutamicibacter > Glutamicibacter sp. FBE19. The sequence goes on along the minus strand of NZ_JACKQN010000012.1, from coordinate 73,449 downwards.
CGACGTGATTAAGTCGGCCGACTGGGTCATTGATCTTGGTCCTGAAGGCGGTTCCGGCGGTGGCACCATTCTGGCGACTGGAACGCCTGAAAAGGTCGCCAAGGTCGGCGAATCGCACACCGGGAGGTTCTTGGCCGAAATCCTGTAGAAGTGGTGGAGCGGATCGGGGAAATATGCCATTTCAGTCATGGATTCCTGACCCGCGCCCGCTTCATGGGAAGATAGCTAAGTGAATATGTCGGTAACAAGTGTGCTCTTTGATCTTGACGGGACCCTCGTTGACCCCGCAGGTGCTATTACCTCGGGTATTCGTCATGCCCTCGTGGCCCACGGTCTCCCGGATCCAGGCGAGGCACGTGTTGAAGCGCTGGTGGGTCCGCCACTGCAAGTTGGGCTGCGCACCCTTGACGGGGTGACCGACGAAAATATCGACTCCATCATCGCGACGTACCGTGCCCGGTACGAAGAGGTGGGCATGGACGATTCGCTGGTTTATCCGGGGATCGTCTCGCTTCTTGAGGCGCTGCGCCACGAGAACATCTACGTCGCTGTGACCACCGCAAAACCGGTGAACATCGCACGCCTGCTTCTGGAACGCAAAGGCCTGACTGAGCACCTCGACGCGATCCATGGAAACGCTGACGAGCACGGCAGTACCGGTTCGAGCAAGACGCATATCGTTGCTGAAGCGTTGTCCCACGGGGATCTTGAGGCGAGTTCGAGCGTTGTCGTGGGGGATCGGTACTACGATCTGGATGCGGCGCGTGAAAATTCTGTTGCATCTATCGGTGTGGCTTGGGGATTCGCGCAAGGCGACGAACTGGCCAGCGCCGACCTCCAAGTCGAAAACGTCAGTGAATTAGCAAAGGCGATCCTGGGGGAGCAGATAGCCCGTTCCTTCGAAATTGAAGCAAGCGTCATGCAGGAAGGTGCGAAATAGATGAGCATCTACACCATGACGCGAGCCTCGATTCGCGGCGTAATTAATGGAATATGCCGCGCCGAAGTTACCGGCCTTGAAAATGTGCCCAAAGTGGGCGGATTCATTGTCGCTTCCAATCACCTCTCCTTCTTCGACTCCTTGATTATCCAGGCCCTGACCCCTCGTGACGTTGCCTTCTTCGCAAAGGCAGAGTACTTCACCACACCAGGTGTCAAGGGCAAGCTCATGAAAACCTTCTTCGAGTCCGTTGGATCAATTCCAGTGCAGCGCGGCGAGCAGGCTGCTTCTGTGGCTGCCCTGGATTCCTTGGTCGGCATCATTGAGGAGGGCGGCGGAATCGGAATCTATCCCGAAGGAACCCGTTCCCGCGACGGAAAGCTCTACCGGGGACGCACTGGCGTAGGCTGGCTGGCACTGACCACTGGCGTACCTGTAGTCCCTGTTGGCCTCATCGGGACTGAAAAGCTGCAGCCAGCAGGCTCCAAGGGCTTCAGGCCGGCAAAATTCCATATCCACTATGGTGAACCACTGCACTTTGACCAGCTGGGCCGAAAGCATCCGCTGCCGCAACGTCGCCAAGCGACCGACCGCATCGTTGATGCAATTGCTGAGCTTTCTGGCCAGCAGCGCGTGGACTCATATAATCAGTTACCTCCAGACGCGAAATAACCTATGGCTGATCCAGCAAGTTACCGTCCGAAGACCTCGGATATTCCAACGAAGCCCGGCGTGTACCGGTTCCGCGACGAGCATGGCCGTGTGATCTATGTTGGCAAAGCCAAGGTTTTGCGCAATCGACTCACGTCGTACTTCGCCAACCCCGACCGCCTGACGCCCAAAACGCGAGCCATGGTCTTCACCGCGGGCAGTGTCGAGTGGACCGTTGTTGGATCCGAGTTGGAAGCCCTGCAGCTCGAATTCGTATGGATCAAGGAATACAACCCGAGATTCAACATCGTTTTCCGCGATGACAAAACGTATCCGTATCTTGCGGTGACCTTGAATGAAAAGTACCCCCGTGCTCTTGTCATGCGAGGCGACAAGCGCAAGGGCGTCAAGTACTTTGGCCCTTTCTATCCGGCCAAAGCCATTCGAGAAACCCTGGACACCCTTTTACGCGTATTCCCGGTCCGCAGCTGCGCCCCCGGCGTTTTCAAGCGTGCCGAAGCGTCCGGGCGCCCATGCTTGCTCGGCTACATCGACAAGTGCTCGGCACCCTGCGTCGGGCGCATAAGCGAAGAAGACCACCGTCAACTGGCTGACGACCTGTGCACCTTCATGAGTGGTGAGGCAACCAAGTTCACCAAGGCGCTCACGGTAAAAATGCAGGAAGCCGTCGCCGAACTCGAATACGAACAAGCCGCTCGCTATCGCGACGACATTTCTGCGCTGAACCGCGTTTTCGAACGTAATGCCGTTGTCTTGGACGATCGCACTGAAGCCGATATCTTCGGGGTCCATGGGGACGAATTGGAAGCTGCGGTGCAGGTTTTCCATGTGCGGGACGGCCGAATTCGCTCGCAACGAGGCTGGGTAGTTGAAAAGGTATCCGACGCTTCCGATGCTGAATTCGTCGAGCAGCTGCTGACCCAGATTTACGCGGATCACGCCGATCGGATCCCTCGCGAGATCCTGGTTCCGACACTGCCCGAGGACATCAACGAAGTGGCCACCTGGCTTTCGGACCTGCGCGGCTCCAAGGTCTCGCTGCGCGTAGCGCAACGCGGCGACAAGGCGGCGCTGGCCGGAACCGTGAAGGAAAACGCCGAACAGGCATTGCGATTGCACAAGTCCAAGCGGGCTGGGGACATCACTACCCGTTCATTGGCCATGCAGGAACTGCAAGAAGCACTAGGTGCCGAACAGGCCTTGCTGCGCATTGAATGCTACGACGCGTCGCATACGCAAGGCACGAACGTTGTGGCGTCCATGGTGGTATTCGAAGACGGGCTCCCTAAAAAGAGCGAGTATCGGAAGTTTTCCATCACCGGCGATGCGGCACGCGATGATACCGCGAGCATGTACGACGTAATATATCGACGCTTCAGTCGGTACTTGAAAGAAAAAGTCGATCCAACGGCCTTCGTAACCGGGGCCGTCGAAGATGGGTCGATCGGCGAGGTCGAAAAGAAGAAGTTCTCATATCCGCCCTCATTGGTCATCGTGGACGGCGGGCCGCCACAGGTCGCCGCGGCCCAAAAAGCCATGGACGATCTCGGAATTGACGACATTCCAGTGGTCGGACTCGCCAAGCGCTTGGAAGAGCTCTGGCTTCCCGATGATCCCTTCCCGGTCATCCTTCCACGTGCTTCGGCATCCCTGTACCTTGTGCAGCGGCTTCGCGATGAGGCGCACCGGTTTGCCATCACGTTCCATCGCGAGAAGCGGGCGAAGTCAATGATTTCCTCCGAGCTGGACGCGGTGCCTGGACTCGGGAAAGCCAAGCAGGCGGCATTGCGCAAGCACTTCGGATCAATGAAAAAGATTCGTGCTGCGAACGTCGACGAGCTGACTCAAGTTCCTGGCATCGGTGAGAAGCTTGCCACCGTCATCAAAGAAAGCCTTGAGGATGCTTCACGTCCAAGCGTGAATATGACGACAGGCGAAATTGTCGACTAGCCTTGGAACATGAGCGCTGAGTATGAAGCTGTAAAACCGCCTGAGTCTGAACTAGTGATCGTAACTGGCATGTCAGGTGCCGGTCGTACCACGGTCGCCCATGCTCTGGAAGACCAGGGCTGGTATGTGGTGGAGAATCTGCCACCGGCCATGCTGGGACCATTAACCGAAATGATGAGCCGTTCCCAGGGCTCCATTCCAAAGATGGCCGTTGTCATGGACGTTCGCTCGAAGGAAATGTTCCCGGAGATCCGAGATGCCCTGGCGCACCTGACCTCCAGCGGCGTGAAATTCAGGCTGGTCTACCTCAATGCCAGCGACGACGTATTGATCCGCCGCTTCGAGCAGGGGCGCCGCCCGCATCCGCTGCAGGGTGACGGGCGCATCGTTGACGGGATTACCCGCGAACGCGGCATCACCGAACAGCTTCGCGAAGCCGCCGAGATCATCTTGGACACCTCCTCGATGTCGGTTCACGACCTGGCGCGCTCGATCAACGAATTGTTCAGCGAATCCGGCCCAATCATTCTTCGCATCAACGTCATGAGCTTCGGCTTCAAATACGGCCTGCCGACCGACGCCAATTACGTGGCTGACGTCAGGTTCATCCCCAACCCGCACTGGGTTCCCGAGCTGCGTCCTCAAACCGGCAAGGACAAAGAAGTTTCGGAGTATGTGCTCAGCCAGGAAGGCACCCGGGACTTCATCGAGAACTATCTCAAGGCCTTGGAGCCTGTCTTCGAAGGCTACCGCCGGGAAAACAAGCACTACGCCACCATCGCGGTGGGCTGCACCGGTGGCAAGCACCGTTCAGTCGCAACAACCATCGAACTGGGACGGCGCCTTGCGCAGTTCCCGAATGTTCGCGTGAGCATCAGCCATCGCGACCTGGGACGCGAGTAGCTGCCATGGCCTTTGCGACAGGTCCAATTTCAATACAGGGACTATCCCGGGGCAATGACCAGCGCAACCCCTCGGTGGTGGCGCTCGGTGGAGGACATGGCCTCTATGCCTCGTTGTCCGCGCTGCGAAGGTTGACCACCGATCTGACCGCTGTGGTCACGGTCGCTGATGATGGCGGCAGCTCGGGCCGCTTGCGCGGGTCCTTCGACGTCTTGCCCCCAGGGGATTTGCGCATGGCATTAGCCGCGTTGTGCGATGACAACGATTGGGGCCGTACATGGCGCGACGTCATGCAGCATCGTTTCGAATCCGACGCGAACCAGGACGAGCCGCTGAACGGGCACGCCGTGGGCAACCTGCTGATCCTGGCCTTATGGGAGTTGCTGGACAACCCGGTGGCAGGCCTGCGGTGGGCCGGCGCGCTGCTTGGTGCTCGCGGCCAGGTCCTGCCGATGAGCACTGTCCCGCTGTCCATTCATGGTGAAGTGCTCGAGTCCGACGAAAGCGATTCGCTGGTACGCCGGCGGATCGACGGCCAGGCAAAATTGGCGCGCGCTGGCTCCGGGGGACTGGTCACGAATGTTCATCTGGAGCCGTCGGATGCCCCTGCCTGTTCTGAAGCCTTGGAGTCCATCGAGCTTGCCGATTGGGTCATCCTTGGCCCGGGCTCTTGGTACACCTCGGTACTGCCCCATTTGCTCTTGCCCGACATGCGGCAGGCCATTGCATCGACAACAGCGAAGAAACTGCTGACCATGAACCTGTCGATGGAAACGGAAGAAACCACCGGCATGGATGCGGCCGCTCACTTGGAGGTGCTCGGCCGGTACGCACCGGATGTGACTTTTGACGCGATCATTGCCGATGAGTCCAAGATTCACAATCGCCAGAGATTTGAGCTGGCAGCGCAAAAACTCGGCGCACGGGTCTTTTTTAGTACAGTAGGAGTATCTGACGGTCGTGCAGTGCACGACCCGTTGCGACTAGCGGCGGCCTATCATGAGGTGTTTACCGCGATCGGATCTTAAGAAGATCCAAGTAAGGGAGTTTGATTCATGGCATTGACGGCTTCCGTCAAAGACGAGCTGTCGCGGGTTGAGATTCGCAAGCCATCGGTCCGCAAGGCCGAGGTTTCGACGATGCTCCGCTTCAGCGGGGGACTGCATATTGTCTCCGGGCGAATTGTCATTGAAGCTGAGGTGGATCTGGCTGCGACGGCCCGCCGCCTGAAGCTTGCCATTGGCGAGTTGTATGGCCACGAAGCAGAGATCGTCATGGTCTCCGGCTCTGGCATCCGCAAGGGCAGCCGATACATTGTCCGCGTGGCCAAAGACGGTGAAGTTCTAGCTCGGCAGACGGGACTTCTCGACCAGCGCGGGCGGCCGGTGCGCGGACTGCCCTCGGTCATTGTCAATGGCTCAACAGCTGATGCCGAAGCCGTCTGGCGTGGCGCATTCTTGTCTCACGGTTCATTGACCGAGCCTGGCCGCAGCTCAGCGCTTGAAATTACCTGCCCCGGTCCAGAAGCAGCATTGGCTCTGGTGGGCGCAGCGCGTCGATTGGGCCTGACTGTCAAGGCTCGCGAGGTGCGCGGTGTTGACCGCGTAGTCATTCGCGACGGCGACGCAATCGCGCAACTATTGACCCGCATGGGTGCCCACGACGCTTTGATGGTCTGGGAAGAACGCCGCATGCGAAAAGAGGTACGCGCTACGGCCAATCGGTTGGCGAACTTTGATGATGCCAACTTGCGCCGCAGCGCGCAGGCAGCGGTGGCTGCCGGCGCCCGCGTTGAGCGTGCGCTTTCCATTCTGGGTGATGAAGTTCCCGAGCATTTGCGTTATGCCGGGCTGCTGCGCCTGGAGCACAAGCAGGCCTCGTTGGATGAGCTTGGCCGCATGGCCGAACCTCCGATGACCAAGGACGCCATCGCTGGCCGAATCCGCCGCCTCTTGGCCATGGCGGACAAAAAAGCCAGTGATCTGGGAATACCAGGTACGGAGTCCAGCGTTCCATTAGACGAACTGGAACACTAAAAATGTCCCCGTGGGAGACCTCCCGCGGAGATTCAACCAATTGAGAAGATTGAGGAGAATCATGGCTGTTTATTCACTGCCAGAACTGCAGTACGACTACGCCGCACTTGAGCCAAGCATCTCGGCTCGCATCATGGAATTGCACCACTCCAAGCACCACGCAGCCTACGTTGCAGGCGCAAACTCGGCACTGGATCAGTTGGCTGACGCTCGCGAAAAGGGCGAGTTCGGCAACATTCCAAAGCTGTCCAAGGACCTGGCATTCCACCTCGGTGGCCACACCAACCACTCGATCTTCTGGAACAACCTGTCCCCAGAGGGCGGCGACAAGCCAGAGGGCGAGCTGGCTGCAGCCATCGACGATTTCTTCGGTTCCTTCGATGCTTTCCGCGGCCACTTCACCGCAGCAGCCATGAGCCTGCAGGGTTCGGGCTGGGCTGTCCTGGCATACGACGCACTCGGTGGCCAGCTGGTTATCGAGCAGCTCTACGATCAGCAGGGCAACATTCCAGTGGCAACCACCCCGCTGCTGATGCTGGACATGTGGGAGCACGCTTTCTACCTGGATTACGTCAATGTGAAGGCCGACTACGTCAAGGCCTTCTGGAACATCGTGAACTGGGCAGACGTCCAGGCTCGTTTTGAAGCTGCCCGCAACGGCGCAGCATCGCTGATCGTTCCAGGCAAATAATTAATCTGGTAAGTTAGCTCACATTCAGCGCAAAAATAGCGTAGAATGTTTCAAGTGTGTTGCGGGTCCCAGTGATCCACTGGGATCCGCAAAGCACGGCACAACGGAGTGTCCTCACAAAGAAGGCCACTTCCGTCTACGTGCGGACGTGGCGCAATCATCCCGTTTAGAGGAGATAGTCACGTGACAACCCGTGTTGGAATCAATGGTTTCGGTCGTATCGGACGCAACTTCCTGCGTGCAGTATTGGCCCATAAGGCAGACATCGAAATTGTCGCCGTCAACGACCTTGGTTCAATCGATTCGCTTGCTCACCTTGTGAAGTTTGACTCTGTACTCGGCCCAGTCGGCGAGGCAGTTTCCGTAGAAGGCGACACCATCGTCGTCGGAGAGCGCCGCATCAAGGTCCTTTCCGAGCGCGATCCAGCAAACCTCCCATGGGGAGAATTGAACGTCGACGTCGTCATCGAGTCGACCGGCTTCTTCACCAAGGCAGCAGATGCCAAGAAGCACATCGCCGCCGGTGCAAAGAAGGTCATCATCTCGGCTCCGGCCACCGATGAGGACATCACCATCGTGATGGGCGTGAACCAGGACAAGTACGATCCTGCAAACCACAACATCATCTCGAACGCTTCGTGCACCACCAACTGCTTGGCCCCACTGGCCAAGGTGCTGAACGACGAATTCGGCATTGTTGACGGCCTGATGACCACCATCCACGCATACACCGCTGACCAGCGCCTGCAGGATGCACCACACAGCGACCCACGTCGTGCTCGTGCCGCCGCACTGAACCTGATCCCTACCTCGACCGGTGCCGCCAAGGCAATCGGCGTTGTACTGCCAGAGCTCAAGGGCAAGCTGCACGGCTACGCCATGCGCGTTCCAGTTCCAACCGGTTCGGCAACCGACCTGACCGTCAACCTGGCTCGCACCGCAACCGCTGAGGAAATCAACGCTGCATTCGAGAAGGCCGCTTCCGAAGGCCCATTGAAGGACGTTCTGGAGTACTCGACCGATCCACTGGTTTCCTCGGACATCGTCACCAACCCGAACTCGTCGATCTTCGACTCCGGCCTGACCACCGTCATGGGCAACAGCGTGAAGGTTGTTTCGTGGTACGACAACGAGTGGGGCTACTCCTCGCGACTTGTTGACCTCGTTGGATTCGTGGGATCAAGCCTCTAGTCGATAACCTAGAGATATGTCTTCTCACACTATTGACGAATTGATCGCTGACAACGGTGTCCGCGGACGGCACGTTCTGGTCCGAAGCGACCTGAACGTGCCGCTCGACGGTGCAACTGTGACCGATGACGGCCGCGTACGCGCATCTTTGCCGGTCATTACCAAGCTGGTTGAAGCAGGTGCCAAGGTCATCGTGATGGCGCACCTGGGCCGCCCCAAGGGGCAGGTTGATGCGAAGTACTCGATCGCACCTGCAGCACAGCGCCTGAACGAACTGGCTGACTTCGACGTAACGGTCGCCGAGGATGTTGTGGGCGCATCCGCTCGCAAGGCCGCGGCAGAAATTGCAGAAGGCTCCGTTCTTGTCCTTGAAAACGTCCGCTTTGACGCTCGCGAGACCTCCAAGGTCGACGCAGAGCGTGAAGAGTTCGCCAAGGAGCTTGCAGCTCTGACCGGCGGGAACGGCGCTTACGTGAACGACGCCTTTGGCGCTGTGCACCGCAAGCATGCATCCGTTTACGACATTGCCCGCCTGCTTCCCAGCTACCAGGGTGACCTGGTGGCTACCGAGGTCAAGGTCCTCAAGACCCTGACCGAAGCTCCAAAGCGCCCGTACGTGGTGGTGCTTGGCGGTTCGAAGGTATCGGACAAGCTTGCAGTGATCGACAACCTGCTGGGCAAGGCCGATCAGCTGCTGATCGGCGGCGGCATGGCATTCACCTTCCTGAAGGCACAGGGCTACGCCATTGGCGGCTCGCTGCTCGAAGAAGACCAGATTGCCGTGTGCCAGGAATACCTCAAGCGCGCCGAGCAGCTGGGCTGCGAGATCATCGTTCCTGTTGACGTTGTTGTCGCCGAGAAGTTCGGCGCCGACGCGGCACACGAAATCCTGCATGCTGACAAGATCGAAGAGGCAAGCTTCGGCTCCACCGGATTGGGTCTGGACATCGGGCCAAAATCGGCCGAGCAGTTCGCAAGCTACATCACCAGCGCCAACACCGTGTTCTGGAATGGCCCCATGGGCGTCTTCGAGATCCCGGCGTTCGCCGAAGGTACCCGCACCGTTGCACAGGCACTGGCAAACTCTGAAGCATTCAGCGTTGTCGGCGGTGGCGATTCCGCCGCGGCCGTCCGCGCATTGGGCTTCTCGGAGGAGGACTTCGGTCACATCTCCACCGGTGGCGGCGCTTCATTGGAGTACCTCGAAGGCAAGACCCTGCCGGGCGTTGCCGCATTGGAAGGCTAGAAAATGACCATTTCGCAGAACGGCGCCTACGTGCGCCAGCCGCTGATCGCTGGCAACTGGAAGATGAACATGGACCATGTCCAGGGCATCACCCTCGTCCAGAAGCTGGCGTGGACCCTCAAGGACCACGAGCACAACTACGATCGTGCTGAAGTGGCAGTATTCCCGCCATTCACGGACATCCGCGGTGTTCAGACCCTGGTCCTGGGCGACAAGCTGGAGGTCGTTTACGGCGCCCAGGATTTGTCGGCACAGGATTCGGGTGCCTACACCGGAGAAATCTCCGGCCAGTTCCTGAACAAGCTGGGTTGCTCCTACGTGCTGGTCGGCCACTCGGAACGCCGCGAGTACCACAACGAAACCAACGATGTGATTGCCGCCAAGCTGGCAGCCGCATACCGACACGAGCTGACTCCAATGCTTTGCGTTGGCGAAGGTCTGGAGGTTCGCAAGGCTGGCGAGCATGTTGCTTTCACCTTGAACCAGTTGGCTGAATCGCTGGAAGGCGTGAGCGCTGAGCAGGCAGAAAACCTGGTCATCGCCTACGAGCCAGTGTGGGCTATCGGTACCGGTGAAGTTGCTGGTCCGGCCGACGCGCAGGAAATGTGCTCGGCGATTCGCGGTGCATTGGCTGAACGCTTCGGCGAGGCAATTGCCGAGAAGACCCAGCTGCTTTATGGCGGTAGTGTTAAGGCAGCAAACGCGGCAGCGATCATGCGCGAGCGTGACGTTGACGGCGTGTTGGTTGGCGGAGCCAGCCTCGACGCCGAGGAGTTTGCTAATATTGTCAGGTTCGAGCATCACCTCGTGACCGACTGAATCTAGCTAAGGAACCGTCGACTTGGATATCATCAAGATCATTTTGCAGGTACTGCTGGGCATTACCAGTGTCTTGCTCACCCTCCTGATCCTGCTTCATAAGGGTCGTGGTGGCGGTATGTCGGACATGTTCGGCGGCGGTATGACCAGCTCAATGGGCTCTTCAGGTGTTGCCGAGCGCAACCTGAATCGCATCACCATTATTCTCGGTCTTATCTGGGGCGCCGTGATTATCGGCCTGGCCCTGGTCCTGAGATTCAGCGCCGAAGGCTGATTCGCGGTCTTCAGCAGCAACGGCCAATGGGCGCCTTCCACTTGATGTGGAAGGCGCCCATTGCCATATCCCGGCTCAGGGAAGGCGGCCGAACTTCTCGGTATCGGCAATGGAACCGAGCACCAGGATCCGGTCTCCGGTATGCAGCACCGTGTTGCCGTCGGTATTGACCCATTCCCCGGCGGCGTTGGTGGTAGCCGCGATGGTCACCCGGAACTTGTTGCGCACCCCGGCATCGCTGAGCTTGACGCCGTGCAGCTGCGCGGGCGCGGTCATCTTCACCATGGCGTACCCCGGATCAACCTCCAGATAATCCATCAGCGAGCCGCGGACCAGGTGGGCCACCCGCTTGCCCATGTCCTTTTCCGGATACACGATGTGGTGGATGCCCAGCTGCTCCAGGATCAACCCGTGCCGGTCATCCTGCGCCTTCGCCCAGATCTGCGGAATGCCCATGCTCACCAAGAGCGAGCAGCACAGGATGGATGATTGCAGGTGGCTGCCCACGGCTACCACCACGCGGTCGAATTCCTGGATGGACAGCTGCTCCAGTGTTTCGCGATTGGATGCGTCGGCACGCACCACCTGGGTCAGCTCCCCGTTCAGGGCCTGGACATTCTGTTCCAGCGTATCGATGCCCAGCACGTTCGTGCCGGATTTCATCAGTTCCAAGGCCAGGGACTCGCCGAAGCGGCCCAAGCCGATCACCGCCACGGAATCGGCGTTGGCCAGTCCTCTGGTGTCATTGCGAAAATTCAGTAGCTTAGCCAATGGCTGGCCTTTCCTTGGGTAGTTCGAATAGGGCCTTGCGGTCGCGCAGGGCCAGGGCCGACCCGAGCGATAGGACCCCGACGCGGCCCAGGTACATCAGGGCGATAAGAATCCCCTTGGCGGCATCGGGCAGGTCTGGGGTGATTCCGGTGGACAGTCCCACCGTGGCGAAAGCGGAGGTCGCCTCGAAGAGGCACCGATCCAGCGTGTACCCGGTGAGCAGCAGCAGCCCCATGGTTCCGGCGAAGACCGCTGCCACGCCCATCAGGGCCACGGTGATCGCCTGGCGGTGCACCGAACGCGAGAGCCTCTTGCCCAGCACATTCACGGCTGTCTCGCCGCGCAGCTCGGTGATGATGATGAACAGCAGAACGGCCGCGGTGGTGATCTTGATGCCGCCGGCGGTGCCGGCCGGACCGCCTCCGATGAACATCAGGACATCCATGCCCAGCCATGAGGCAGGGTGCATGGCGCCGATGTCGATGGAGTTGAATCCGGCCGTACGGGTCTGCACGGATTGGAAGAAGCCAGCCAGGATGCGCTCCTGCGGGTCGAGCCGTCCGAGGGTGTCCTGGTTGTTCCATTCCATGGCCGTGATGAACACGGTGCCCAGGACCAGCAGCAGGACGGTCATCAGCAGCACCAGCCTGGTGTTCATGCTCCACTTCAAGGAGTTGTTCCAATGGCGCCTGAGCTGGACGAGCACCGGGAATCCCAGCCCGCCGAGGATGATGGCCAGGCTGATCGGCAGGCATAGCCAGGGGTCCGCAACAAAATCCATCAGGTTATTTGAATACAGCGCGAAACCGGCGTTGTTGAAAGAGGAAACCGCATGGAAGGCGCCGTGCCATAAGGCCTTGAGCGGGTCATAGCCGTATCCGGCCCAGAACCTCACCCCGAGGAGCACCGCCACGATCGACTCGATGATCAGGGATACCTTGATGATGACCATGGCGGCGGAACGGACGTCTGAGCCGCTGACCGCGTTGCTTTCACGCTGGGTTGAGAGCCTGGTCAGGTACCCGATGCGCCCCATGACCAGCATGCTGAGCAAGGAGGCAATCAGCATCAAGCCGAGCCCGCCGACCTGAATCAGCAGCAGAATGACGCTCTGGCCAAAGGGCGTGAAGTCGGTAGCGGTGTCAAGCACGGTCAGCCCGGTCACGCAGACTGCCGAGGTGGCGGTGAAGATGCCGTCGATCAGCGGGGTGAATTCGCCGTTGGTGCTGGACAGCGGCGAGGAAAGCAGCAGGCCGCCGACGAGAATTGCGGCAGCAAACATGAATGCGACCAAGCGCGCAGGCTTGGCCGAGGCGTTGTGGCCCAGCGGAGCCAGGGGCCGAAGTTTGGTGAAGGGCATTTACGTCGCAATGGTAGAAGCAGCGTCTCGCGAAACCGCGGGATGCGTAGTACGAATTGAAATACTACGCCCACGCAAGGGCCAGTCAATGGTGATGTCCCGCACATTTTGCGTTCGATCCCGCCCTTTTGCGGCCGGGCCGGCGCAACTGGCCAGTTTCCGCAAGCTGGACAGGGATGGCATGGCAAGCAGCTTCACGGATCTGGGCACGTCTTGAGCGACGCGTATCCGGGCCAGGCGGGGATGACCGGGAGCGTTGCGCCAGGGGGATGCCCCACACGGATCCAGTTCAAATCCTGTGCGCTACCCGCCGCAGCTGAGCACCACAACAGATTGGGCCTTGGCGGCATATCGTTCTGATACGGTGCCTGCTGGCTGTCCGGGCGCGGCGCTATCCAATTCGAGCTGCCATGGGGCCGCGCCGCCAGTGCCGGGCAATTGGAATTCGCAGTCCCCGCCGAGGTTGAAAATGATCAGGACGCTACCGTCGAGGGCTTCACCGCGCGGGTCGCGGGCGCCGCCGCGCAGCTGGAGCGCCAGGGCTCGGGAGTCCGGGTCTTGCCAATGCTCGGCAGTGGGGGTGGACCCATCCGGGCACAGCCAACGCACATCGGGCAGTCCGTTGGCGCGCACTTGTCCATGCAGGAAGCCGCGCTGGCGCAGCAGCGGGAGGCGGCGGCGCACATCAACGAGCCGCCGCACATACTCCATCAGCTCCCGGTCCGGGGCCGACCAGTCGAGCCAGCCCAATTCATTGTCCTGGGCATAGGCGTTGTTGTTGCCGCGCTGGCTGTTGCCCAGTTCATCGCCGGCCAAAAGCATGGGCACACCCTGCGCAAGGAGCAGCGTGGCGAGCATGCCGCGGACGCGCAGGCCGCGGGCCTCAGCGATGGCTGGGTCGTTGGCGGGGCCTTCCACCCCGAAATTATCGGAGTGGTTCTCGTCGTGGCCGTCCCGGTTGTCCTCGCCGTTGGCCTCGTTGTGCTTGTGCGAATAGGAGACCGTGTCGTGCAGGGTGAACCCGTCGTGGGCGCTGATGAAGTTGATCCCTGCTGCGGTGCTGCGCCCGGAGTGGTCGAAGAGGTTCGCGGATCCGAGCAGCAACGCGCCGAAATTGGCTTGTCCCAGCACGTCGCCGCGCCAGGCCCGGCGCACCCCGTCGCGGAACTGGTCGTTCCACTGGGCAAAGGGGGCAGGGAAATTCCCCAGCTGGTAGCCGCCCGGGCCCAGGTCCCAGGGTTCGGCGATCAGCTTGAGTGTGGCGAGCACCGGATCCTGGGCGATGGCCTGCAGGAAGGCGCCTTGCGCGTCGAAGCCCTGCGGGCCGCGTGCGACCGCTGTGGCCAAATCAAAGCGGAAGCCATCCACGCCGAAAGTCTGTGCCCAATAGCGAAGGCTGTCCAGCACCAGGCGCAGCACCATGGGGGAATGGACTGCCAGGGTATTGCCCGTGCCGCTGTCGTTGGCATAGTGGCCTTTGTCCTCGAGCAGGCGGTAATACCCGGTGTTGTCCAGGCCGCGCAGGTTCAGGGTCGGCCCGTCGGCCCCGCCTTCGCCGCTATGGTTGTAGACCACGTCGAGGATGACCTCGATGCCGGCTTCATGGAGGGCATGAACCAGTTGGCGAAGCTCGGCCACGGCATCGTGCTGGGCGTAGCGGGGCTCCGGGGCGAACCAGGCCACCGGCTGATAGCCCCAGTAGTTGTGCAGATCCTTCTCCACAATATGCTCGTCGTCGAAGAAGGCCTGTACCGGCAGAAGCTCTACCGCGGTGACCCCGAGGCGGCGGAGGTGCTCGATGACCGCCGGATGGCCCATGCCGGCATAGGTTCCGCGCAGCTGGGCCGGGACCTCGGGATGCGCCGCCGAGATCCCTTTCAGGTGGGTTTCGTAGATCACCAGATCGGGCAGGTCGTGGCCGGGGCGGTTGCTGGCTGGGTCCGGCCCTGCCGGCGGTCCGGCAACAATGCCCTTGGGCACCACCGCTGCACTGTCGCGCGGATCCAACTGGGAGCCGGGGTCTTCGTTGTCTGCGCGCTGGGTGCCGTTCATCAGCTCGTGATAGCGCACCGGGCGGTCCAGGGACCGGGCGTAGGGGTCGATGAGCAGCTTGTTGACGTTGAAGCACAGGCCATCGGCCGGGCGGAACTCGCCATCGGCGCGCAGCCCGTAGCGGGCCCCAGCGCCCAGGCCGGCAAAATGGGCGTGCCAAATGCCGTCCTGGCGGTAGGGGATGGCTAGGCGCTGTTCGGATTGCTGGTCCCCTTCCGGGAACAGGCAAAAGTACAGGGCGCTGGCCGCGGGAGCATAGACGGCAACGTTCACCCCGGCAGAATCCACGGTGACACCCAGCGGCCAGGGACGGCCGGCGGAAGTCACCCCCGCCGGGGCTCCGGCCATCAGATGAGCTCCGTGAACAGCTGGGCATAGATGGCCGCCGACGTGCCCCAGTCCACCGGGGTATTCAGGGCCTGGGCGCGCAGCCGCTCCCACGCTTCGCGATCCGCATACAGGTCGACCGAGCGGCCGAGGGCAAATCCCAAGCCGCCCGCGTCAATGTCGCTGAAGGTGAAGCCCGTGGCAGATCCGTCCGCCAGATGCTCCGGCGTAGCGTCCACCACGGTGTCGCGCAGACCGCCGGTGGCGGCCACCAGGGGGATGGCGCCGTAGCGCAGCCCGATGAGCTGGGTCAGCCCGCAAGGCTCGAATCGCGAGGGCACCAGCACCAAATCCGCGCCGGCATATAACCGGTGGCTCATTGGCTCGTCGTAGCCGATGTGCAAGCCCACCGATTGCGGATAGCGCGCCGCCAGCTCGCCCAGCGCGTACTCGTAGCCGGGGTCCCCGGAACCGAGCACCACCACGGCGCCACCGGATTCGATGAACGTCGGCAGCTTCTCCAGGAGCAGGTCCACGCCCTTTTGATGGGTGAGACGGGTGACCACCACCGCCAGCGGGCCGGCAGGTTCCTCAAGGCCGAATTCCTCGATGAGCGCTTGCCGGTTTGCAGCCTTGGCGCCAGGATCTGCCGCGGAATAATTGGCTATCGCCGGATCCGTGGCAGGGTTCCAGACTTCGGTGTCGATCCCGTTGAGGATCCCGCTCAGTTCCCCGCGTTCGCCACGCATGGACACGACCCCCTGGAGCCCGAAGCCGAACTCCTCGCGGGTCAGCTCCTGGGCATAGCTCGGGCTCACGGTACTCACCTTCGAGGCATGGACGAGGCCCGCCTTCAGGGTGCTGACCAGCCCGTGGTACTCCAAGGCGTCCGGATGGAAATCCCATGTCGGAAGGTGCAAAGCATCCAGCTGGTCAGGTCCGAAGATTCCCTGGAAGGCGATATTGTGGATGGTCAGCAGGCTGGGCGTCTGGGCGCCGGCGTACTTCAGGTACGAGGGCACCAGCCCGGCCTGCCAATCGTGGGCATGCACCACATCCGGCCGCCAGCGGTCCGAGGTTCCCTCGATGGCCAGCCGGGCACCCACCCAGGACAGCGCCGCAAAACGCACGTGGTTGTCGTGGTGGTCGTGCCCATCGACCATATATGGTCCGCCGGGCCGGTCGTAGAGATGCGGGGCATCCAGCAGCAGGAGGTCCAGCCCCTCGTAGCGGCAGGAACGGACCGAGGCCGGGCCGCCGAAGAGGTTCTCCTCGCGCCAAATCCGCCGGGTGCGGCCCACCCGCTCGAGCAGGCCCGGATAGGCAGGCATCAGGATGCGGCTGCGCCATCCCAGCGGTTCCAGTGCCGCCGGCAGGGCGCCAACCACATCGGCCAGGCCGCCGGTTTTCACCAGCGGAGCGCATTCCGAGGCGACAGACAGCACGCGCAGTTGTCTTTTAGCCATCGGGTTCCTACTTCCCCTCCAGCGCATCGGCGCCCAAGTCCAGGCGGCCGTCGAGCACTGCGGCCCGGCGGTCGAGCATGGGCTGCGTAATGAGCACCACGCCGGAATCCGTGCGGCGGAACCATTTCGAATCCTCGACCGGGTCCTGGCCGACGATCAGGCCCTCGGGAATGCGCACCCGGCTGTCGATCACGCACTTGGCCAGCTCGGCATTGCGCCCCACATCGACGTTCGGCAGCGACACGACCTGGTCCAGCTTCGAGAAGGAGTGGGCCCGGTTGCCGGTGAACAACAGCGACTTGTGGACTTCGGCACCGGAAAGGATGCAGTTGCCCGAGATCAGCGATTCGATCGCATGCCCGCGCCGGGCCTCGTCATCGTGGATGAATTTTGCCGGAGGCGTCAATTCCGCGTAGGTCCAGATGGGCCAGCTGTTGTCGTACAGGTCCAGCGAGGGGACGACCTCGGTGAGGTCGAGGTTCGCCCGCCAGAAGGAATCGATGGTGCCCACATCGCGCCAGTACGGCTCGGTTTCCAGGCCGCTCATCACGCAGGAGTCGGTGAACTTATGGGCGAAAGCGCGGCCGTTCTTCACGATGGCGGGGATGAGATCGTGGCCGAAGTCGTGGCTTGAGCTCGCGTCTTCGGCATCGTCCAGCAGCAACTCGCGCAGGAACTTCCAGTTGAATACGTAGATGCCCATGGAAGCCAGTGCCATCTCCGGATCGTCAGGCATCCCGGGAGGATCCGCCGGCTTTTCCAGGAAGTCGACGATTCGGCCGTTCCCGTTCACGTGCATGACGCCAAAGCCGGTGGCTTCGGCGCGCGGAACGGTCAGGCAGCCGATGGTCACATCAGCCTGAGTGTTCACATGCTGGCGCAGCATGATCTCGTAGTCCATCTTGTAGACGTGGTCCCCGGCCAGGATGATCACGTACTCGATGTCGTAGTCGTCGACGATATCGATATTCTGCGTGACAGCATCCGCGGTGCCCAGGTACCACTTGTTTTCCTGGACGCGCTGGCTGGCAGGAAGAATGTCGAGGTACTCGTTGCGCTCGGCCCGGAAGAAGCCCCAGCCGCGCTGCATATGGCGGATCAGCGAGTGCGCCTTGTATTGGGTGGCGACGGCCATCTTGCGAACCCCGGAATTAAGGGCGTTCGAGAGCGGGAAATCGATAATGCGCGACTTGCCGCCGAAGTGGACCGCCGGTTTTGCGCGGCGGTCGGTGAGCTCTTCGAGCCGGCTGCCTCGGCCACCGGCCAGAACAAAGGCCATCGCCTGGCTGGAGAGACGCGGCGGCGCCCCGATCAGGTGGCGGGTATCGGGAGCAGTATTCATGAGCGTTCCTCCACAAAATAGATTGCCGATAAAGGTGGGAGCGTAAGTAGTGCTGACTGTGCCTCGCCGCCAGCGGGGACAGCTTCGGTTTCGATGGCACCGCCGTGGCCGCGATTGGCCCCGTGGTAGCACTCGGAATCGGTGTTCAATGCCTCGATCCAGCGTCCAGCCACCGGGAACCCGATGCGGAATCCGGTGCGTTCAACCGGGGTCAGGTTCACGACGACAACCACATGGGGGTCGCCAGGCTCGCCGCGGCGCAGCCAGGCGAAGACCTGGTGCTCCACGTCGTCGACGAGCAGCCACTGGAATCCATCGGATTGGGTGTCGCGCCGGTGCAGGGCGGGCTGTTCGCGGTAGAGCCGGTTCAGATCGCGCACCAGTGCGAGCACCCCTGCATGGCCCGGATCATCGAGCACGCCCCAGTCGAGTTCGCCCTTGTAGTTCCATTCGCTGCGCTGCCCGAATTCTTGGCCCATGAACAGCAGCTTCTTGCCGGGGTAGCCCCACATGTAGCCGTAGAAGGCCTTGAGGTTGCCGAGCTTGTCGGCATGGCTGCCGGGCATCCGCGAGTACATCGATCCCTTGCCGTGCACCACCTCGTCATGGCTGATCGGCAGCAGGAAGTTCTCGCTGAAGGCGTAGGTGATGCCGAAGGTCAGCTGGTTATGGTGGTGCTTGCGGTAGACCGGATCCTTGCCGAAGTACTCCAGCGAATCATTCATCCAGCCCAGGTTCCACTTGTAGCCAAAGCCCAGGCCCCCGGCATCCACCGGGCGGGTGACCCCGGGATAGGCGGTGGAGTCTTCGGCAATCATCGCGATGCCCGGATGCTGCCCGTAGCTGGCCACATTGGTCTGCTTGAGGAAGTCGAGCGCCTCGTAGTTCTCGTTGCCGCCGTCCTTGTTGGCGATCCACTGGCCCTCGGCACGCGAGTAGTCGCGGTTGATCATCGAGGCGACCGCGTCCACGCGCAACCCGTCGAGGTGGTATTCCCCGAGCCAGTACAGCGCGTTGGCCACCAGGAAGTTGCGCACCTCGGGCCGGCCGTAGTTGTAGATCAGCGTGTTCCAGTCCGGATGGAACCCCTCGCGCGGATCGAGGTGCTCGTACAGGGCGGTGCCGTCAAAACGGCCCAGGCCGTGCTGGTCGGTGGGGAAGTGCCCGGGCACCCAGTCGGCGATCACCCCGAGCCCGCGGGCGTGCGCGGCGTCGACAAAGGCGGCGAAGTCCTGCGGGGTACCATAGCGGATGGTCGGGGCGAAGAGCCCAATGGGCTGGTAGCCCCAGGACCCGTCAAAGGGGTGCTCGCTGACCGGCATGACCTCGATATGGGTGAAACCCAGATCCGCGGCATAGTCCACGAGCTGCGAAGCCAGCTGCACGTAGCTCAGCGATTCGTTGCCGCTGCGGCGCCAGGAGCCCAGATGCACCTCATAGATGCTGATCGGGGCGTCGACGGAGTTGATTTCCTCGCGCCGGGCCACCCACTGCTGGTCCTGCCACTGGTGGGCGCCCAGCTGCCGCACCACCGAACCGGTGGCTGGCGGGTGCTCGGAGCCGAAGCCGACGGGGTCGGCCTTCAACGGCATCAGCGTGCCGTCCGGGCCGAGGATCTCGTACTTGTAGACCACGCCTTCATCCAGCCCGGGCAGGAAGAGCTCCCAGACGCCGGTGGCGCCGCGCGAGCGCATCGGGTGCGCGGTGCCGTTCCAGGCGTTGAAATCTCCGACTACCGAGACCCTTTGGGCATTGGGTGCCCAGAGCGCAAAGTGCACGCCGGCCACCTTTTCATGGGTGAGAAGGTGGGCGCCGAGCGCGTTCCACAGGCACTGGTGCTCGCCCTCGCCGATGAGATGCTCATCGAGCTGGCCCATGACTGGGCCAAAGCGGTAGGGGTCGTCGCGTTCTTCCAGCTGCCCCGAAGCCCAGCGGATGCGCAACCGGTAGTACGGCAAGGCCGGACCGGTGAACAGCGCCGGGTCGGTTGCATCCGCAAGAAGCTGTACCTCATCGGTGGCGTTGAACAGCCATAGCTGCTCGGCTCCCGGAAGGCGCACGACCACATTTTTGCCGTCGTCGGTGGGGCCGAGCGCAGCGAAGGGATCCGGGTGCCGCCCCTGGGCCAACAGGCGTGCCTGCTGGGCGTTGAGCACCGAAAGCGTCTTGTCCTCGTCTTTCATTGGGACTCCTTGCTGTTTCGAATGCTCTCATCCAAGCACAATCGGGGCACCCTGACCTTAAGATGACGCAGGTCAAAGCTGTATGACTTGCCGTGACCGAATATGCCGGGCTAAAGAGCGGATTCCACGTTCCAAATTTGCGACATATACTCGCGAATTGAGCGATCGGAGCTGAAATAGCCCATGCGGGCGACGTTGAGGATGGCCATCCGCTGCCAGCGGTCAGGGTCGCCGTAGCAGTCGGCCACTTCGCTTTGCGCACGGTCGTAGTCCTCGAAGTCCGAGGCCACCAGGAACCAGTCGCTGTTCCACATCGCATCAAGCAATCCATCGTAGCGATGGCGGTCATCGGGGCTGAATACGCCCTCCGCAATGGCTTGGAGCACATCGCGCAGGGTTTGGCTGGCTTCCAGCGCGGTGCGCGCGTGGCCGGGCTGGGCCCGGCGTTCGGCGACCTGTTCGGTCGTGAGCCCGAAGAGGAAGAAGTTCTCCGCGCCGACGTGCTCGCGGATTTCGACATTGGCCCCGTCCAGGGTGCCGATGGTCAGCGCGCCGTTGAGCGCGAACTTCATGTTGCCGGTGCCCGAAGCCTCCATTCCAGCCGTGGAAATCTGCTCTGAGAGATCCGCCGCGGGGATCAGCTTCTCTGCCATGGACACGCCGTAGTTCGGCGGGTAGGCCACGCGCAGCAAATGACTGGTCTCCGGGTCGTTGTTGACCACATTGGCGACATCGTTGATCAGCTGGATGATCAGCTTGGCCATATGGTAGCTCGGTGCGGCTTTGCCGCCGAAGATCTTGACCCGCGGAGCCCAGCCGGCCTGCGGGTCGCGCTTGATCCGCTGCCAGTGCGCAATGGTCCACAGGATATTGAGCAGCTGGCGCTTGTATTCGTGCAGCCGCTTCACCTGGGCGTCGAATAGCGCGTCGGCAGGCAGCTCGATTCCATGCTCCTGGGCAAGCCAGCCGGTGAAATGCTCCTTGGCCTGGCGCTTGCTGCGTCCGAAGGCATCGCGGAAGGCCGGATCATCGGCATAAGGCTCCAATTCGCGAAGCCGTTCCAGGTCGGTTTCCCAGCCTGCGCCGATGGTGTCGGTGATCAGCGTGGCCAGCGACGGGTTGGCCAGCTTGAGCCAGCGGCGCGGGGTGATGCCGTTGGTGATGTTCACGATGCGCCCCGGATGGAGCTCGTTGTGCACCGGGAACAGGTCCTTGCTGACCAGCTCGGTATGCAGGGCCGAGACCCCGTTGACCTTGTGGCTGGTGGCGAAGGCCAGATCACCCATGCTGACCTGGTCGTTGCTGACCAGGCGCACCGGGTCGGGGGCAGAGCCCTGCAACTGGATGAACTGGGTGTCCAGGGTTTCGATGATCTGCAGGTGGCGCGGGAGGATCTTGCGCATCAAGCCCACGCTCCAGCGTTCCAGTGCCTCGGGCAGCAAGGTGTGGTTGGTGTAGCCCAGCACCCCGGTCACGGTCTGCACTGCCGTGTCGAAATTGACGCCGTGCTCGTCCACCAGCAGGCGGATCAGTTCGGGGCCGGCGATGGCCGGGTGGGTGTCGTTCATCTGGATGGCAACAAACTCGGGCAGCTTGAGCAGATCCTGATGGGCCGCGAGGTAGCGGCGCAGGATGTCCTGCACGGAAGCAGAGGTCAGGAAGTATTCCTGGGAGAGCCGCAGCTCCTTGCCGCCGTCGGTGGTGTCATTCGGGTAGAGCACCCGGCTCAGGCTGCGCGCCAGCGCCTCCGGCTCGGAGGCCGCGGCGAAGTCCCCGGCATTGAAGCGGTTCAGATCGAACAGGTCGGCGCTGGGCATGGCCGCCCAAAGCCGCAAGGTGTTGGCCCATTTCCCGCCGTAGCCGACAACTGGAGTGTCATGGGCAGAAGCGAGCACTTGGGAGCCCGGCGACCAGATCCAGGCGCCGTTGTGCTCGGCCAGCGCGCCGCCGAAGCCCACCGGGTAGGCGACCTCGGGGCGGGTGAAGTCCCAGGGGTTGTCTGTGGCCAGCCAGTTTTCCGGGGTTTCGATCTGCCGCCCATTTTCGAAGTGCTGGCGGAACAGCCCATGCTCGTAGCGCAGGCCGTACCCGTAGGCCGGGCATCCCATGGTGGCCATGGATTCCAGATAGCAGGCGGCCAAGCGGCCCAATCCGCCATTGCCCAAGGCCGCGTCAGGCTCGCCCTCGGCCACTTCGGCAAAGCTCAAGCCGAATTCGCCCAGCACTTGCACCACGACCTCGCGCAGTCCCAGATTGATGGCCTGGTCCTCTAGCAGCCGGCCGATCAGGAATTCCATCGACAGGTAGTAGACCCGCTTGCGGTCTTCGTCCCAGGTGCGCCGGGTGGCGTTGAACCACGGGTCGACCGCGTGGTCGCGCACCGCGTGGGACATGGCGATCCGCCAGTCGAAGAGCGAAGCTTTCTGCGGGCTCTTGCCGACCGTGTACTGCAGATGGCGCAGCAGGGCTTGGCGAAACTGTGCAGGCGTTGGCGCAGGCTGCGCGGCTGCAGCATCGCGGAGTTCGAAGGCGTCGATGGGTTGCGACATGTGCTGCTCTCCTGGTCTTCGGACGGATATGGATTTCCACTGGTGGTGCGTGAAAGGTGACATTACTCTAAGGCAGGCTATCTGTCCTCGCCCATGACGTTGAAGCGTCATCGAGGATCCCATGCACGGCTGGTGCTGGTGTTTTGCCTCCTGGATGCACCGGGGAAGCCGGTGCGCTGAGCCGAACATATCCTGCGATGGAAAACGGGGTGTTGACAGGGCGTGAAGTCCGGGTTTACTGGTGCGTGGCTTGCGCCGGGGCATCGAGCAATTCCACCACGCGCTGCGCTGTGCCCCAGGAGAGGGTGACCCCGCCGCCACCGTGGCCATAGGCCGCGATCACCGTCATGTCCTGGCCGGAAACCCGTTCCAGGCGGATCGTTTCCCGCGCAGGGCGCAGTCCGACCTTGTGCTCCAGAACCTCGCAGCCGGCCAGTTGCGGAACCAGGCTGATGGCTCGGGCGAGCATCTCGGAAGCTGTTTGCGCATCAACTTCGAGGTTGGTGTCGTGGGCGGCATCGGTGCCGCCCACGATGATGTCATCGCGGCGCGGAATGATGTAGCAGACGCCCCCGGGGTGGTCGTCATCGCTGAGCCAGTTGCGCAGTCCCGCGGAATTGGCCAGCCGGATCACCTGGCCGCGAATCGGATACACGCTGTGGTCATCGCCCAGCAGTTCGGCTGAGCGCATCCCGCCGGCAAGCACCACCGCATCGGCGCCGGCCCGCAGATCGCCAATGGCATTCACGGTACGCTGCTCGAATTCCACGCCGTGGCGCTGGCACTGGTCCTGCAGCCAGGAAAGGTAGGTGGGCATCGTGATGACCGGGACCGTGCCGCTGGTGGCGCTGAGCGCGCCTTCGGGCAGCAAGGCGGCGTCGACCACCTCGGAGTCGGCCACATGCTTGGCCCAGGAGCGATCGGCGTCCGCGCGGCGTTCGATATCCATGCCGAAGCGCAGGTCGACGCCGGTCTCCGGAATCAGGGACAGGGCCTTGAAGCGGGCCAGGGTTCGAGCCAGCAGCACGTCGGCGGCGGGGGAGTTCTCCGAATGATAAGGGAACCAAATGGCAGCTGAGATGGCCGAGACGGTTTGCAGCGGTTCCTGGTCGCTGATCACGCGCACCTTGTGGCCGTGCGAGGCCAGCTCGTGTGCGGTGGACAGGCCGATGACTCCGGAGCCGATGACGGTGACGTTGAGCGGGGAGGGCAATTCTGGCATGAAGATCCTTGATGACGGTGTTTAGCGCAAAGGCCGGCCCCGGGAACCAGGGGTTCCGGGAGCCGGCCTTGCGGTGCTCGCTAGAGCAGTGTTGATGCGGCGCGATCCACGATCCAGCGGGTGG
The DNA here is from genome assembly GCF_015524875.1 of Glutamicibacter sp. FBE19. Taxonomy (NCBI): domain Bacteria; kingdom Bacillati; phylum Actinomycetota; class Actinomycetes; order Micrococcales; family Micrococcaceae; genus Glutamicibacter; species Glutamicibacter sp. FBE19. Next base: position 49,331 of record NZ_JACKQN010000012.1, on the reverse strand, counting down.
CTTCCGTGCCGTGCACGGCGCTGGCCGGGACGGCCGCCTCGTTGATTTCATGGGAGGCCGCGGCCAAGGCGGGAGCCTTGTCGGCGCCGGCGACCACCAGCCACACCTCGCGAGCGGTGTTGATGGTCCCCATGGTCAGGGTCACCCGATGCGGTGGCGGCTTGGGGGAGTCGTGGACCGCGATGGCCCCGAGCTCATCCGAGCGCGTGTGGTTGGGGAACAGCGACGCCACATGCGAATCCGGCCCCATGCCCAGCATCAGCACGTCGAAGACGGGCGAGGCCGATCCTTCCGGCGCTTCTTGCGCCAGCAGCTGCGTGTAGGCGGCGGCGGCCTGCTCGGCGCTGTCGTACTGGTCGCTGGCGCCCATGGCGTGCACGGTGCCGCGGTCCAGGCCCAGCTCATCCAGTGCAGCAAAGAGCGGCTCGGCCTGCAGCACGTTGCGATCGGCGCTGCCGCTGTCGACAAAGCGCTCGTCACCCCACCAGAAGTGCACCTGGGACCAGTTCACCGAAGTCCTGGCCGGGTTCTGCGCGAGAGCCACGAGCGAAGCGATGCCCAGGGTGCCGCCGGTGACCACAATGTGCGCGACGCCACGGGCGGCGATCGCGTCGGTGATCGAGGTGATCAGCCGGGCGGCGATGGCGTGCGCCGTGGAGGCGACATCTTCATGAATGGTGATTTGCCTAGCGATCACTGGGGACAACGCTCCTGAGGTTGGTGAGGTTCAGGCCCTTGGTGATGACTTCGCCGAAGACGTCGTCGGCATCCAGCCGGCGCATTTCCTCGGCGAGGCATTCGGCCACCGAACGCCGCGGCAGCGAGATCCGCTGCGGGGCAGAACCAGGCAGGTACAGGTGGGCCACCGCGCCGGAAGGGCGCGAGAGCTCCACGTCCCCGTCTTCGCGGGTCAGCCGCACGCTGGACAGGCCGCCGGTGGTCTTGTCCGCGGCAATGGTCACCGGAACATCCAGGCACATGGTCAGCCAAGCGGCCAGCAGCGTGGTGGACGGGGAATTCTCCGAGCCCTTCACGGTGATGCCGGTCAGGCCCGCGGTGCCCACCAGGTCGATGATGCTGGCCAGCTGGGCACGCCAGAAGGTCAGGCGGGTCCATGCCAGGTCGGTATCGCCGGCCTGGTAGGTCTCGATGCGGCCAAAGAGCGAGGCGGTAGGGTCCTCCATCTCGGCGGAGTCGGTGATCCGCCGGTGGGCGAGCTTGCCCAGGGCCGTGCCGTAGGGATCTTTCGGCACGCCATGCGGCCACCAGGCCACAATCGGGGCATCAGGCAGCAGCAGGGCCGAGATCAGTGCCTCGTCGGCCACCACATCCGGGCCGTAGGTGCGCATGACGATGACCTCGGAAGCGCCGGCGTCGCCGCCCACGCGGATCTGCACATCCAGGCGGTTCTTCTCGCTGGCATTGCCGCGCACTACCACGATGATGCGGCAGGGGTGCTCGCGGCTGGCCAGGTTGGCGGCCTCGATGGCGTTCTCCGCAAATCCCTCGCGGGTGATGACCACCAGGGTCAATACCCGGGAGAGGGCTACCACGCCGTGGGTGCGGCGCGAGGAGATCAGCTTCTTGGCCACCTTGGAGGTGGTGGTGTTGGGAAGATCGATCATCATGGGCGTCGCCACGTCCTTCCATCTTTGGCCATCAGCTCATCGCTGCTGGCTGGGCCCCAGGATCCCGGAGCATAGGGATCAGGCTGGGTTGGCTGCGCTGCCCAGTATTCCTCGAACGGATCCAGGATGCGCCAGGACTGCTCCACCTCTTCATGGCGCGGGAACAGCGGCGGCTCGCCGAGCAGCACGTCCAGGATCAAGCGCTCGTAGGCTTCCGGGGAGGATTCGGTGAAGGCGTTGCCGTAGCCGAAGTCCATGGTGACATCGCGGATCTCCATCTGGGTGCCGGGCACCTTGGAGGAGAAGCGGATGGTCGCGCCCTCATCGGGCTGCACCCGGATCACAAACGCGTTCTGGCCGAACTCGTCATCCTCGTGATCGGTGAACAGCAGGTTCGGAGCCTTCTTGAAGACCACCGCGATCTCGGTGACACGTCGTCCCAGGCGCTTTCCGGCGCGCAGGTAGAACGGCACGCCGTCCCAGCGGCGGGTGTTGATATTCAAGCGCACCGCAGCGTAGGTTTCGGTCTTGGACTTCGGGTTGAAGCCTTCCTCGTCGAGGAAGCCGACGACTTCCTCGGCGCCCTGCCAGCCGGAGGTGTACTGGCCGCGCGCGCTGGCGGCACCCAGATCCTCAGGCAGCTGGACGGCGGTGAGCACCTTCTCCTTTTCGCTGCGCAGGTGATCGGCATTGAAGGAGATGGGCTCCTCCATGGCGGTCAGCGCCAGCAGCTGGAGCAGGTGGTTCTGGATGACGTCGCGGGCCGCGCCCACGCCGTCGTAGTAGCTCGCGCGTCCGCCGATGCCGATGTCCTCGGCCATGGTGATCTGCACGTGGTCCACGTACTTGTTGTTCCACAGCGGCTCGAACATCTGGTTGCCGAAGCGCAGGGCCAGCAGGTTCTGCACGGTTTCCTTGCCCAGATAGTGGTCGATGCGGAACACCTGGTCTGCAGGGAAGACGGATTCCACGATCTGGTTCAGCTCGCGGGCGCTTTGCAGGTTGTGGCCGAAGGGCTTTTCGATGACCACGCGTTCCCAGCCCGGGTTTGAATCGTTGGCCAGGTGGTGCTCGGAGAGCTTCTGGCAGACGATTTCGAACCAGCTGGGCGGGATCGAGAGGTAGAAGGCGTGGTTGCGACCGGTGGAACGGGACTCCGCCAGCTCGTCGAGGGTTTCGGCGAGCTTCTGGTAGGCGTCGTCATCGTCGAATGCGCCCGAAATGAAGCGCATGCCGGAAGCCAGCTGGGCGAACACCGTTTCATTGAACGGGGTTCGGGAACTGGCCAGGATCCATTCACGGGCCTGGTTCGCGAAGTCCTCGGCGCTCCAGTCGCGGCGGCCGAAGCCGACGATGGCAAAGTTTGGGGGGAGCAGCCCGCGGTTGGCCAGGTCATAGACCGCTGGCATCAATTTCTTGCGGGCAAGGTCGCCGGTGATTCCGAAGAACACCAGCGCGCCCGGACCGGCAATGCGGTTAAGCCGCCGGTCGCGGGCATCGCGTAGTGGATTACTCATTGGTGCCTTACTTCGCTGCCTCAAGCAGGGCAGCGATTCCGGCTGCACGGTCCGTGAGGTTCACGCGCAGCACTGGGCGGTTGTGCTCGGCATCCGAAAGCACTGCGCCATCGCCGATGGCCTGGGCAGTGATCAGGGAGCCGAAGGAGTACGGACGATCCGGGATGTCCAGGTCGTCCTGGTGATCGGCGGTAATCTGCAGGAACACGCCCTGGGCCGGGCCGCCCTTGTGGTACTGGCCGGTGGAGTGCAGGAAGCGCGGGCCCCAGCCGAAGGTGACCGGGCGTCCGGTCTTTTCGGCGAAGAGGTCGCGCAAGGCCTGCAGCTGGCTGTCGGAGGTGCGGTTCAGGTACGCCTGGATGGCGAAGTATCCGTCTTCCGGCAGCTGCGCGGTCAGCTCATCCAAGGCAGCGTCCAGCGTGCTGGCGGTGGTGCCGAACAGCTGCACCGATCCGTCAACAGCATCAGGCTCGGCGGCCGCCGGGGCCTCCAGCATCGAGCGGGCTGCCACCTTTGCGGCCTCGACATCGGGCTGGTCGAAGGGGCTGATGCCCAGCAGGTAGCCGGCCACGGCGGTGGCGTACTCGAAGATCATGAACGCGGTGCCCAGCGGCGCGCTGAAATGCACCGCGGTGGCTTCCTCGTCGATCTGTTCGGGAAGTTCGTCGTAGACGAACAGCGGCACCACGTCGGCAGGCAGGTTCTTCAGCTCCGGTGCATCAACATGGGCGGCTACGGGCAGCACGCCCTTGCCGTCCTTGCCGGTGGACTCGGCGATGAGCTGCTCGGCCCAGTCGCCAAAGCCTGGCAGCGCGTCGCCAACACAGGCGATCAGCAGCTTGTCGCGGCCTGCGGTCGCCATGGCGGCACCCAGGTGCAATGCCAGGTTGTCCTCGTCGTCCGAGGCCAACACGTCATTGACCAGCCCGGATTCTTCCACCAGGGCTTCGATGTCCGCGCCGGCCAGGCCCGAAGGCACCAGGCCGAAAGCGGTCAGCGCCGAGTAGCGCCCGCCGACATGCGGGTCGGCGTTGAAGACCGCGCGAACACCCTCGGGGTTGTCCATTGGCGATCCCGGATCGGTCACCAGCACCAGGCGGGTGGCCGGGTCGATCCCGGCAGCCTGGAAGGCGGCGGTGAAGGCGCGTCGCTGCGAGTCGGTTTCCACGGTGGAACCGGACTTGGAGGAAACGACCACTACGGTGCGCTCCAAGTCGGTCTCGACGATCTGCTTGACCATCGATGGATCGGTGGTATCGCAGATGACCAGATCCACTTCGTCGTGCGCGGCAATGACCTCGGGGGCCAGCGAGGATCCGCCCATCCCGCACAAGACAATGCGGGTCAGGTTCTCCTGCTGCAGTTCTTCGCGCAGTTCCAGAATGGCTGGAATCAGCTTGCCAGCTGCCTCGAAGGGGTTGACCCAGCCCAGGCGGATAGCGGATTCTGCCTCGGCCGCAGGTCCCCAGACGGTGGGGTCCTGGGCTGCGATGCGGCTGCCAACTTTTGCTTCAATGAGCTTTGGAAGCAGCGCATCCACCGAGGCCAGTGCCTCGCCTGAGGTCACCAAACCTAGTTCCATTTACTTGGCTCCCTTCAGTGCGACCGACATGTCTTCGAGCAGCTCGTTCCAAGCGACCTCGAACTTGTCTACGCCCTCGACCTCAAGCAGGTTGACGATCTCGTTGTAGTCGATGCCCTGGGCTGCGAGCTTGTCCAGCACGCGGTTGGCGGCATCGTAGCTGCCAGCGATTGCATTGCCGCGGATTTCCGCCTCGGCTGCGGTGGCATCCAGGGTCTTTTCCGGCATGGTGTTCACAGTCTGCGGTGCCACCAGCTCGGTGACGTACAGGGTGGATGGGTAGGCAGGATCCTTGGCGCCGGTCGAAGCCCACAGCGGACGCTGCACGTTGGCGCCGGCGGCTGCCAGCACCTCGAAGCGCGCCGAGGCGAAGGACTCCTCGAAGACCTGGTAGGCGAGGCGGGCGTTGGCCACGCCGGCCTGGCCGCGCAATGCGGCGGCTTCCCCGGTGCCGATGGCAGCCAGGCGCTTGTCGATCTCGGTGTCCACGCGGGAGACGAAGAAGGAGGCGACCGAGTGGATCTTGGACAGGTCCAGCCCCTTGGCGTGGGCCTTCTCCAAGCCGATCAGGTAGGCGTTGATCACTTCGCGGTAGCGTTCCAGCGAGAAGATCAGGGTCACGTTGACGGAAATGCCTTCGGCAATGGTCTCGGTGATCGCTTCCAGGCCCTCAAGGGTGGCTGGGATCTTGATCAGCACGTTTTCGCGGTTCACGCGCTCGTACAGGGCCTTGGCCTGGGCGATGGTTGGCGCGGTTTCGTGGGCCAGGCGGGGATCAACCTCGATTGACACGCGGCCGTCGAAGCCCTTGGAGGACTCGTAGATGCCCTTGAACAGGTCGCAGGCTGCGGCTACGTCGTCGCTGGTGATTTCGGTGATCGCATCTTCAACGGACTTGTCGCGCTGTTCGGCAATCGCTTCGCCGTACACCTCGGCCTTGGAGAGCGATGCGGCGAAAATGGCAGGGTTGGTGGTCACGCCAACAACGTTCTTCTCTTCGATCAGCTTGGCCAGCGAGCCGCTGGTCAGGCGTTCTCGGGAGAGGTCATCGAGCCAGATTGAAACGCCGGCATCGGAGAGGGCCTGGGTATTTGGGTTGCTCATGATATTTGCTTCGGTTCCTTACTTTGCGGCGTTCTGCACGGAGGTTTCGGCGGCGGCGACTACGGCCGCGGTGGTGATGCCGAATTCCGAGTACAGCTTCTTGTAATCGGCGGAAGCGCCGAAGTGGTCCAGGGAGATGATCTCGCCGTTGGCGCCGACCAGCTCGCGCCAGCCCTGGGCTACGCCTGCCTCTACGGACACGCGGGCGGTGATGGCTGCCGGGAGCACCTCTTCACGGTAGGCGGCATCCTGCTTGGCGAACCATTCCAGCGATGGCAGCGAGACCACGCGGGCGGCGATGTTCTTGGCGGCCAGTTCCTCGCGAGCCTCAACTGCCAGTTCCACCTCGGAACCGGTAGCCAGCAGGATCACGTCTGGGGTGACCTCTGCGCCGTCGCGCACGGCTTCGGCCAAGATGTAGCCGCCCTTCAGGGTGCCTTCGGCGCCGCGGAAGCCGGTGGCCGCGCGGTCGTAGATTGGCAGGTTCTGGCGGGAGAGCACGATGCCCGATGGGGTATCGGTCAGTTCCAGCATGCCGCGCCATGCGTAGGCAACTTCGTTGGCGTCTGCAGGGCGGACCACGTCGAAGTTCGGGATGATGCGCAAGCTGGCGAGCTGCTCTACCGGCTGGTGGGTCGGGCCGTCTTCGCCCAGGCCGATCGAGTCGTGGGTCCATACGAAGATCGATGGAACGCCCATCAGCGCAGCCAAGCGGATGGCTGGGCGCTGGTAGTCCGAGAAGATCAGGAAGGTGCCGGAGAAGGCGCGGGTCGGGCTGGAGAGCACGATGCCGTTGACGATCGACGCGGCGGCGTGCTCGCGGATGCCGAAGTGCAGGACGCGGCCGTACGGGCTGGCGTCCCACGAAGCGGTGGAGCGGCGCTCCGGCGCGAAGGACTTGGCGGTGTCGATGGTGGTGTTGTTCGAACCGGCGAGGTCGGCCGAGCCGCCCCAGAGTTCTGGCAGCTCATCGGCAATGGCGTTGATGACCTTGCCCGAAGCCGAGCGGGTGGCCATGGTGGAGCCTGGCTCGAAGACTGGAAGCTTTTCGGTCCAGCCCTCAGGCAGCTTGCCCGATTCAAGGCGCTCCAGCAGGGCGGCCTGTTCAGGGTTGGCAGCCTTCCACGAGTCGAAGTCCTTGTTCCACGAGGCGTGCAGGTCTGCACCGCGGGTGACGACTTCGCGAGCGTGATCCAGGACTTCCTGGTCGATGTGGAAGTTCTTTGCTGGATCGAAGCCCAGGACCTCCTTGAGGCCGGCAACTTCCTCGGTGCCCAGCTTCGAGCCGTGGATGCCGCCGGTGTTCTGCTTGGTTGGCGCTGGCCAGCCGATGACGGTGCGCAGGGCGATGATCGACGGGCGGGAGGTCTCGGCCTTGGCGGCTCGGATGGCCGCATCCAGTGCTGCCATGTCCTCGACGTATTCGCCGGTGACGGTCCAGTCAACGCGCTGGGTGTGCCAGCCGTAGGAGTCGTAGCGGCCCAGCACATCTTCAGTGAAGGCGATGTCGGTGTCGTTCTCGATGGAGATCTTGTTGTCATCGTAGATCACTACGAGGTTGCCAAGTTCCTGGTGGCCGGCGAGCGAGGAGGCCTCGGAGGTGACGCCTTCCTGCAGGTCGCCATCGGAAGCGATGACGTAGACGGTGTGGTCGAATGGGCTCGTCCCGGCTTCAGCAGCTGGATCCAGCAGGCCGCGCATGCGGCGCTGCGAGTAGGCGAAGCCCACGGCGGAGGCCAGGCCCTGGCCCAGCGGGCCGGTGGTGATCTCGACGCCGGCGGTGTGGCCGTACTCCGGGTGGCCCGGAGTCTTGGCGCCCCAGGTGCGCAGTGCTTCGATGTCTTCCATTTCCAAGCCGTAGCCGGAGAGGAACAGCTGCAGGTACAAGGTCAATGACGTGTGACCAGGGGAGAGAACGAAACGGTCGCGACCGATCCAGTTCGGATCCTTCGGATCGTGGCGCAGGTGCTTCTGGAAAATCAGGTAGGCAGCCGGGGCCAAGCTCATTGCGGTACCGGGGTGGCCATTGCCAACTTTTTCAACAGCGTCGGCTGCCAGGACACGGGTGGTGTCGATGGCCTTACGATCCAACTCGGTCAGTGAAAACTCTTCTACTAAGGATTCAGTCGCCACAGCGGCGTTCCTTCCATTCAGGCTCGGACGGGAGATATCTCCCGCTGACACGCAATACGCCGTCGCCTCCTATATGTTCCTGAGCTCGTTGAAGACCAGAAATATGTAGGTTGCGACGGCGCAATCTCGTCCAACTCTATCGCGAAAACGATGTGTGAGGTGATGGTTATAGCAAGATGACGCGCAAGTTTATTTCCGCCGTGTAACGGTTGATTCGTTCCGGAGAGAAAGCCGGTGGCTGCCGCCTTCAGTGCCGGGCATCGTTCGGTGCTCGGCTGGGAACCAGCATCCATAGCCCAGAAGCCTCTTGAGACCTGCGGCACATGAGCTCCACTGTGGGTTTGAACAAAATTGAAAATTTGTAACGATGCGTTAAATCAAATTCAGGTGCTGTTGATTCGGTAGTGAGCGTTGCGGTGGAAATCTCGCTACGACTCGAAATCAGCGGTGAAAAAATTGTTCAGCCTTCAATTATTCATTACCGAAAACGGAATGGCTCAGGTGTCCGAATGTTGATATCAGATGACGGTGTTCGCTGTTAGGTGAGCGGTTGGTCGTGGCCTCGGAGGCGGATGGTGCACAGGTCATTTTCGACTAGCTGGGGAATTTTCGCTATTGCGGAATGGGAATTGAGGGGTTGACCAAGGTCACGAACTTTTGCCGATGAACTATACGCGGGGGAGTTTCAAAGAATTTCTATCAGGCGTAGAATGATTGTGTCTGTCTTGTACCCGTGAAGAACTGAGTGCGTTTAATTGAAGACTCAAAGTGTCGCCGGAGCATCAGTGCCACGCGCCTCGCGTCAGCCTGGTGAAAGCACCGGAGACTATGTGAAGCGCAAGGCCAGCGCCTACGTGGCGTTGACCAAGCCTCGTGTCATCGAGTTGCTGCTGGTGAGCACCTTCCCGACCATGATTTTTGCCCAGCGCGGATTCCCTTCGTTGTGGCTGATGATTTCCACCCTTGTGGGTGGTGCAATGGCTGCTGGGGCGTCAGGCGCTTTCAACTGCTATATCGATCGCGATATGGACAAGTTGATGAAGCGCACCAAGGGGCGTCCTCTGGTCACCGGCGACTTGACTCCCAAGGAAGCGCTGATCTTCTCCTGGGCACTGGCGATTGCTTCGCTGGTGGTGCTGTGGGTCGGAACAAACCCACTGACCACCGCCCTCGGTCTGGCAGCAATCCTTCTGTACGTGGTCTTCTATACGATCATCCTGAAGCGACGCACGGCTCAGAATATTGTCTGGGGCGGTATCGCAGGCTGCATGCCGGTGCTAATCGCCTGGGCTGCTGTCAAAGAGACCATTGAATGGCCGGCAATCATCCTGTTCCTGGTCATCTTCCTGTGGACGCCACCGCACTACTGGCCGCTGTCCATGAAATATGCAGACGACTACAACGCCGCATCGGTGCCGATGCTCGGGGCAATTGCCAACGCCCGCCGCGTATCTGTTCAGGTTGTTCTCTATGCCTGGGCCACCGTAGTCTGCTCGCTTCTGCTGGTGCCACTGGGCCACGCAGGCATCGTCTACACGGCCATTGCCGGCGGTGCTGGCATCTGGTTCATCTACGAATCGCATGTCCTTTACCGCGAAGCACAGGGCGACCACAAGCCTGCGGTAGTCAACCGCAAGGCGATGAAGGTCTTCCATATCTCCATCACGTACTTGTCGATTGTCTTCTTGGCTCTCGCCATTGATCCTTTTGTGGGAAGCCCGCTCTTCGGCTAGCCACCGAATAATTCACAGAATTCTTAACTTGCCCGGCCACCCGATCACTTGGATCGGGTGGCCGGGTTTTTGGTGCCAGTGGCAACTAAACGGAGGACCGCAGGTCGGCTATAGGGAATCTGCGAAGTCCATTATTGCTCGTGGACGTTGCATCCTCTTGAGCTAGCAAGGCAGGGGACGGCGGGAGGCAAATGGAAATTCCCGTGCAGGACGCGTGAACCTGACGACCTTTTGGTGCCCAAGCTGCGTCAAGTGCTCATGATGGAGGTCCGCTCAGAATTCTTGCTGCCAGGTTTCGCTTTCAACATAGGGCGTCAAAGCAACAGAGCCTTTAGGCACTGCTGTTCGGCGTCCTTGCAAGTACTGCCGACGGAAAATACTGAGCTGGATCTCAGCTGATATCAGTTGCGTTCGGGCGCTAAAAAGCACGCGTGGCCAGGCAACGAAAATGCCTGGCTGCGCGTGCTCTACTTTGTGACTAGTTATCGACCCGCTGGTACTTGGGAAGAAGCGTTGCTCGATCCCAGGCATCAGTGCTGGATACCAGCAGCAGGCTGGCCCCAAGCATGTGCAGTAGTACCAAACCGATTGGCAGTCCGGTGAAGTGCTGGGTATATCCGATAGCTGCTTGGAGAAGAATGACGGCCACGAGCCACCATGCGGATGCGCGCAAACGGTCATTGCCACCGGTCTTGTAGGCCAAGACCAGCAAGGCGGCGGTAGCGATGATCAGCAAGTAAACCGGAGCAGTGTGCATGCGGGTGACCAGCAGTGGATCAAACATGTGCCGCGGAGTCGTCGCGTCACCTGCATGCGGTCCTGTTCCGGTGACGATCGTGCCCATGATGACTGCCAGAATGCCGAAGATCCACGCAGCCGTCGCAGTCTGGCGAATGGTCTTGGTTGTTGGCGGATTCTCCTGGGCCTTGATTTCTGCGCGTGTGCGGTTGACCAGCAGGGTAGCCAGGATCACCAGGGTTCCAGAAAGCAGGAAGTGCAAGGACACGACCCAAGGGTTCAGCCCGGTCCATACCGTGATGCCACCGATGACACCCTGTGCTGGAATGCCCAGCAGAAGAGCCAGTCCCAGCTTGAAAACGGTCGAGTGCGTGCGCCGCATGGACCAAACCGAGAGCAGGAACCCGATGGCGATCGCCAAGAGAACAAACGTCAAAGTGCGGTTGCCGAACTCGATGATGCCGTGGATTCCCATCGCAGGAACCGGCGTCATGGAACCGGGAACACAATTAGGCCAATGCGAGCAACCGAGGCCGGACTCGGTGAGGCGAACTGCGCCACCGGTCACGATGATGCCCACCTGAGAGATCAGCGAAGCAATCGCGAGGCCGTGCACAAGGCGGGTGACCTTCGTTGGCAGCTTGTCGGCCCAGCTTCTAGTGGCCAGGTCTGAAGACATGGAAATCTCCCTTGAGGATGTGTGTGGTGGTTAGTTCCATTTGAAGAGCTTGATGGCGGCAAATGAGCCAGCAGCCGACCAGAGAACTAGGAAAATAAGTCCAGCGATGCTGAAGTGGCCCGAGATTAGTGCCTCGCGCATGGCATCTCCAAGCGCTGCAGATGGCAAAGCGTTGAGCGTTGGCTGAATCCATGCTGGTGCCATGCTCAGTGGATACAGCACGCCGCCTGCACCGGCCAGGAGGATCCAGGCCAGATTGGTAATGGCCAGCGTCGCTTCTGGGCGGACTGTGCCCGCGATGAGCAGGCCGAGCGAGGTAAATGCTGCCGCGCCGAGCAGCAGGAAGAGGATTGCGGGAGCAATGCCCCAAGCATTCGGTTCCCAGCCCATGAAGAGCGCGACCACCGTAATGAGCACTACTTGAATCAGCAAGACCGTGAGCACTGCAATGACTTTGCCGAAAATCAGGCCAGTCTTGCCCAACGGCGTCGTGGAGAACATTTTCAGTACGCCGTAGCGCCGATCAAATCCGGTGCCAATTCCTTGGCCGGTAAACGCCGTCGAGATCACGCACAATGCCAGTACACCTGGAACTGCAGCATCAATGCTTCGCTCGGCAACTCCGTCAAGAAGATCGGTGAGCGTGAGTACCACTAGCGCGATCATCGGCATGACCACCGCGAGGATCAGCTGTTCCCCGTTGCTCAGCATTTGCAAAGACTCATACTTGCCTTGGATGAGAATGCGCTTAAATGGCGACACGGCGTTGCTTGCTGTTATTTGTTCGCTCATGCGCGTTCCTCCTTCTGTGCGAATTCGAGGAATACGTCTTCGAGGCTTCGTGACTGCAGGTTCAGTTGTGATGGCAGGATGCCTTCTCGGAGCCACCAGCTCGTAAGCCAATGCAGGTGATCGGGGGAGCTGACACCGTCCAATCGATATTCACCGGCTGAGGTCTCTGAGAGATATAGCCCGGCTGGCGGTTCGGGCAGAACCAGGTTGACCGGAGCTGCGAAGGATATCGGGCGGGCGTCCTGGTCTTCGGCGGCACGAGCGGTCAGTTCAGCCACCGTTCCCTGCGCTACCGTGCAGCCCTTGTCGATGATGTACACGTAGTCGCTGAGGCGCTGCGCGTCATCCATAAGGTGCGTGGTGAGGATGATGGCCTTGCCGGCGTCGCGCAATTCGGCGATCAAGTCGAAGACGACTTGGCGCGATTGCGGGTCGAGGCCTGCGCTTGGTTCATCGAGGAAGACAACTTCGGGGTCCCCGGCGAGGGCCAGGGCCAGTGCGACCCGCTGCTTTTGGCCGCCGGAGAGCCGGCGGATGGTGCGCGTCCCAAAGGATTCGAGGTCCAGTCGGGTGATCAGCGCATCGATGTCAATGGGGTTTCGGTACAGGGATGCGACGTGCCGCAAGAGCGGGACCGGTCGCATCGATGGCGGCAATCCGCCGTCTTGGAGCATGACGCCGACTCGCGAGCGAAGTTCAGGGTTGTCGCCGTAGGGGTTTTGACCCAGCAGCTCAATGGTGCCGCCTTCTGGCTGCAGAAGGCCCTGGGCACAGGCCAACGTAGTCGACTTGCCGGCGCCATTGGCCCCGAGAAGAGTGGTGACTTGGCCTGGATAAGCCTTCAGGGACACCGACTCCAGGACGCGCAGCATGCGGTTGTCCAAGGCGGGAACTGGCCCTAAATCTTTGGCCAGTTCATTGATGATGAGACTGGGGGTTACGGAAGACACCAAAACATTCTACGACATGTCGAACTCCTGTTTTTGAGGACTGTGTCACCAACACTCGCCACCGTTGCGCGTGAGCGAGAGAATAAAAAGGTGCCAATAGTTAATAAGGAGTAGATCGATAAGTGGGCAAGCTCTCCCTTAGTAAGTCCTTCCTTACTAGACCTGGCGCAAAAATTTACGCATGATTGTGTTGTGTATTCATCAAATTTAGACTCACCTAGTGGCTCCACTGCCGACACGGTTGGTGCAGTTGGGGATACCGAGGAACGCACGCGCGATCGCGTCCTTTACGCAGTACTAGAGGACGGGCCGGTCAGTGCCGCCGAGCTTGGCAACAAGCTGGGTTTCACGCCAGCTGCGGTTCGCCGTCACCTTGATGCGCTGTCAAAATCAGGGCTCGTTGAGGTGAAACTGGTAGCAAACCAGAAGTCGGGCGCCGGGCGCCCGTCTCGTCGCTACGTGCTCTCGCACCGCGGCCAGACGAAGCTTGGCAACGACTATTTGGAAATTGCTACCGATGCATTGAAGATGCTTGGCGATGCTGCCGGTGACGATGCGATCCGAAAGTTCGCGCGTAATCGATTCGCCGAAATGGAAACCCGGTACGCCAAGGCGTTGGCCGGGGTTGAAGGGCTGGAAGCACGAGCCGAAGTGCTAAGCAACTTGCTTAGTTCCGATGGGTTCGTGGGGTACACCCGAAAAGTTGATACGAAAGTGGCAACGGCCTTGATGCACAGCGTTCAGCTGTGCCAGGGACACTGCCCGATACAAGACTTGGCACGAGAGTTTCCGGTGTTTTGCGACACCGAAACTGAAATGTTCGCCCGGTTGCTGGGTGTCGATGTTCGACGATTGTCGACCTTGGCCGGCGGCGGACACGTGTGCACGACCCACATCCCTGTGGGACGTGGAAAGGCGCCAATGCGCGCCGAGAAGAGAACTCGAATTCAGTTCACGAAGCAGGAGAGGCCGCGATGACGGATCAGATTGCACAGGAGTCTGCCGACCCAGGTGTAATTTCCGAAATTCTGGAGAAGAACCCCGAACTCCACGGAATCGGCAATTACGAATATGGCTGGTCAGATAAGAACGACGCGGGTGCAAACGCTCGCCGCGGCGTCGACAAGGACGTTGTGGCGAATATTTCCGCCCTCAAGTCCGAGCCAGAATGGATGCTGGAGCGCCGCCAGAAGGCGCTGAAGTACTTCGATCGCAAGCCAATGCCAACCTGGGGTCCAGACCTCTCGGGCATTGATTTCGACAACATCAAGTACTTCGTTCGCTCCACTGAAAAGCAGGCTGCGACGTGGGACGAACTTCCTGAAGACATCAAGAACACCTACGACAAGCTGGGTATTCCCGAGGCTGAAAAGCAGCGCCTGGTTTCCGGCGTGGCTGCCCAGTACGAGTCCGAGGTTGTCTACCACCAGCTGCGCGAAGACCTCGAAGCCCAGGGCGTCATCTTCCTCGACACCGACACCGGTTTGAAGGAACACCCTGAGATCTTCGAAGAGTACTTCGGCTCGGTCATTCCAGCAGGCGACAACAAGTTCGCTTCGCTGAACACCGCTGTGTGGTCCGGAGGTTCCTTCGTCTACGTTCCCAAGGGCGTACACGTTGAGATCCCGCTGCAGGCCTACTTCCGAATCAACACGGAAAACATGGGCCAGTTCGAGCGCACCCTGATCATCGCCGATGAGGGCTCGTACGTTCACTACATCGAAGGTTGCACCGCCCCGATCTACCAGTCGGACTCGCTGCACTCCGCGGTTGTGGAAATCATCGTGAAGAAGGACGCGCGCGTTCGCTACACGACCATCCAGAACTGGTCGAACAACGTATACAATCTGGTGACCAAGCGTGCCGTTTGTGAAGAGGGCGCAACCATGGAATGGGTCGATGGCAACATCGGTTCCAAGGTCACCATGAAGTACCCTGCGGTCTACCTCGTTGGCGAACGCGCCAAGGGCGAGACCCTGTCCATCGCCTTCGCCGGCGAAGGCCAGCACCAGGACACCGGTTCCAAGATGGTTCACATCGCTCCGAACACCTCCTCGGCAATTGTGGCCAAGTCGGTGGCTCGCAACGGTGGCCGCTCGGCCTACCGCGGCCTGGTCCAGGTCCAGGAAGGCGCCAAGGGCACCAAGAACTCGGTGGTTTGCGACGCGTTGCTGGTTGACCAGATCTCGCGTTCGGACACCTACCCATACATCGACGTTCGCGAGGACGACGTGACCATGGGCCACGAGGCGACCGTCTCGCGCGTTTCCGAAGAGCAGCTGTTCTACCTGATGTCCCGCGGCATGGCCGAGGACGAGGCAATGGCAATGATCGTGCGTGGCTTTGTTGAGCCAATCGCCCGTGAGCTCCCCATGGAATACGCGCTCGAACTGAACCGCCTTATTGAACTTCAGATGGAAGGATCGGTCGGCTAAGAATGTCGGAGACCACCACCCATATCCCGGATGAGAAGGTTCGCATCGGCGCTCCGTCCATCCCTGGTTTCACCGAAGAGGGCGAAGACCTTTCGCCGATCAACGACAACGACAATTCGCCCCTGGGCGGAGCGTCGGCCAAGGCGCACAGCCATGGCGGCGGCGTTGGCGTGCCGGATTCCTCGCGTGCCGGTCGCTTGACCAGCACCAACGTTGAGGATTTCGCCAAGCTGACCGGTCGCGAAGAAGATTGGCGCTTCACCCCGCTCAAGCGGCTGAAGGGCCTGCACAGTGACGAGCTCACTGGCGCGGCTCCCAAGGTCGAGCTGACCGGCAACGGAATCGCAACTTTGTCAGCCGTGTCGGCAGATGACGCGCTGAACGGCGTGGCGCACACCCCGGACGACCGTGTTTCGGCCAACGCTTGGAAGTTCGCTTCCGAGACCCAGGTGCTGACCATTCCCAAGAACGCCGAGGGTGCCAACGCCAGCGTTCGCATCACCGGAGATTCGCTGGCTCC
Organism: Glutamicibacter sp. FBE19; assembly: GCF_015524875.1. Classification (NCBI taxonomy): domain Bacteria; kingdom Bacillati; phylum Actinomycetota; class Actinomycetes; order Micrococcales; family Micrococcaceae; genus Glutamicibacter; species Glutamicibacter sp. FBE19. The sequence goes on along the minus strand of NZ_JACKQN010000012.1, from coordinate 33,520 downwards.
AGCAGCTCAGCACCTGATCGTTGTGGCTGAGGAAAACTCGGAAGCCACCGTGATCCTGGACCACGTTGGTTCGGCAGTTCTGGCCCAGAACGTTGAATTCGACGTTCGTGCCAACGCTCGCTTGACCGTCGTGTCCCTGCAGGCTTGGGAAGATGACGCAGTGCATGCGTCCTCGCAGCAGGCTCTCGTCGCCCAGGGCGCATCGTTCAAGCACATCGCAGTTTCCTTCGGTGGCGACCTGGTTCGCGTGAACCCCTCGGCTCGCTTCACCGGCGAACGCGCGGAAATCGAGCTGTACGGCCTGTACTTCGCCGACGCTGGGCAGCACCTGGAGCACCGCTTGTTCGTTGACCACGCCGTGGCCAACTGCAAGTCGAATGTTCTCTACAAGGGCGCGCTGCAGGGCAAGGACGCGCACACCGTCTGGGTTGGCGATGTGCTTATCCAGAAGGACGCTGTTGGCACCGATTCCTACGAAGCTAACCGCAACCTGGTGCTGACTGACGGCGCACGCGCCGATTCGGTTCCAAACCTGGAAATCGAAACCGGCCTGATTGATGGTGCCGGACACGCATCGACCACCGGTCGTTTCGACGATGAGCACCTGTTCTACCTGATGGCTCGCGGTATCGATGAAAAGACCGCCCGCCGCTTGGTAGTCCGCGGCTTCCTGAACGAGATCGTTCAGCAAATCGGCGACGAAGCTCTGCAGGAGCGACTGACCGACACCATCGAAGAAGAATTGGCTGCTACCGAGAACTAGGTAGCGCTCGCTTCACCAGCTTTTTAGCCTCAGAGCTTTTTAGAAAGAAACGGATCGACGTATGTCTACTCTGGAAATCAAGGACCTGCACGTCTCGATTGAAACCGAGCAGGGCGAGAAGGAAATTCTCAAGGGTGTAACCCTCACCATCAACACCGGCGAGACCCACGCAATCATGGGCCCCAACGGTTCGGGCAAGTCGACCTTGGCTTCGACCATCGCTGGCCACCCGCGCTACACCGTCACCTCCGGCAGCATCACCCTCGATGGTGAAGATGTTCTGGAGATGAGCGTTGACGAGCGTGCCAAGGCTGGCCTGTTCCTGGCTATGCAGTACCCAGTCGAGGTGCCAGGCGTAACCATGACCAACTTCCTGCGCACCGCCAAGACCGCAATCGACGGAGAAGCTCCGAAGCTGCGCACCTGGACCAAGGACGTCAAGGAAGCCATGGGCAAGCTGAAGATCGATGCCGACTTCGCTGGCCGTAACGTCAACGAAGGTTTCTCGGGCGGCGAGAAGAAGCGTGTTGAGATCCTTCAGCTCGAATTGTTCAAGCCAAAGTTCGCGGTTCTCGACGAGACCGACTCTGGCCTGGACGTTGACGCGCTGAAGGTCGTCTCCGAGGGCGTTAACCGCGCCCAGGCCGAGAACGACATGGGCACCTTGCTGATCACCCACTACACCCGCATCCTGCGCTACATCAAGCCAGAGTTCGTGCACGTGTTCGTTGACGGCCGTGTCGCTGAACAGGGCGGCCCGGAACTGGCTGACCGCCTGGAAGAAGAAGGCTACGACCGCTACCTGAACGTCAAGGCCTAAAGGTAATTTCATGAGTGAATCAACCGAACAAAGCCAGGGAGCCGTCTCGACTCCGCTGGAAGATGTTGAGGAAGCGCTAAAGGACGTTATCGACCCGGAGCTCGGCGTCAACATCGTCGACTTGGGGCTGCTCTACGGCTTGAAGTACGCAGAAGACGGCGTACTGCTGCTGGACCTCACCCTGACCACCGCGGCTTGCCCACTCACCGATATTATCGAGGAGCAGGTAGCCAAGGCGTTGGAGAGCGTCGTGGATGACCACCGCCTGAATTGGGTCTGGATGCCGCCATGGGGTCCAGAACGCATTACCGACGATGGCCGCGATCAGATGCGAGCCCTCGGCTTCAACATCTAAGCTCGACAAATCAACACGAATGGCTGCTTTCATCCGATATGGATGGAGGTGGCCTTTCGTGTTTTAAATTATCCGGTCTTGGCCCGCCAAGGCTGAGCCAACATGAACGATCGCACCTGGCCGGTTTCCCAACGCAACGAGACTCCGATTGGCGTTAGAAGCAAAAACGTGACTATAGTTTCGTTTAATAGAATTAGGGGAACCTTAGAATGATAGGTGGAGTCGTTGATGAGCGAAACAGCACCAACTGCAAATAGTAAGATCGCACGCCCCATAGGCGAGATAGCGGAGGCCCTCAAGGACGTTATCGACCCAGAACTTGGTGTCAATATCGTTGACCTGGGACTCGTTTATGCCTTGCGTTTCGTTGAGGGTGCCGTGCTTGAAATCGATATGACTCTGACAACGCCAGCGTGTCCGCTCACGGACATCCTTGAAGAGCAAATCAGCCAAGCCTTGAAAAATCTTGTCACCGTACACCACATAAATTGGGTGTGGAGCCCGCCATGGGGCCCAGAACGCATCACCGGCGAAGGGCGAGAGCAGATGCGGGCACTAGGTTTTAATATCTAGGGTCGAAACCGTTCGACGTCAAGAAACAACGGACTCGAAGGCGATGGCGCTTCCGGTTCCGCCAGCAGCTGCCATCAGCGCCAGGGCCCGCTGGCCAGGAAGGCGAAGTTTGCTTGCCTGCCAAAACAGCCTTGTGGTCAATATGGCGCCACTTGCCCCATAGGGATGACCCAGCGCCAGTGCACCACCTTGACGATTCACTGTGGTTGAATCGATGCCCAGCTCTTCGAGGCAAGCCAACGCCTGCACGGCGAAAGCTTCATTGAATTCAATCAAGGGCTCATGAACTGGCTGGTCGCTGCCCAGCATCCTTGTCAGCTTCTGATAGGCCGGTACGGCGGCCATGCCAAGAATCTCGGGATCGCACGCGCCAGATGCCGAAGACAGGTACCTCAACGCGAATGCCGGGTTCAAGCCCTGCAGCACCTTTTCGCTCACAATCAGCACAGCGGCAGCACCATCGTTGACAGGGCATGAATTTCCCGCTGTGACGCTCCCGCCCTCCACAAAAGCTGGCTTAAGGGCCGCAAGCTTCCTCGGGGTGAGCGAAGGTCGAGGGCAGGTGTCCTGGGCAATGAGTCCCGTTGACGTGTTTACCGGCAGCAACTCATCGTGGAACAGTCCTTCTGCCTGGGCCCCTATGGCTCGTGTGTGGCTTTGCAAAGCGAAGGCATCTTGGCGTTCCCGGCTGATTCCGAGTCGGGCAGCGATGTTTTCTGCCGCGACACCCATATCGGGATCGGCGTCGGGAGCTGGAGTGAACCTTGCACGCGAATACAGCCTGGGCGGACTTGTGACCGATTCTTGCTTCTCAACCCTCCAGGGAGCGGTGCTGACCGACTCGACTCCGCCAGCTAGAACGATGTCGGCCTCACCACAGCGAATCATTCGGGCACCAGCAGCGATGGCCTCCAGCCCACTGGCGCATTGGGCATCCATGCTGGTAGCGCTCACCGTTTGAGGCAATGCTGATGCAAGTGCCGCAACGCGGGCAATGTTTCCTCCAGGCCCGGCAGCATTGCCCAGATACACATGATCGACTTTGTCCGGGCTTAGCCCTGCCCTTTCCAATAGGGCTGTGAGCAAGGGGGCGAGAAGCTTGTCGGCGCTGATCCGTGCGTATTCCTTGCCGGCTCGCACAATTGGCGTGCGAAGCGCGCCAATCACATAGGCGTTATTCATCGTAATCGTATTCTCTTGACTATTTCTGGGGCATCATCCGCCAAGTGCGCGACAGACGTTTTGCCGCTAAAGGCCTGGGGCCAGTCTTCCAAGAAGATGACCTCGTGTGGCATCTTGAAAATCGGCAGTTGCTTAGCAAAGGCATTTTGGATAATTTCACGCTCGAGAACGGGGGAGCGGACGTACGCGACCAGGCGCAGTTCACCCTCTATGCTTTCGAGGCGAATTTTGGCTTGATGAACATTCAACTTCGAGAGTACATCGAGCAGTTCCGATGGGTGAATGTTGTTGCCGTGCAGATTCAGCATGCCATCGTCGCGGCGGATGAAGGTAATGCGTTGATCGGTGGATTGGATGGCCATGTCCAGAATGCTGGTCGAATTGTTGCACCGGGCAATGGGTGGTGCCGTTTGCGGGTCATAGCCGGCCGCGTTAAAAGGGCTGTCTACGTAGACAGTGCCAATTCCCGTATCCGGATCGAGGTCATGCAGGTGAATTGAAACGCCTGGGAAAAGCCGGCCTGAAAAACTGCCCCCGTTTTTTTCATCGGGTTCTCGATAAGAGTAGGCGATGAGGCTATGTTCACTGCTTCCGAAGTACTCGACGCAGGAATCAAGCGCGGGCAGGCCATAAAGGCGTGCAACGAGCGGCGCAGATAGTGATTCACCGCCACTGACGACCCAGCGGATCGTCGATAGCAGTTCTGCTTCCACATGGGCAAGGAGCCGGTCAAGTATTGTCGGCACGCTGACTATTCGGTTGCACCTAACGCGTCCCAGCAGGGATCTGGTGTCTTGAACGCTCCATCGTCCGGTGCCCGCAAATGTTCCACCGGTATGAATCGACTCGACCAGCGAGTAAAGGCCAAGACCGTGCGAAATTGGCCCGGGGGACAATGTAATGGCTTCTTCCGTGGCTTCCAAGACGCAGGCGCCGCCTGCCACGGAGTCCTGCCATGACGCCGCGCTCCTGATGATGGCTTTGGGCCGGGAGGTGGTTCCCGAAGTGCAGATGATGAGAAGTTCCCGGTCATCGGGATGCTGGTGCGCAACCCACGGCCCTGCATCGGATGTATCCGGGATCCTTAGGGTAGTCGCCGGGATTCGCGGGGCGAGTTCGAGGACATCATTTGCCATCACGTGGCTGCAATTGAGGGTTCTGATCATCGAATGAAGCAAGGCTGCAGGCCATGCCGGATCCAGGACAATCAGGGTCTTTCCCGCCAGGGCTGCGCCGTGAAAGGCAACAGCCATCGTGGTCGGGTCGCTGGTCAGAATGCCAACGCGCTGCTGCGCTAGTTGGTGCAAAGTACCAGCAAGATGCTGGGCGCGCCCTGCAAGCTGGGCGTAGGTCAACTCGCCACGGGGAGAGATCACCGCAGGCTTGTCGGGCCAGCGATCTGCCCAGCCCGCAAGGGCATGCCAAAAGTCCATGCTGCTAGCTCATCAGCCCGCGGTAACTGCGGTGAACGGTGAGAGCGACAAGCGTCGTAACAACAGCCTTGAACAAGTCTCCGGGGAGGAAAGCGGCTGATCCAATGAGCGAGGTGCCAAAATCAAGACCCGTAATCGCCGCGGTCCAAGGGACGCCACACAAGTAGATAACACCGATTCCGCCGATGATGACGGAAGCAAGTCCTGCAAGCAATCGCGTTGCATTTCCAGTCCTGCGAAGAACCCAGTACTTGAAGAGCAGGCCAATAACCAGTGAACCGAATACCCAGCCGACGAGATAGCCACCGGTGGGGCCGAGCAGCACTCCCAGCCCCCCGCGTCCACCTGAAAGCAACGGCAGGCCTGCGATGGCAAGGACCACGACGACCAGCGAGGACATGGCTCCGCGCCACGGGCCCAGAAGCGCTCCGGCCAGCATGACGCCCAGTGTTTGCAGGGTAATTGGCACAGGAATGATGCCCACGGTGATAGGGGGAAGCAGGCCCATTGCTGCGATCATTGCGGCGAAGAGGGCAACGTAAACCGTGTTTTTGGTTTGCGAAGAAGAATTCCGAGACATTGGGGTTCCTTGATGTTGCGAGTGTGATGCTGGTGAGGTTCAGCGCTGATGGGGTGCTGGGTCTGAATCATAGCCACGGGCATCTAATGCCTCGGCTGTTTCTTCAGCAATTTTCAATGACCTGATGACCAGCGGCACGGTCACCGCCAGTGGATTGTTGGCCAATCCGCGAGCGTGCTGGGCTTCGCGAACTTCTACGTACACCTTTTTAAGTTCTGGAATGAAGCGAATGGTCATCGAAAAAGCCAAGGCAATTTGCGCTGGATTCCCGCCTACGAAACGAATGGGAGAAGCGACTTGCTGAAAGAGCTCCAGCATGGCTTCAAATTTTGTCGTGAGGCTGACCGAGTACGCAAGAAGGCACATGGTCAGCAGCCGCAGGACCGAGCGCAACGCGTTAAGCCAGTCGGTTTGAATCCCGAGCAGAACAAAAACAATACCGAGGATGACGGTGATCGAGATCAGCGGCAAACGAAGCTGTTTTGGGTCAACGCGAGCTGAGAGCAGCAACCCGGCACTTGCGATGAACAGCGCCAACAGAACTATCCACGAAGTGATCAGATACAGCGCTATGCTCAGAACCAGCAGGGCACCGAACTTCCATCCGGGCTTGATTCGCGCAAGGTACGACGAGTTATTGGCGGCGATCATGCGTGGCTCCATTGCCGGTAATGAGCTATCGCTTCGGCGGGATCCCCATCAAACGCGATCGTTCCATCGGTGATCACGAGGACGCGTTCGAAATCCTCAAGAATTTCCAAGTCGTGTGTCACGACGATGGCTCGCTGGGATAGCTTGGCGATTTCATGCTGAAGGGCCAGCCGATTGCGTAGATCCAGCATCGTTGTTGGTTCGTCGAAGACGATAGTGCGCGGCCGCATTGCCAATACCGAAGCGAGTGCCACCATTTGCTGTTCGCCACCCGAGAGCGTATGGCTCTCGCGATCCGCCAGATGCGAAATATTCAATTCGTCCAGAGTCTCGGCAACGCGCTGTTGCCGCTCGGATTTGGGCAGAGACAAGTTCTTCAGGCCAAACGCGATATCGTCGGAAACGATGGGCATGATGATCTGATTGGCAGGATTCTGGAAGACAAACCCAACTTCCCGCCTGATCTGCTTGGAATGCTGCCTGGTGTTCAGCCCTCCGACATGGACGGCCCCGTCGGTTGGCAGCACGAGCCCATTGAGCAAACGGGACAAGGTGCTTTTGCCTGCCCCGTTGGCGCCAATCACGCCAATGCGTTGTTCGTCGAGACTGATGCTGACGTCCCGGAGTACTGCCCGATCGTCGTAGCGAACGGAGACGTTCTCCAATCGGATTGACAGTAGATCCACAAGTGCTCCAGCGTGATGCTCAGGGCTCAGTATTGCTCAGCAACGAAAACTGCCTCGCCTAGGCCAACTCTATCGATGGTTGAATCGCCATCGGTTAAGAGCATACTTGATCACTGTTCAATTGTCTTGATCGGTGTTCAATGAAGTAGCTATGCGGCGAAAAATTGATCGAACATCAAACCGAGAGACAGCAGCACCATGATGATCCCGGAAAGTAACGTCACAATGCGAGCTGCAAGAGGCCTTGATCGGAGCAAGGCGCGAGCGGCCAAGGCAACCGCGAAGTACACGGCAATGGATACGCCAAAGTGGGTCAATCCGAGGATGCCTGTTTGAACTGGCATCGGCATGGGCAGCGATGCATCCAGATATTGGGGGATGAGCGCGACGTACAACAACAGGGCCTTGGGGTTCGTTCCGCTGGTTAGCAGGCCCTTGAAAAACGAGGTGCGAGCCGGGATCGTTTGCTCGGCCATAGGGAGCAGGGCGACACCTGCGCTCGCAGCGCTGCGTGTTTCGGTTGTCGCGTCCAGCTCTCGGTGGGAGATCTCATCGGCGGATGGGCCTGCAGGTTCGCTGAAGAATGTCGCCTTCTTGCAGGACCGAAGCGTGGAAATTCCAAGCCAGAGCAAGTAGATGGATCCTGCCGCGGTCAGCCACATCAGCATGGTTGGCGAACTGGCCACGAGCGCGGCGATCCCGCATACCAGCAACGCTGTATGGACGAGATAGCCCGAAAGTAGTCCCCAGACGGCGGGCTGGTAGGTTTGCTTCCTCAAGGCAGAGGAAATGATGTACGCCCAATCAGCTCCTGGCGTGCACGCCAAGGTGACTGAGACCAGGAGAAAAGATGTGAGCTGGGCGAAATCCATTATCCAACCTTCTGTGGAACAAGTTGCGTTGCCTCAAGCCTAGGAAAACTAACACCAAATGTGTTTGCCTGTTTTTGGCCAAAAGTGGAGATGGACGCAAAATAATCATGCACTTCTCGAAAACAGCGCAATATATTTGTGCTGTACGCTAAGTTCATGGATGACTTGGACCGTGCAATACTTGCTGAATTGCAACTTGACGGACGCATCAGCGCTACAGCTCTGGCAGCCAAAATTGGCTTGTCCGTGGCTCCGTGCCATCGGCGTATCCGCGAACTTGAGCGCTCGGGCGTGATTGCTGGATATCAAGCTGTGATCGCCCCTGAGCGAATCGGGCTCGGCTTTGAAGCCTTGGTTTTCGCTACGCTCAAGGACCGCGCCCAGCTCAAAGAGTTCGAGATGGCAGTCGAACGCGAAGAATTGATTGTCGATGCGCAGCGGCTATTCGGCGAACCCGACTTCCTGTTGCGGGTTTTTGCCGAGGATTTGAGCCACTACCAGCGTGTTTATGATGAAGTGCTGGTCGAACTGCCGGGCGTGGAGAAGCTCACCAGCACCATCGTCATGCGCAACATCAAAGAGCGAGCCGTACTACCGGTCTAGAGCGGGTGTGCTTATGGCCGTGGGCGACGGCTTACTCGCGGTGTTAGCAGCAGGGACACTACGAGGACTGCAGCGCAAATCCACAAGGCCTGGGGGAGTCCGGCTTCATCAACGATAAAGCCAATCAGCGGTGGGCCGCCGAGCATTGCTCCGTAGCCGAAAGCGCTGATGATACTCACTGCCTTGGGTCCCAGCCTCACCGAACGGGATGCTGCAATGCTCATTCCCACGGGGAACCCAAGCGAACTGCCCAGCCCCCACATCGCAGAGCCCAGCCCGATGGAAAACGGGGTTGAGCCAATGATGAACAATGTGACACCCAGTAGCCCTATCGAACCCATGAGCAAGAGGGTGTACTTGTGCCCCATCATGTCAACCAGGTGCCCCCCAAGGAAGCGTCCGACGGTCATGGCTCCCACGAAGAGGGTGAACATCAGCGCGCCCTCCTCGTGCTCCAGCCCATGGCCGCTTACCGAGGCAACCGCGATCCAATCGTTGGCCGCGCCTTCGGTGAAGCTGAGGCCGGCCACCATCAGGCCAAGCAGCAGCAGTAGTCCAAGGTTGCGCAGTCCCTGCGGTCGCTCATCCGCAGCCGCCTTGGCCCTCTCAGCGAAGTTTTCGTTGTCCCATTCCGAAAGGCCAAGGTGGGCGATAAAGGCAAGGGCAATGATCAATACTGAAACGAACGCGAAGTGCCAGATGCTGCGTACTTGCATAGCGATCGTAGCTGTAGCCAATCCTGCGCCCAACAGTGATCCCAAGCTGAAAAAGCCGTGCAGGGATGGCATGATGCTACGCCCGAATTGGCGTTCGATCCGGGCGCCGCTGACGTTCATCATGATGTCGAGGCATCCAAAAATGATTCCGTTGATGAAGAGCGCCAGGTAGGCAAGCCAAGTGCTCTCCGCAAGTGAAATCGCTACGCCAAGAACCGGCAGGCAAAGTGCAAGTCCTAGAGGCAGAATGCAAAGGAGGCGCTTGGTTGGGATGTATTTGCTAATCAGCGGGATCACCGACAAGCCGATCAAGGTGCCCAAAGTCATGCAGAGGAGAAATGAACCGAGGCCTAGACCCGAGAATCCGAGGACATCATCAATGATCGACAACCTCCCTGCCCAGGAAGCGAACGATAATCCCGCAAGCAGGAATATTAAATTGATACTGGTGCGTTCTGTAGGCAGGCGTCGCGCTCTAATGGCGACCGGTTGGGTCATCTGACAGTATTCCCTGTTTTCCCTTGGTTTCTATATTTCCTAGAGTTTATCGCAATCTCGTCTACCAAGTTACTAGCCAGTTAACCCTGGGTGATATTCAGCGGTGATGTGTCGGTCTTGCTCAGCTCGCGCATAGGAAATGGGAGCCGAAGAGCATTTTTCGCCAGACGTGCCTGTGTCGAGGGAGCTGAATCTGAATCGAGGGCACCCGCGGTCGGACTCAGCCAATTGCGAATCGGAGGAGGCCGCCGTCTACGAGCAAGAGTAGACGAGCAGTGGTTATTGAAGTATCTTCCCGGAAGAATTCCTGCCTCTAACTGGGAGGGCGCACTTCCATGCGGGCGTGGTTGCGTTTCGGGCGCCGGCTGCGGGCGCCTGTTCGGTTCGACTTGCCATTCAACGCGTGTCAGTGGATTCCTTGCCTGTTTTGAAGAGCCTAGGAGGCATGCGCAGTGCGTCGATTCAGATCAGTTGTCGTAGCCCAGATGCCCGATTCATTATTACCGCGATGGCTGGCAGCCATGGAAGAGTTTCCGTCCTGGTCTGGTGTTCCGGTTGGGCGGGGACGCGGTAGTGGGCATGCGGCAGCAGCGAGGCTGCTTTTGCTCGAACCTGAATCGAGGGTGCCCATGGACATCTTCCAATGGTCGCAGGTGGCAATGCTCGCCAAGTGGCAGCAGATGCTGGGTGATATGCATGATGATGTGGCGACGAAGCTCACTGATCAGTGGTTGCTTGATCTGGAGCCAGAATTCAGTATCATCTCGCCGGAAGGAACGCGGAAGGAACGCGGAAGGAACGCGGAGGGAGCGCCCGAGCGGGGGAGGGTGAAACCAAAATCGTGGTGTTGTTGTGGTGCAAACGCTTGAAATGTCCCGAGCATCGGCACAAAAAAGAACCGCCATTCACTTGTTTTACCAAGCGAACAGCGGTTTTTGTGTTCGTGCCCCCGGCGGGATTCGAACCCACGACCTAGAGATTAGAAGGCTCTTGCTCTATCCAGCTGAGCTACGGAGGCATAACCGAAAATAGTCTAGCTTATCGCTCGCCGAAAATTCGACTTGAAGTCGGTAGGGTGGAAGCATCCTTCAACATAGAACGCTGGCTAGGGGTACTTAGGTTGCTGAGATTGAAATATGGCAGTCGCCTGAGTGTCGTGTGCTTCATTGGACTGAGCCTAATACTCGCCTGGTGTGTGGCGACTCCCTTGTGGTTGGGCAAAGGGCTCAACGAACCGAGCTTCACCACGATTGCATCCCTCATGATGTTCACTCCTGCCGCGGCTGCTTTGGCGGTATCTCTACTCGAACGACGCGGGTCCGCGTTCCTGCGTGACACAGGTATCTGGCCGTTAAAGCGCTCGATGCGATTTCTCGTGTCAGTCCTTCTTGCGTTGCTGATACCCATTGCATTAGTTGTTCAGGCGCCCTTCATCGGTACGTGGATTGGGGTCTTTCCTGGCGATCTCCAAAACTTCACGCTCCTGAATTTCGTCTCCGGGACTAAGGGCCCAGTGCTCTACCTTGCAGATCAAGCGTTACTCATTGTCCTTGCAGGGCTGGCCAACGCACTCCTAGCGATAGGCGAGGAAGTCGGCTGGCGTGGTTGGCTTTGGCCGCGGCTGGTGCCCACGGGAAGATTGGTGGCAATTCTCTTTTCGGGTGTTATTTGGGGTTTCTGGCACGCACCTCTGATCCTTCTTGGCTATAACTACCCGCTGTCCCCTGGATGGGGAGTCATCGCAATGTGCGGAGTCTGCATTGTGCTCGGCGCATTCCTCGGCTGGATTCGTTCGTACAGCGAGTCGGTTTGGCCAGCCGCATTGGCGCACGGCGTGTTTAACGCCAGCGTAGGTTTGACCTCACTTTTTATGACACTCGGCGCGTCGATGGACTCAACGGAATCGTCAATCCTGGGATGGACTGGCTGGATTCTCCCCGGGGTAGTTATTGCAGTGATCCTGCTTGTCAGCGCGATTCGATCAGGGGTTCCAGGTTCAATCTCCACAGTTCGCCAGAACCTCGAAAACTAGCTTCGAGCACTGCAGCAATATGGGAACCAACGCCGAGAAGAGTCCTCGGCGTAGGGAACCTAAGGAGTAGATACTCGTGAGTGATCAGGTGACTATCCGTGCGATTGTCGGCACGGATCCACAATTAAGCGTGACTTCAAAAGGTGTGTCCGTCTTAAAATTTCGCGTTGCAACACATGAGCGAAAGAGGGACCAAGAGTCGGGCCAATGGGTCGATGGGCCCACGAACTGGTACTCCATAAGCGCATTTCGTGGATTGGCCGAAAACACCATGGAGTCACTGGTGCAAGGTGACCATGTGATGATTTTCGGAAAACTGCAGATCCGTGAATTTGAACGTGCGGATGGAACGAAGGGCAATAGCGCGGATATTGAGGCCTATAGCATCGGGCATGATTTACGATTCGGCACAAGCTCCTTCACACGGGTTCGCACTGACATGGCAGAGGCGGACCGTAAAGTTCACCAAGGGGGTTCAACGGAGGCCGATGCAAGTTGGCCAAAAGGCACCGATCAGGCGGCTTGATTTTGAGATGGTTGGCGATGTTTGGTTCATTCATATGAAACCGGACACCGCCAACCAAAATAGTTAGCTGAGAATTCGGAATTGACCCCTGTCACCGACTAGCCTTAAGAGCATGGCGGAATTCATTTATACGATGACCAAGGCTCGTAAGGCCGTTGGTGACAAAGTCATCCTTGACAATGTCAGTATGTCGTTCTTCCCAGGCGCCAAAATTGGTGTTGTGGGACCGAACGGTGCTGGTAAGTCAACGATCTTGAAGATCATGGCGGGTCTCGACACCCCGTCCAACGGCGAGGCACGACTCTCGCCAGGATATTCGGTGGGCATCCTGATGCAGGAGCCACCGCTGAACGAAGAAAAGACCGTCTTGGGCAATGTCCAGGAAGGCGTTGGCGAGATCTACGAGAAGATCACGCGCTTTAACGAGATTTCAGAAGAGATGGCTCAAGAAGGAGCCGACTTCGACGCTTTGCTCGACGAGATGGGCAAGCTTCAGGAAGCTATTGATGCGGCTGACGCTTGGGACATCGACAATCAGCTTGAACAGGCGATGGATGCATTGCGCTGTCCACCAGGCGACGAGATGGTCACGCACCTATCCGGTGGTGAACGTCGACGCGTCGCCTTGTGCAAGCTGTTGCTGCAGAAGCCAGATTTGCTGCTTCTTGACGAACCAACCAACCACTTGGACGCAGAATCTGTGCTCTGGTTGGAGCAGCACCTAGCCGCCTACCCAGGCGCAGTCCTTGCTGTTACCCACGACCGCTACTTCTTGGACCACGTCGCCGAATGGATCTGTGAAGTTGACCGCGGTCGCCTCCACCCATACGAAGGCAACTACTCCACGTACCTGGAGAAGAAGCGCGAACGCATGGAGGTTCAAGGCAAGAAGGACCAGAAGCTTGCCAAGCGACTGGCTGAAGAACTCGAATGGGTTCGTTCGAATGCCAAGGGCCGTCAGACCAAGTCGAAGGCTCGTCTGGCTCGTTACGAAGAGATGGCAGCGGAAGCAGAGCGCACCCGCAAGTTGGACTTCGAAGAAATCCAGATTCCGCCAGGTCCTCGCCTGGGCCAGGTCGTTATCGAAGCTGACAACTTGAAGAAGGGCTTCGGCGATCGCGTTCTGATTGACGGACTGTCCTTCTCGCTGCCACGAAACGGCATCGTTGGCGTAATTGGTCCGAACGGTGTCGGTAAGTCGACTCTCTTCAAGACCATTGTTGGCATGGAAGATCTGAATGGGGGTTCGCTGAAGATTGGCGAAACCGTCAAGATCTCATACGTTGACCAGAACCGCGAGAACATCGACCCCAACAAGTCGTTGTGGGAAGTAGTTTCCGACGGTCTGGACTACATCAATGTTGGTCAGGTTGAAATGCCGTCGCGTGCTTATGTTTCAGCGTTCGGCTTCAAGGGACCAGACCAGCAAAAGAAGGCTGGCGTGCTTTCCGGTGGTGAGCGTAACCGCTTGAACCTGGCATTAACCCTGAAGCAGGGTGGCAACCTGTTGCTTCTCGATGAGCCAACTAACGACTTGGACGTTGAGACCCTGTCATCGCTGGAAAATGCTTTGCTTGATTTCCCGGGTTGCGCTGTCGTGGTCTCCCACGATCGCTGGTTCCTGGACCGAGTCGCAACACACATTTTGGCCTACGAGGGCACCGAGGAGAACCCTTCGAACTGGTACTGGTTCGAGGGCAACTTCGAGTCCTACGAAGCGAACAAGATTGAGCGCTTGGGCGCTGATGCCGCGAAGCCGCATCGCGTAACCCACCGCCGTCTAACCCGCGACTAGGACAAGATTCAGCTATGGCCGCCACTTGTGGCGGCCATAGCTGTATCCGGGGTCAATTCTGATCTGAAAATTCAGTCCTGATGCACGGCAGCGAACAGCCCGGAGAGCTTTAGATACTCCCTGTTCTGGTGCAGTAGATGCTGCTGCTCTTCACCGCGAAAAATGTCGTGCACTTCTGCCGCTATCAATCGCGAGCCACCGACGCTCACTGAAGAATGAATTGTAGACCTGAAGGCAACGGGCGCATCTGCCAAGTACGGTTCACCCGTAGGCAGCAAATGGAAGTTCTGATCAGGCGTGAAACGGGGAGCGCCGGGCCGTGCAAAATTATTCGCCAGAGCTTCATGTTTTTCTCCGAGCATGTGGATGATGAAACTTGGTGCTGCCAGTACGGCGCCCGCGGCTCCCGATTCTTTTGCAAGCGAAAATGAGACGGCAACAGGATCTATCGACAAGGAAGCCAATGATGAAATCGTCAATCCGTACGGTATTTCGTCCACTGTTGCGGTAATGAGTGCAACGCCAGCTGGATGATGACGGAACGCGGCACGGAATTCATCTGACAATTGGCTCATCAAGTAGCTCCTTTAAGCTGAGTTGAAATGCGTTGCTCAGCGGGCGACACGGAAGATTTTGATCTCCCGCCAACGATACTGAATACCTCAAGGCTAAGACCTCAAGTAACCTTGAGGTCAAGGAGAGGATGGGTGATGATTCCCACGTCAAGTCAAGACGAAGGCCCAAAAGATGTTCCGGCCGAGGAACTTTTGTCCATTGGCCAAGTTAGCGAGCGCACCGGTGTGGCTCGCTCTGCGCTTCATTTCTATGAAGAGGTCGGACTAATCGCGTCATTGCGCACGGCAGGAAACCAGCGACGTTATCCGCGGCACCTGCTTCGCCGAATTTCACTGATTACTGTTGGCAAGCAATTGGGCATTGCTCTCAGCGACATTAAGAGAGCACTAGCTCCCGTGCCGATGGATCGATTGCCCTCCGAAGAGGACTGGATTCGGGCCACCGCGCAGTGGAAGCTTGTCCTTGAAGCGCGCAGGCGAGCAATCGAAGAACTAGAAAATCGCCTCATGGGCTGCATTGGTTGCGGCTGCCTATCCATGCAGGCATGCAGCCTCTTGAACCCGGCAGATCAACTTTCCCGCCAAGGATCTGGGGCCCGACGACTTGATGCCGAAGACTGAGAAGAATAGGCGTCTTGAACTGGTGAGCCGCGAGTCGAATCGCAGATATTCATCTTGTCGCTTCCTGCCTTGACTAGTAATTAGACTGGGACCATGAGAATTGATCAGATGTTCCGTTTTCCCATCAAGGGCCTGCCGGGAGAACCGATTACTTCCGCGCCAGTTGAGGTTGGCAGAGGAATACTGGGCGATCGAAGCGTGGCCTTCTCAAATGGCACCGTGGAGGTCGCGGACGGCGAATGGAACAGCTGCCTTAGCTTCACTATTCTCAAAAACAACAAGAGCCTGCAAAAGTGGTCGGTAAAGTCGGAACCGCCTTTCATTACTGTATCGGCGCCTAGGGAAGCCGATGGGGATGCTCTGACTTTCGATTCATCTCACGTGGACGGCCGTCGTGAGTTGCGCGAGTATTTATCCGTGCATCTTCCCACGCAAGGACCTTATCGGCGAGATGTCATTTCTACGCCCAATGGGATGTTCGATTCGCAGCTATCGGGGATTTCAATTATTAATCCAAATACCGTGAGACAGCTGTCCAAAGCTGGAGGAATTGACCTAGACCCTCGCAGATATCGCGGTAATATCCTCGTCGAAGGCCTTCCCGCATTTGCTGAATTCGGACTGATCGGGAAAGTGCTGCGAATCGGTGGCGCCAGGATTGCGATCACCAAATCCATCGAACGGTGCTCGGCTACCTCTGTTAATCCAGAGACAACGGAAGTCGATACAAACGGACCCCGATTACTTGCCACTCATTTTGGCCATCTCCACTGCGGAATCTATGGGACCGTCCTCACCTCCGGCCCTTTAGACGTTGGCTCGGGGATAGAAGTTGAAGAGATGCGCGAGGAAGAATCCCATCTCGTGCCCGCTAAACGTTCGCCGAGATTTGCCACCGTGCTGAGTACCACCGCGCACAGCCCAGAAATTGTCGAACTCACCCTGAGCGACCCGTTTGGCTGGTTCAGCGAACATGATGAAGCAGGCAAGTATCTTCGGGTTCACCTCCCAGACCCATTGTGGCGCAACTACACAATCACCTCGGTAAACGACGGTACTGTCAAGATCGCGATAAAGGTGCAAGGTGATGTCTCCCGGCGTCTGGCAAAACTCCAGGCCGGCGACGAACTATTGGTTTCCGGTCCTTATGGCACAATGACTGCACCGAATGTGCTGCGTCGCCGAACTGCCCTCGTGACTGCCGGGATCGGAATCACCCCGGCTATTGGTTTGCTGCGGGACCCCAAGGCAGCCTCACTAGTTGAGGAGCTTCGCTTGCTGCATGTCGAACGCGGTCGGCCGAGCCAATTGTCCGTGCAAGTGCGGGAGCTTTCGAGCCTCGTGGATGCCAATGCTGAATATCAACGATTCGACAGTTCAGAGAGGCGTCCTACTCGTCATGAGATCGCGGGCATTGTCGACGGTTGCGACAGCATCGTGATTTGTGGACCTGAGGGATTTACTCGAGAGGTCCATGACCTTTGTCTGGAACAGGGGATACTGCCAGAGAAAATCCATGGGGAGACCTTCGTTTCGCCACAAACTGATCTAGCAAAACTCTTCCAAGGGCTACCCGCGGCGAGCGTCCGCTGCCAGAGCTCAGGGACAGAATTTATTTGGAAACCCGAAGACGGTGTCCTGTTGGATTCGCTCGAAGCAGAAGGCCTGGATGCGCCCAGCTTGTGCAGGGCAGGGTCATGCGGGCAATGCGCGGTGAAACTGCTCAAGGGCAGTGTGACGTATCCGATGGAACCGAGCGCCGCAGTTCCCGCAGGGCAGATACTTACGTGTGTTTCTGTCCCAGCGGAAAATGTCGAGCTCGATCTCTGAATTGGATATTGGCCGGAATCAAAAAGGGCGGTTCTTATTTTTTGCCGAATTCAGGCAATCTGACCATTCCTTCTTGGGCCACAGTTGCTACGAGTTGCCCGTCGCGATTAAAGAATTGTCCAGTTCCCAGACCACGCGCTGATGAGGCGGAAGGCGAATGAAGAACGTATAGAAGCCACTCATCGACCCTAAAGTCTTGGTGCCACCACATCGCGTGATCGAGACTGGCAATACTCAGCCCCTGGTGCACCCAGGCCAAGCCGTGAGCGCGCAACACCGGTTCCAAAAGGACGTAATCGCTGGCATACGCCAACGCCGCACGGTGCAGAGCCAAGTCATCGGGCATGGCGGAAGTCGTGCGCAGCCATACGGCGCTATCGGCAACCTTGTTTTTGTCGCCTTCTAAATAAATCGGCTCGGTGACGTGGCGTACGTCGAAGGGGCGCTCAAAGGCCCACTCCTTTGCCACGGGATGGTTCAAATGCCCTACGAGCTCCGCAGTTGTTGGCAGCGATTCAGGATCAGGCGCTTGGAACGGCATTGGATCGTGATGTTCCAAGCCCTCGGCTGGCTCCTGGAAGGAAGCGATCATCGAAAGAATCGGCTCACCGTTCTGATAGGCATGAACCCGCCGGGCCGAGAAAGACCGGCCGTCTCGAAGCCGCTGCACGCCGAATGTAATGTTTTGGTTGGGGTCGCCGGGCCTCAAGAAATATCCGTGTAATGAGTGCACTGAACGAGTGGCATCTACAGTGCGGGTCGCCGCCATGATCGATTGGGCCAGCACCTGGCCGCCGAAAACCCGATTGCGGTTTTGCCTTGGTGTCTGGCCGACAAATATGTCTTCATCAGTTCGCGCCTGATGGTTGCCGTCCAGATCCAGAAGGTCTAGCAATATCTGAGTGGTACCTAGGTCTCCGGTCACGTTCTAAACTCCTTGCAGTGCGGTGGGGCAGAACCAAAATCAATATTACTTTAAAGTAATATTGACATCTGGTTTTCCCTGCTCGTAGGTAATCTATACGATTTTTCGGGTGCGCATCACGCCATCAGCTAATTCAATGACTCCGAAGCGATTGAGCGTGAGAATATTAATCCATGGCAAGCGATGTATTGATTCTTGACGATGTTAACTCTGTAAGCGATCTTGCGAACTTTGTGAGTCGGGCAAAAACTATTGAGGATGATGCTGCACTATTTGTTGCCAGAGGCACTGCCTTAGCTGTTTACGTCCCAGTTTTGGTCCCGGCCGAGCTGGGCCAAGGCCAGTACACGATTTTAGGCATGCGAGTGCATCGACTAGCTCAACCGGCCGAGATCAATGCGAGTTATTCGCTGTCGTCGATTCAGGATCGATTAGCTCGAATGGGGGATTCTTCCGTCGAGTTCACCTTGCCTCCCGTAGAGGCCACGGCCCGATGGGCTGGAATTTCTGTTCCGCTTTCAGGATGGGAAGATTCAGGAACAATTCCCGATCACGCACTGTCATCAGCGGCACAGACGGGAATTGACGCCGTGGCTCAAGCGTTGCCAGAAAACCCTGGCAAGCCGGTCATATCCCAGATCCGTCAACGAGTTTGGTCCTCCGAAATCGCTGGCCAGGAACCGCCGCTTCCTATGGGCGCAGCGTTTGCGATGCATGCCTTGGGGTTCCTATCGCCAAACGGCGAAAGCAGAGTGCTGCGACAGGGGACATGGCGCAGAATTAGCAATGGTCGTGGACATGCAGTCCTTCGACAATCTTCATTGCTCGGTTAGATGAGCATTAAAACGATGTGCTGGAACCAAATTTGGTTCCAGCACATTTGATTTTTCTCCAGATTAATCGGGAGTGTTCAGCATCGAGTGAGCTGCTCGCTCGAAGTAATCCCTGAGCGTCTCGGCTTGGAGCGGTGGCAACTCTAGCTGGTCAATTGCCTTGTTCATATGTCCCAGCCACACATCGCGGTAATGCGAGTTCACGGTGAAACTACCGTGGCGCATACGCAATCTAGGATGGCCGCGGTGTTCGGAATATGTGGTCGGTCCGCCCCAATACTGTTCAAGGAACAACTGCAGCCGTACTTGTGCTGGATGCAGATCCTTCTCGGGGTACATGGCGCGGAAATCCTGATCTTCGGCGACCGAAGCGTAAAAATTCTTGGTCAGCTGAGCAAAGACTTCGCGGCCGCCTACCTCGTGGTAGAAGGTCCCGGGGAATTGGGAAGCGTCAACAGATTCTTCCGCCAGGTCCAGGAATTCTTGGCTGGAAGGCCCCAGAACGAGGGGTTTGCTGAACGGATCCTGCTTGACGCTATGCGGGATCTGGGGGTGTTCACTCATTATTGATTCCTCGGGAAAGGTTCGGAGGGACAGGTTCATGAAGGACCGGGAAATTCACGGATCTGGCGATAAAGCAGACTTTGTTCGCTTGCCCATGCAGCGAGTCCGCAAGTTCTCGTTGTGCTTCGTCGGCAAGGCCAACCGCCGGATGCAGGACAGCTTGGACGAATTCGCCGCTATTATCACGGTTGAGCTGGAGCAGGCCATGGGCAGAGTCGCTGTAGCCGGTAACGATGACACCGTGTGCCACGGCGACGTGCAGATACGACAACATGTGGCATTGGCTCAACGCCGCGAGCAGTAGCTGCTCCGGATTCCACCGGTCCTTGTCTCCATGAAAAGTCGGGTCAGCAGTTCCTGGAAGATCTGGCAAGCCTACTGAGCGCACCACGTGGTCTCTACCGTAGCCACGGTAGCTCTCGGTGCCGGTACCGCGATTTCCAGTCCATTCCAGACTGATGTGATATTCATGCCGCGACAGATCCATACGTTCATTCTTACATCTTTAAACCATGAGGGTGCACTCAGGAACATGGTGAGCTCTGAGTGCACCCTGAGGTGAGATGTATCTGCTAACGCTGGGTTCTAGGCATCCGCTAGGCGCGCAGCCAGGGCGCGTCGAACATCAGCAGCAGACTCGGTCAACAAGCGACGCAGTGCCGGGTGCTTGTCACCGAGGGATTCGAGGAATGCCTCGGTCTGGTCCAAAGTCTGCTGGGAGACCTGGGAATTCGGGTAGAAGCCAAGCACGATTTGCTTAGCCATTTCGTGGGAGAAGGTTTCCCACGCATTGATCAACAGGCCGAAGTACTTTTCGGTGTAGCCGGCGATCAATGACTTGTCGTGCACGTTGTTGAATCCTGAAATGATGGCGCTCTGCTGGTCATTGGACAGCGTCGCTGCCGTGGCGGCTTCAAAGGCTTCGTCCTTGGCCTGCGCAGTAGGACGCGAAGCGCGGGCGGTGTACCAAGATGCCTTGCCTTTGGCGGTGTCGTCGGTTTCCAGAAGGGCATCAATCTGTTCATCGGATAGTCGGCCGCCGGCGCTCAAAGCGATCGCCAGGGACCAGCGAAGATCGGTATCGATCACTAGTCCGTCAAGGGAGGTTGACCCATCGAACAGGCCTTGGGCACGGTCCAGCTGTTCGGCAGTTCGCGAGCGATGTGCGAAGGCTTTGGCCAGCTGCAGCTGCGCGTCCGAACCGGCCTTCGCGTCCGAGGCAAGCTGCCACAACTGGTCTGCGGCTCGAATCGACAATTCTGTGCTGTGCTCGGCTGCAACGTAGCTATCCAGCGAAGTATTCAGCTGGCGCAGCAGAACCATGATGACCGTCGAGTCGGCTTCGTGGCCAATGTTGTTCAAGAGCAGCTGAACGTAGATGCTTGCTGGCGATTCCGCATCGCGCACCGAATCCCAAGCAGCCGACCAGACCAAGGTGCGAGGCAGGGATTCATTGAAATCCTTCAAATGCTCGGTGGCAGTAGCCAATGATCCTTCATCCAAGCGGATTTTCGCGTAGGTCAGATCATCATCATTGAGCAGCACCAGGTCTGGTCGCTGCAGGCCAGCCAAGGCAGATACCTCGGTGGCCTCGCCGGAGATGTCGAGTTCCTCGCGGTGCACGCGCTGCAAGGTTCCTGCCTCATCGAGGCTGTAGAAGCCGACGGCGAGGCGATGCTGTCGCAGCGTTGGGTGCTCGGCAATGGCCGACTGGCGAATGGTGAAGGAAGTGATTACACCCGCGGCGTCTGTTTGAATATCGGCGGTGAGGGTGTTCACTCCGGCCGTTTCAAGCCACTGCGCACCCCAACCGCTCAGATCGCGTCCGCTGGAGGCCTCCAATTCGCTGAGCAGGTCTGGCAGTTCGGTATTGGACCAGGCGTGCTTGGCGAAGTATTCACGTACTCCTGCCATGAACTCTTCCTGGCCGACAAAGGCTACGAGCTGGCGAAGAACGCTGGCCCCCTTGGCGTAGGTAATGCCATCGAAGTTGACCTCAACGTCTTCAAGGTCATTGATCTCGGCCACGATCGGGTGGGTTGAAGGCAATTGGTCCTGGCGGTAGGCCCAGTTTTTCTCCAGCGTATTGAAGGTGGTCCAAGCGCTGGTGAATTCGGTGTTCTGGGCAGCAGCAAGAGTGGACATGAATTCAGCGAATGATTCGTTGAGCCATAGGTCGTTCCACCACTTCATGGTGACCAGATCGCCGAACCACATGTGTGCAAGCTCGTGAAGGACGGTGATGGCGCGGCGTTCCACCATGGCACCGGTAGGGCGGGAACGGAACACATACTCTTCGAGGAAAGTGACTGCACCAGCATTTTCCATGGCGCCGGCATTAAATTCCGGAACGAACAACTGGTCATACTTTTCGAACGGGTATGGTGCGCCGAAGTTCTTTTCGTAGAATTCGAAGCCTTGACGCGTGATCGTCACGATATTTTCAACGTCCAGGTATTCCATCATGGAGGCGCGAGCGAAGACGCCGAGCTCGATGGTGCGACCGCTGGAGGAAACGAGCGAATCACGGGCAACCTGATACGGTCCGGCGATCAGCGCGGTGATGTAGCAAGAGATGCGCTGGGTGGGTGCAAAGGCCCAGGTTGCTGCTTCGCCCTGCTCAACGGGCTGCGGAGTTGGCGCATTGGAAATGACGTTCCAGTACTTAGGAGCGGTGATCGTGAACTGGAAAGTGGCCTTAAGATCGGGCTGTTCGAACACGGCGAACATGCGACGGCAGTCCGCCACTTCGAATTGGGTATAGAGGTAAACCTCTTGATCCACCGGGTCAACGAAGCGGTGAAGCCCTTCGCCAGTGTTCATGTACAGCGCGTCTGCGTCAATGACCAGGACATTGTGCGCGGCGAGGTTTGAAAGCTGAATGCGGATGCCATCCGAGGCTTCGGCCGGATCCAGATCAATTCCATTGAGATTAATGGAACGTACTGAATCCGTGACGGCATCAATGAACGTGGAAGACCCCTCGACAGCAGTGAAGCGCACGGTCGTCTTGGAAGTGAAGACGCGGTCGCCGCGGGTAAGGTCCAGGCTCACCTCATAGCTGTCGACGTTGAGCAGTTCTGCGCGAGTAGAAGCCTCGGCGCGAGTGAGGTTCAAACCTGGCATGGGTTCTCCAGTTCTTCATGAGGTGTGCATCCGCGGCAGTTATGAAACGGATATTGAATATTTCTATATTGTGTCATTGGCGACGGGGTATAAAGCAAGTCATCTCGGTGATCAATTTACTCAATTTTCAAATTTGCGCCGAAAACATGGCGCTTTGGGTCATGAACCCGCGGGTGGCCCCGTAAAAATGCCGGCCATGCACTTCAACATGGCAATGGGTCCGCCTGAAATCGCTAAGCTAGATGAGAAAGTATTTGACCCCTCCCAGATAAACGAGGCTTTAGATTATGCGCGTGCATATCGCTACAGACCATGCCGGACTTGAACTGAGCGACCACTTGGTGAAACACCTGACTGCCAAGGGCTACGAAATGATTAACCATGGTCCCAAAGCCTACGATCCGGAGGATGACTACCCAGCCTTCTGCATCAACGCGGCCAAGGCAGTAGTGGAAGATCAGCGCGCTGGTCTGGACTCATTGGGAATTGTCCTTGGCGGCTCGGGTAACGGCGAACAAATTGCCGCTAACAAGGTGGAAGGCATTCGCGCCGCGCTTGCCTGGAACCTGGACACGGCAAAGCTCGCCCGTGAGCACAACAATGCCAACGTTATTGCTGTCGGCGGACGCCAGCATTCCGTTGAAGAAGCAGCGGAGCTCATCGAAGCCTTCTTGGCTGAACCGTTCAGTGACGCAGAGCGTCACGTGCGCCGTATCGGCAAGATCGCTACTTACGAAACCACTGGCGAGGTCATCGACTAGTCGTGCCAGAAGGACATTCCCTTCACCGTCTTGCCCGCCAATTCGACGACGTCTTTGGTGGGCAAGTGGTTCAGGTTTCATCGCCACAGGGTCGTTTCAGCGAGGATGCTGCCCGTATTGACGGGCAGGAACTTGAATTGGCCTTCGCGAAGGGCAAGCAACTCTTTTGTCGATTTTCTAACGACCTCTACTTGCGCGTACATCTAGGGCTGTACGGCGCGTTCAGCTTTGGGGGAGACGGGCATTTTGCCGGCGCATCTTCAATTGGCGCCCCACGGAAAATTGGCGAGAGAGAAGTTGGAGCTGGTGGGAAGCCTGAGGAGTATGCAGGCCCGCCCGCTCCTGTTGGCGTCGTTCGCGCACGCATAGTCTCAGAACACGGCTGGGCGGATTTACGCGGTCCCACGGCTTGCGAAGTGCTTGATTACGCGCAGGTGCAAGTCCAGCTAGGTAAACTCGGGCCTGACCCGTTGGCTGGAGCCGCGGCCGACTTCCAAGCGTCCAAGTCACGTTCTGATCCGAAGCAGGCACAAGCGGTGCTGGAGGAGGGGTGCAAGGAGTTTCGAGACAATCTGTCTCGCACAAAAACTGCCATCGGGATCGCCTTGATGAATCAAAATCTGATCAGTGGTGTTGGAAACATCTACCGGGCCGAGGCGCTTTTCCGCAATCGAATCGCGCCAGAGCTTCCTGCAAATCAACTTACCTCGCAGAAGGCCAAAAAACTCTGGCTGGATATCGTCACTGTCATGGAAGATGGTGTTCGTGATGGAAAGATCATCACAACTTTGCCCGAGGATCGCGAAGACGGATTGCCACTTTGGCCTGAGAATGCCTACTACGTATATCAGCGCCAGGGTATGGGTTGTCGCCGTTGTACTGGAAAAATTTCTCTTGCCGAGGTCGCCTCAAGAAAGCTCTATTGGTGCCCGCGGTGCCAAAAGATGCCGCGATCGAAAAGAGCGGAATAGCGTTCGGGGCCGTAAATGAGATCAGCGGAATACTTTTCCTCTGATTCTCCGGCGTGTAGGGCTTTGAGTTGCGCAATCTAAATGCTATCCAAGAGGTTCCAAGTGAGACGGGGAATGGCCGATTTGCAAAGCGCATCTTTTATGGTCTAGACTCAATCTTGTTCGAAGCGCAGGGGCTTCGAAACGGGGATGTAGCTTAATGGTAAAGCCTCAGTCTTCCAAACTGATTACGCGGGTTCGATTCCCGTCATCCCCTCCAGAGAAAAGGCTCCGCATAGCGGGGCCTTTTCGCGTATCCGGAGCCCTGAATGCCTAGGGTGAGGCAGCTTGTCCGTGATGCGGATTCTTCTCCAATTTTTGTCGTTGCGCCTGAACTGGCATACGGACTTCGCTCTGCCGGGGCGATCTCTTTGGTCCCCGGGGGAGCAGGACTTTAGTCCAGCGCGAGGGGCCTGAGGGGGCCAACGTTGGAATGTTGCTGTTATTCAACTCACTTATCTCTTCAAGCAGTCCCAGATCAACCGTGTGATTACCGGAATTTCAGGGAATTGGGCGCGCTGGGCGTGGCGACATGACTGAGATTCGATTTTGCTTTTGGTTCGAACCCGTGTAACTTAGTTTCTTGTGATCAGCACGGGAAACAAATGATTCCCGAGAAGGTCATGGGACGGAAAGTCCAGATGAGGTTCGGTTTTCTGAACTGAATCGGGGTGTAGCTCAGCTTGGCTAGAGCGCGCGCTTTGGGAGCGTGAGGTCGCAGGTTCGAATCCTGTCACCCCGACTTTATGGATGAAGAAATTTTCAACCATAATTTGAATCCAAGAAATTGGGTTTGATGAAACTGATTGTTAGAAATAACTTCTCAGATTCGCCAATAAACGGTTAGGCGTCATCCGCTGTGAAAACACGGAGCGGCCGGCTAATCGGGGTGTAGCTCAGCTTGGCTAGAGCGCGCGCTTTGGGAGCGTGAGGTCGCAGGTTCGAATCCTGTCACCCCGACTTTATGAGAAGAAATCCTTGGATTTCTGAACATGAAAATTGAGAGCTAAATATTATTTAGATCTTGTGATCACTAAAAACTGTCAAAGGTAACTAGTAAGCATCACAAACGATTAGTGGATACAGGATGACTCGGGTTAGACTGTTCACTGCTAATCGGGGTGTAGCTCAGCTTGGCTAGAGCGCGCGCTTTGGGAGCGTGAGGTCGCAGGTTCGAATCCTGTCACCCCGACTCTGTCGAACAACCCCGCAACGCCACCATGTTGCGGGGTTTTTTTGCAGATTAGACCTAATATTAGACAACTCAGGAGTACAACGCTGTGAAGAGCGCCGTCGAAAACGTCAACCCGACCCGGGTTAAGCTGACCGTTGAAGTTCCTTACGAGGAACTGAAGCCCCGCGTCGATGAGGCGTACAAGACCATCGCTCAGCAGATTCAGATCCCAGGCTTCCGTAAGGGCAAAGTTCCTTCCCGCCTGATCGATCAGCGCGTTGGCCGTGGCTACGTCATCGAGACCGCAGTTAACGAAGGTCTGAACGACTTCTACCAGAAGGCCATGGTTGAGAACGAACTCACCCCTCTGTCCCGCCCAGAGGTAGACATCACCGAGCTGCCTTCGATCGAGAAGGAAGGCGAAGGCCAGCTGGTCTTCACCCTCGAAGTTGACATCCGCCCGAAGGTTGAGCTGCCGGATTACAAGGGCATCGAAGTTTCTGTTGAGGCAAAGGAAGTTGCTGACGAGGACATCGAGAAGGCTCTCGACGACCTGCGTGGCCGCTTTGGCACCTTGAAGGAAGTTGAAGCTCCAGCAGCTGCAGATTCCTTCGTCACCATCGACCTCACCGCTTCGGTAGATGGCGAAGAAGTTGACTCGGCTCAGGGCCTGTCCTACCAGATCGGTTCCGGCAACATGCTTGAGGGCATGGACGAGGCTGTTACCGGCCTGTCCGCTGGCGAAGACGCAACCTTTGAAACCACCCTGGCTGGTGGCGAGCACGCTGGCAAGGCAGCAACCGTCAAGGTTGTTATCAACGCCGTCAAGCAGCGCGAACTGCCAGAAGCAAATGATGACTTCGCTCAGCTTGCTTCGGAATTCGACACCATTGCCGAACTGCGCGAAAACCTGGCAAAGGATGCAGCAGAGGGAAAGATCGTTGAGCAGGGCGTAGAGGCTCGCGAGCTGGTTCTGGACAAGCTGGTTGAACTGGTAGAGGTTCCAGTTCCTGCTTCGGTTATCGATGAGCAGATCGAGCAGCACTTCAACGCTCCAGACGCCGAAGCCGATCACGACACCGAAGAGCACCGTTCAGAGGTTCGCGAGAACACCGAGCGCGCCTTCAAGAATGAGATCATCCTGGACGCTGTCGCAGACGCCGAGGAAGTTGGCGTGGAGCAGTCCGAGCTGATCGACTACATCGTTCAGACCGCTGGCCAGTACGGCATGGAGCCAAACCAGTTCGCTCAGATGCTGGACGGCGCCGGCCAGGTCCCAATGCTGATGGGCGAGGTTCGTCGTCGCAAGGCATTGGCCAAGGTTCTTGAATTCGCTACCGTCACCGATTCCAACGGTGCGGCTGTTGACCTGACTTCCTTCGTGAAGCCAGCAGGCGAAGAAGAAGCTGCCGAGGCTGAAGTCGAAGAAGCAAAGTAGTCTTTTCTAGACTCCTATGGCCATTGGCCGCCTTGAAAAAGGCGGCCAATGGCCATTTTTGTTCGCTGCAGGCGTGCATCATGCGCCGTGAGCGAAACAGGGGCATGAATCGCCCCATCAAAGCCTTGAAGTAAGTAATCTCAAAGTAACCAGTTGCAGCTTTGGGGTTGGAAATAGAAATCCCAGAATCTGATCTACACGTTTGGAAGAGGTAGAGAACATGTCAAATGATTCGCGCACTCCTACTATGGCAGCCGTCGATCCGGCCAGCCGTGACGACTACATCTACAACCGCTTGCTCAAGGAGCGCATCATCTGGCTGGGCTCCGAAGTCCGCGACGACAATGCGAATGCCATCTGCTCGCAGTTGCTCCTGCTCTCGGCCGAGGATCCGGAGAAGGACATCTACCTGTACATCAACTCGCCTGGCGGTTCGATCACCGCGGGCATGGCCATCTACGACACGATGAACTTCATCCCGAACGATGTTGTCACCGTGGCTACCGGCCTTGCCGCTTCGATGGGCCAGTTCCTGCTCTCCTCGGGTACCCCGGGCAAGCGCTTCGCGACTCCGAACGCTCGCATCCTGATGCACCAGCCATCTGGCGGTATCGGCGGCACTGCTTCGGATATCAAGATCCAGGCTGAGCTGATCATGCATATGAAGAAGGTCATGAGTGACTTGACCGCTGAGCAGACCGGTCAGAGTGTTGAGCAGATCCTGATTGATAACCAGCGAGACAAGTGGTTCACCGCTGAAGAAGGTCTTGCCTACGGCTTCTTCGACCAGATTGCAAAGCACGCCGGGTCTGTCACCGGTGGTGGCGGAGTAGAACGTCAGTAGCCGAACCCACCACTTGATACCCAAAGATTTGTCCTAGGAGATAACCATGAACTTCAATACTGAAGCTGTCAGTGGCCAGATGCCATCGGCTCGCTACATTCTGCCGCAGTTCGAAGAGCGGACCCCTTACGGGTTCAAGCGCCAGGATCCATACGCAAAGCTGTTCGAGGACCGCATCATCTTCCTCGGCGCTCAGGTCGACGACGCATCGGCTGATGACGTCATGGCGCAGTTGCTAGTCCTGGAATCTATGGATCCAGAGCGTGATGTCACCCTGTACATCAACTCGCCGGGTGGATCGTTCACCGCGATGACTGCAATCTACGACACGATCCAGTTCATCCGCCCAGAGGTACAGACCGTTTGCTTGGGCCAGGCCGCATCGGCTGCAGCTGTCCTGCTGGCTGCCGGTACGCCGGGCAAGCGCCTTGCACTGCCAAACGCACGCGTGCTGATCCACCAGCCAGCGATGGGTGGCGGTGAGCGGGGTACCGCTACGGACCTGCAGATCCAGGCTGAAGAAGTTATGCGCATGCGCAGCTGGCTGGAAGACACCCTGGCTTCGCATTCGGGACAGCCAGTTGAAAAGGTTCGCGATGACGTAGAACGCGACCTGTTCATGACTGCAACGGAAGCCAAGGCCTACGGCATTGTTGATGAGGTCCTGACGCCACGCAAGCTGAACCGCGCTCAGCTGGGCAGCTAGCACTAACTCGGAATAATCCCCGATGAATGGCGGTTTACCAAGTGAGGCCACTTCATGACAACTGAAGTGGCGCAACACAGGTAAACCGCCATATTCATCTAATTTGGGGGACAACTAGCCTAGAATTGAGTAAGTCCACAGCTACTCAAGTAAACAGGAGAATGGTGCGATGGGACGCATGGGTGAAGGCTCGGATCTGCTGAAATGCTCTTTCTGCGGGAAGAGCCAAAAGCAGGTTAAGAAGCTAATTGCAGGCCATGGTGTCTACATTTGTACTGAGTGCATTGAACTTTGCAACGAAATCATTGCTGAAGAGTTTGCAGAAGAACAGGTGCATGAGGAGTTCTCCTTGGCTAAGCCACGAGAGATCTTTGACTCGCTGCAGGAGTACGTTATCGGCCAGGAGAACGCCAAGCGCGCGCTTTCGGTCGCTGTCTACAACCACTACAAGCGCATCCATGGAAACCAGGATCATGGACCCGTGGCGGCATTGACTAATGATGACCCATTGGGGGAAGTCGAAGTCTCAAAGTCGAACATCATGTTGATTGGTCCGACCGGTTGTGGCAAGACCTATCTCGCACAATCCCTGGCCAAGAAACTAAACGTTCCTT
Organism: Glutamicibacter sp. FBE19; assembly: GCF_015524875.1. Classification (NCBI taxonomy): domain Bacteria; kingdom Bacillati; phylum Actinomycetota; class Actinomycetes; order Micrococcales; family Micrococcaceae; genus Glutamicibacter; species Glutamicibacter sp. FBE19. Next base: position 4,414 of record NZ_JACKQN010000012.1, on the reverse strand, counting down.
TTGCTGTAGCTGATGCGACGAGCTTGACTGAAGCGGGCTATGTCGGTGAAGACGTCGAGAATATCCTGTTGAAGTTGTTGCAAGCAGCAGACTACGACGTTAAGAAAGCCGAAACCGGCATCATCTACATTGACGAAATCGACAAGATCTCCCGCAAGAGCGAGAACCCGTCGATCACGCGCGACGTTTCCGGTGAAGGTGTCCAGCAGGCGTTGTTGAAGATTCTTGAGGGAACTGTTGCTGCTGTTCCACCGCAGGGCGGTCGAAAGCACCCGCACCAGGATTTCATTCAATTGGATACCACCAATATTCTCTTCATTGTTGCCGGCGCTTTCGCGGGTCTAGAAGAGATCATTTCCTCCCGCGCAGGACAAAAGGGTATCGGTTTTGGCGCTCCTTTGACGGCGCTCAAGAACGAGACAGCATCGTACTCGGATGTTCGCCCCGAAGACCTCCTAAAGTTCGGATTGATTCCGGAATTTATCGGCCGCCTTCCAGTGATCACCACTGTTGAACATCTCGACAAGGAAGCACTTGTTCGTGTCTTGACTGAGCCCAAGAACGCTTTGCTCAAGCAGTACCAGAAGATGTTCCAGATGGATGGGGTTGCACTGAGCTTCGATCAGTCGGCGCTTGATGCCGTTGCGGAACTGGCCATCGAACGCGAGACTGGTGCCCGCGGGCTGCGGTCGATCCTGGAAGAAACTCTTGGCGGAGTCATGTTTGACCTGCCAAGTCGTGAAGATGTTGCTGAAGTTGTCGTGACACGTGCCACGGTCATTGACGGTGAAGAACCGGCAATGCTGTCACACGCAATGGTCGCCAAGCGCGACAAGAAGTCCGCCTAACCTGTTCATTGATCAAGAGTTTGATTTTCGTAGGAAAGTTGGTAACGCATGGCTGAGCGTCAGCACGTTGATTTCTGGTTTGATCCAATTTGCCCATTTGCCTGGGCAACGAGCCGGTGGATCAAGGAAGTTGAAAAGGTGCGTGACATTGACGTTTCTTGGCACGTCATGAGCCTATCGGTGCTCAACGAGGGCCGGGATTTGCCTGAAGACTATCGTGCAATGATGGATTCGTCGTGGGGTCCGGTGCGCGTAGTTCTGAAAGCTGCAGAAGTGCATGGCGAAGAAGTCAAGGACAGCCTCTACACTGCCATGGGCGAGCTGTTCCATTACGAGAAAATCTCCGACCGGGGCGAAGTGATCAAGAAGGCGCTTGAGAGGACCGGTCTGCCTGCAGAACTGGCCGAGGCAGCCGATACCGATGCCAACGACGAAGCATTGCGAGCCAGCCACGAAACCGGCATTAGCAAGGTCGGCCAAGACGTGGGCACTCCCATCGTAGCTGTGGACGGTGTGGCCTTCTTCGGGCCGGTTATCACCCGAGTTCCGACTGGTGAAGACGCAGGAAAGATGTTTGATGCAGCAGCACAGCTGGCATCGTTCCCATACTTCTTCGAAATGAAGCGCACTCGTACCGAGAGCCCAACCTTCGAGTAAGTATTCCGGATGCACCGATAGAAGGACGCTCACAATTCAGGGGCGTCCTTCGTTGCGTTAAGTCTTGGACATCGCGTTGGGTAAAGCTGGCACTTTCAGTGGTCATCCTCAGAATTATTCCCACCGGGGGATAGGTGGCCACCTTATCTAGGGAGTACGTTGTGGAAAGTCGTGTGCATATGCCTCTCTGGCGAAAAATAGTGTCCATTGCCTGCATAGTTGTGGGCGTGATCGTGGCCCCGTTTTCGGTCGGAGCTCTATGGGCCTCAGGGCATCTGACCAATACCGACGGCTTTGTAAAGACGTTGGGCCCACTGGCGCAGAATCAAAAACTCCAAGAACTGGTTTCTGGGCAAGTCGCGCAGTCAATTTCCGGGCAGCTTCGGATTGAGGAACGCCTTGACGCCGTCGCTGGCTCAGGATGGTTGTCGCGTCTCATCCCCGCTGAAGAGCTGGCATCAAAGGCAAACGAGACAATTGAGAATGCTGCATTGCGAGTCGTTCAATCTGAGAATTTCGCTACGAACTGGCAATCGGCACTACGTGCGAGTCATCAACGAACAGATCAAATCTTCACTGGTCAGAGTTCAGCTTCTCTTGACCAGGCAGGAAATCTAACTTTCGAGCTGGACGCAGTATTCGCCGGGATTTCAAAGACATTGACTGGATTGGGTATTCCGGATCTACCCGTATCGGGCCATTTCGACTGGCAATTGAAATTGATCCAGAACGATGCGCTGCCCATGGTGAAACAGGCTTACCTGGTGGTTGGCAATATTGGACCGTGGGCAATCTACCTGAACGCCGCTTTGCTTGTTGCCGGAATCCTGCTCGCTCCGCGGTACCTCTCAAAATCGTTGTTGTGGCTCGCTGTTGTCACCGCGCTGGGCTTCATCGCAATTAAAACCGTGATTCCCGACTTTATCCAAGAGCGCTTACTGGCCAACATGGATAGGGAACTGGCACGCGCCATTTTTGACCAGATTACCGGTGGCTTGGCCACAAGTTTCATCATCACCGCTGTTGCCGCGGGAATTCTTGGAATGGCGTCAGTGCCTCTTTTGCGCACGCGCATGCGTGAACTCACGAACCACTGACCCACCGGCTTTGCTTGAGTGAATTCGGCTTACGTCCGCTATTGGAGTACTGCGCAACATCTTGGTTCGAGAAGGAGCCGGCACCGTCCTGGTTCAAGGAGGCCAACGGTTCAATAAGTCCTTTTTGAACGAAAACGGTAACTGATTTTTGCACTCTTCAAGACCGGCCCGGGTGCATAAAGTACCTGATACCGAAGTTTTTCTTTCATAATTTTATTGAGTGCAACCCAGATGCTTCGTATGTCTGGGGGTTCCTCTGATGAGAGCTGGCTAAACCGAATTTTCTGGGACTGTCCTGGTCGCCGGGAACTGATCGCCACGTAACGGGTCGTCTTGTCTCCTGAATCCAACGGCTCGGATTTACCTGTGAAGAACCTGAGTTGCTTCATGTTCGCAGGCTAAACCGTCGCGTTCGTTGACGTTAGCGGAGGAAAAAATTCCTATAGAAATTGTGTGAAGTGTGTGTTTGACTAATTTGCACGAGTGCTGCGGCACACCCATCGATAGTGGCCATCCGCCACTGGACAAGGAGTTATATCGTGCAAGTTCGTTCAGTAAAGTCGAATTCCTCGAAGGTCAAAGGCCGGCGGAGGCTGGCCGGAGCCGCACTTTTGGCAGGCGCCATGATGCTCAGCGTTGCACCAATGGCCAGTGCGGCACCCACCTCAACAAACGATGACATCAAATCGATTAAGATATCGTCGCAGAAGTCTGATTCGGCGCTTGAGTATTGGACTGCCGACCGAATGAAGGCTGCCAAGAGCGCTGACGCACTGGTCGCTGGCAAGTCGGGATCCGCAGCCAAGGTGGATACCAGCAAAGCTTCCAAAGTTCCTGGCCAGTCAGCCAACGCTAAAGCAGGAAAAATCAGCACAAAGGCTGGCGGGAAAACCCGCGGACAAGAGGCGCCCGTATCGCATATCGGCAAGGTGTTCTTCACCCTCGGCGGGCAGGACTATGTTTGCTCCGGCAATTCAGTCGTGTCAACGAACGAATCCACGGTGTCCACCGCGGGCCACTGCTTGAACGAGGGCCCTGGCGCCTTTGCAACTCGCTGGGTTTTCGTACCTGCCTATGAAAATGGAAATGCGCCCTACGGTTCCTTCGCCGCCACCGAACTGGTCACTACCGCCCAGTGGTCAGATGATGGCGACATCACCTACGACACGGGCTTCGCTGTGGTTTCGAACAGCAATGGCACGACACTAACCGACACCGTTGGCGCTTCGGGTGTTGCCTTCAACCAGCCGCGCGGTGAGTACTACACAGCCTATGGTTACCCAGCTGCTTCACCATTCAATGGTGAGACTCTGCAATCCTGTGCCGGTTCGGCAACCGACGATCCATTTGGCCAGACTCAGTCGCAAGGTATTCCTTGCAACATGACTGGCGGTTCCTCGGGCGGACCATGGTTCTTGGGCTCGGGCTCATCGTCGTACCAGAACTCGGTAAACAGCTTCGGCTACAACACCGTTCGCAACACGATGTTCGGCCCATACTGGGGCTCGGTAATCCAGCAAGCGTACCAGAACGCGCAAAGCTAGATCGCTGAAGGTGGGCGGAGGAAAAGCAATGAGGCTTTTCGAGGCATTTCAAGGAGAAAGAAGAGACGATGCCACAAGAGCATTCTTCAAAAGACGGGCCCAGCCGCCCACCGCAACGGCATGATTTAGAGCAATGCGCTGAGGAGCAACTGGAGCACTTCAACGAAGAACGCCGGCGCCAGGCAAAACCAAGAAAACTCATCCGCCCTTCACCGCCAAAGCAAAAAGCGGGGGAGGAGAAGAGCTGAAACGCATTGGGCGGCCATTC
>NZ_JACKQN010000011.1:0-139531 GCF_015524875.1 Glutamicibacter sp. FBE19 | reverse complement strand
CGCGACCGTCGGGGACTGCGGCGTTTCAGGGCTGCTAGAACAGGTGGCCCAGCAGCGAGGCAAAAAGCTCATCGGGATCGCGGGGCAGTCCCTTGGAAGAGAACCACTCGCAAAGATTGACGCAGTCGCGATGCAAGAAGTCCATTCCCTGCGGGTTGCCGGCCAGATCCACGCACTGTGGAACATCGATGACCACCAGGCGCTCGCCGGAAACCAGGAGGTTGTAGGCCGACAAGTCGCCGTGGGCCACTCCCAGGCCAGCGAACTTTTCCAGGGCCTCGCTGAGCTGCTCCCACAGCGAGGGCAACCGCGGGTCAAAGCGCGTGAGCTGCTGGAGGCGAGGCGCGGCTGCCAACGGATTATCCGGGTCTGCAATGAATTCCATCAGGATTTCAGTGCCGTCAATCTGGACCGGATACGGGACGGGAATGCCCGCCTCGTAGCAGCGCAACAGGTAGGTCCATTCTGCATTGGCCCACTGCAAGGCGGCGATGTCGCGGCCGTACGCGGAGTTGTTGCGGATGGCTCGATTGTCACGGGAGCGACGGGCTGATCGGCCATCGCTGTAGGCCTGCGAGCGGCTGAATTGCAGGCGGTCCCGCGAGCGGTAGCGTTTTGCGGCCAGCAGGCTTGTGCGCCCGCCGATAGCGCGTTCGAGCAGGAAGACATCACCTTCCTTGCCCGTTTTGAGAATGCCCAGTTCGGTGTCCATGGCACCGGCATCCTCGATCAACCACAGGGGATAGGGCTGTGGACCGCGAAAGCCCTTCTCGACAAAGGGCCACGTGGAATAGCGCTGGCCGGCAGGCGGCTCGTCAATGGCCGACTCTTTCCAGACGGGCTTGTGCCTGTGGAATTTGAGTTGCGTGTCGGGATCTGCGGATTCGGGAGTAATCAGCCGCGAGCTGGTGGATGGGTCTCCAGCAGGAAAATGCATTGGGAAAAGTCCTTAGAAAAAGGGAAAAATGACCGGGAACGGCGGTAGGCAATCATCGTTACCCCTCCTTCAATAGACTGGTTGGCGTTTGCCAATGACTAGAACTCTACAACAGCGAATCAATATGTTGCAATGGGGGAATGAACCAGAGCCTGAACTACCAAAAGCAAACCGGGGATTTGCCGTGGGCAGGAGCCGTGAACGCGCGGCATATTTGTGGCGCCTTCTACCGCATGGGGCGCCATGAGTGGCTGAGCGCGGAAGGGTGGCGCCAAATGCAGGGTGATGGCATCACCAAGGTCATTGACCTGCGCAATCCAAGCGAGATTCATCGGCGCGAACACGATCCGGCGGTTCCGGATGCCAGCCTTGCCGGCATTGAACTTGTGAACTTGCCGCTGGAAACACCGGGCAATCAGCGGTTTGAATCGATGGCCGTGCCATATATGAATCACACGGGCCTGTATCAGCTGGTCTGCGAGGAATTCGGCAGCCAGTTGCGTGCAGTATTCGAGGACTTGGCCAACTCGCAAGGCGCAACAGTCATCCATTGCTCGGCAGGCCGTGACCGCTCGGGGCTGATCGCCACGCTGCTGCTGGACCTGGCCGGACTGGAAGATCGCATTCTCGTGCACGACGAGCTTGCGGTGCGGGGCATTAATGAATGGCATCGGGTCTCTGGGCGAAAGCATCCCCACGAGAGCTATCGCACCGAGGAAGAACTGCGGGGGATCATCAGCGAGCGTGCCGAGGCTCTGGAGGATTTTTGCGCCTGGATCGGTTCTGCGCGCACTTATCTGCTGGCCCAAGGCATGGGCGTTGGCGATCTCGAGCGCCTGCGTTCACTGGCAGCACAGCGCTGATTCACGGCAGGCCTTGCCCTCATTGCGCCGTCGGATCTTGGGCTCATGATCCCAAAATCGCCGATTGCGGGTGTCCTTGGTCACGCTCTTCCTGATATGGTTAATATTAATACTGACCGACCGTTCAGGAAGGAATTGTGTCAATGTCGACGAAACAGATCAGCGTAGTGCCCAGCTTTATCGCGGGAAAATGGTGGACTCCGGAATCCGGAGGCGGAACGGAGGTTCGGGACGCCAACACGGGGGAACTGCTTGCCTCGGTTACCAATGACAAATTGGATGTCGCAGCAGCGGTCGCCTATGGACGAGGTACCGGGCAGCAGGAGCTGGCCAAGCTGACATTGCATGAGCGCGCGCTGAAGCTCAAGGAGCTGGCGCTGTATCTGAATGAACGGCGCAAGGATCTTTACGAGATTTCGTTCAAAACCGGGGCCACGAAGATCGATTCCATGGTGGACATCGATGGCGGCATCGGGGTGCTCTTCACCTTTTCCTCCAAGGGCCGCCGCGAATTGCCCAACAGCAACGTCATCCTCGACGGTCCCACGGAACCGCTAAGCAAAGACGGCTCCTTTATCGGCACGCATATCTACACTGCGATGAGTGGTGTGGTGGTACAGGTCAACGCGTTCAACTTCCCTGTTTGGGGCATGCTTGAAAAGTTTGCGCCGGCCTTTATCGCAGGCGTTCCCACCATTGTTAAACCTGCAACTCCCACTGGCTACCTCGCTGAGGCCGCCGTCCGCATGATGCTGGAATCCGGCATCCTTCCCGAAGGCTCCCTGCAGCTGCTTTCGGGTTCGGCCAGGGACATCATGGATCATCTCGACTACCGCGACATGTTCGCCTTCACCGGCTCGGCGGCCACCGCAAGCAAGTTGAAATCCCATCCCAATGTCATCGACGGGGGAGTGCGATTTGCGGCAGAAACCGACTCGCTCAACGCGGCTATTCTTGGGTCTGACGCGCAGGAGGGAAGCCCGGAATTCGAAGCATTTATCAGGGCAGTCGTCACCGAGATGACCTCCAAGGCTGGCCAGAAATGCACCGCCATCCGCCGAAATATTGTTCCCTCCCACCTCGTTGATCCCGTTATCGCAGGCATTGGCAAGCGAATCGACGAGCGAGTTGTTATTGGCGATCCGCGCGTCGATGGCGTGACCATGGGCGCGCTCGCGTCATTGGAGCAGCTGGCTGATGTGCGCTCAGCGGTTCAAGACATGATCGACGCCGGTGGCGAGCTGGCCTATGGGCGCTTGGAAGCCCCGGCGGTGCGCGTGGCTCCGGAGCGAGACGCCGTGGCGGACGCCGGTGCGTTCATGTCGCCGGTGATTCTTCGCTGGGACGACGCCCGCAACCCATTGGTCCACTCCCGAGAAGCCTTTGGGCCGGTCAGCTCCGTCATTGGCTACGAAAATCTTGAGGAAGCGGTTCAACTGGCCGCGATGGGCTCAGGTTCGCTGGTGGCCACAGTGTGCAGCAATGATGCCAATACCGTGCGTTCGCTGGCTCTGGGCATCGCTGCCCACCATGGCCGCGTGCATATCCTGAACCGGGAAACCGCACGCTCAACCACCGGCCATGGCTCACCAGTGCCTCACCTTGTGCATGGCGGCCCGGGCCGTGCCGGCGGCGGGGAAGAGCTCGGCGGAATCCGGTCGGTCAAGCACCATATGCAGCGCACGGCGGTGCAGGGATCGCCGAATATGCTTACTGCCTTGAGCGGGGTGTGGCATGCCGGCGCTGAGCAGAGCCTGGCGGGATGCGAAAAATTTGGTGGCGATGCCAAGAACACCCACCCATTCCGCAAGTCGCTGGCTGAGCTGCGCATAGGAGACGGGTTCGCCTCGGACCTTCGTGTTGTGAGTTTGGAGGACATCAGCGACTTCGCACAGAAGACCGGCGATACGTTCTATGCGCACACCGATGCGAAGGCCGCCGAATTGAATCCGTTCTTCCCGGGCATCGTTGCCCACGGGTACCTCCTGGTCTCTTGGGCTGCTGGACTATTCGTTGAGCCGGCTCCGGGGCCGGTGCTGGCCAACTACGGGTTGGAGTCATTGCGCTTCATTACGCCGGTGGCTGCGGGAGACTCCATCCGCGTGACACTCACGGCCAAGAAGATCACTCCTCGCGTCACCGACGAATACGGCGAAGTCGCCTGGGACGCTGTCTTGCATAACCAGAACGATGAAATTGTTGCGACCTACGATGTCTTGACCTTGGTGGAGAAAGAAAACCTCACCTACGCCAACTTCGGAGTCTAATAACCGATCCGTTCAAGGGTGGATGCCGCGAATGCGGCGTCCACCCTTTTTCGTGCCTCAATGCGAGCACAGGGTCTTTCAAACAGCTGTGTAAGCGTTTCCATTCTAGAGAAGATTTTGAGTGTGGCCGGAAAATTTTATGGCAATTTATCCGTTTGGTTTCGCGGATTTAATGTGTTTACAGAAATTTACTTGTTGGTAAGGCATGAGAAAACGCTTACAGTTATGTCGCAGGTCACACGTTGATGGGGAGCGTGTGGTTGAGCGATCCCGGCGCAGCGGCGTCGATGGATCGCAGCCCATTCATCACATCAAAGGAGCTTTTCTGTGGGACTTTTGCCATCACGTGCCAAATCAACAAAACGCCGGATCGGCGCCGGAAGGGCCAAACCAGTCGCGGCCCTAGGCGCCTCGCTGGCCCTGCTCGCCGCGCCGTTGTTCACCGCGCCAGCCCAGGCCGCCACCCCACCCAACGACGGGAAAGACGTCATCCTCAACCTCTTCCAATGGAACTGGAATTCAGTGGCTCAGGAATGCCAGTCCAGCATCGGCCCGGCAGGTTTCGGCTATGTCCAGGTTTCCCCTCCGGCAGAGCACCTGCGTGGCACGGCATGGTGGACCTCCTACCAGCCGGTGAGCTACAAAGTGGACTCCAAGCTCGGCAACCGCGAGGAATTCTCCGCCATGGTGAATAGCTGCAACGACGCTGGCGTCAAAGTCATCGCTGACGCGGTGGTCAACCACATGGCTGGCGCCGGCCAAGCCGGCACCGGTACCGCTGGCTCGCCCTTCTCCGAGGATCATTTCCCCGAGTACTCGGCCCAGGACTTTAATGATTGCCGCACCAACATCACCAACTACGCTGACCGCTGGCAAGTACAGCATTGCCGCCTGGTAGGCCTCCAGGATCTGAAGACCTCTAGCAGCTACGTCCAGCAGAACATCGCCGACTACCTGGATGATCTCGTTTCGCTCGGCGTCTCCGGCTTCCGCATCGATGCCTCGAAGCACATCCCGGCAACAGACCTGGAAGCCATCAAATCAAAGATGAAGAACTCCGGTGCCTTCTGGGTGCACGAAGTCATCGGCGCCTCGGGAGAGCCGATCCAGGAAAGCGAATATTTGGGCAGCGGCGACTCCCACGAATTCGACTATTCCCGCCAGCTCAAGCACGACTTCGACGCGCAGATCGCCAACTTGCGCTTCATCGGCGATGGCAAGCTCGCTAGCGACCGCGCCGGAGTTTTCGTCACCAATCACGACACCGAGCGCAATGGCGAATCCATGAACTACAAGTGGGGTGCCAAGTACCTGCTGGCCAACGTCTTCATGCTCTCCTGGCCGTATGGGTCGCCCACGGTCTACTCGGGCTTCACCTTCACCGACAAGGAAGCTGGCGCTCCCGGAGCGGGCGATTCCTCGGTGCCAAATGCGAACTGCGATTCTTCGTCCTGGACTTGTGAGCAGCGGCAAGATGAAATCACCGGCATGGTCGGCTTCAACAACGCTGTGGGCGACGCAGCGGTGAGCAAATGGTGGGATGACGGAAGCAACCAGATAGCCTACGGGCGGGGGAACAAGGGCTTTGTAGCTATCAACAACACCGGGGCAGCCACCACCCGCGAATACACCAGCACCCTGGCGGCTGGAACCTACTGCGATGTGGTGGGTGCAGGAGACTGTTCGAAGACCATCACGGTGGGAGCGGACGGTAAATTCACGGCCACCCTGCCTGCCTACGGCGCTGTGGCACTGCATATCGGAGCCCTTGCCGATGGTTCCGGCGGCGGATCGCAAACGCCGGATCCAGTGGAAGACACCGCCGATGTCAGCGTGGCCGTGACCGCAGAGACCACGATGGGACAGAACATCCGCATAGTTGGCAACCAGCCAGAACTAGGCAGCTGGGATCCTGCCAAGGCTGTGCAGCTGTCGCCGGCGAACTACCCCAGCTGGACTGGAACGGCAGATCTTCCTGCCGGGACCCAGTTTGAATACAAGTACATCAAGTACGACCAGGGCGGCCATGCCGTATGGGAATCGGGGAGCAACCGCACCGCCACCGTGCAAGCCGACGGATCCTTGAACCTGGCTGACAGCTGGCGCAACTAGCAACAAAAAAGTGTTCCCGCTCCAAGATGGTGCGGGAACACGTTGTCTTCAGTTATTTTTCGGTTTCAGCGTTCATCTTGTCCAACGTGGCCTGCTTCGCTTTTTGCAAGGCAAGCTCTTCTTCACCCAGCTCCATCTGCACGGGCTCAGACCCTGCCGCAGGCAAAGTACGCCACAGGAAGAAGCCGTACGCTGCGGCCAGGGCAATGAACACGTAGAGGCCAAGCATGCCAAGCATTGGCGAAATCACGAAGTAGATCACCAGATCGGCAATGGCCGCAAGGGCCAGCAGCAGCCAGCCTTCACGCACGCCGCGGGCGATCATGACGAACGAAGCGAAAATAGCGGCGTCAGCGAAGTACATGACCCAGACTTCCGGCGTAGCGGTCAGGAAGCCGGAGTTGAACAGGAAGGGGCCAAAGCGCAGGGCCACAAGCAAGATCAAGCCCGCGATCATGCCGACGGCTGACCAGCCGGTGATGGACGTCGCGGTGACCTCGCGGCTGAACTTGCCGGTGAGCTTGAATTGCGAAAAGCGCCAAAGGCCAAAAATCGGCAGCACCAGCAGAGGGATTGCGTAGATCAGCCCCAAGAGATCAAACTGCAACGCGGAAATCATCGGGCCGACAAAAACCGAGAGGATCAGGGTCCACCAGCCCAAATCATTGCGATGCGCAAGCAGGATTGCGGAGACGAAAACTAGCAGCATGCTAGCGGCAGACAGCAGGATCTGAACGTAGGAACTACCGCTGTCAGCAGTAGCCATGAACAGGGTTTCTAAGATGGAATCCACGGTGCTCTTCACTCGATCGATTGGCAACGACTGGTGCACAAGGCACCCCTTCGATGCTAACGGTGAATCCTGTGAGCCAAAGAATTCTAGAAGGTTGGATGCGCCACAAGACCTGAGCTCATGATGCCAGCAATGCCCGATGAGGCTCCCTGCCGAAAGCAGGGAGCCTCATTCGAGGGATACGATATTGGCCTACTTCACTTCCGTGTGCAAACCGTGGAAGAGCAGCGAGACGGCCTGTTCTTCCAGCGCCGAAGCTTCGAGCGGTCCATCAACGCGGTACCAGTCCACGATCGAATTAATTGTTCCGAACAGGAGGCGGGCGGTGGAACGCGGCTCAAGATCATCTCGAAGCTTGCCGTCGCTTTGCGCGGCCGTGACCAGCTCGGCAAGCTGGCGGTCCATCGCACGGCGGCGTTCCAAAGCCTGGCGTTCGAGCTCGGTATTGCCCCGCAAGCGCAAGAGCAGGGTTACATAGGGGCGCTTTTCGATCAAAATGCGGATCGTCGAGCGCAGGAAAAATTCCAGGCGCTCATCGGCACTGCCCGCGTGCGCGCGCACCTCGGTGTTGACCGCTTCCAGGGGGATGAGTGCCGCGTCCAACGCCAGCCGCAGCAAGTCCTCCTTTGACGGAACATGATGATAAATCGCGGACTTGCTGATGCCCAAGCGGTCGGCAAGCTTGCCCATCGAGGTCGCGTCATAGCCATATTCGTTAAAAGCCTCGACGGCAATTCTCAATACGGCGTCTTGGTCGTACCCGGGGCGCCCGCGTTTCACCGGGCGGCTGGCAGTATCGGTAGTGTCCATGATGAATCGATTATTCCATGTCCCTGCGCGTATTACTGATTGCGCAGGTCATAGATCCTCTTGAGCTTGCCCATGGATCGCTCTAGCGATTCGGGCTCAACAACATCGATGGCGCAGGATGAACCAATATGGATCTTGATGAGTTTCGCCAGTTCCTTCCCGGCATGTTGCGCCTGCTCGGCTGACGCATCCGTGCGGCGCTCCACCTTCACCGCCAACTGGTCCATCCGGCCTGGGCGTGAGAGGACAAGCTGGAAATGCGGGGAGAGGCCTGGAACCTTGAGGATCAGCTCTTCGATCTGGCTCGGGAAGAGGTTGACCCCGCGAAGAATAATCATGTCATCGCTGCGTCCGGTGATACGTCCCATGCGGCGGTGGCCAGGTCGGGCACTGCCTGGCATGAGGCGAGTCAGGTCATGGGTGCGGTAGCGAATAATTGGCAGAGCCTGCTTGGTCAACGAGGTGAATACCAGCTCGCCATGTTCGCCGTCGCCCAGAACCTTGCTGGAGTCGAAGGCATCAATGATTTCTGGACGGAAGTGGTCTTCCCAGATGTGGCTGCCGTCTTTGCGCTCATTTGATTCGCCGGCCACGCCGGGCCCCATCACTTCGGAGAGCCCATAGATGTCGCAGGCATCGATGTTGAACATCTCTTCGAGCTCATGGCGCATCTCCTCGGTCCATGGCTCTGCGCCGAGGACTGCGACCTTCAGCGAGGTGCTGCGCGGGTCAAGGCCCATGCGCTGCATGGCATCGCCGATAGTCAGCAGGTAGGTGGGAGTGCAAAGGATCGCGTCCGGGGCAAAATCCTGGATCAGCGAAATCTGCTTATCGGTTTGACCGCCAGACATCGGGATGACCGTGGCACCCAGGCGTTCGGCAGCGGCGTGGGCGCCTAGACCGCCAGTGAACAGGCCGTAGCCATAGGCGTTGTGGACCTTCCAGCCAGGCTTGACTCCCGAAAGCCGAAGGCATCGCGCACCGAGCTTCGCCCAGTCCGCCAGGTCCTGCTGGGTGTAGCCGACAACGGTCGGTTTTCCAGTGGTTCCGGAGGAGGCGTGGATTCTGGAGACCTCGTGCTGGGGCACGGCAAACATGCCAAAGGGGTAGGTCTTGCGCAGGTCCTCTTTGTCCGTGAATGGGAAGAGCGCAAGGTCGCCAAGCTCCTTGAGATCCTCCGGATGGACCCCGGCAGCGTCGTATTTTTCCTTGTAGTGCGGAACATTCGCATAGGCGTGGTGCAGCGTTTCCTTGAGCCGCTCAAGCTGGATGGCTTCGATCTGGTCGCGGCTCATGGTCTCTTCGGGATCGAGAGGATTCGGAAGTGCATCGCGGCTGGGTGTCTGAGACATGCTGAAACTTTCGTGAGAAGTGAATGGGGGAGCGGCCTTTAGCTGGGCTTCGGGACGGTGCGGGAACGTCCACGGAATTCGGCAACCACTTCCAAGGCGCCGTCACTTGATTCTTGGGTCACCGTAATGTCATAGACCCCGCTACGCCCTTGTTGCGAGACCAATTTGCCGGTGGCGGTGAGTGTTCGTCCCGGAATTGCAGGCCGCAGGAAGTTGATATCTGCTCCGGAGGCTACGGTGATGCTCTGATCGGAGCCTTCTGCTGGATTGCAGCTCAGTGCGAAGGCCGTGTCGGCCAAGGCGAAGATCATTCCGCCGTGCCCGATGCCGAATCCGTTGAGCATTTCAGGGCGCAGTTCCATGCTGATGACAGCGTGCCCTTCGCGAACTTCGATGACGTTGATGCCCATCCATTGGGTCGCATAGTCATTGCGGAGTATGGCGTGGGGTACCGGTTCTTCTACCTGTGTGTTGGTCATCATTGTCCTTCGCCCATTTATTTACCGAACGATCATTAGGTAATAACATAATGTGAGCTAAGTCAAGTTTTCGGGCATCAAGTGGCGAACTATTGCGGAGTGCAGATGCCGGGATTAAGGGTCGAAGAGCTTTCGATGCAATTCGAGGATGAAGGGTTCCTTGATGCGGTTGTAATCCATGACCAGCGCATCCTCTCCCTGCTCGGCCAGCAACTGCGCCGCTGCCTGTCGCTTGATCTGCGCATAAGCCTGGCGGTCAGCAGCATCCAGTTTCAGGTGCTCGCGGAACAGCATCATGCGCAAATACTCAGGGCTGCCTGCGGGGAAAACATGGACGTTGGCGTCCATGCGCCCACTGGCGGCAGGCGGCTTGAACATGCGGTGCGCGTACCAACCGGGTTCGCGATGCCAAAACACCAAGCCTGCTTGCTGCAGCGCTGGAGCGTAGCTCGATTCATCGTTGGCATCGGGGACCAGCAATGCGATATCAATGATGGGCTTGGCGGGAAGCCCCGGGACCGAAGTGGAACCGGTGTGCTCAATGGCCAGCGCTTGAGGCCCCAGGGCCATGCTGATTTGCTCGCAGAGTTCCTGGAAGTGATGTGGCCAGCTCGGCGAAGGTTCCTCGATGCGAATATTTCCCCGGGTCAGCTGCCCGTCGACGGGCTCATATTCCGGATCTTCCTTGGGCTGGCTGGACAGCAGCGGCAAATAGGGCAAGGTGCACAAGTATCGCGCAACACCGGGCCAGCGCGGATCTCCTGCCGAATTGGAGATCACGCAGCCCAGGGCGCGGTAAAAATCGATGGCGTCATCATCCGTGGTGGCCCACAGATTCTTGCCATGCAGGGCGCGAAGTTCTTCGAGCAGCGCTCGTCCCAAACCGCGATGCTGGAATTCAGGGAGAACGGCAAGATATTCCAGGCACAGCGAATACTGATCACTGTGCCGATACGCTGCCAGCGCTGCAACGTCGCCCTCCTTGGTGAAGTGAGCGAGTACCAGGAGGTTCTCGCATTCATCCAGGAGGTCTTGCAGGCCTTGTTCTCCGACAGGATCGGCGGCCAGCACCAGCAACCGGCGCACCGACGAATCGCCGCGGTAGTCCTTGATGTCGATATGGCGCATGGCCGCCCTTCCCGGTCAGTGGCAGAAATCAGATGAGCTTCGTGCAGCCCAGGGCGTCCAAGGCAAAGGCATAATCCCAAGCCCGCGACTTCCAGGATTCATAGCGGCCCGAGGCGCCACCGTGGCCACCGTCCATCTCGGTTTTGAGCACGATCGGAGCATTTCCGGTGCCCAGATCCCTGAGCTTGGCAACCCACTTGGCCGGCTCGACGTACAGCACGCGGGTGTCGTTGAGCGAAGTCACCGCCGCGATCTTGGGATAGGCCTGGGCGGTGACATTCTCGTAAGGCGAGTATGACTTCATGTAGTCATAGACTTCCTTGCTTTCGATGGGATTGCCCCATTCTTCCCATTCCAACGCGGAGAGCGGAAGATCGGGGTCCAAGATCGAGGTCAGCGCATCCACAAATGGAACCTGGGCAATGACCGCCGTGTACAGCTGCGGAGCCATATTCGCGATGGCGCCCATCAACAGCCCGCCGGCAGAACCGCCCAGGGCAACGATGCGCTTCGGATCCGCCAGGCCCGAATCGACCAGGTGCCGGGTGGAATCGATGAAATCGGTGAACGTGTTCTTCTTATGCAGCTTCTTTCCCTTCAGGTACCAGTCGCGGCCCAGTTCGCCACCGCCGCGCACATGCGCAATGACGAATACGACGCCGCGATCCAGCACGCTCAGGCGCGGGATGCCGAAGCCCGGATCCATGGACGCTTCGTAGGAACCGTAGCCGTAGATCAGCACCGGCTGGGGCACGGAGGTATCCAGGTCCGAACGGCGCATGATGGTCAGCGGAATCCTGGTTCCGTCCGCTGCCGTGGCCCATTCGCGAGTGGAGAGGTACTTGGAGGCGTCGTAGCCATTGACCGGAGTCTGCTTGCGCAGCACCAGCAACTGGTCTTGAAGCCACAGGTCGTAGACGCGCGCCGGCGTGAAATCGGATGTGTAGCTGATGCGGATCAGCGGGGCATCGAGTTCGGCGAAGGTTGGAGAGGCGGTGAACAGCTCATCTTCAAACTGCGGTTCGAGCGCGGGGGCCTGTTCTACAGTGCCCAAGCCTTCTAGCGGGATCAGCTGGACTCGTTCGCAGGTATCGCGGCGCACAGAAAGAATCACGTGCGAGCCGGTCAAGGCGGTGCCTTCGATCTTCGTCGTATTTTCATGAGCCACCACGGTCTGCCACTGCTCTGGCTTGGCATCCTGGCCCAGCTGGTCCAAGGCCGCCAACGAGACCATGTTGTTTGGCGCCTGGTAGTCATGGGTAATCAAGGCCTGCCCGGTGCCTGGCATCAAGTCGATTCCGTGCAGCACCCGCAGGCCGCGGGGAACCAGCAAGGCCACCTCCGCCTGATCACGGGTCAGATCCAGCATGCTGGTTTCCGAGTACTCGGAGTTGCCGCTGGAAATCATCAGGGTCTTGCGATCGGGGCTCAGATCGAATCCGAGCCACATTCCGGGATCATTTTCCTCAAAGACCAGCTGGTCCTGCGCAGCATCGGTGCCAAGGCGGTGGGCAAGAATCCGGTTCGGACGCCAGGTCTCGTCAACGACGGTGTAGAACACAGTGGAGGAGTCGGGGGAGAAAGCCAGGCCGTAGAACACGCCGTCAATGACATCTGGCAATAACTGCCCGGTGCGCAAGTCCTTGATGTACAGGGTGAAGCGCTCGTCGCCGGCATTATCTACGCAGTAGGCCAGCAGGTTGCCTTCTTCGTTCAATGCCATGCCGCCGAGCGAGAAGAACGGCTTGCCCTCGGCAAGCGCATTGCCATCCAGCAAGACTTCTTCGTCGGGCAGCGGCTGCTTGGGATCGATCACCGGCGGGGTCCAATCGGCGACCGGGTCCGAGGAATCCGCGGCTTTGACCCGGCACTGCACGGTGTAGGGCTTTCCTTCGGCGGAACGCGTGAAATACCACCATCCGCGCCGGCGGACCGGGACCGACAAATCGGTCTCCACGGTGCGGGATTTGATCTCGTTGAAGAGGTCATCGCGCAGTGGCTGCTGGTCGGCCGTGACTGCATCGGTGTAGTCGTTTTCGGCTTTCAGGTGCTCGATGACCTCGGAGCTGGACTTCTCGCGAAGCCACTCGTAGTTGTCGATGAAATCATCGCCATGGAAGCTGCGGGTGGTCGGACGCTGCGCGGCGTGCGGGGGATTGGCGGTCAACGATGGATCAGTCATATCCCTATTCAATCCCACTGCGGGGACTGATGGGCGCAAGCTATGCTCAGCGCGGACAGAACCGCCAAGTCCAATGCGAAAAACCCGTGGTGCCAACGGGCCAAGGGTTCCGGCTAGACTTTATTGCGCTTAGGCTTGCTGGAATAGGAACCTATCGGCAGCTTGGGCCACTCGCCCTTCAGCACGAGAAAGCGATCATCAGTGGAAAAGATTCAAAGAGTTGCCCGCACCGGGCGCCTGAGGCGTTGGGTTGCGGCCGCGGCCATCGGCCTGATGGCCTTGGTCGTCGGCGCACCGTCGGCCATGGCCCAAGGCAGCGAGAGCGTCGAAGGCCAGACCTACGTAATTGGTACAGATACCACCTTCGCCCCCTTCGAATTCCGCAAGGATGGGGAACTGACCGGTATCGACATGGATATCCTGCAGGCAATTGCCGAAGACCAGGGATTCAAGGTTGAAGTCCGTTCCCTCGGCTTCAGCGCCGCCCTGGCTGCTTTGTCGGCCAACCAGGTGGATGGCGTGATCGCTGGCATGTCGATCACCGACGAGCGCAAGGAAATCTACGATTTCTCCGAGCCTTACTTCGAGTCCGGCGTTCAGATGGCCGTGTCCAAGAACGATGAGGACATCAAGGGCTATGACGACCTGGACGGGAAGACGGTTGTAGCCAAGACCGGCTCCGAAGGCGAGTCCTACGCCAAGTCCATTTCCAAGGAATATGGATTCAAGGTCAAGTCGCTGGACCAGTCGGCAACAATGTACGAGTCGGTGAAGTCCGGTTCGGCTGTTGCGGTGTTTGATGACTATCCCGTGCTGGCCTACGGCATTGCCCAGGGCAATGGCCTGAAGACCGTCACCGACAAGGTGCCCGGCGGCTCCTACGGCTTCGCCGTGAACAAGGGCGAAAATACTGCCCTGCTGGCCGCGTTTAATGACGGCCTGGCCGAATTGAAGGCAAATGGCGAGTACCAGAAGATTCTCGACGAGTATCTTGCTGATCCCAGCGCCGCGGTACCAAGCAACTTCTTCGACCTGGTAGCCAAGTCCCTCCCTGCGCTGATGACCGGCCTGTGGCACACCTTGCTGGTGACGGCGATTTCCTTCGCAATTGCCATGGTGCTTGGCCTGGTCTTCGGCTTCCTGAAGATCTCGCACAACATTGTCTTGCGCGGCATTGCCACGACGTTCGTGAATATTTTCCGTGGCACCCCGCTGCTGCTCTGGGCGTTCATGTTCTACTTCGGCCTGCCGCAGCTGACCGGTTGGGAAATTTCGGTGTGGACCGCCGGTATCTTGACACTGTCGCTCAACGCCGGCGCATACGTTGCGGAAATCGTTCGCGGTGGCATCCAGTCGGTGGATCCGGGACAGCTTGAAGCGTCGCGCTCCCTGGGCCTGGGCTATGGCAAGTCCATGCAGAAGGTCGTGGTTCCCCAGGCTTTCAAGATGATGACCCCATCATTGATCAACCAGCTGATCATCAGCCTGAAGGACTCCTCGTTGCTGTTGGCCATCGGCTTTGGCGAATTGCTCTACCAAGGCCAGCAGATTTACGCAGCGAACTTCCGCGTGACCGAAACCCTGCTCATCGTAGGTGTCATTTACTTCATTGCCATCATGGCCCTGACCAAGTTGGCTAACTACGCCGATCGGAGGTTCAACAAGTGAGCGCGGAAACTGTAAAGAGCTCCCAGGTGAAGATCGAGGTCAAGGACCTGCATAAATCCTTTGGCTCCAATAATGTCCTGAAGGGCATTGACATCGACATCCGCGAGGGCGAAGTAGTATGCGTGATCGGTCCATCGGGTTCGGGCAAGTCCACGCTGTTGCGTTGCCTGAACAAGCTGGAGGATATTACCTCGGGCAAGGTCGTCGTTGACGGCTTTGACGTCACCGATCCCAAGGTGGACATCAATGAAGTCCGCCGCCATGTGGGCATGGTGTTCCAGCACTTTAATCTCTTCCCGCATATGTCGGTTGCCGAGAACATCATGCTCGCGCCAGTTGAGCTGAAGAAGATGAACAAGGCGCAGGGCCGTGAACGCGCGCTGGAGCTGCTGGAGCGAGTCGGGCTCAAGGACAAGGCCGATGCTCGTCCGTCGTCCCTGTCCGGCGGCCAGAAGCAGCGCGTTGCCATTGCCCGTGCCTTGGCCATGGCTCCTGGAATCATGCTCTTTGACGAGGCAACCAGCGCGCTTGACCCCGAAATGGTAGGCGAGGTGCTGCAGGTGATCAAGGAACTGGCAGAATCCGGCATGACCATGGTCTTGGTGACCCACGAAATGGGCTTTGCCCGCGAAGTGGGCGACCGGGTGATCTTCATGGCTGACGGCGTGGTCTGCGAGCAGGGCGAACCTGAACAGCTCTTCGGCAACCCGCAGCAAGAGCGCACCCGCGACTTCCTGTCGAAGGTCCTCTAGGCCTTCGAGCCAAGGCTAGTTCCTGAGCCGTGCTGCCCGTTCCAGCTTTTGCTGGCCTCGGGCGGCACGGCTTTTTGCGTGATCAAGCTTACTGACGTTTAACGTCAAGGTGCTTGAAGCTTCAACTTGTGCCACATAGTGTGGAGTAGGAAATCAAGCAGGAAAATCCCTGAACGGACGTCCTTACCTAGGAGCTAGATAATGACCACACTGGAAAACAATCCCCGCTTGCTTGCTTCCGCGCAGCTCGTGCTGCGCCTGGCAATCGGTTTTCTCTTCGCAGCCCATGGGTGGCAGAAGTTTTCGCAATTCACCATTGAGGGCACCACTGCCAGCTTCACCCAGATGGGGGTTCCCGCAGCCAGCCTCGTGGCCCCGGTCGTAGCAACCCTGGAGCTTGTTGGCGGCGTGGCGCTCATCCTGGGCCTGGCCACTCGAATCGTCGGCGTTCTCTTGGCCTTGGATATGGTCGGTGCCATCGCCATGGTTCATGCCCAAAGCGGCGTGTTCGTGGCCAATGGCGGCTTTGAGCTGGTTCTCGCCCTTGGCGCCGGTGCCGCGGCCCTTGCGTTAATGGGACCGGGAAGCTGGGCCCTGGACCGCTTGTTTGTTGGCCGAAAGGCCGCTCGGCGCGGGTTGATCAACGCCTAGCCGGCAGCATTTGCGGCAAACCCCAAGGAATAGTCCTTGGGGTTTTGCTGTATCTGCAGATCTCGTGTTGACGTGACGGAGCGCACTCTGACATACTGAACGAACGGTCAGTATGTAATTTGTAATCGATGAGGTGAACCCATGGCTTCGACCACACCGCAGGAACCGGGACTAAGCGCCGTTCCGAGCTACGAAGAAGAGCAGTCGCAAGCGCGCTTTGATGCCTTGATTAATCAGGACTCGCGTGTTGAGCCACGCGACTGGATGCCTGAGCCCTACCGCAAGACCCTGACTCGTCAGGTCTCCCAGCACGCTCACTCGGAAATCATCGGCATGCAGCCTGAAGCCAACTGGATCAGCCGCGCCCCATCGTTGAAGCGCAAGTCCATTCTGATGGCCAAGGTGCAGGACGAGGCGGGTCATGGCCTCTACCTGTACTCCGCGGCGGAAACCCTGGGAACCAGCCGCGACGAGCTCAACGACCAACTGCTGACTGGTCGGGCAAAGTACTCCTCGATTTTTAATTACCCCGCCCGTTCATGGGCCGATATGGGCGCCATCGGCTGGCTGGTCGACGGAGCTGCTATCGCTAACCAGGTCCCGCTGTGCCGGGCATCCTACGGACCATACGGCCGTGCCATGGTGCGCATCTGCAAGGAAGAATCCTTCCACCAGCGCCAAGGCTTTGAAATCCTGCTTGCGCTTTCGAGGGGAACTGCAGCACAGAAGAAAATGGCACAAGATGCCATCAACCGTTTTTACGAGCCGTCGCTGATGATGTTCGGCCCGCCTGATGACCAGTCGCCAAACTCCCAGCAGTCGATGGCATGGAAGATCAAGAGATTCTCCAACGACGAACTGCGCCAGCGCTTTGTCGGGATGATCGCCGAACAGGTCAAGGTATTGGGCATGACCCTGCCTGACCCGGAGCTGCGCTTTGACGAAGAAAAGAAGCAGTGGATCCACAAGGATTTGAACTGGGATGAATTCATGGAAGTGATCAAGGGCAACGGCCCGGTCAACTCCCAGCGCCTGGAACGCCGCCGCGAAGCGCACCGAGAGGGCGCATGGGTCCGAGAAGCCGCATCGGCATATGCCGCAAAACAAGCACAGAGCGAGGTCGCCTAATATGAGCCAGCAGAACAATTGGCCCCTGTGGGAAGTATTTGTCCGTTCTTCCCGAGGCCTCTCGCACGTGCACGCCGGGTCCCTGCACGCACCCGATGCCCAAATGGCCGTGCGCAATGCCCGCGACCTCTACACCCGCCGCAACGAGGGCGTTTCCCTCTGGGTTGTGAAGTCCACCGACATCATCAGCTCTGATCCCGACGAGAAGGATTCCTTCTTTGAATCTCCCCAGGGCAAAGACTACCGGCATGCCACGTACTACAAGGCCAGCGAAGGGGTGAAGCACCTGTGAAGCACGACGAATTGGATGCTGCGCTGGACAGCTTCGGCGACGCGCTGGCCTCGGCCACCCGAGTCACCCCCGGCAACGCGCTTCGCCCAGAAGACATCGCCGTGGACGGCATCGCACCTGGCGAGGACGTCGCGCAATATGCGCTCACGCTCGGTGATGACGCGCTGATCCTGGCCCAGCGCCTGGCAAACTGGATTTCGCGCGCCCCCGAGCTGGAAGAGGACGTTGCCCTGGGCAACATTGCCTTGGACGTCCTCGGGCATGCCCGGTCCTTCTTGACCTATGCGGGATTGGCATGGGACAAGACCGAAGATGATTTGGCCTATTGGCGCGAGGAGGAGGAATTCACCTCGCTGTGGATCGTTGAACAGCCCAACGGGCATTTCGGTGTCACCATTGTCCGGCAGCTGATCGTCTCGATTTTCCAGCACCTGCTCTACCAGAAGCTGGCCACCTCCCAAGACGAAACCTTGGCAGCCATCGCCGCCAAGGCGGTCAAGGAAGTGGATTACCACCGTGACCACGCCATCCAGTGGACCATTCGCCTGGGGCAGGGAACCAAGGAATCAGCCGAGAAAATGCGCCACGCCCTGGAAATCCTCTGGCCCTATGTTGATGAGATGTTCCGCGACGAAGCAGTCCATCAGAATCTGGAATCAATCGCCGTACTTCCTTCAACCTTGCGCGAAGCTTGGCAGGAAGAGATCTCCGCAGTACTAGCCGAAGCAGGTTTGGAGATTCCGGCCACCGGACAAGCCATGGCCCATGGCCGCCGGGGCGAGCACTCCGAACACCTTGGCTATCTGCTAGCTGAAATGCAAGTACTGGCCCGCAAGCATCCCGGCGCCAGCTGGTAACCACACATTAAGCCCGTTAGGGGGAGCAGTCTTGAGCAAACTGATCGCTGACGCCAAAGAGTTGTTCGCCATCGCAGCGAAGGTCAATGACCCGGAAATTCCCGTGCTGTCCATTGCCGACCTCGGGATTCTGCGCGAGGTGAATCTCGACGACGATGGCGCGGTGCAGATTGTCATCACGCCAACGTACTCCGGATGCCCGGCGATGGACGTCATCAGCGAAGATCTGTACCAGGCATTCAAGCAAGCCGGCTATGGGAAGGTCGATATCAAGCTGGTGCTGGCGCCAGCCTGGTCTACCGACTGGATGACCGATGAAGGCAAGAAAAAGCTCGAGGAGTACGGCATCGCCCCGCCTACCGGACGAGGCCATGCCGGTCGCATCACGCTGGGAATGAGCGTGAAATGCCCCCGCTGCCACTCGCTGAATACCCGTGAACTGGCGCGTTTCGCCTCCACTTCCTGCAAAGCGCTCTACACCTGCAAAGACTGCTTGGAACCTTTCGACTACTTCAAGGTGCTCTCATGACCGAACCACAAACTTCCACCCGCCGCAGGGCTTCGTTCCATCGGCTCACCGTCTCCAACGTGCGTCGGCTGACCAAGGATTCCATCGAGGTCACCTTCGCCATTCCCGAGGCGCTCAGCGAAGAATACGATTATGTAGCAGGCCAGTACGTGGCCCTGCGCAAGGAACTGCCCAACACAGAGGGCGAGCTCGTCGAGCTGCGCCGTTCCTATTCGATCTGTGCGGCCCCGACCGGCGATGAGATCAAGGTTGCCATTAAGCGGGACCTGGGCGGATTATTCTCCACATGGGCCAATGAAGAACTGGCCGCCGGCGATCAAATCGACGTGATGAGCCCGGCCGGCGCCTTCATTTCCAAGCACAAGCTCACCGAAATCAACGATCCGTCGAAGATCAATACGACCAGCCAAGATCGTTTTGTCGCGGTTGCAGCTGGCTCGGGGATCACCCCGGTCCTGGCCATTGCCCGCACGATTCTTGAAGCCAACGACCATAGCCGCTTTGACTTGATCTATGCCAACAAAGCCGCCATGGACGTCATGTTCCTCGAAGAGCTGGCGGACCTCAAGGACCGCTATCCAGCACGATTGGCCCTGCACCATGTGCTGAGCCGGGAACAGCGGATTTCACCACTGCTCTCGGGGCGAATTGACGCGCAGAAGCTGACAGCGCTGCTGACCAATGTTGTCCAGGCCCCAACGGTCGATGAATGGTTCCTCTGCGGCCCCTTCGAACTGGTCCAGCTGGTCCGGGACCAGCTCACCGCCCTTGAGGTCCCCGCCGACAGGGTCCGCTTCGAGCTGTTCAGCACGGGCGAACCGAATAAGCCGCAAGGCCACATCGGGCGTCCGGTGATCGTGGACGAAAACGAGGAAAGCTATGAGATCAGCTTCAACCTCGACGGCCTCAAGGGCGAGGTCAAATCCCCGGCCCGTGCCAACGAAACGGTCCTGAACGCCGCATTGCGGGTCCGCCCGGATGTGCCATTCGCTTGTGCCGGCGGAGTCTGCGGCACTTGTCGAGCCAAGGTGACCTGCGGTTCGGTGACGATGGCGGAAAACTATGCACTGGAACCAGAAGAAGTTGAAGCAGGCTACGTGCTGACCTGCCAGTCGCACCCGACCAGCGACAAGCTGACCGTCGATTTCGACGCATAGGAAAACAGGGAGCAACCATGATCGAACTGACGATTGCCGATTCGGTAGCGCGCGTTGTGCTCAATGCGCCGCAGAAGATGAACTCCTTGGATGAGCAAGCCTTGGCCGAGCTGTCGCAGGCTTATGACACTGCGGCTGCTGGCGTCGCCGATGGCACGGTCCGTGCGTTGGTGCTGACCGGCCAGGGAAGGGGATTCTGTGCGGGACGTGATATCTCCAAGGTGGATCCGGCCGATGATGATGTCATCGGCTACCTCGAAGGCAAGGTGCAGCCTTTGCTGGAAAAGATGTCCAATTTCCCGGCACCAACCTTCGCCCTGGTCCAGGGAGCGTGCCTGGGAGTTGGGCTGGGCCTGGCGATCGCTACCGACGTGGTCTATGTTGCGGAGAACGCCAAGATCGGTTCCCCCTTTGCCAATCTTGGCGCGACACTGGATTCCGGAGGGCATTGGTTGTTCACTGAACGCCTCGGGGCCCACCGCACCTTGGACATGATCTACACGGCCGAATTGATTTCGGGGGCCGAGGCCGTGCGCTCGGGATTGTTCTCCCGCGCGTTTCCTGCCGAAGAATTGGCGAGCCGCAGCGAGGCCTTGATTGAAAGAGTTGCCCAAGGCGCCACCCAAGCATTTGTCGCGTCCAAGCAATTAGTGCAAGAAGTCCGGGACCAGCGAGCAGGGCTCTGGGCTTCAATGAGCAATGAAAATCGTGCCCAGGCCGCTTTGTGCGATACGCCTGATTATGCCGAAGGATTCAAATCCTTCCAGGAGAAACGGCCGCCGGTATTCTTCGGCAAGGAGTAATGCCTGGCGGGCTTATTCCTGCTTGAAACAAGAAGCTGCTCCCTGGCCGCTGGTTCTCTTCGAACCGGTGGCTCCAGGGAGCAGCTTCTTGTCTTCTGTGCGCTTTGGCCCGATGGCCGGGTCCCAGGCCTTAGCGGGTGTCGGTGTCCTCGAAGATCAGATGGGTCTGGGTATCGAGCACCGTGGGCAACGCCTGCAGTTCCTCGAAAACCACACGGCGCAAATCCAGATTGTCCTTGGCGCGCACCAGAAGAATCACATCAAAGTTTCCTCCGACCAGGCCAATGTGCTGAACTTCGGGAATGGATGCAAGATGATCTCGCAGTTCCCTCCATGAATGCTGGCGAAGTTTCAGGGTGACATAGGCGCTGGCCTTGAGCCCTGCCTTGACCGGGTCAATGACTGCTGTATAACGCGTGATCACGCCGGCTTCTTGCAGCTTGGCGATGCGTGAATAGGCATGGGCGCGCGACACATGGACCTTCTGGGCAACCGTTGTTACCGACTGGCGTCCGTCCTTGGTCAGTTCCGCCAGAATGGCACGGTCAACCTCATCAAGTTTCAGCTCCGCTTCCGCGGCCATGACTCTCCTTTTCAATGTGTCTGACATCTCCACGCCAAACACATTTTATTGAAACATTTCGTCTACAAGTATACGTATCTGAATCGCAACTTTCCACGATTCTTGGCTTGAGTGGATACAGAATGCAATCGCTACGCATAATTGATTGCAAATGATGTTTAGGTGAACTGAGTCACAAGGGCGTGCGCCCATGGACTGAGCCCAAAGTACGGAAGGCGGGAGAACATGAGCGCAGAAGCTACCTCGGATCGCATGTCTGAAGTCAGCAAGAAGTTCGGCATTAGCCCTGAAGATTACATGCTGCCAGCACGGCACATGATCAACCTCTTGAACCCGGATGGATCGCTTCGCCCGGAGAGCGAGCAAGGCACCGAACCGGGGCACGAGTATCCACTGCCAAGTCCTGCGCGGCTCATGGAAGCCTACGCTGCGCTGGTTACCGGCCGCCGAGTCAATGACCAGAACTCCGCGCTGGTTCGCCAGGGACGCATGGCCGTGTACCCATCAAGCCATGGCCAGGAGGCCTGCCAGATCGCCGCTGCGCTCTGCCTGGAAGAAAACGACTGGCTCTTCCCGACCTATCGCGACACCGTAGCCGTGCTAACCAAGGGCGTAGCCCCGATGGAAGTCATGACCAGCTTCCGCGGCGAATGGCACTGCGGCTATGACCCCAAGGCCTACAAATGCGCTCCGATGTCCACGCCGCTGACCACCCAGCTGCTGCATGCAGTTGGCGTTGCCCACGCGGCCAAGCTGCGCGGTGAAAACACCGTGGTGGTCGCCATGTGCGGCGACGGCGCCACCAGCGAAGGCGATTTCCACGAAGCGCTCAACTTCGCTGCAGTATTCAATCTGCCGGTGATCTTCTTCGTGCAGAACAACAAGTACGCCATCTCCGTTCCGCTTTCGCACCAGAGCGCCGCCCCGTCGCTGGCTCACAAGGCAGTGGGCTATGGCATGGCCGGCGAGCGCGTGGATGGAAATGACCTGATGGCCTTGATGGCCATCATGACCCGTGCGGTGCGCATGGCCCGCGAAGGCAATGGGCCGCTGCTGATTGAAGCCCATACCTACCGCATGCAGGCGCACACCAACGCCGATGATGACAAGCGCTACCGCGAGGACTCCGAGGTGCAGGCCTGGATCGCAAAGGACCCCGTCACGCGAATGAAGGCGTATCTCGACGACGCCGGGCTGCTGACCGATCAGGTGGTTGCCAAGATCGCCGAGGATGCCGAAGCCGTGGCCAAGACCCTGCGCGATGGCATGAACCAGGACGCCAACACGGATCCGCGCGAACTCTTTGAACATGTTTATTCCACCAAGAGCACCCAGCTCGCCGAGCAGCAGGCACTGCTTGCTGACGAACTAGACCGCGAGGAGGCCTAAGATGACCGCCACGACATCGCGCGTCAACCCCAACGTGAGTGCCGCTACCGCACGTGCTGCTGCCAAAGCCGCCAGCGAAAACCAGCCGGTGACCTTCGGCAAGGCCCTGAACACCGCGCTCGCCGACGGGCTTGTTGCTGATGAATCCGTCGTTATTTTTGGCGAGGACGTGGGAACCCTCGGTGGCGTCTTCCGCATCACCGATGGCCTGACCGCCCGCTTCGGAGCCGAGCGCTGTTTTGACACCCCGTTGGCTGAATCAGGCATCGTCGGCATGGCGGTTGGCATGGCCATCAACGGCATGCGCCCAGTCATCGAAATGCAGTTTGATGCTTTTGCCTATCCAGCCTTCGAGCAGGTCGCTTCGCATGTGGCCAAGATGCGCAACCGCACCCAGGGCAAGCTGTCGCTGCCGATGGTGATTCGCATTCCCTACGCCGGCGGCGTAGGCGGCGTCGAGCACCACTGCGATTCCTCGGAAGGCTACTACGCCCACACGCCTGGCCTGAAAGTATTCACGCCCTCTTGCGTGGAAGACGCCTACCTGATGCTGCGTGAAGCCATTGACTCGGATGATCCGGTGGTCTTCTTCGAGCCAAAGAAGCTGTACTGGTCCAAGGAGCAGGTGGACCTAGAACAGCTGGCTCAAGAGTACGAGGCAAAAAAGAGCGCACCGACTGAAGGCCGCGCACGAATCGCTCGCGCCGGCAGCGACGCCACGTTGATCACCTACGGGCCGAGCGTCTCAACCGCATTGGAGGCGGCCAAGATGGCCGCCGAAGAAGGCATCAACCTGGAAGTGATCGACGTGCGCAGCATCGTTCCCTTTGATGACGAGACGGTGTGCGCTTCGGTGCGCAAAACCGGTCGGGCCATCGTGGTGGCCGAAGCCCAGGGATTTGCTTCGGTAGCCAGCGAAATCGTTGCCCGTGTGCAGGAGCGTTGTTTCCATTCACTGGCAGCGCCGGTATTGCGGGTGACCGGCTTTGATATTCCATATCCAGCGCCAACCCTGGAAAAGTTCCATCTGCCCAGCGCCGAACGCATCCTCGATGCCGTCGATCAACTTCAGTGGGAGGCATAAATGACTGTCAAGACCTTCTTATTGCCAGACCTTGGCGAAGGACTGACCGAGGCGGAACTCGTGCGCTGGATGGTTGCCGCCGGCGATATTGTCGCGGTGGATCAGCCGATTGCGGAAGTGGAAACGGCTAAGTCCCTCGTGGAGATCCCGTGTCCCTACGAAGGCGTCGTCTCGACCTTGCATGGTGAAGCGGGCCAGATGATGCTGGTGGACGAGCCGTTCATCTCCGTGAATACCGGTGGGGAAGAGGCAGCTGCTGCGCCAGAGTCCAACGGCGAGCGCGCGCAGTCCTACCGGGAAGAAGAGCTGGCCGGAACCCAGGTGCCGGCGGGCCATGCCGCACAGGATTCTGAAGAGGACGAGGGCAGCGGCAATGTCCTGATTGGCTACGGCACCGGTTCGGCCCAGCGCAAGACCAGCCGCCGGCGCAAGCCGCGGGTCATGGGTGCTGGAGATTCGGTCGCAGTCCAGGAAGCGCGAGAAGCGGTTCGCGTGATCAATCCGCTGGTGCGCAAGCTGGCGCGCGAGAATTCACTTGATATCTCCTCGGTGAAGGGCAGCGGCCCGCAGGGGCTGATCCTGCGCTCCGATGTTGAAGCCGCACTAGCTCGTCCAGTTCAAGAACCGTCTGCCAGCGCTTCGTTGGCCCTTGGCTCGCCGCAAGCCTCGACGGCGACGGCAGCAAAAACCGGGCAGGCGGCTGCCGTTGGGGACAAGGATTCGCGCACGGGCTTGCCTGTGGCTTCCTCCGAGCTGCTCGCTGGTGTTCGAAAGACCATTGCGAACGCCATGAGCACTTCTCGTCGAGAGATCCCAGAGGCCACCGTGTGGGTCGATGTGGATGTCACGAAGTTGTTGAAGCTGCGCTCCAAGATCAAGGAAGCCGAGGGCCAAGCACCGAGTGTCATGGCGTTGATTTCGCGCTTTGCCGTGGCTGGGCTGCACCGCTTCCCTGAACTCAATAGCCGCATCGAGGTCGAATCTGACGGCTCCCTGCGCCATACCCTCTTCGAGGGAGTCAATCTTGGCTTTGCTGCGCAGACCGAGCGCGGCCTGGTGGTGCCGAATGTGCGAGGGGCCCATAAGCTCAATGCCCAGGAGCTTTCGGCCGAGTTCGCGCGCCTGGCATCGGTGGCCCGAGATGGCAAAGCGGGTGTGGCTGACCTTTCGGGCAGTACCTTCACGATCAATAACTATGGTGTCTTCAACGTCGACGGTTCGGCCGCGATCATCAATTATCCTGAGGCCGCCATTCTTGGCCTGGGGCGCATCATCGACAAACCATGGGTTGTCAACGGGCGGCTCAAGGTCCGTTCCATCTGCGAATTGACGCTGAGCTTTGATCATCGGGTCTGTGACGGCGGCACTGCTGCAGGGTTCCTGCGCTACGTTGCCGATGCGATGACCGACCCGAAGCGGGCCCTGGCGACGTTGTAGCCGCTACGGCATGGAGCTGCTTGCCGTAGCGGTGCTAATGATGCCCGTCGAACCCTTGAGGTTTGGCGGGCATCATCCTTTTTGCTGATATTTCAGTATTGATTGATCATTTATTAGCATGTCAAGTTAGTGTTGATAGGGCAGGATGGGCATTAGTTTGCATGGTGGGAACAGTTCCGCGGGGCCAGTGGCTCCGCCGGAGTGGGCGTCGATCAACTGGGATAAGGGATGGGACGAGGATGGTTATCCAGACAGTGAAGAACCGGCCGTGGTTATATGTTCTTTTGATCCTTCCGGTGATCATCGTCCTGGGCATCTACCTCCCATTGGCCAATCGATTGCCAGACATCACCGCTACGCACTGGTCATCCACCTACCCAGACGGATTTACCCGCACTGGAGTACTTGTTCCCGTGTCCATTGGTCTGAGTATCGCAGGAGCCATCATCGGGTTGAGCTCATTGGCTCAACGCCGCAAGCCGGCCTTGTTGCTGGCCCTGCTCTTTATTGGTTCCCTTCTTTCGTGGACCACCGCAGGGGTCTTCATCGGCTCGGTGGTTCCAACCGCGCTTGCAGAAACACCTCAGACTGCCGTCATCGGCATCTGGATGCTCCCCATGGCGGCCTGCACGTTGGTGTCCCTTGTTCCCCTATGGATTTGCGGCGTGTACCAGTCCTATTCGAAGCAAGTGCAAGAAGAGCGACAGGCGCGAATCAACCGGGGCCAAGGACTCGCGGCGCCCGCGCCTCCAGGCACCCAGGGTGCGGACGGCACTGAATTCAGTGAAACCATGAAGGCCCCTTGGTGGCTGTGGGTGCTCGGGATTGTCGTTGCAGGAGCAGGAGTTTTCATGCTCCTCGAAATCTCGATGCGTCCAGGGGCGAAGGAATGGACCGCAGCCATGATCGGCCTGGCAACTTGCCTGGTGATTACCCCGCTGACCTTTGGACTGTGCTTGATCCGGGTGACCATCACTGAACAGCGCATTCGGGTGGCTTCGGCCATCTTTGGCTTTCCTTTGCGCACCATCAGGCCCGGGGAAATCCAATCGGTGACCAGCACCGAAATCGACCCCATGGCGTGGGGCGGATGGGGCTGGCGCTTCTTTCCTGGCGGATCGGCCGTGGTGCTGCGGCGTCATGAGGGCTTGGCCTTCGAGCTGAAGAATTCATCGAGATTTGCCGTGACCGTTCCGAATTCCCAGCGTGGCGCAGAGCAGCTGAACGCGCTCATGCAGAAGAACGGATCCTGCTAGTTCCTTTGCCGGCGGCCTCAGAGGCGTTTACTTCTGGAAGGTTCGCATCGGCCCGATCACCACGGAGCGCAAGGCCAGCGACGAGATCAGCGAGGCCGCAATGACGTGGAAGATTCCAAGGCACGCGTAAACCAGTTGCAAATCATCGGGAATCTTCTGGATATGCGGGTGCGGCAGGAAAAATGACAGGCCAATGATGATGGCCCAGACGATGATGCTGGCTGCTCCGACGCTCCTGGACCAGCTGGTCTTGCGCACCTCGTGGCTCAGCGGCTGGATGCGTTGCAAGACCGCGCTGGCCAGCACCATCCAGAAGGCCGACACCAGGAAGCCGGCAGCGATGTCGCTGGGCCGATGCCAACCGCACACCAAAGTGGCCACACCGGTGATCGTGGCAAAGAGCCACGCGATTGGCTGGACCACAGGTCGCAGCCTGGGCGGAGAAATGACATACATCAAGCCCATCGCCGCTGCCGCCGCGGTGGTGTGCCCGGAGGGAAATGAATTGCCCGTCGTGCCAAAATTGAAATCCGGCCTGACCAGGACCTCATGCTTGAGCAACTGTGTAGTGGCCAATGCCGCGGCGCAGGCCAGAATCGCCACCGTCGCACGAAGGAACCGGCGATCCCTGATCACCCGGTAGAGCAGGAAAATCGCGGCAATCGCGCCGCAAATTACCGGAAGCAGATCAAGGAATTCACGGACCGGATCCAATAATTCGGTCCGCGGCCACCATTGGGACCAAGCCATGAACCCAGCCTGATCGGCCCACTGTCCTGCGCGAAGGTGGACAAAGAAAAAATACTCGATGCAGAAGAAGGAGACCAGCAGCAGCAAGGCCAGCCACCACCGAATGTGGTGTGGGCGCGTGGCTGCTGAATGTCGAGGCATATCTCTAGCCTTGCACAATTTCTGCGTCAAACGTCAGCCTATGACACTGTAACCATGGCCACGCTCGCTAGGCTTGGAACATGAGCTTTGAACTTCCACCGCTGGCTGACTTGCTGGCACATAGCTACGTGGTCCGCCTCCCGATGCGCGTTAAATTCAGGGGAATCACCCAGCGGGAAGCACTGCTCATCGAAGGCCCCGAAGGGTGGGGCGAATTCTCGGCCTTTGTCGAATACGCCCCAGCCGAGGCGTCGCGCTGGCTGTCCGCTGGCATTGAAGCTGCGTACCAGCCTTTCCCCGAACCGCTGCGCACCACCATTCCGGTCAACGCAACCTTGCCCGCGGTAGCGGCGAGCGAGGTAGGGGCCGTGCTGGAAAAGTACGATGCTCCGCACACCATCAAGATCAAGGTCGCCGAACAAGGCCAGGGCCTCGAGCAGGACTTGGCCCGGGTCGCAGAAGCCCGTCGCCTCTATCCGCAGGCGGCGCTGCGGGTGGACGCCAATATGGGCTGGGATATCGGCCAGGCGGTCCATGCGCTCAAGGCCCTGAGCGAATTCGATCTGCAATACGCTGAACAGCCGGTGCCCGGCATCACCGGTTTGGCCGAGGTGCGAGAGCAATTGCGCACGGCAGGCATCGACCTGAAAATTGCTGCCGACGAAGCGGTGCGCAAGCATACCGACCCGCTGGAAGTCTCCCGGCTGGGTGCCGCAGACCTCATGGTGATCAAAGCCCAGCCACTGGGCGGAATCCGAGCCGTCCTGGACATTGCCCAACAGGCGGAGCTCGACGTCGTAGTGTCCAGCGCCTTGGACACCTCCGTGGGCCTATCCCAGGCCGCTGCGCTGGCTAGCGCACTGCCCGAGCTGCCTTATGCCTGCGGGCTCTCCACCGGAACCCTTTTTGCCGATGATGTCTGCGCCGAACCGCTGCTGGCCACCGCAGGTTATCTTCCGGTGCGGCGCATCGACGCCGATCCCCGAAAACTGAAGCAGCTGCGCCCCGAGCAGCAGCGGGTTGACTGGTGGTTACGAAGAGTCGAGCAGTGCTACGAACAACTAGTCAAAGCCTAGTTTCCAACAACCATCTATTTCCCCGCAGTTAACTTGAGCGTTGCATTTTGCACACTTCAGGGTGAAAACCTCATATCGCGTCGTTCCCCTGACAGCGAGCCCCAACCGAGGAAGTGATGGATCATGAATCCAACCCGTACCCTTTTGCCAATGCTAGGCCATACCCGCGGCGGACGGTCCGCAGCAACCTGCCACTTCAAATGTGGAGATGCCTGCGTAAAGCCGGATTGCAATACCTCGACCAACAGCTACTTCAAAGACATCGCCGACAAGTCGCTCTCCCGCCGCAGCATGCTGGGCCTTGGCGCAATCGGTGCGTCGGCCTTGGTTGTCGGGCCACAGCTCTTTGGCGCGCAAGAAGCCAGCGCGGCGCCTTTGGTGCCGCTGAAGAACGGCAACAACGCCGGCGGCCACTTGTCCTTCGACGCCATTGAGCCGGTGTCCCGATCGGTAGACAACGTCAGCGTTCCTGAAGGATATGACTGGAATGCCATCATCCGCTGGGGCGATCCGCTATTCAAAAACACCGCGCAATTCGACGCCACCAAGCAGAGCGCCCGCAAGCAGGCCGAACAATTCGGCTACAACTGCGATTACCTCGACATCATCGTTGACAAGTACTCGGGCCGCACCGGCGTGCTGGTAGCCAACCACGAATACACCAACGAAGACATGATGTTTGACGCTGCCTGGTTCGAAGCGAACAAGGATGAAGCCCGCCGCATCGCCATGAACGCACACGGCTTCAGCGTCGTCGAGGTCAAGCGCAAGAAGAAGGACAAGAAGTGGAGCTACGTCCAGGGCGGCGAGCGCAACCGCCGCATTACCGCGCAGACTGAATTCACGCTGGACGGTCCGGCATCCGGAAGCGACCTGCTCAAGACCGTTGCCGACCCGACCGGAACCAAGGTCCTGGGCACCTTGAACAATTGCTCCGGCGGCACCACCCCATGGGGCACCATTCTCTCCGGCGAAGAAAACGTTGACCAGTACTTCAGCGGCAAGGGCACCGCCGAGGAAGCGCGCTACGGCATCGGCACCGGCGCCACCGAGCGCGGCTGGGAAGACACCGATCCGCGCTTTGGCCTGGGCAACGAAGGCTACGAAAACGAGGCAAACCGCTTCGGCTGGGTCATCGAGATCGATCCGCAGGATCCCAAGTCCACCCCGGTCAAGCACACCAGCCTGGGACGCTTCAAGCACGAGGGCGCCAATGTGCGCATCGCCAAGAACGGCAAGGCCGTGGCCTACTCGGGTGATGACTCGCGCTTCGAGTACCTGTACAAGTTTGTCTCCAAGGGCACCTATTCCAAGCACGACCGCCAGCAGAACATGAAGCTGCTCTCCGAGGGCGACCTGTACGTCGCGCAGTTCAACGGCAACTCGCCAGCAAGCGAAATCGACGGCAGCGGCCAAGTTCCATCCGACGGCGCTTTCGACGGCGCCGGCACCTGGCTGCCGCTGGTCAAGGGCGGTGCCTCCATGGTCGACGGCATGAGCGTGGAAGAGGTTCTGGTCTACACCCGACTGGCCGCTGACAAGGTGGGCGCAACCAAGATGGACCGCCCGGAAGACGTCGAGCCAAGCCCGATCTCCGGCAAGCTCTACGTGGCCCTGACCAACAACTCGGACCGCGGCAAGGCTGGCAAGGAAGGCGCCACCGAGCCGAACCCGCGCATCTCCAACCGCGATGGCCACATCGTTGAACTGACCGAAGCCGGCAACGACGCAACCAGTACCAAGTTCACCTGGAACATCCTGCTGGTCGCCGGTGATCCCAAGGTCAACGGTTCCACCTACTTCTCCGGTTACCCCACCGACAAGGTCTCGCCAATTTCCTGCCCGGATAACCTGGCGTTCGACTCGAAGGGCAACCTGTGGATCTCCACTGACGGCGCTCCAAGCACCATCGGATATTCGGATGCCCTGCACAAGGTCACCCTGACCGGCAAGGACCGTGGCCGAGTCGAGCAGTTCCTCGCCGTGCCAACCGGCGCGGAGACCTGTGGCCCGCTGATCCACGACAGGGACAACTCGGTATTCGTCTCGGTCCAGCACCCGGGTGAAGGCGGAACCTACGCTGCACCAACGTCGCTGTTCCCGGACTACCTCGCCAACTCGGCTGCTGCTTCGGCGGGCCAGTTCTATGGTCCGCGTCCAAGCGTGGTGCAGGTCTTCAAGGAAGACTCGCACCCGGGCAAGGGGCATGGCAAGGGCAAGGGCAAGAACAAGTAGCCTGCAGCTTCTTTGGCCCTGAGGCGCCAGGACGATCGGAACACCGATCGCCCTGGCGCCTTTGCGCATCGTCGTACCACGTGAACCGGTGCCAAGGCATAGACTGGGAGAACTGCCGCAGCATAGGAATCGAAGGAGCCACACCGCGTGGGATTGCAGCAACCAGATCAGCAATTGGCCATCACCACGGCTCGTGCGGTGCTCGGCACTCTGATTCAAGCGGGTATCCGGGACCTGGTCATTTCTCCCGGCTCGCGCAGTGCGCCACTGGCCTATGCCGCGGCGGAAGCTGAATTTGCTGGGCTGCTCAGGGTCCATGTGCGAATCGATGAACGTTCGGCGGCTTTTATGGCCCTGGGCCTGGCGCAAAGCACCGCAACGCCGGTAGCCCTTGCAGCCACCAGCGGCACGGCCATCGGCCAGATGCTTCCGGCGGTGATGGAAGCCAACCACACTTCCACGCCACTGCTCGTTCTTTCGGCAGACCGCCCGGATGAATTGCATGGGACCGGGGCCAGCCAGAGCACAAAGCAAAAGGCGCTTTTCGGCGACCACGTGCGCGTCGCGCTCAACGTGCCTGCCGGTCACCAGGCCGGCACCTGCGTTGAACAAGCGCTGGAAGCATTGCAGGGCACCGGGCTGTTCCCCGCTGGCCCGGTCCAACTGAATCTGCAATTCCGGGATCCGCTCATTCCGGCAGAAAATGAGAGCATTGGGCACCAGTACTGGGCCCGGATCCAGCCAGGCCTCTGGCCTGCCGCCGGCGATGCGCTATCCGCGGCTGCGCCAGCGCTGGCCGCAGGCCTGCCCCTCCGGCGAACCGTCGTGGTGGCTGGACACGGGGCGGGGGCGCAGGCGCAGGCGTTCGCCCAGGAATTGGGCCTGCCGCTGTTCGCCGAGCCGTCCTCCAATGCCCGGTTCTCGGCTCATGCCATCACCCACTACCGCCCGCTGATCGCTGTCGGCGCGCAACGCATTGAACGGGTTGTGCTCTTCGGCCGCCCAACCCTCAGCCGCCCTGTTGCAAAGCTCTTGGCCGATCCGAAAATCCAATCCGCCATCTGGCAGCCTGCGCCTGTGGCGTGGTACGAGGCTGGCCGCCGCCGCGAAACCCCGATCAGCCAGTGGAATGAGCTTCAGGAATTCGCAGGAACCGCACCAAGCGGCTGGCTGGCGGCTTGGCAAGAACTTGATGCCCGGGCCCAGGGCCTTCGCGGCGATTTGAAGCGAGACGGCGCTATCAACGGACTTGACGTTGCCGAAGCGATCTGGGAGCGCCAACCCGACGTGCTCCTGCTGGGCTCCTCAAATATCGTTCGCGATTTCGACCTGGCTGCCCGCCCGGGTGCCGCTGATCAGGCCACAGTGTACGCCAATCGCGGTTTGGCCGGCATCGACGGAACAATCTCCACCGCGCTGGGACTGGCCGTTGGAAGCGGGCGGCGGACCGTGGCAGTGATGGGCGACATTACCTTCGCCCATGACGCCAGCGCGCTGTCGTGGACTCCGGGAGAGCCGCAGCCGCAACTGGACGTGGTGGTGTACAACGACGCCGGCGGCGCCATCTTCTCCACATTGGAGCACGGAGCAGTTGATGGTTCCGGGCGTTATGCCGACGCCGTGGAGCGCCTATTCGCCACACCGCAGCAATTTGATATTCAGTGCCTGGCCAAGGCCTATGGGTGGCAGTATGAACGCGCCACGACAAAAGCTGAGCTGAAAAACCTGCTGGAGCAAACCGGGGGAGCCAGGCTGCGCTTGATCGAGGTACCCGCGTCGAGGGATCACCTGCGGGCAGATGGCCAGGAGCTCAATCACAGGATCGGGCAGCTGTCCTGGCCCGGATTGTGACTCTTTGATTGACTGCAGAAACAATTCATCCCTTGCAGCGAGGACCTGGCGGAACCCGGTGCAAGGGATGAATTGTATTAACTTTGCCTAGATATCGACGTGGGTCGGATCCAAGACGCGGCGCAGGAAGTCCTGGGTCCTTGGCTGCTGCGGATTGCCAATGACATCCGCTGCCTTGCCTTCTTCCACCACGACGCCGCCGTCCATGAAGAACACCCTGTCCGCCACTTCCTTGGCGAATGCCATCTCGTGCGTCACCACCAGCATGGTCATACCGGCCTTGGCCAGATTCTTCATGATGGCCAGTACCTCGCCGACGGTTTCAGGATCCAACGCGCTGGTGGGCTCGTCGAAGAGCATCAGGGTTGGTTCCATCGACAGGGCGCGGGCGATGGCCACGCGCTGCTGCTGGCCGCCGGAAAGCTGATCAGGGTAGCGATCTCCGAAATCGCCTAGTCCGACTCGCGCCAGGTGTCCCAGCGCGACTTTCTCCGCGTCGGCCTTCTTGCGCTTGAGCACCTTGATCGGGGAAACCGTGCAGTTCTCCAGCACCGTCAGGTGCGGGAAGAGGTTGAACTGCTGGAAGACCATGCCCACTTGCTGGCGCATCTTATCCAGATTCACCTCCGGGTCGGTGACCGCAAAGCCGCCGACCGTGATGGTTCCGCCATTGGGCTTTTCCAGCAGATTTACGCAGCGCAGCAGGGTGGACTTGCCTGAGCCCGAGGGGCCGATGAGGCAAACTACCTCGCCGGGCTTGACGTTCAGGTCGATGCCCTTGAGCACCTCGTTATCGCCGTAGGATTTGCGCAGTCCGGTGATTTCCACGCCAGCGGCATGAACCGAAAGTTGATTAGTGTCAGTCGACATTCTCAAGTCCTAACTATCGCTTGGTCTTCGCCGCGCGGGATTCGAATTTGCGGGCTACCAGGCTCAGCGGGATGGTGATCACCAGGTAGAACAGGCCAGCCACGACCAGCGGGGTGATGCCTGCATCCAGCTGGGAAATGCCATCGCGGCCGAATTTGGTCATCTCGTACTGGGCGGCGGCCGCGCCGAGGATGAAGGCCAAGGAAGTGTCCTTGGTCAGCAAGATGATTTCATTGGTCATCGGAGGCAGGACGATCTTGAAAGCCTGCGGGATGACAATGGTGACCATGGCGCGCCATGCTGGCATGCCCAGGGAGCGAGCCGCTTCCGTTTGGCCCTTGGGAACGGCCTGCAAACCGGCGCGCAGGGTTTCAGCGATGTAGGCCGCGGAAACCAGTCCCAAGGCGAACATCACGTTCACCGGCTGAGGCCACGTTGTTCCGAAAGCTTGAGGCAAGCCAAATCCGAATGCCAACAGCACCAGGATTGCGGGGATGCCTCGGAAGAATTCGATGAATGCGGTGGCAAACCACCGGTACGGCGCGAATGACGCCATTTTCATCAGGGCCAGGAGAAGACCCAGCACCAAACCGAAAGCAAAGGAAATGACGGTGTAGAAGATCGTATTCTTCAGGCCGACCAGAATCATGCCGGGAAACATCGGGCCGAGCTTGTCGAAGGAGAAGAAAGCGTAGGACGCTTTTTCCCAGTCAACGATTGCCACCAGGGCGATGATGATGGCAAAGAAGAGCACAATCTGAATGATTTTGCTTGTGCGGGCGCGCTGACTAGTAGTCATTGCCATTGGTTTTGTACCTCTCGTAAAGGTAGCGGGGGTTCGGGCGGCAACTATGCCCAGCGGCATTCATTGCGCCGCGAACCCCCGCCCGGTAGATCAATCCGTGTTCAGCGGAGACTTACTTCTCGCCGAACCACTTCACGGTCAGTTCTTCCATGGTGCCTGCATCGGTCAAGCGCTTGAGCGTTCCATTGACCAATTCCAGGGTGTCTGCCTTGTCCTTCGGAACGGCAACACCGAGCTGCTCGCCGGTCTTGAAGTTGGCGACAGCCTTGTAATCAGGCTTGTCCTTTACCGCGTAGCCAAGAACCGACTGGTTGCCCAATACGGCATCAACCTGGTTTGCCAGCAGCGCCTGGGTCTGCAATCCGGCATCCTCGTAGCCGACGATGTTATTCAGCCCTTGTTCCTTGCCGTACTTTTCACCGGTGGTAGCCTGCTGGACGCCAACCTTCTTGTCCTTGGCGGTTTCCAGGTCGGTGATGCCCGAGCCGTTCTTGGCGATCAGGACCAGGTCGTCATCCATGTAAGGGGTGGAGAAGTCCATCTTCTCCTTGCGAGCGTCGGTGATGGAGATCGAGGAAATGGCGATGTCGCACTGGGTGCTGAACAGGCCGGATTCGATGGAGTCGAAGCTGGCGTCGATGACATTGAGTTCCAGCTTGGCGTCCTTGGCAATTTCCGCCGCGACATCCATGTCGAAGCCGACGTTTTTGCCGTCCTTGACGAATTCAAATGGCTCGTAGGGGATATCCGAGCAAATGGTCAGCTTGCCCTCGTTGATCGGGAAGGATGCGCCTTCGGATTCCGAGCTGGAGCCGCTATCGGAACCGCAGGCGGTCATGGCTAGAAGTGCTACGGAGCTGAGCGCGACGGCGGCTGCGAATTTTTTCTTGGGGCTACGCATAGGATCAAAACCTACTTTCGGGTCATTGCGAGTGGATCACTGCGATGCCCCAATCATAACCGCGACAGCACCAGCACGAGACGCACTTCACACAACTGCTATCGAGAGTAAGGAGAACTTACGCTTTGGAAAATCAGGCAGATCATCCACTCTGGCCACGTTGGCAGGTGGGCTATTCGGCGCCCAGAGCCTGGCGCATAGGGCGCATTTTTGCCCACGACTCGGCCAACTCATCTTCCGGAACCGAGCCGGGAACGATGCCGCAGCCGGCGTACAAGCGCATGAGCTTCTCGTCCTCCAGGATTCCACCGCGCAAGGCGATGCCGAATTCCCCATCGCCACGGCTGTCAACCCAGCCCACGGGACCGGCGTAGGGTCCGCGGTCCATGCCTTCCAATTCACGCAGGAGCACCCCGGCCTTTTTCGTCGGGGTTCCGCACACCGCCGCAGTTGGATGGAAGATTTCGGCAACATCCAGGGCCGACGGCAACGCGCCGGTCGTATCCGCGCGCAATTGCGCCCGCACATCACTGGCCAAATGCCACACATTGGGCAACTGCAAAATGAATGGCTCTTCCGGTGCGCTCATGCCGTGCGAAATAGGATTCAGCGAATGGGTCAACGAGTCAATAGCCAGCTGGTGCTCATTGCGCTGCTTCGGGTCCTCGAAAAGGCGGTGCTGTGCAAAGCCCGGATCATCGGCCCCGGCCGCTGCGCGGTCCAGGGTTCCGGCCAATACGCGCGCCTCGGCCAAGCCATCGGTGACCCGCACCAGCATCTCTGGAGTTGCGCCGACCAAGCCGTCAACGCTGTAGGTCCAGCAATTGCCGTAGCGCTCGGTCAAGGCATGGACGACCTTGGACAGATCGATTGGCGTGCTGCTGTGGGCCAACACGTCCCGGGCCAGCACCAGCTTCGAAATGCCGCGCTCGTCAAAATGCCGCAGGGCCTTTTTAACGGCCTCGACATAGGAGCCGGCGGTCAACTGCCCGCTGGTCAGCTTGATGCTGCCGGCAGCTGCCTCGGGAATGGCGGCATCGGCCATCAAGGCCGACGCGCGAGCCAAGGCCTGTTCGTAGGTGACGCCATCGAGTTCCTCGGCGGTGCCGGTGAGCGTGATCCATGCGGTCTGCTCATCGCGGCCAATGACCAGCTGGGGAATGATCATGCGGGATTCGAAAACGCTGGTGAAGGAGAACGCGAAGGAGCCGAAGCTGACCAGGCCGGTGCCCGGGCGATTCAGCGGGTCGATGATCCGGGCGTTCTCGATGATCTGCGCAAACCATGCCCGGGCCCGTGCGAAGCGTTCCTCGCCATGGGTGTGCAAGCGGGCAGCGGTGCCAAAACCGACCAGGCCATGCCCATTTCGGGTCCAAACCAGGCTTCGGTGACGCAATGAGTCGCCAAGCAGCGTTTGCGGAGCATCGACATATTCAAAGGTGATGCTGGTGAGACTAGGGGCCGACAGCTGATGGGCGCTGGCGCTGAGAACGGGCGAATCTGCAGACATGATAAGGCTAAGCCTACCGCGCGATGCCGGGGAAAATGCCGAGCAGGTGTCCCCAGTCACGACTGTGAGTTATGGCGGGTCTGGTGATAACTGCTGGCCTGAGCCGGTAAACTCTAGAACGAACTGCTAGGTCGCTGGCCAGCCTGCACGTGCGCGTTGCACCGTGCCAGCATCTAGTGGTGGACAGCATCGGCTAGAGTGAAGAGATGTTTGTCTGCATATTGCAGGCGCCAAAGTCTTCGCATACCGCGATGGCCACCCCGATGAAAGATAAGTAAGCCGTAGAACAGTGACTGATTCGAAGAGCAACTGGACCGCAGCCGGACATGAAGTGTCGGACTCGATTGAGCTGAATCCTGAAACCGCTGCATTAGCTGCGGCTATTAATCTTCCCTCGGGCTTTGCGATGCTTGCCGAGGACCCGGACTTCGGGCCGGCGATTTCCATCGGCATGGCCAAGGTCGAGAAGCTGCTGCGCGATGCGCTGGCCAATTCCGACCCGTTGATCGATGCCTCTAGCCGGCACCTGGTCGAAGCCGGCGGCAAGCGGGTGCGCCCGCTCTTGGTGCTGCTCACCTCCCTGCTCGGCCACGGCGTGACCGATGAAGTGATCAAGGCCGCAGCCGTCGTGGAACTGACCCACCTGGCAACCCTGTACCACGACGACGTGATGGACTCCGCTCCGCTGCGCCGCGGTGCTCCCACTGCCCACGAGGTCTGGGGCAACTCCGTTGCCATTCTGGCAGGGGACCTCATCTTCGCCCGGGCCTCGGTCTTCGGCGCCGACCTTGGCCCTGAAGCGGTGATGTGGCAGTCGCGCACCTTCGAGCGCCTGTGCCTGGGCCAGCTGCACGAATCAATCGGGCCGCGTGAAGGCGACGATGAAATCGAGCACCACCTGCAGGTCATCAGCGACAAGACCGCCTCCCTGCTTTCCACCTCCGGAGCCTTTGGCGCGCGCTTTGGCGGAGCGCCGGAGTTCATCGAGATACTGCGCGAGTACGGTGAAAAGGTGGGCGTTGCCTTCCAGGTAGCTGACGACGTCATTGACCTGGCCTCCGCGAAGGCCGACTCGGGCAAGACGCCGGGCACTGATTTGCGTGAAGGCGTCCCGACCTTGCCGATCCTGCTGCTGCGCCAGGCCGCGGCAGCCGGTGATGAGCAAGCCGCGCAGGCCGTGGCCCTGGTGGATGCCGACCTTTCCACGGATGAGGCACTGGCCAAGGCCGTTGAAGCCGTTCGCGCGCACTCGGTACTGCACGATGCGTGGAAGGCCGCACGACAGTGGGCCGATGACGCGATCCAATCGCTGGCGCCGTTGCCGGAAGGCACCGTGAAGCAGGCGTTGATCTCCTTCGCCGACGCCGTGGTGACCCGCGACGCCTGAGCAGGATTCGAAAGACTGAAAAAACCGCAGCGCATGAAGATCACGGTCTTCATGCGCTGCGGTGTTTAACCAGCCGAATCATCTCGTCAACGGATTACTTCCGAAGCTTGCAGCGGTTCAGGGTGCTCCGGGGAAAAGAGCGCCCGGCGCAGCTGCTGCGCCTTCAATGCCCGTTCCTCTATCGAGACCCGATGGCGCAGCTGCTGATACAGCTGGTCATCGTGATAGCGGGGAAATACGTGCTGGTGGTAATGCCAGACATGCTGGTTTCCCGCGGGCTCATTGTGCTGCCGGGTGCTGGTGCCTTCCGGATCCCACGCCAGCTTCATAGCCAATGCCACGCGCTTGGTTTCCTTCATGATGGCCGCGCCGGTGGCATCATCCAGGTCGTAGAGCGCTTCCAGATGCCGGGTGGGAATGATCATGGCATGCCCGCC
Source organism: Glutamicibacter sp. FBE19 (assembly GCF_015524875.1). Classification (NCBI taxonomy): domain Bacteria; kingdom Bacillati; phylum Actinomycetota; class Actinomycetes; order Micrococcales; family Micrococcaceae; genus Glutamicibacter; species Glutamicibacter sp. FBE19. Next base: position 101,059 of record NZ_JACKQN010000011.1, on the reverse strand, counting down.
ATAGTTTCCGAACCCATCACAGGCCATGATCGCCGCCACCAAGCCGGTCTGATAGATCAGATCGGTAGGCGCGCAAAGATTGTCCTGGCTGAACGGCAGATCCTGCACCAGTTCGCAGAAAGGGCACTGGTACTCGGCCGGCTGATGGGAACGGTGGAGCACTAGTCCTCCAGTTCGGCTGCCAATTCGTCAAAGACCCATGCGAACATGTCCAGCGTGAATTCGCTGAACGTGCCTTCTTCGCTGGTCCATGTGCCCTTGGCGTTGTTGCGGCGGTAAACGATGGGATCGGGAACATCCAGCTGCGAGGCCTTGAAGGCCCAGACGAACTTTTCTTCTTCGTCCTCCAGGAACAACAGGTGGCCGTCTTCGATTTCCAATTCCTCGGGGTCGAAGAAGTAGTGGTAGGCCTCCATGAAATCTTCATTGTTGCCCAGCGCCAGGTAGAACTCCTCGAGCACAAAGGGAATGGAAACCTTGGACTGGGCTAGGGCATCACGCAGTTCTTCGCCGTTGAGCCCGTCGGCTTCATTCCACTGGTCATCCAAATATTTGGGGACCAAGGAACGGAACTTCTCTAGAAACATGTCAGCCATGTGTTAATCCTATTCGAGATTAGCCAAGCTCAAGTGCGCTCAACGCGATCCACAGCTGGACTCGGTCGCTTGTCACATTCGGGTCGTAGCCCGAGAGCTCCGATATCTGCTGCATGCGGTAGCGCACGGTATTGCGGTGCAGGCCCAGCGCTTCGGCTACGGCGCCTACCGAGCCATCGCGGTTCAGGTACTCGCGCAGCGTCAGCAGGAGATCTGAATCATGGGTGGAATCAAAGTCCTGCAGCGGACCGAGTGCTTCTGCGGCAAGGTCCTGCAGCGGCACATCCCTGGCGGCCAAGAGCAGGGAAGTGAGCGAGAGCTTGGTGGGGACGTTGATGCGCTCGCCGTGGCGCAGGGATTCGAGCGCCTCGAAATAGCTCCAGCGGATACCGGTGGTATTCGAGTAGCGGCCGCCATATCCAACCCGGGCCGAGATCCCGGCGGCCTGAAGATACTCATCGAGATGCTTGATGGACAGCTGGACCTTGCTGTGCGCAACGATCACCGCCAAGCGGCCTTCCATCATCGCTGAAACCTGGGAGGAAAGATCCGCGGGAAGGGGCAAGGTCTGCAAGCGCTCGGCCTGGGTGGAGGCCTGCACCAGGATGACCGAGTGCTCGCGCTGCGGATTCAGGCCCAAGGCGCCAAGGCGCCCTGCGGCGTCGGCCCCGACCAAGGTGCCGGCAGCCAAGTCGGCGAGCACCTGGCCATTGGCCTGGCGCTGCGAGGCGCGCAACCGCGATTTGTTGGCCATCTCCAGGCCGATCAGGGACTGGGCATAATCCACGACAGGATCATGCACATAGGGTTCTGCCAGGTGCAGGATGCATTTATCACGCAAGCCTGTGGCCACCGGCAGTTCGTGCCAGCTGCGTTCGGGGTCATGGTCCCCGCTGATCACCTCGCCGTGAAGACTTAACGCCACGTCCGTCCCGAGCATGCGGGCCAGTTCATCGAGCATGCTATCGAGGTCGGAGGAGAGCAGGGAACGAGCCAGCTTCTGGTGCGATTTGAGCAAGTTCTCCACGCGCTTGAGATGCTCGGCATTCATGGCTTCAGCGATGAGCCGGGTAATGGCGGCGAAGGGAACCTGGTAGGGGACTTCGAAGACAGGCAGCCCGACTTCGCGGGCCGCGACGATGGTGGCTTCAGGCACGGAGGCATGTTCCAGGCCGGTGCCGAATCCCAGGGCCACCGCATCATTGGCGGCAAGCACGCGCACAAATTCCCGTTGCGCGGCCTTGGTTTTCTGGCGCACCCCGGTGGTCAAGACGATTTCGCGGCCGGTGAGGAACTTGGACGGGTCCAGCAGCTCGGTGATGGCTGACCAGGTGATGACCATGTCGTCGCGATGGGTATGTTCGGTCATCGGGCGGAGATCGAGCTCGTCATGCTCCAGCAGTCCGCGTAAACTAATTGCCATGGAGCCATTCTAGTTGGCCTGCGGATGGTTCCAATTTCAGCAAATTGCTCAAATAATGGACACGCGTTACCGAAAATTGACCAGAATGTGAACTTTTTGCAGTAGCTTAGACACATGAGCTCTCCATCTTCAAAACAGGGCGCTCCACTCGCATCCGAAAAGCGTGAGACTTTCAGTTCACGAAAGCTCTTCATTCTTTCTGCGGTTGGTTCGGCCGTTGGACTGGGAAATATTTGGCGTTTCCCGTACGTCGCCTACGAGAACGGCGGCGGTGCATTCCTGATCCCATACCTCGTAGCTATCCTCTGCGCAGGTATTCCACTGCTGTTCCTCGACTACTCGATCGGCCACCGCTACCGCGGCTCGGCTCCGCTGGCCTACCGGCGGGCCAACCGGAAAACCGAAATGCTCGGCTGGTGGCAGGTGCTGATCTGCTTCATTATCGCCATCTACTACGCAGCCATCATCGCCTGGGCCGCCATGTATTGCTGGTTCTCCATCACCAAGGCCTGGGAGAAAAATGCAGAGGGAGCTTCCGGCTTCTTCATGCAGGACTTCCTGAAAGTCTCGGACGACGTCAATGTCTCCTTTGACTTCGTCGGCAATATTTTCACCCCAATGCTGATCGTGTGGCTCGTAGCCATCGTGATCATGGTGGCCGGCGTGAATAAGGGCATTTCCCGGGCCAACGCAATCTTCATGCCACTGCTCATCGTCATGTTCGCAATCCTCGTAGTGCAGTCCGTGTTCCTGCCTGGCGCAATTGACGGCCTGAACGCCTTCTTCACCCCTGACTTCGAAGCGCTGCAGAATCCGGCAGTCTGGGCTGCGGCCTTTGGCCATATCTTCTTCTCGCTGTCCGTGGCCTTCGGCATCATGGTGACCTATTCGTCCTACATGAAGCGCAAGAGCGATTTGACCGGTTCGGGCTACGTCGTAGCGTTCGCCAACTCCAGTTTTGAACTGCTAGCCGGTATCGGCGTCTTCGCTGCCCTGGGCTTCATGGCGCACAACGCCGGCTCGAGCGTTGACGAGGTGGCCACCAGCGGCATCGGCCTGGCCTTCATTGCCTTCCCGACCATCGTCTCGCAGGCGCCGCTGGGCGGGCTGATTGGCGTGCTGTTCTTTGGCTCGCTGGTCTTCGCTGGCCTGACCTCCCTGATCTCGATTCTCGAAGTGATCGTGGCGGCCTTCCAGGACAAGCTGGGTTGGAAGCGCACTCCGGCCACCTTAGTCGTTGTTGTCCCGGTGGCGATCATTTCGCTGATCTTGTTCCCAACCACCACGGGCCTGTACCTGCTGGATACCATGGACGCCTTCGTGAACCAGTTCGGCATCCTGGCCTGCGCACTGGTGCTGGTCATCGTCTTCGGGGCAGGCCTTGGCATGCTGCCAAAGCTGGCCAAGCACATGAACCGCCACAGCTCCATCAAGCTGGGCACCGGTTGGAAGGTCCTGGTTGGCGGCATCGGCCCAGCGGCCCTGGGGTACATGCTGATCAATGAAGTGCAATCCAAGATCAATGAGTCGTATTCCGGATACCCGCTATGGTTCAACGGAATCTTCGGCTGGGGCATGGCCGGGCTGCTGATTGTTGGCGCCGTAGTGCTCTCCTTGATTCCATGGAGCAAGAACTCGAAGGCCAACGACCCGGAGTTCAAGGAGCATCAGCAGAACGTTGAAGCAGAAGAACTTCCCGAACCAGCCGGAAAGGAATACTAGCCATGACCGGCATAGCCATTGTCTTCATGATCATTTCCATGCTGACCATCTGGGGCGGCCTCGCCGTCGCATTGATCAACCTCTCGCGTCATCCTGAAAAGGACAACGACGACGTCATTGAAACTGCTGGAACTGCGGGCAATAACAGCCTGTAGGGACATCAAGCAGCAACCGATACCTCCTTGCGCCGAGCCCCGCTTGGCGCAAGGAGGTATTTTTCTGTGCAGATGCACTACTGATCCCAGAGGCATTTGTGCCAAGTCTGGTAGTGGCAACGGGCCGCGAAGAATATTCTTCTTGTAAGAACACGTCGAGCCACGCGCTCGTAAAACCATAGTGAAAGGACAAGCAGGTGGACGTTAGCTACCGCATTGAACAGAAGCGCAAGATCAACTGGCCATTCCCCGGCCCCAAGTCGGAAGAACTCGCCGCACGCCGCGCCAAGGCAGTTGCTGCCGGTGTAGCTTCCAGCCTGCCAGTCTACGCAGCAGATGTTGACGGCGGCATCATCGTCGATGTCGACGGCAACCAGCTGATCGACCTTGGCTCGGGCATTGCTGTGACCACCGTGGGCGCTTCCAACCCAGCCGTGGCCAAGGCTGTCGCCGAGCAGGCGCAGCACTTCACCCACACCTGCTTCATGGTTGCCCCGTACGAGAACTACGTCGCCCTGGCTGAGAAGCTGGCCGCGATCACCCCCGGTGATTTCGAGAAGCGCGCGGTCTTCTTCAACTCCGGCTCCGAAGCGGTGGAGAACGCCATCAAGGTAGCTCGCATCGCCACCGGCCGCCAGGCGGTTGTCGCCTTCGACCACGCTTACCACGGCCGCACCAACCTCACCATGGGCCTGACTGCCAAGGCAGCACCATACAAGCGCGGCTTCGGCCCACTGGCACCGGAGATCTACCGCATGCCAATGAGCTACCCATTCCGCGAGGAGAACCCGAACATCTCCGGCAAGGAAGCTGCTGAGCGCGCCATCCTGGCCATGGAGAAGCAGATCGGCGGCGACCAGATCGCTGCGATCATCATCGAGCCAATCCAGGGCGAGGGCGGCTTCATTGTCCCTGCCACCGGCTTCCTGCCACGCGTTGCCGAGTGGGCCAAGGAAAACGGCATCGTCTTCATCGCCGATGAAGTCCAGGCCGGCTTCGCCCGTTCGGGTGCATGGTTCGCTTCGGACATCGAGCAGATCGAACCGGATATCATCACCGTTGCCAAGGGCATTGCCGGCGGCATGCCGCTGTCGGGCATCGTTGGCCGTGCCGACCTGCTGGACTCGGTCCACGGCGGAGGACTGGGCGGCACCTACGGTGGCAACCCGGTTGCCGTAGCCGCAGCTCTTGAGACCATCAAGTTCATGGAAGAGCAGGACCTGCCAGCTCGTGCCCGCGAAATCGAAGAGAAGTTCTTCGCCCGCTTCACCGCGTTGCAGTCCGCGTTCCCAGCCATCGGTGAAGTTCGTGGCCGCGGTGCCATGATCGCCCTTGAATTCGTCAAGGCTGGCGGCAAGGAGCCAGACGCCGATCTGACCAAGGCAATTGCTGCCGAGTGCCTGGCACAGGGTGTTGTCATCCTGACCTGCGGCACCTACGGCAACGTCGTTCGCCTGCTGCCACCGCTGGTCATCGGCGATGAGCTGCTCAACGATGCCCTTGACGTGCTGGAGTCGGCAATCCGCAAGCTGGCTTCCTAGTCCCTAGGTTCAGGGCACAATAAATAATGCTCCGGTTTCTCCCGCACCTGCAGGAGAAACCGGAGCATTATTTGTTAACCGCCCCAGTGCTTGCGGCAGCTAGCCGATCTTCTTGGGTTCTGGCAGGCGCCCTGCCTTGGGGGCACGAAGCATATCGACCAGGACGAAGATCACCGCAATCCACACCAGGACGAAGCCCATCCAGCGTTCGAAGGGCATGTGTTCTCCGAAGACCAGGACACCAAGAATGAACTGGAGCAGGGGAGCGATGAACTGCAGGGAACCCACCGTGCTCAACGGCAGGCGGCGGGCAGCACCGCCAAACAGCAAGAGCGGGACAGCAGTGATGATTCCGCTCGAGGCCAGCAGCAGGATTCCGGCCCAGTTGCTGTTCAGCAGGGTCGAGCCGGAAGTCTGGGACAGCCAGATCACGAAGATGATGGCCAACGGGGTCAGCCACAGGGTTTCGATGGTCAGCGCGCCAAGGGCGCTGCCCTTGGATCCCACCTTGTTTTTGACCAGTCCATAGAAGCCGAAGGAGAACGCCAGACCCAGGGAAATCCATGGTACCCGTCCCAAGCCCACGGTCAGGACAATCACGGCGACGGTGGCCAGGGCAACCGCGGCCCACTGCAGCGGGCGCAGCTTCTCCTTGAGCACCAGCACGCCAAGCAGGATCGCGACAATCGGGTTGATGAAGTAGCCCAGTGATGCTTCTAGGACGTGTCCTGTCAATACCGCGAACGCGTAGAGCACCCAGTTGGCGGCGATCAAGATGCTGGCCAAGGCCAGCTGGCCCATGGTTTTGGTATCGCGGAACATCGCTGCAAACTGGCGGATCTGCGACGTGGCCGCGAGCAGTATGATGCAGAAGATCAATGAAAAGAGAACTCGTACTGCGACGAACTCAACGGCAGAGATTTGCGGAAGCAACAGGAAGTAGACCGGCAGCAAGCCCCAAATGAGATAGGCAGATGTGCCTTGGATCAGACCATAGCTGTGTTCAGAGCGGACGGGAGCGGTGGTGCTTGATGACATTCAGGATGTACGCTTTCGAGCTAATGTGATTCAGGAGCAGTCGGAGTGCGGCGACAAAAAATTGCACCTTGCAACTAATAATCTACAACGCCGCAGGCACAGCAATATTCCCCGCTGAGCGAAACCCGGGTTTCGAAGCTGGTGCGGTGCCTCACACTCCTGGGCGGAAGCTGCAATTGCTGGAACTGACCGTGCCATCCATCCGTTGACTAGACTAGGAAGTACCATCTTGGTCTTTGTCATTTAGGGGAGTGCGTCAAGTTGCATGGACATAACAACGGACTGAAAACAGCATTGCTGCTTGGCGGAATGTTCGCCCTGCTCTTGGCTATCGGTTCGCTCATTTCTGCCGGAACCGGCCGGTCGATGTTCATTTGGGTTTTCGCGCTGATCGGCCTGGGAACCACGGCTTATGGCTACTGGAATAGCGACAAGCTCGCTTTGCGCTCCATGCACGCCTATCCGGTGAGCGAAGCCGAGAACCCGATGATGTACCGCATTGTGCGGGAGCTGTCGATGAATGCCCAGCAACCAATGCCGCGCTTGTACATTTCGCCGACTTCCTCGCCCAACGCCTTTGCCACCGGTCGCAATCCGCAAAACGCCGCGGTGTGCTGCACCGAGGGAATTTTGCAATTGCTCAACGAACGCGAATTGCGCGGGGTGCTGGGCCATGAGCTGATGCACGTGTATAACCGCGATATCCTCACCTCCTCGGTAGCTGCCGCCGTCGCGGGTGTCATCACCTCCATCGCCCAGTTCCTGATGTTCTTCGGCGGTGGCGGAAGCAACGAGAACCGCAACGTCAATCCGATTGCGCTGATCGCCTTGTCCCTGTTGGCTCCATTGGCCGCTTCCATCATCCAGATGGCCGTGAGCCGCACCCGTGAGTACGACGCAGACGAGGATGGCGCCAAGCTGACCAATGATCCGCTGGCCCTGGCCAGCGCGTTGCGCAAGCTCGAATCGGGCATTTCCCAGGCGCCATTGGCTGCCGGCGACCAGAAGCTGGTTAACAGCTCCCACCTGATGATCGCCAATCCCTTCGGTTCGCGCCTGAAGCAGATGTTCTCCACGCACCCGCCAATGGATCAGCGCATTGCCCGTCTCGAGGCCATGGCTGGTGGACGCGGGTACTAGGAGCCCTTAAAACAACATTGGAGGCGGCTTCCCACTGGGGTGGGAAGCCGCCTCCAATGTTGTTGGCACACAGGGTGCCGGTGCTGTTCCTAGCGGAAGTTCACGAACTGCAAGTCTGCTTCTTCGAAGTCGCGCAGCAGGGCCATGGTGGCCTGCAGGTCATCGCGGGACTTGGAGGAGACGCGCAGCTCATCGCCCTGGATGGTGGACTTGACGCCCTTGGGAGCTTCATCGCGGATCAACTTGTTGATCTTCTTGGCGACATCCTGTGCGATGCCTTCCTTGATGCTGGCCTCGATGCGGTATTCCTTGCCGGAAGCGTAAGGCTCTCCAGCGTCCAAGGACTTCAGCGAGATGCCGCGCTTGACCAGCTTGGTCTGGAAAACGTCGAGGACCGCATTGACGCGCTCTTCCGAGTTGGCCTTCATCAAGATCTTCTCGCCGCTGAAATCAACCTCGGCGCCGACGCCCTTGAAGTCGTAGCGCTGGGCAATTTCCTTCTGGGCCTGGTTCATCGCGTTAGCGACTTCCTGGCTGTCTACCTTGCTGACGACGTCGAATGTGGAATCACTAGCCATGTGAATGCTCCTAGCTGTAACGGGTCTTATTCGCTACATAGCCTACCGGTTTTATGCCCTGAAATCGGGCTGTGATCAGGCTTACAGGGAAAATAGCCCCCTCGATTTCACTTCGCCGAAAATCTCCTGTAGAGTTATTTCTCGTTCCGACAAGAACAAATGTTCTTGAAAGAGCAATCTCGGCAGATTACCCGAGTGGCCAAAGGGGGCTGACTGTAAATCAGCTGGCAACGCCTTCACTGGTTCGAATCCAGTATCTGCCACAAATAACTCCCGGATCCTTGATCCGGGAGTTTTTTGCTTCCCCGATAAAGTTTCATTGTGATCCGGATCTATTCCCGCTCTCAATGAAGATCACCTTTCTACGTATTTCATCTGAAATTCGGCTACCGTATAGGCATGGCAACTAGAAATGTAAGCGAAGATGACTTCGCGAAGTTGATTGAAGACAACGACATCGTCCTCGTGGACTTCTGGGCTGATTGGTGTGGACCGTGCAAGCAGTTCGCCCCGGTTTATGATCAGACCTCGGAAAAGTTCACCGATGTTGTTTTTGCCAAGGTGGATACCGAAGCCGAGCAGGGACTGGCACGTGCAGCCAACGTGACCTCGATTCCTACCATCATGGCGTTCCGCGAGCAGGTTCTCGTTTTCTCGCAGGCCGGTGCGTTGAACCAGCCGCAGCTTGAAGATTTGGTGACCGCGGTCAAGGGCATTGATATGAGTGAAGTACACAAGCAGATCGCTGAGGAAGCCGCCCAGGCCAACTCTTAAGACTGTTTGTCGGCTTCGGGCCCTACCTCTGCCGGTGATCCAGCGGAGCGTAGCGGGGCCCGAAGCTTTGTTTTCTCTCGCCGGAAAGCCCCAAAAGCCGGACGACCCGCTGCCGGTGCGGGGCAAAGGGAGCCATGAGCTCCAGCATCTGCTGATCATTGATTCGACGTCCGGTCAGGACTTGTCCCACGAAATCGGCCAAATGGAAATCTCCCACGGATATGTGGTCGGTTGAGCCATGGGAACGCTGCAGCGTTTCGGCAATCGTCCACGGCCCAATTCCAGACACTGATCCTAGAGCCGATTCAAGTGTTCCCGGCGCCTTCGCCGTCGGCTTTGGCTGATCCAAGGGCTTGTCGGCCCACCAATTCAGGGCACCGGATGCCTGAACAAAATTCCGGATGGCCTCAGCACGCTTGCCTTCAACACGGGCAACCTGCCAATCCCAGCGGCGAAGCGGAGCAAGCTCCTGCGCCGAGGGAAAAATTCTCAAGCCGACCGGGACCGGGCCAGGCGCTGGTTGCCCATGATGCCTGATAAGCCAACGCCAAGCGTAGTTCGCTTCAATTCCGGTGACTCGCTGTTCCAGAATGGCCCCGATGGCATGCTCGAAGATCCTGCCGGTCGCGGGCAGCACAAGATCCGGGTGCTCGGATCGCGAGCGGACGACAATTTCTGGAAAAAGTCCCCTGTGGAGCAGGTCGTCAAACTCGCTCCAGTCGTCCCCGGCGCCGAGCAGGTTTGGTGCACTATGAACTGCCCATTCGCCACCGGGCCCCCAAGCACGGAACTCGGCCGGCCCCAGGCGCAGTGGCTTGGAAATGTGCAGGGTCGCTGGGCCTTCGGGCGTGGAAAATGCCAGCCAGGCTTCGGTTTCAGAAATCCGGATCGTTGGGTCGCCTTGGCCGCGACGCAGTATTCCCAGGGACTTGACCAGGGACACTGGCCGTCCGGGGGAGAAGCTGGCGCTCCAAGATTTCTGCATATTTCGCATCATATAGCGTGACCCAGACAGGAAAACAACCATGGGCCGATAGCACTGATGAAAAGATCGCGTCCACTGCATGACGTTTCGCTACGTTTCGGAACGACATGTATGACAGGCGCCGGTAAAGTTCTTGACATGAAGTATGCGTCCACAGTTTTAGATCTGATCGGCAATACCCCGCTGGTGAAGCTCAACCGCGTTACCGATGGCGTCAAAGCCACGGTATTGGTCAAACTTGAATACTTGAACCCAGGCGGCTCCATCAAAGACCGCATTGCGTTGAAGATGGTTGAACGCGCTGAAGAGCGCGGCCAGCTCAAGCCAGGTGGAACCATTGTGGAACCAACCAGTGGCAACACCGGTGTTGGCTTGGCCATGGTGGGCCAGCTCAAGGGCTACAAGACAATCTTTGTCACCCCCGACAAAGTTGGTGAAGAAAAGCGCGACGTGCTGCGCGCCTACGGAGCCCAAGTTGTGGTCACCCCGACCGCCGTCGCACCAGATTCACCAGAGTCCTACTACGGTGTCTCTGACCGGCTGGTGACCGAAATCGAGGGCGCATACAAGCCAGACCAGTTCTCCAACCCAGGTGCACCAGACAGCCACTTTGAAACCACTGGTCCAGAAATTTGGAATGACACCGATGGAAAAGTCACCCACGCGGTGATCAGCGCCGGAACCGGCGGCACCATTACCGGCACCGGGCGCTACCTGAAGCAGATTTCGGCCGACCGCGCTTCAGGCCCAGTCAAGATCATCGCAGCCGACCCGGACGGCTCGGTCTATTCAGGCGGAACCGGACGCCCCTACTTTGTCGAGGGCGTTGGCGAAGACATGTGGCCGGGGAACTACGACCCATCGGTGCCCGACGAAGTCGAGGCAGTCACCGATGCTGAAGCTTTCGAGATGACTCGTCGATTGGCGAAAGAAGAAGGGCTGCTGCTTGGCGGGTCTTCGGGCATGGCAGTCGTCGCCGCCCTGCGCGCAGCCCGTCATCTGGGCGAAGATGATGTTGTTGTCGTGATCGCACCGGATGGTGGACGCGGCTACCTCGCCAAGATCTTCAACGACAGCTGGATGCTGCAGCAGGGCTTCACCACCGATGACTACTCCGCCTTGGACTTCATCGGCTCGGCACTATCCAAGCAGGGCCCAGAGACTATTAGCGAAGATGCCACGCTGCTTGAAGCTGCCATGGCCTTGCGCGCACAGGGCGCCGACGCGCTGGTCGTCTCGGCCGCTGCCTTGCCTGCCCGTATCGGCGAGGTACGCGGGGTCATTGGTGCTGGCACCCTGACCGAAGCATTGCTTTCGGGGGCCGAGGGCACGAGCACCATCAAGGAACTGGGCAGCCTGCCCATGCCGCTGATCGGTGTGGCCGACACCCTCGACAATGCCCAGGAACTGCTCAAGGCCCACCCGGCCGTACTGGTGACCAAGGCCGGCGAAGTTATTGCCGCCGCCACCGCAGCGGACCTGCTGGCCTACTCGACCCGCTAAAGAATTCACTAAAGGACTGATATCGATGACCGAAAACATTCAGGGCTCCAACACTCGCTTTGTCCACGCCGGACAGGAATTCGAGCCGCGCACCGGTGCCGTCGTGCCGCCACTGCATTTCTCTTCGACCTACGCACAGGACGGCATTGGCAACCTGCGCAGCGGCTACGAATATGGCCGTGGCGGCAACCCGACCCGTGACGCCTTGCAGGCACAGCTGGCTGGCGCCGAGTTTGGCACGCATGCCTTCTCCTTCAGCTCGGGACTGGCCGCGGAAGACTCGCTGATCCGCGCCATCTTGCGCCCGGGTGACCACATCGTTCTTGGCAACGACGCCTACGGCGGAACCTTCCGGCTCATCGACCGCGTGCTCGGTGACTGGGGCATCGGCAATACGCCGGTGAATATGGCCGATGAAGCGGCTTTGGCTGCCGCCATTGAAAAGAACAAGGCCAAGATGGTGTGGGTAGAGACCCCATCGAATCCGATGATGACCATCACCGACATCGCCAAGGTCGCCGAAGTGGCCCATGCTGCCGGTGCCTTGCTGGTAGTTGACAACACCTTCGCCAGCCCCTTCCTGCAGCAGCCGCTGACCTTGGGTGCGGACATCGTGGTGCATTCAACCACCAAGTACATCGGCGGGCACTCCGATGTTGTCGGCGGTGCAGTCATCGTCAAGGACGCCGCACTGGCAGAAAAGATCGGATTCATCCAGTTCGCCGTCGGCGCCGTCTCCGGACCCATGGATGCCTTCCTGACCACACGCGGCCTGAAGACCCTGGGTGTGCGCATGCGCGCCCACTCGGAGAACGCCGCACAGGTTGCCCAGTGGCTGCGCGAGCGCAGCGAAGTTGAGCGCGTCCTGTACCCGGGCTTCGAGGACCACCCGGGCCACGAGATTGCCAAGAAGCAGATGAGCGGCTTTGGCGGCATGGTGTCGGTTCAGTTCAAGGGCGGCGAAGCAGCGGCCCGCAAGATTGCCGAAAGCACCAGGTTGTTCACCCTGGCTGAGTCCTTGGGCGGCATCGAGTCGCTGATGAACTACCCATCGGAAATGACGCACGCTTCGGTCAAGGGCACCGAGCTGGCAGTACCAGTGAACCTGCTGCGCCTGTCGGTGGGCATCGAGGATCCAGCGGATCTCATCGAAGACCTGGATAAGGCCTTCACCAACCTCTAGGCTGCACAAATCAAGGACGCGGGGTTCAGTTCAGAACTGATCCCCGCGTCCTTGATCGTTTCCGCGGTGAGGTGGCTGGCGCTACCGTCGGGTTTTTGCCGGCTTGGGCGAGACAATCTTGAAGTAGCGATTGCTGCTGGGCGTCCACATCAAGGCCACGCTGAACATGATGATGGCAGCGAGCAGGGAATAGCGTCCGAAACGCAGAAGCAGCGGCAGGGCCGTGATCACGCCGAGCCAGGTCAAATTGGCGCGGGCAGAGCGCTCGCCGATGAATAGCCGGTATCCGAGCACTGCGCAGGCACAGCCTGCCACGGCAAAAAACAAGGCCAAGGCAACGGCGCCAAAGTTCAGCGATGCCGTGTCGCTGTGCTCATAAATCAGGAAGCCTCCAAAGCCAAGGAACAGCACTCCGGCAAGGAACCAGAGCACCTGGGCGATGAGCAGGCCACCGGGGACGGGCTCGTCCGGGCGTCGCGCCAATAGAGGATTTTTCACACCTATAACACTACGTGCTTTGTCGCGGTGCCCGATCTCACACGGGCTGAGCACTGACAATTACAGGGGTTACACGTTAGTGTTAAGTGTTCGCGAACATCAGGGTATCCCTCTCGCATCCAGCCCAATTTTTGAGGCCGGAGCCTTCTCGTGTTGTATTTTCCGCAAAGTGTGTGCGGGTCTTTATGTCATAGGGGAGCGCTTGGTGAGCGTGACTTGTATCTGACTGTGCAGCCTATACGTCGTTTCTTTGGGGACGGCCAAGGCCCATCCCCAACGAATGAGGTAATTCTTCGTGTCTTCTGACATGCCCGTAAACACTGACGACAACCAGACCCCAGAAGAGCCAACCGTGCTCTTCTCCGAACTTGGTCTGGATGCCCGCGTGCTTGCCTCGCTTGCCGACCTTGGCTACGAAAAGCCATCGCCAATTCAGGCAGCAACCATTCCACTGCTTCTCGAAGGCCGCGACGTTGTCGGCCTGGCTCAGACCGGTACCGGTAAGACCGCTGCTTTCGCACTTCCTGCCCTGTCCCGCATGGCAGAACTGGCTGACACCAATGGTCCAGCCAAGACCCCGCAGATCCTGGTTCTGGCTCCAACCCGCGAGCTGGCCCTCCAGGTCGCCGAAGCCTTCACTTCCTACGCCAAGTACCTGCCGAACTTCACCGTTCTGCCAGTGTACGGTGGCTCGCCATACGGCCCGCAGCTCAACGGCCTGCGCCGTGGAGCACAGGTAGTCGTCGGTACCCCGGGTCGCGTTATCGACCACATCAACAAGGGTTCCCTGGACCTGTCGAACCTGCAGTACGTCGTACTGGATGAGGCCGACGAAATGCTGCGCATGGGCTTCGCCGAAGAGGTCGACAAGATCTTGGAAGCCACCCCTGAGGACAAGCAGGTTGCCCTGTTCTCGGCAACCATGCCACGCACCATCCGCCGTATCGCTTCGGAATACCTGCGCAACCCGCAGGAAGTTGCCGTGAAGTCCAAGCAGTCCACCGGCACCAACATCACCCAGCGTTACCTGCAGGTCATGGGTGCCCACAAGCTGGACGCCATGACCCGCATCCTCGAATCCGAGGAATTCGACGGTGTCATCACCTTCGTTCGCACCAAGATGGCTACCGAGGACTTGGCTGACAAGCTGAAGGCCCGCGGCTTCACCGCTGCAGCCATCAACGGCGACATCCCTCAGCAGCAGCGTGAGCGCACCGTTGAGAACCTGCGCTCGGGCAAGATCGATATCCTGGTTGCTACCGACGTTGCAGCTCGTGGTTTGGACGTGGAGCGCATCTCCCACGTCATCAACTTCGACATCCCGCATGACACCGAGTCCTACGTGCACCGCATTGGCCGTACCGGCCGTGCCGGCCGCTCAGGCGACGCGATCCTGTTCATGACCCCGCGCGAGAAGTACTTGCTGCGTGCCATCGAAAAGGCTACCCGCCAGCCGGTGACCCAGATGCAGCTGCCTTCCCTGGACTCGGTCAACGACCGCCGCATCCAGAAGTTCACCGATCGCATCGACAAGACCATCAGCGGCCAGGATCTGACCACCTTCCGCGAAATCGTCGAGAAGTTCGCTGCTGATCACGAAGATCTCGATCAGCTGGAAATCGCTGCCGCTCTGGCCTTAATGGCCCAGGGTGGACGCCCGCTGTTGATGACCGAACCGGTGATTCCTGCTTCGAAGAAGGCCCGCATGGATCGCGATCGCCCAGAGCGTGGCGACCGTGGCGATCGCGGAGAGCGCGGCCCACGTGCCCGCAAGACCGCTGCCGAAGGCAACGCCATGTACCGTTTGGCCATCGGCCGCCGCAACCGCGTGCAGCCAGGCTCGATCGTTGGCGCTTTGGCTAACGAAGGCGGCTTCAACTCCTCCGAAATCGGTGGCATTGAGATCCGTTCGGACCACACCTTGGTTGAGTTGCCAGCAGAGCTGAGCAAGGACCAGTGGCGTGCACTGTCCAAGACCCGCATTGGCGGCGAGCTGATCAGCATGGAGCTGGATTCCGGCCGCAAGCCACGTGGCGATGACGAAGGCGACCGCGGTGGATTCCGTGGTGGACGCGGCGGTGGCGACCGTGGTGGATTCCGTGGTGGACGCGGCGGCGGCTTCAATGACCGTCGTGGTGGCGGCGAAAAGCGCTTCGGTGGCCGTGGCGGCAAGGATCGCTTCAGCGATTCGGGTCGCAGCGGTGGACGTCGCGACTACTAAGCCAGCACTCGCTGCAGCTTATTAGCTAGCACAGCATAATGCCCCTGGATCAAGCCGAAAGGCTTGATCCAGGGGCATCATCGTTTCCAGAACAACAGGGGCCGCAGCACCAGCTCTACGGGGCGGTACTGCCTACCGGAATCTCATCGCCGAGATAGACTTTTCCGCCGCTTTCTACGAACTCCCGGCTCTTCTGCGCCATGCCGGCCAACGCAGCTTGCGCTTCCGCTGAGCCGTACTCGTCGCGAATGTCCTGGGAGATGCGCATGGAGCAGAACTTCGGGCCGCACATCGAGCAGAAGTGGGCTGTCTTGGCAGGTTCCGCAGGCAACGTCTCATCATGGAATTCCTGCGCTGTGACCGGGTCCAAGCTCAGGGAGAACTGGTCGTTCCAGCGGAACTCGAAGCGCGCCTTGCTCAGTGCATCATCGCGGGCGGTGGCCCCAGGATGCCCCTTGGCCAGATCTGCGGCATGCGCTGCAATCTTGTAGGTAATCACACCGGTTTTCACGTCATCGCGATTAGGCAATCCCAGATGTTCCTTGGGTGTGACATAGCAGAGCATGGCGGTGCCATAGCGGGCGATTTCGGTGGCGCCAATGGCGCTGGTGATGTGATCGTAGCCGGGTGCGACATCGGTGACCAACGGGCCTAGCGTATAGAAGGGCGCGCCGTCGCACAGTTCCTGTTGGCGTTCCACGTTCTCGCGGACCATGTGGAACGGGATGTGCCCCGGTCCTTCCACCATTACCTGAACATCGTACTTCCACGCGCGCTTGGTCAATTCGGCAAGGGTATCAAGTTCAGCGAATTGGGCCGCATCATTGGCGTCGGCAATGGATCCCGGGCGCAGCCCGTCGCCCAATGAGAAGGCCACGTCGTACTGCGCAAAGATTTCACACAACTCGTCAAAGTGCGTGTAGAGGAAATTCTCCTGGTGATGAGCCAGACACCATCCGGCCATGATGGATCCGCCGCGCGAAACGATCCCGGTGACGCGGTTGGCTGTCAGCGGGACATAGCGCAAGAGCACGCCGGCATGGATGGTCATATAGTCCACGCCCTGCTCGCATTGCTCAATAACGGTGTCCCGGAAAATTTCCCAGGTCAGTGCGTTCGCTTCGCCATTGACCTTTTCCAGGGCCTGGTAGATCGGCACGGTGCCGATGGGGACCGGCGAATTTCGAATGATCCATTCGCGGGTGGTGTGGATGTCATCGCCGGTCGAAAGGTCCATGACAGTGTCTGCACCCCATTTGGTGGCCCACTGCAATTTGGAGACTTCTTCGGCGATGGAGCTGGTCACTGCTGAATTGCCGATATTCGCATTGATCTTTACGAGAAACGCCTTGCCGATGATCATCGGTTCGGATTCAGGATGGTTGATATTCGAGGGGATGATCGCTCGTCCGGCGGCAAGCTCGCTGCGCACCAGCTCTACATCGCATTCTTCGCGCAATGCTACATAGCGCATTTCCGGGGTGATGACTCCCGCACGAGCGTAGTGCATTTGAGTCACTGCTGCCCCGTCTACGGCCTTGAGCGGCGGAGCGGAACGTCCAGCCCACTCATCGCTGGCAGTACCGCGGCGGACCGCTGAACGCCCATCGTCATGCAGGTTCCGCTCGCGTCCCGCATAGCGCTGCACGTCTCCACGCTCAAGAATCCAGGATTCCCGAAACGGCTTCAGTCCCTGCGTTGGTTCACTTCCCGGACCGCTGGTGCGATACACAACCACCGGCTCGTTGGGCTGGCCATTAGGGGAGTCCGCAAGCTGGATCTGCGTAACCGGAACTGAAATCCCATCGGCTTCGCGGAACGCGAGAGAGTGGGCGGAATGCTGTTCAAATTGTTCCATTGAGAAACTCACTTCCTTCGCCGGCATTACCCGGACAGGTTCAACGGTCGCGGACAGCTGCAGTCCGATCTCAGCCCTTGCCATGGGGCTCCCGTGTGGTCGCAGATGACACTAGCACGAAAATTTCTATCGGAGGCAAATGGGCCACACGGTGACGATCGGCCAGCGAAATGTTTTGTGCGAAGCGAGGATGAAATCCTGGCCATATTCGGTCCAGAATAAAAGTTCTGGGTAAACGAAAAGAGAGACAATCTGCAATCAGATTGTCTCTCTTATTTCGAGCCCCCTGCCGGAATCGATCCGGCGACCTCGTTCTTACCAAGAACGCGCTCTACCACTGAGCTAAGGGGGCAACGAGTAAATACTCTACACAGGTTTCTGACGTTTGCAAAATCCTGAATGAATTTGTAGCTGAGGTCACAAGCGTACTACTCAAGTCCGGAATGCGGACGGCGGGTCACTGCCTGCAGAAGTTTTCCGGGCGCCAGTATCCGATCAGGGAAAAAGTCTATTGGCGCCACATGGAGCATCGATGAAATCTGGTTCTTCTGGCCGCATTTGGGGAGTTCTTGGGACTCGCCTATTCGTATCCGGAGCCCTTGCAACATTCCTGCTGCGTTCGACGGGTACTGGGCTTGCTTGCCATGAAAATTAGAAGTGTTGCAAAGGTGCGCATAATTGCAGGCTGATCACCAAATTCCCCTCAGTGAGCATCGTCACCAAAGCACTTTTGTGCCACTGGTTGTGCCGCGCAAGTGCCAAAATTGCCAATAATCAATTCTGACTAGTAGTTATTCGCCTGAGCGGTATCGAATTAGAGGGTTGAGCGCCGATTTTTGTTTGTGCGGGAATCCGTGTAGAGTATTTACTCGTTGCCCCCTTAGCTCAGTGGTAGAGCGCGTTCTTGGTAAGAACGAGGTCGCCGGATCGATTCCGGCAGGGGGCTCTGAGTGAGAAGCTTTCTTGGCTTCTACTGGATTGCTTCTCACTTGTGGCGGCGTAGCTCAGCTGGTTAGAGCGCACGACTCATAATCGTGAGGTCCCGGGATCGAGTCCCGGCGCCGCTACAGATTTTGCCCCGAAATCCCCGGATTTCGGGGCTTTTTCGTTTCTGAAAATATCGGTAGCGAACAAGGCCTCCGAGCGCAACAATCTTTCGCTCGGAGGCCTTGCTCTGTTTTTTTGGACTAGCGCTACTGGGTAGCGCCCTTGTCGCGGTGGTCCTTGCCCGTTGAAGCTTCCTTGGCAAGCATGAGCAGTCCTTGTATTACCTCCGCGTCTACTTCTTGCCCGTTAGCGTTTTCGTCGTTGGCATCGTGGCCATGAACCTCGGTATGCAGTCGCTGCATCTGCATATCAAGCTTGGTGGCTACGGCTGCGGCTTCGGCAAGTTCTGAAGCCAAATAGGCAGGGACTTCGCCTTCGTACTTGTAAAAGATCTTGTGTTCCAGGCTGGCCCAGAAGTCTTGGGCGATAGTGCGGATCTGCAGCTCAACAATGACATTCACCGGTCCGTCCGAGAGGAAGACCGGGATTTCAACGATGGCATGCACGCTCTTGTAACCGCTTGGCTTTGGATTCTTGATGTAATCCTTGATCTGGATGACTCGAATGTCATTTTGCGCGGTCAAGGTATTGAGCACCTTGTAGATGTCCTTCACAAAGCTGCAGGTGATTCGGACACCGGCGATGTCGCTGATGTTCTCCCTGATGGCTGAGAGGGAAGGATGGATATTCCTCTGGCTCACCTTGCGCATGATGCTTTCCGGAGTTTTTACCCGGGAGGTAATGTGCTCGATGGGATTGTACTTGTGCAGGTAGAGGAACTCTTCACGAAGAATCGAGACTTTGGTCAGAACTTCGTCGACGGCAAACTGGTATTCCATCATGAATCGCTGGAACTGTAGCCGGAATGCCTGGGTCATTTCTTGTAGTTCGCCTGAACTCAGGTTTGCCGTAGAAGGCAGCGGGATAACGCCGCCGTTGTCTTCTGGGTTTGGAGTGGAAATCCTAAATCACCTCTGCAGGTTGGGGCGATGTCAACAGACACGAACGCTCTATAGTTTTAGCGTAGGTCATCCATCTAAGAATTGGGCCAGAAGAAGTCGTGAATCTATCGGGTGGACGTGGAGCGTTAGGCAACTGAGGTGCGGTCATGATTGAAGAACGGAAGCTTCCGGCCTACGCTGCAGGCGCTATCGACGTTCCGTTCGTTATCGGGTTTTTTCAAGAGCGCGTTGACGTCGACACTTGCTGGCCGTCGCATTCCCACCCAACACACGAGCTGCTATGGAATCAGCGTGGCGCTTCCACAGTGAGCGTCGGCCCGCGAATGTGGACCATTACGCCAGTGCTAGGTGTCTGGCTGCCAGCCGGGGCCTTGCATGAAGGCCGGGCTTGCGCCGGCAGCGTGTGCAATATGAGCCATTTCGGGATCGACAGTGTTGAGCCAATTGCCCTGGAGCCTGTTCCGGTCGTCATAACACCTCTGTTGAGGCTGCTCTTGGAGCGTCTGGCGGATCCGGGCTTGAATCCAACATCGCGTGCCATCACAGAAGCTGCCGCGATGGATAATTTGGAACCCGCACCAGGACATCTGTCCATTCATATGCCACAGGCGGATCTGCTGCAGCCAATAGTCAGTGGCATGGTCGATGAGCCCCAGCCCGCGCTAGGCCTTCAGCAATGGTCTGATCGGTTGGGGGTCAGCGGGCGAACGATCTCCAGGGCGTTTCAAGCTGAAACGGGCAGCGGCTATTCACGGTGGGTCGCCTCATTGCATGCGCAGCAAGCCATGGAAATGGTGGCTCGGGGTGATGACCTCCAGGATATTGCCCAACTGCTTGGCTTCAGCTCCCAGAGCTCACTGGGTGCAGCATTTCGCCGGAATACGGGATTTACGCTTTCAACTTTCCGCGATTCAAAATAGCCGTGTCCGTTTTGGGCGAATATTGTCAATTTCGCGTGATTGCGAACATTCCATGCGATCAATACGATAGAGAGGAAAGGCTCACCTAAGTGGATTGCTAAACGAGACTTGCACCTATTACGGGCAATGGTTCTCTGACTAATAAGCACCCTCCCTGCTGGGCACACTCGCTGACACCTCGTGGAGAATCACCCATGCTCGCATCACGCCGCAACTTCTGGAAACCTGCCGCCCTCATCGCCGCAGGTGCATTAGCGCTGACAGGATGTTCATCAGCCGCAACGGGTTCTGACGAACAGGCCACCGCTGCATCCGGAGAAAATCAAGGCTTCCCAAAGAGCATCAAACATGCCCTGGGCACGGCAGAGATCTCCAAGAAGCCCGAACGCATTGCCACCGTGAACTGGTCCAACCAAGAAGTTCCACTCGCGCTAGGCGTCGTCCCAGTGGGAATGGCCGCAGCGAATTTTGGTGATGATGACGGCGACGGAATCCTGCCATGGGTCGAGGAAAAGCTCACCGAGCTCGGTGGAGACACCCCGGTGCTTTTCGACGAAACCGATGGCGTGGACTTTGAAGCCGTGGCAGATTCCAACCCGGACCTGATCTTGGCTGGATACTCGGGACTCACCGAGGAAGACTACGACACCCTGAGCCAAATCGCTCCTGTGGTGGCCTACCCTCAAGCAGCATGGTCCACCAGCTGGCGCGAGAATATTGAACTCAGCTCCGAAGCCATGGGCCAAGAAGCCGAAGGCAAGGAAATGATCGCGGGCATTGAACAGGACATTGCTGAAGGTCTCGAAAAGCACCCCAATATCACCGGAAAATCGGTGATGTTCGTGACTCACGTAGACCCAGCGGACCTGTCCACGGTCAACTACTACACTACGCACGACACCCGTACCGCATTCTTTGACGACCTGGGGATGACCACTCCCAAGGCAGTGGCAGAAGCCTCCAGCGGCGAAGTGAAATTCTCCGGTGAAATCTCAGCCGAAAACGTTGACGAGCTCTCAGACGTCGATGTGATTGTCACCTACGGCGACGACACCCTCATTGACACGCTCGAAGCAGATCCGCTGCTGTCGCAGATGCCGGCAGTCAAGAACGAAGCAATCGTGGCCCTTGATGGAAGCGGACCGCTGGGCACCGCGGCAAACCCCACCCCGCTGGCAATTTCATGGGTGCTCGATGACTACCTTGACCTGCTAGATGAAGCAGCATCCAAAGCAGGCAAGTAGCCGCCAATTGGCTTCGATGCATGCACCGAAAGTTGAAGGTCGGGGAATTACCTCACTATGAATGCAGTTGCTACCCGTCGCGGCGTGGCTGGCGCACCCCTTCGCCAGCCACGCCGTCGGCGTCTGTTCTGGCTGGTTATGGCCATCCTGATAGTGCTCGTACTGGCCGTTGGATCAGTTTCCATCGGCGCCAGGCACGTGGCTCCATCAGACATTTGGGCAGGATTTCTAGGACACAGCGGCAACGTGCCGCAAGCGGCCGTCGTCAAACGTGTGCCGCGAACAGTGCTGGCACTGGTCATCGGCGCAGCGCTGGGACTCTCCGGGGCGATCATGCAAGCAGTCACCAGAAATCCCCTGGCTGATCCGAGCATCCTCGGCGTGAACATGGGGGCCTCGCTCGCAGTGGTTATGGGCATCACCTGGTTTGGCATCAGCACCGCGCACGGGTATATCTGGGCCGCCATCCTGGGAGCCGCCATTGCCGCGGTATTCGTCTACGTGGTCGGCTCCATGGGACGTGGGGGAGCCACGCCTTTGAAATTGGCGCTGGCAGGGGCGGCAACATCTGCCGCGCTGGCATCATTTGTCACCGCGATCTCGCTGCCGCGCGCAGACCTGGCCGACATCATCCGCTCGTGGCAAATAGGAGGCGTTGGAGGAGCCACCTTCGCCAACGTTGCGCCCATGCTGCCCTTCCTGGCCGTGGGGCTGGCAATTGCCATTGGCAGCGCCAATGCGCTGAATTCGCTGGCCCTGGGCGACGAACTGGCTGCCGGCCTCGGCGAGAAGGTCATGGCCGTTCGAGCCGTTTCAGCCTTGGCGGCCGTGATCTTATGCGGCGCTGCCACCGCCATGGCGGGTCCCATCGGTTTTGTCGGGCTGGTTGTCCCGCACATGTGCCGCCTGCTGGTCGGCGTTGACCAGCGCTGGCTCCTGCCTTTTTCGGCCCTGGCCGGAGCCGGGCTGCTGGTGCTCTCGGATATCATCGGGCGGGTTGTCGCCCGGCCCGGAGAACTGGATGTCGGCATCCTGACCGCACTGATTGGCGCCCCGGTATTCATCATCATCGTGCGCCGTTCTAAGGTGCGAGAACTGTGAACACTTCCATTTCTGGCACCGCAACCCAGCCCGGTGTCCAAGCAGCGACCATCGTGCGCCAGGAGCGCGCAGCCCTGATCCAGCGGTTGCGCGGGGCGCGCAACCAGCGCTCAAAGCAGCGGCGAATCATCATTGCAGTGCTCAGCCTGCTGGTGCTGGCCATGATCGTGCTGAGCCTGTGCCTGGGGCAAACCAACTATTCGCCAGCCCAGGTGTGGCAAGTGATCCAAGGGCACAAGGTGCCCGGTGCCAGCTTCACCGTGGGTACGCTGCGCCTGCCGCGAACCGCCATCGCCCTGATCGCCGGCCTGAATTTCGGACTAGCCGGGGCCAGCTTCCAAACCCTCTTGCGCAATCCATTGGCCAGCCCCGACGTCATTGGCATCAGCACCGGTGCCTCCGCAGCCGCAGCCTTCGCGATTGTCATCCTGTCGCTGTCAGGGACCGTGGTCTCGGTCTTCGCCATCGTGGCAGGACTGCTGATCGCGACGCTGATCTATTTGCTCGCCTACAAGGGCGGTGCGGCAGGGACACGGTTGATTCTGGTTGGCATCGGCGTGGCAGCCATGCTGGAATCGCTGATCAGCTGGGTGCTGACCCAGGCTGGGCAGTGGGACCTGCAGGAAGCCACCCGCTGGCTGACCGGAAGCCTGAACGGCAGCAGCTGGGGCGAAACCATGCCAGCGTTGATCGCGCTCTGCGTGCTCGGCCCCGTGCTATTGAGCCAGACAAGGCACCTGGACAGCCTGCAGATGGGCGATGACACCGCTGCTGCGCTGGGCACGCGGGTAGAGCGCACTCGAATCCTCGTGATCATGGCGGCCGTCGGCTTGATTTCCTTCGCCACCGCCGCCACCGGCCCCATCGCCTTTGTCGCGTTCTTGTCGGGTCCCATTGCCAGCCGCATCATCGGGGCCCGCGGCTCCAAGCTCATCCCGGCAGCCCTCATCGGCGCGCTGCTGGTGCTTGTTGCAGACTTTGCTGGCCAATACCTGCTGGGCACCAGATTCCCGGTGGGAGTTATCACCGGGGTGCTCGGAGCACCGTATCTGGTCTACCTCATCATTCGAACCAATCGGGCTGGAGGCTCGCTCTAATGCCACCTCGTGAACTGACCGTTGCCGGCCTGCGGGTCGGATACGGCGAACGCACCATCATCGACGGCCTGGAACTTCGCATTCCGCCGGGCGCGATCACCTGCATCGTCGGCCCCAACGCCTGCGGAAAATCCACCCTGTTGCGCTCCATGTCCCGGCTGCTGCACCCCAAGGCAGGCCAGGTGCTGCTCGATGGCAAGGACATCCACCGAATGCAGCCCAAGGCCCTGGCCAAGATCCTTGGCTTGCTGCCGCAAAACCCGATCGCTCCAGAAGGCATCACGGTCGCGGACCTCGTGGGCCGGGGACGCCAACCACATCAGGGCCTGTTTGCCCGCTGGAGCAAAGACGACGATGCCGCGGTGGCCGAGGCCCTGGAAGTCACCAACACCGTGGAATTAGCCGACCGCCCGGTAGATGAGCTCTCCGGCGGGCAGCGGCAGCGTGTTTGGATTGCGATGGCGCTTGCCCAGGGCACCGAGACGCTCCTGCTTGATGAACCCACCACCTTTCTGGACGTCAGCCACCAGCTGGATGTGCTCGATCTGCTCACCGACTTGAACCGGCAACGCGGGACCACCGTGGTGATGGTGCTCCATGACCTCAATCTGGCCGCCCGCTACTCGGACCACCTCATTGCCCTGCGCGATGGTTCCATCCGCGCGCAGGGCAAGCCGGAAGACATCCTCACCGCACAGGTGGTCCACGAGGTCTTCGGGCTTCAGTGCCAGGTGATTGCCGACCCGAGCACCCTCAAGCCATTGATCCTGCCGGCAGGACGGCACCACATGCTGGAGCATGCCGGAGCGTAGCCGGCAATGCGGCGTGCCCTAAGGTTGTAGGGATAGCTTCAGGAAGGTATTGATGGAACTCGCTAGCGTTTCCCGGCAACTTTGCCACGGCATCGGATTCTCCCAGCATGAGCAGGCGCCCATGCTCCGGCTGCGCACCGGGGAGAACTGGAAAACCGAATACCTGGAGCTGAACCGCTCGCTGAGCCTGGTCGTCGGGGACCTGAAATTCTGCCTCGGCTACATCACTATGAATCGCGACGGCTCACGCAATGTCCTGCCATGCCCCAAAACCAAGGCCTTGCGCACCGGCACCCAGTGCGAGAGCTGCCGCAGGCTGGACCATTCCAAATTTATGCACCACTTCCACAAGACGGGGGAAGCCCCCGAAGGCATGCGCAAATACCTGGAGCAGCCGCATTTCCTGTATATCGCCAGCTTCGCCCACGGTGCCACCAAGGTGGGAACCACCTCGACCCAGAGCCAATGGACCCGCCTGGCGCAGCAGGGAGCAGTGATTGCCCGCTACATTGCCCGCGCCAACGATGGCACAGCAATCCGGGTACTTGAAGACCTGGTCACTGAGCACGTGGGATTGAGCCAGCAGGTGCGGCAAAAATCCAAGATCAAGGGGCTGGTCGGCTGGGAGGTTGACTACGAGCAGCTGGATGCCATCAATGGCCAGGCAGCCAACCAGGCCCGCGACTTCTTGGCTGCCCAACGGGGACTGGAAACCTACGGGGTCCAGCTGCGTGATGAGCTCTGGGAGCAACCGGGCTTCGCCCGCCCGGTCATCGATGCGTGGAGCACCCGCGCCCTGCACGCCTGGTCCTCCCCGGTGCCCGGTGCGCGGCACAAGCTGCGCATCCGAGGGGTGCTGGGCCAAAGCATCATGGCCGATAGCGGGGATGGCACCACCTTGCGCCTGCTTGATGCGGCCGAGCTGAAAACCCGCCAGGTGGATCTGGCTGAGGAACGCGGGGAATTCAGGGAAGAGCAGTCGGCGTTGTTCTAGATTCATCGTCCAGACCCTGTCGGTGGAGTCACGAGGAAATGCCGTTGCGCCAATGAGCCCTGACGCCAGAGCTGAACTAGACTTGATCCATGACCAACACTCCTTGGGAAGCTGCCTCACCACGCTATAAGAAGCTCGTCTTCACGGCCATGGCCATCATGGGAATCGGCATCATCCTGGCGATCATCGGCGCCAACATTCCATCCTTGCCCACGGTGTACACCGCCATCGGCATCATGCTCGTCGGCATGCTCTGCCACATCGCCGGCATGATGGTCCGGGCCAAGGACGCCCGCCAGTGGCGCATCGAGAACGGCCTGGCCGCCCCACGGGCTTCCAAGCGCTCAGCCGACGACGCACAGTAAGTTTTAGATCGAACCACACCGCAGATGTCGGGCCAGAGCAGGAACACTTTTTGCTCCAGCACGTCATTTTCAGCTACATCAACGTTCAGGAGAATCCATGGGCATCAATCCCGAACTAGTGGGGCGCGTATTCCCCGCTGGAGAGTCCTACCAGGTAGGACGCGAAAAAATCCGCGAATTCGCTCAGGCAACCAAGGCCACTTCGCCAGCCCACTTCGACGTGCAGGCAGCCCAGGAGCTGGGCTACGCCGACGTGGTCGCGCCCCCAACTTTCGCCATCATCGTGGCACAGCGCGCCGACGCGCAGCTGATTGCCGACCCGGCCTCGGGCATCGACTTCTCCCGGGTGGTCCACGCAGACCAGCGCTTCACCCACCACCGTCCAATTGTCGCCGGCGACGAACTGGTTGCAGAACTGCACGTTGACCAGGTCCGCGAAATGGGCGCCGGCGCGATGATCACCACGCGCGCGGAAATCACCACCGTGGCCGGCGAATCGGTCGCCATCACCATCTCATCGCTACTGGTACGAGCTGAGGACTAAGCATGATCGACTTCGAAAGCCTTGAAAAGGGAACGGTCATCGGTTCCCGCACCGTGCAGGTCAACCGCGCGGACCTCGTACGCTACGCAGGCGCCTCGGGGGACTTCAACCCGATCCACTGGAATGAGCGCTTCGCCAAGGAAGTAGAGCTTCCCTCGGTCATCGCCCACGGCATGTTCACCATGGGCTCGGTCATCGACCTGGTATCGCAGTGGGTGGGAAACCCCGGAGCCATCATCGACTACCAGACCCGCTTCACCAAGCCGGTGGTGGTCGAAGATCCCGAGGGCAGCAACCCGGGAGACTTTGAAGGCACCAGCATCCAGGTGGAAGGCAAGGTCGGCGCGCTCGATAGCGAGCAGCGCACCGCCCGCATCGATCTGGCCGTCACCGCCAGCGACAGCAAGGTGCTGCTCAAGTGCCAAGCAGTGGTGCAGCTCTAGAGATGCACCCAAACGGCAATGCGCACCAGCTGGCAACCCGCTGGCGCAACGCGTTGATGGCAGCCTACCTGGCCAGCGGACTATTGATCTCCGCCCTGGTCTCGCGGCTGCCAGCAGTGCGCGACGCACTTGACCTCGACCACGCCAACGTGGGCCTGCTCCTGTTGTGCATGAGCGCAGGCTCCTTCCTGTCCGTCTCGGTCTCAGGCCAATTGGTGCTGCGCCTGGGCGCAGCCAACGTCATGCGCATTGCCGCAACCATCGGCGGCGGCTCCCTGCTCCTGGTCGGATTCAGCACCGGAGTCCTGGGCAGCACCCTGGCCTGCGGCATTTTCCTGTTCACCCAGGGGCTGGGGACCGCTTCGTGGAATGTGGCCTCGAACGTCCAGGGCGCTGCCATGGAACGGGCCCTGGGCAAGAGCATCATGCCGGCCCTGCACGGATTCTTTTCCATCGGAACCGTCATCGGCGCCGGGATCGGCGCACTGGCCGCCGCCATCGGCCTGCCGCTTCAATACCACTATGGGCTGATCGGCCTGCTCATCATCGGCACGGTGCTCTACAGCTCGCAGTTCTTCGGTGAAGACTTCAGCCGCACCCCGCGCACATCCAATGGCCCATCGCTGCGGCGCGCGTGGAGCGAACCGCAGACCGTGCTGCTCGGCGTGCTGGTTTTGGGCATGGCGCTCGCCGAAGGCGCTGCGGGGGACTGGGTGGCATTGGCCCTGGCCGACGGGTATCAGACCACGGAAGCAACCGGAGCGATCGGCTATGGCATTTTTGTCACGGCCATGACCTTGACCAGATTGCTGTCCGGCGACCTGATCTTGCGGCTAGGCCGGGTCACCATGATCCGTGCCAGCGCCATCAGCGCATTGATCGGCGTATTGCTCTTCGCCTTTGGCAATAGCCTGCCGCTGGCCTTTGCCGCCCTGGCCATTTGGGGCATGGGCGTGGCCTTGACCTTCCCGCTGGCAATGAGCGCCGCCTCCGATGATCCGCTGCATGCCGCCACGCGTGTCGCAGTGGTCTCCACCATCGGCTATGGCGCATTCCTCGGCGGCCCGCCACTGCTGGGCCTGCTGGCCCAGGCCATTGGCCTGCTGCCAGCACTGGGCTCGATCTCCCTGCTGATCGTTGTCGCATTCATCCTCTCTTCGAATGCCGCAGGATATCCGCAACACGACGAAGCAACCGAAAACTAGATTGTTGACCTGGCTGCACGCTATGGCCTCGACACTGAAAGCACATGGAATCAATGCTGAAAAACCTGACGACAACCCGCGTTGGCGGGCCCGCGCATCAGCTGGTCACCGCCACGAGCGAGGCCGAACTTGCCCAAGCTGTCGCAGCTGCGGATAGCGCGGGCCAGAAAGTCCTGCTGATCGGGGGTGGGTCGAACCTGGTCATCAGCGACGAAGGATTCCCGGGCGTGGCCATCCAGATCGCCACCCGCGGCCTGCACCTCGACGAACAGCCATCGGGCAAAGTCCTGCTCCGAGCTGCCGCCGGTGAAAGCTGGGACGCCACTGTTGAATACAGCCTCGTCCAGGGGCTCAGCGGCCTTGAAGCGCTCTCCGGAATTCCTGGATGCACCGGAGCCACGCCAGTGCAGAACGTCGGCGCCTACGGGGCAGACGTCTCCCAGGCGCTGGCTTGGGCCAGGGTCTACGACCGCCAAACCAGCCAGGTGCTCAAGCTGGATAACTCCCAGCTGGAATTTGCCTATCGCGATTCGGTCATCAAGCGAACCAGCAATGACGGATCGCCACGCTACGTGGTCCTGGAAGTTGCCTTCCTGCTTGAGCGCGAGAGCCTGTCGGCGCCGATCCGCTACGCCGAGCTGGCCCGGCGCTTGGATGTGGAGGCCGGCGATCGTGCCGACGCGCTCCTGGTGCGCCAGACGGTTCTTGAACTGCGCCGTTCCAAGGGAATGGTTTTCGACCCGAAGGATCCCGACTCGCACTCCACCGGCTCCTTCTTCACCAACCCGATCGTCGATGCCGGGGTCCTTGAGCGGCTTCCGGAAAATGCCCCGAACTACCCGGTGCCGCAAGAAGGCATGGTGAAACTGTCCGCGGCCTGGCTGATTGACCAGGCGGGCTTCGGCAAGGGCTACGGGCTTGAAGGCACCGGCGGCTTCAGCGTGGCAGATGGCCGTGCCTCGCTGTCCACCAAGCACACCCTGGCCATCACCAACCGAGGCGGGGCAAAGGCCGCGGACATTGTGGCCATAGCCCGCGCTGTGCGTGCCGGGGTGCAAGAACGCTTTGGGATTATGCTGGTCAACGAGCCATTGCTCATCGGCCTGGAGCTTTAATAGCCTGGGGCCAAGGGCTGTACCTATCCAGAAAGTGCCACGCTGATGCCAGAACTGACCTTGCGCAAGCTCTCCAGCGGCGATATCGATTTAATCGAGGAAAACTTCCAGTCGCTCGAAGGAGCCGGCGAATCCCAATGGTTTGGATTCTGGGATACCCAGAAGCTGCGCACCCGGCTGAGCCACGACCAATTTATCGGCGGCAATGATGGAGCCCTGGCTATCTGCCTGGGGGAGCAGACCATCGGCAAAGTTGATTGGTTCACCGTCACCAGTTGGGGACGGGCCAATACCTCGGCCTGCTGGGAGATCGCGATCGGGATCTTCGCTGAGCACCGGGGCCAGGGCCATGGAACCCAAGCCCAGCGGCTGCTGGCCGACTACCTTTTTGCCCATTACCCGCGCCATCGCATCCAAGCGACCACGGCAGCTGGGAATATTGCCGAGCAGCGCAG
Organism: Glutamicibacter sp. FBE19; assembly: GCF_015524875.1. Taxonomy (NCBI): domain Bacteria; kingdom Bacillati; phylum Actinomycetota; class Actinomycetes; order Micrococcales; family Micrococcaceae; genus Glutamicibacter; species Glutamicibacter sp. FBE19. The sequence continues at coordinate 71,540 of NZ_JACKQN010000011.1, read as the reverse complement.
TCTGGAAAAAGCGGGATTCAGCCGTGAAGGGGTTATCCGGCAGTCCCAGTGGCGTCATGGCCGCTGGCATGACCAGCACATTTATTCATTGCTTCGCCACGAATTTTCGCGGTCGATGTAAGTTGCCGACCGGCAAGGCAAACGGCTCGGGCCGGAACAGATTCCTGTTCCGGCCCGAGCCGTAATTATTGGATGACCCAGGGAGCTTAGAGGCGGCCCTGTGCGATGGCCAGCATGCGGCGCAGCGGCTCAGCGGCGCCCCAGAGCAGCTGGTCGCCCACGGTGAAGGCCGAGATGTATTCGGGGCCCATTTCCAGCTTGCGGATTCGGCCCACAGGGATGTCCAAGGTGCCGGAGGCAGCCACCGGGGTCAGCTGGTTCATGGTCGCTTCCTTTTCGTTGGGAATGACCTTGGCCCACTCGTTGTCGGCCGCCAGAATGGACTCGATCTCGGAAACCGGCAGGTCTTCCTTCAGCTTCAAGGTCAGCGCCTGAGAGTGGGAGCGCATGGCGCCGATGCGCACGCACAGGCCGTCCATGATGATGTGGTCCTCGCCCGAGGTCTGCAGGATCTTGTTGGTCTCCATGCCGGCCTTCCACTCTTCGCGGGACTGGCCATTACCCAGATCGGCGTCGATCCACGGGATCAGCGAGCCGCCGAGCGGGACGCCGAATTGCGCAGCATCCAAAGCGCCGCGCTGGGTTTCGAGCACCTTGCGGTCAATGTCCAGGATCGCGCTGGCCGGGTCGGCCAATTCGGCACCTACCGAGGCGTTGATGTCGCCGAACTGGGTGAGCAGCTCGCGCATATGGCGGGCGCCGCCACCGGAAGCGGCCTGGTAGGTCATCGCGGTGCCCCACTCGACCAGGTTGTTCTTGAACAGCCCGCCCAAGCCCATCAGCATGCACGAGACGGTGCAGTTGCCGCCGACAAAGTCCTTCACGCCAGATTCAAGGGACTGGTCGATGACGCTGCGGTTCACGGGATCCAGGACGATGACCGAGTCGTCATTCATGCGCAGCGTGGACGCGGCATCGATCCACAGGCCATCCCAGCCCGTTTTGCGCAGTTCTGCATGGACCTTGGTTGTGTAGTCTCCGCCCTGCGCGGTGACGATAATCGGCAGCTTGGACAGCGTCTGGATGTCATACGCATCCTCTAGCGCACCGGCGCCTTCGGCGAAGGAAGGTGCCTGGCCGCCGGCATTCGACGTGGAGAAAAATACCGGATCGATCTGCGCAAAGTCGCCCTCGTCGAGCATGCGCTGCATCAGCACGGAGCCAACCATGCCACGGTAACCTACAAAACCAACAGATGAAGTCATGTCTCCATGGTAGGGGCGATCAGGCTATGGAGCCCGGTTCGTTACAGCAGTTAAAGCAGAATCACACCCAAGCCCCAGCAGGGTTCAGGTGTGATTCGGTACAGCAAAAGTTTTACTTTTCCTCAAGCAGGCGCTTGCGGTTATTAATGGCCCAGACGGCCGAGAAGATGAAGATCTGCGCTGGGACCAGCAAGAGGACCAAGCCGAAGATCTTGTGCCCGCCCAGCACCATGAAGAAGCCGAGGGCCGCGACAACCAGTGCCAGCAGCGGGAAAAGCATGTAGCCGAGAACGAATAGTGCTTCCGGGTGCTGCTTGAGCTCTCCGAGGTATTTTTTCATGGTTGTCCTAGTCCTTTTGGCGCAGCCAGGTTTCAAAGCGGTAGCGGATACCGGTGGAGGAGGCATGCCAGTTGGCTTCATCCGGATCTTGTGCAGGTTCGGTGGCTCCGATAGCGAAGTCGCCGGAAAGCTGCGGGGCAGAAGTATCACCAGCTGGCTCCAGATCCAGCTTGGTAATCACCGCCACGTCCAAGAGCGGTAGCGCCTGGGCATAAACTTTTCCGCCACCAATGATCCACACCTCTTCGCCGCCTTCAGCCTTGCGGGCCAAAGCCAAGGCCTCATCCAAGGTCGATGCCGGAACGGCCCCGTCCTTGCGCAGCTGCTCATGCAGCTCGGCTTGGCCGGTCAGCACAATGTTGGTGCGTCCGGGAAGCGGGCGGAACTTTGCGGGGAATGAATTCCACGTCGTGCGCCCCATGACCACCGGGTGTCCAGCAGTGATGCGCTTGAAGTGCGCCAGATCTTCTGGCACATGCCACGGCATGGTGCCCTGAGCGCCAATAATCCCGTTGTTGGCCTGGGCCCAAATAGCTCCGAGCAGTGGTTCTAATCTCTCAGCGTGGCGTGGTGCTTCGGTCATACTGCGACAGTTCCCTTGATCGTCGGGTGGTGCTGGTAATCGTTGATCGTGAAGTCTTCCAGCGTGTATTCAAAAATTGAGGAAGGCTTGGAAGTGAAGCTCAAGGTCGGGTACGGGTAGGGATCCCGGCGCAGCTGTTCCTTGACCTGTTCCAGGTGGTTTGTGTAGATGTGCACGTCGCCACCGGTCCAAATGAATTCCCCGGGCTCAAGATCCAGCTGCTGTGCCAGCATCATGGTCAGCAAGGCGTAGGAAGCGATGTTGAATGGCACGCCGAGGAACATGTCTGCACTGCGCTGGTAGAGCTGGCAGGAGAGCTTGCCGTCGGCAACGTAGAACTGGAAGAAGACGTGGCATGGCGGCAACGCCATGTTCTGGATCTCGGAGACGTTCCATGCCGAGACGATATGGCGACGAGAGTCGGGATTGTTGCGCAATGAGTCGACCAGCTGGGAAATCTGGTCGATGTGGCCGCCATCGGGCGTTGGCCAGCTGCGCCACTGGACTCCGTACACCGGTCCGAGCTCGCCGTCTTCGTCGGCCCATTCGTTCCAGATGCGCACACCTTGGTCCTGCAGCCACTTCACGTTGGATTCGCCGCGCAAGAACCACAACAGTTCAGCCGCGACCGACTTGAAGTGCACTCTTTTCGTGGTGATCAGCGGAAATGAGTCTTGAAGATCAAAGCGGATTTGGCGGCCAAAGACGGAAATGGTTCCGGTCCCGGTGCGGTCTTCTTTAGAGGTGCCGTTCGCCAGCACATCTTCGAGCAGGTCTTCATAGGGTGTCGCGATGTTCACCCACCCAAGTTTAGTTCACGGCAACCGCACCGTGAACTACTGGGCTTGATGACACATCTCGCAGTGGCGGAAACTAGCTCTTCTTGACAACCATGCTGTTGTATTCCGGATAGCGGCGCAGGTAATCCTGGACGTAGCTGCACTCGGGGATGATCTTCAAGCCTTCATTCTTGAAGCGATCCAGCACCAGCGTCACCAAGGCGCGGGCATATCCGCGACGGCCGAATTCTTCATTGACGATGGTGTGCTGGAGGGTAACGACGTCACCTTCCCGGTAATAGCCAAGGAAGCCCACGAAGGTGGAACCATGCCACAGCGAAAAGCGTCCGCGGCTTCCGTCGTGGTCAAGGCGCAGTCCATGGTGAACAACTTTTTCCACTGGTTGCCGCGGCTGTTGAGCAGTCATGACCGTACCTCGATTTCGGGTTAAAAACGTTTGCTGATTACAGTCTTATCCCTAATCGGAGCCGAATGCAACGGCTTTGAACAGTTATGGAGAATATGGCAAGGCCCCGCCGAGAGGCAGGGCCGAGCAGGAAATCAGTCGTGGAACGGGTTGTGGATCTCGAAGGAGACGATCCGCTGCTTTGCTCCTTGCACCTGCTGGGCGACAATCAGCGATCCGGGCTCAAGATAGGGGTCATCCTTTGGCAGGGACTTCACCAATTCAGCCGACGAGTTATCAGCCAGGACTTCCAAAACGAACGGCAGGACCGGCCGGTGCGTGCAGATGGCCTGGGAGCGATATTTATCGAAAAGCTTCTGGACGGCGCGGCGCGCGCGTTCCGGGTGCCGTGTTGCGGCATGTTCGGTGAGCGACCGAAGGTTCTTCATCTTCATCGCGTGCAAGGTGGCGTAGGGGGCGAAGGTCTGGACACAGCGCAGCCACGGGGAAGACGCGATATTGGCTGGTTGCCACGCTTCGAGCATGCGGGAAACCGCTTGTGCCTGGCGCCGGCCGGTGGCTGCCAAAGGGCGTTCGTCCTCGGCCCGGGTCCAGTTTCCACGGGGCTTGGCCTTGGCATGCCGGACTATCAAGACGGGAAGGGCGTCAAGCGTCCCTTCCTTGTGGGCCTTGACCAGATCCACCAGCGGTTGCGCGTCGGTGGGATTGGTCAGCAGCTGCGCAGCCTTTTTGGCGCTGACCCACCGAGTGTCGTCGCATTCGGCGCCATCGGGATCAATGGATGTTTGCGGATCGGTCTTGGCCGCCCAGTAGTACACCACCTTGGACTTCTGCTTCACCGAGTAAGCCGTAGCCGAGAGCGGGAGGCCGAGTGTAATCCGCAGTCCGATTTCTTCACGCACTTCGCGCACGGCGCATTCGGCGATGGACTCGCCCGGATCCAATTTGCCCTTGGGCCACGACCAGTCGTCATACTTTGGCCGATGAATCAGCAGCACTTGCAATTTGCCATCGACGATCCGCCAGGGGATCGCGCCGGCGGCGACGATGTCAAAGTCTCCGAGAGTGATTTCCTCGGCATCCACCGAGCGGATGATCTCACGAACCCGCGAAGCGGCTTCGTGCAGTTGAGGCTCGATCACTAGCTGTTACGTCCACTATTGCGTCGGCGGGCATGGTCTTCGATAAGCCAGAACTGGATATCGGTCAACGGGTTGCCTTCTTCATCCTGGGAATGGCGGATCCATTCCCCGTCGGAATTCAGGTGCCACGAGGCCGTGGAGTCGGCCATGTAGAGCTCCAGCTGATTGGTCAGGTCCTCAACGTCTTCTGGGTTGCGCAGGGAGACCAAAGCCTCGACCCGGCGGTCCAAGTTGCGGTGCATCATGTCGGCGGAGCCGATGTAGACCAGCGGGTCTCCGGCGTTGGCAAACATGAAGACGCGGCTGTGCTCCAAGAAGCGGCCCAGGATGGAACGCACTTCGATGTTTTCGCTCAAACCCGGGACTCCTGGGCGCAGGGCGCAGATGCCGCGAACAATCACTTCAACTTTGACACCTGCCTGGCTGGCCCGGTACAGCGAATCGATAATCGCTTCGTCAACGATGGAGTTCACCTTGATGACCACCTTGGCCTCAAGGCCCGACTTTGCGTTGGCGATTTCCTTTTCGATGTGTGCCAGCAAGCCGGTGCGCACCGAACGCGGGGCCACGAGCAAACGGCTGTAGGTGGAGCGCGGAGCGTACCCGGAAAGCTGGTTGAAGAGCTTGGACACGTCTTCGCCGACCGCGTCGTCACAAGTGAGCAGTCCGAAGTCTTCGTAGTAGCGAGCGGTGCGCGGGTGGTAGTTGCCGGTGCCGATGTGGCAGTAGCGCCGCAGCTTGTCGCCTTCGCGGCGCACCACCAGCGACAACTTGGAGTGGGTCTTGAGACCCACGATGCCGTATACGACGTGGACGCCGGCCTGTTCCAGCTTCCTCGCCCAGGAAATATTCGCCTGCTCGTCAAAGCGGGCCTTGATTTCCACCAGCGCCAAAACCTGCTTGCCAGCTTCGGCAGCATCAATCAAAGCATCGACGATGGGTGAATCGCCACTGGTGCGGTACAAGGTCTGCTTGATCGCCATGACCTTCGGGTCGGCAGCAGCCTGCTCCAAGAACGCCTGAACGCTGGTGGAGAAGGAATCATACGGGTGGTGCAACAAGATGTCTCGCCGGCGGACGGCAGCAAATACGTTGGCTGCCTTGGCCGTTTCCGACTCGTTCAAGTGCCGCGAAGTGTGGCCCATGTGCTTCGTGTAATGCAATTCGGCACGGTCCAGCGAAGCGATGACGCCGAGTCCACGCAGATCCAGCGGGGCTGGCAGCTTGAAGACTTCGTCTTCTTCGACCGCCAATTCCCGGGTTAGCAACTCCATGATTTCCGGGTTGATGTCATCGGCAACCTCAAGGCGCACCGGTGGGCCGAAGCGGCGGCGCAACAGCTCCTTCTCCAGAGCCTGGAGCAGGTTTTCCGCGTCGTCTTCTTCGACTTCAAGATCCTCGTTGCGGGTGACGCGGAAGAAATGGTGTTCAACGATTTCCATGCCCGGGAAGAGCAGCTCAAGGTGCACTGCGATGAGCGCCTCAAGGGGAATGAAACGCGCGGTGCGATGCGATGAATGGGCGGCACGGGTGCCGTCAATGCTGATCAGGCGCGCGATGGTGTCCGGAACCTTCAGGCGGGCAAAGAGCTGCTTGCCGGTCAGCGGGTTGCGGACGACCACGGCAAGATTCAGCGACAAGCCTGAGATATAGGGGAAAGGGTGTGCCGGGTCAACGGCCAGCGGGGTGAGCACCGGGAAGACCTGGGAGACGAACCACTTGGAGAGCACGTCTCGTTCGCTTGCCGAGAGATCTTCCCAGGTAGTGATGCGGATTCCCTGCTCAGCCAAATCCGGAGTGACCGAATCGGAGAATACTTTTGCGTGCCGCGTTTGCAGCGCGTGGGCGGAGGACAGCAGCAGCTCAAGCTGGTCAACCGGATTCATGCCATTGGCTGCGGGCACTGCGAGCCCTGCGGCAATGCGGCGCTTGAGGCCGGCGACGCGAACCATGAAGAATTCATCGAGGTTCGAGGCAAAGATGGACAAGAAGTTCACGCGCTCCAGGAGCGGCAGTGTCGTGTCCTCGGCCAGTTCCAGCACGCGGGCATTAAAGTGCAGCCAGCTCAGTTCGCGATCGAGAAAACGCTCGTTGTGGAATTCGCCCGCGGGGTGCAGGTCCGGAAGTGATTCAGCTGGCTCAATTCTGTCTTCGTTGACTTTCGAAGAGGGAACGTCGCGTAAGTGAGAAGTAGTTTCCTGGGGGGAGCTAGTCATCTGCTGAACTCATTTCTTCCTGCGAGTAGATGTCAAAACACCTCGTGAGAGCGGTCCTGCTGGTACACGAAACCGCTGGTACTACTAGTCTATCGGTTGCGGACCGTACATAATGTCGGCGTCCCAAAGTGTGAAGCCCAGCGACCGGTACAGCTTGACGGCGGGTTCGTTGTCGGCATCAACGTAGAGGATGACAGCATCGACTCCGAGCTCCAGCAGGTAGTTGATGCCGGCAATGGTCAAAGACCGGCCCAATCCCATGCCCTGCGCCTCGGGGACAACGCCGACGACATAAACTTCGCCGGTAGGGCGAATGGCATCGCCGGAGGCAGGGTGGAGCTTGGTCCAGTGGTAGGCCAAGAGGTTCTGCTCAGCATCGAAGGCAAGGAAGAAGCCGGAAGGATCAAACCAATCCTCGGCCATGCGGGCGTCAAGATCTAAAAGGGTCAGCGAACCCTGCTCGGGATGATGGGCGAAGGCCTTTGAGTTTGCCTCGAGCCAGGCGGGCTCGTCTTCACCGACCCGGAAGGTGCGAACGGTAAAGCGGCGATCAGCCGGTGGCTCTTCAACAAAATCGGTGCCTTCGCGACGCATGCGGTAGAGCTCGCGCACTCGGCTCAGGCCAATCTTTGCTGCCAGCTTTTTGGCTGCTTCATGGTCTCCGTGAGCCCACGCCTGAACCGTGGTCAGGTCCACCAGCTCGTTGAGCTTGGTCAGCAAGGCGCGGCCAATACCTGACTGGCGGTGTTCGGGATGCACCACAAGTTCCATCACCCATGGCTGATCTTGTGCTTCACGCACCAGAACGGCAACGCCTGCGAGAACTGCCTCCGCGCCCTCTCCGACTTCGGCGAGCAACGTGGTGATGTTGTCGCCGGATTCATCCGCTGCCAGGGCAACCAGCGTCTGGTCGCTCAGCGGGGGATTGCCATCGACGTCCTGGGCGTCTGAAGCCAGTTGGCGCACATCGCTCAGGGTGCGTTCGTCTAGCTCAGCGGTCACGTGTTGAACGGATACTGTGGTCTGCGGCAGTTCACTCATGCCATTCACGATAGTGGGTGAAGGTTTGAACTCGCCACAAAATGGCTGAAAGTTATGTTTCGGTGTGGAAACGGTAGCCTACGTTACGCACAGTTCCAATGAGTTGTTCGTGATCAGTGCCCAGTTTTGCGCGCAGGCGACGGACGTGAACATCCACAGTTCGAGTGCCACCGTAGTAGTCGTAACCCCAAACTTCATGCAGCAATTGTTCGCGAGTGAACACCCGTCCCGGGAACTGAGCGAGGTACTTCAGGAGCTCGAATTCCTTGTACGTCAGATCCAGCATGCGGTTATCGATGCGAGCGGTATAGCTCAGCTCATCGATGCGCAGGCCCGAGGTGTTCTCGGCTGGTTCCGGAGCTGGGGCAGTGTTGGGATTGGTTGCGAGCATCAAGCGGATGCGGGCATCCAATTCAGCCGGGATGGCCGACGGCAGCAGGAAGTCGGCTGCATGCCATTCAGAATTCAAGATGCCCAAGGCGCCCTCGCTGACCACCAGCAGGAGCGGCAAATTCAGATTCGCGTGAAGGATCTGTGCCAGCGATCGCGCTGGAATCAGATCCGTGCGTGCATCCAAGATGACGGCATCACATTCTGGAACTTGGCTCAGTGATTCGGTGCTTGCAGGGAGAAAAGAAATTTCATGCAGTAGTAATTCGAGTGCCGGAAGAACTTCGGCCGCATTTTCGGCATGATTGCTAAGTAGCAGTAGGTGGGCCAATAGGTCGTCCTCCTGCCAATTGGTTGCGAATAAATCATCTTTACGTGTCACAGTATAAGGAATGAATCCGTTGAATCATGCATGTGAACACGCAGATGCAGACACATTACCGTCAGGAAACATAGATTGAGAATCAAAGTTTTATTGTGTGGGCTCATCGCTGTTGCCCTATTGACCTTGGCATCCAGCCTGTCTTCCCTGACGTGGCCCATGGGCGCGGTCACCGCAATATTACAGCTGGTTTTTGCCTACACCTGGCCGCGCATGGTCCGCTCCGATGCGCCGTGGCCCATCACCATAATTCTTGCGTTGTGCTCGCTTGCTGCCACCGCCGCAACAATTTTCATGCCCGGTGCCTCGGTGATGTCACATAGCGTGGAAGCCATCGCGGTTGGCGTGCTGTTGGTGTTCATCAGCCAGGTGTTGCGTGGAGCAGAAGCCGAAGGCCGCCTCGCAGGCGTCGTGTCTGGTGTCACTGGCATGGTGCTGGCCGTCCTGGGCTCAGCGTGGGCTGCCAGCGCGCTGGTTGGCTATGGATTTGGGCTCACCGTCGTCACCGTCATTTCGCTGCTTGGGGCTGGCGCAGTCGTCGTCACCCGCTTGCCGAATCGGATCACGATGCTGCTGGCGCCATTGGTAGCGGTGGCTCTGGGTGCTGCCGCCAGTGCGCTTCCCATAGATATCCTGTGGTTCCAAGGTGCCGTGATGGGCCTTCTGGCAGGCCTGCTCGTCGGTTCATTGCGAGCACTCGCCTTGGCGAGCAAAAGCGTGCGCAATGTCAGCGGGATCCTTGGCCTGTCGTGCGGAATCATCCTGCTCAGTGGTGCTGCCAGCTGGTACGCCATGGAGGTCCTGGCGTTCATATAGCGCAACATCGTGCGGGGTATGTCACGCGTGTCGAAGTTATGGTTCTTGTCGCGCTAAGATGAAGCCATGAATGAAAATTATCTTGCACTCGAAATTTTCTTCCAGGCACTTGTCGTGATCGCCGGTCTAGGCATGGCGGGCTTCGCAGGCTTGGTAGTAAAGCGCCTCTTCCAAGGTCAGAAGTAAAAGCAGCGCACACAATAACGTGTGCGCTGCTTTTCATTTCACCACTGACGAATAGGAGCGAGTAGTCCATGGCATTTGATCTCCCTACGGACCTCACCCCGGAACTAGTACCTTTCGCATGGCTCATTGGCACTTGGGAAGGTGCTGGACGGCTTGGCGAAGGCGAAGCCGAGGATGGGTACTTTTGGCAGCAAGTCACTTTCCGTGACGTTGGCGGCCCATATCTTGAATATCGCAGCGAATCGTGGCTCACTGAAGCCGACGGAACCAAGCTGCGGATTCTTGCCGTTGAAAACGGCTTCTGGTCCCTGGATCGCCAGCAGCAAGATGCCGACGCTGGCCCAGGAATGACCCCAGGCGACATCTTCCCGGTACTGCGTTCAGCCGATGACGTGCAGAAGCTGCACACCGACGAAGGCTTCAAGATCCAGGCGCACATCGTGCATCCTGGAGGTCTTTCCGAGCTCTACTACGGGCTGATTGATGGCCCGCGCATCCAGCTGGCCACCGAAGGCCTTCTGCGCAGCAAGAACGCCAAGCCCTATGCATCATCTACCCGCATCTACGGGCTGGTGAACGGCGAGCTGTTCTGGCGTTGGGATGTATCCCAGGGCAACCTGGATCTGCAGGCCCACGCTTCTGCGGCCCTCAAGCGCGTAGCCGCCGAAGATTCGGTGAACTAGCCATGGGCACTGGATACCAGTCCGTTCTCCTGCAGCGCGACGGCGCCGTAGAAGCAGGTGGCGTCGATGCCGGAGTGGCAGCACATTATGGCGCTCCCACGCGTGAAGCTCGCAAGCTGGCCGAAGGCAAGGCTATCGCTGATCTGAGCCATTTTGATGTGCTTGAGATCCGAGGCGAAGACCGTCGAAGCTGGCTCGATACCCTGAGCAGCCAGCGTATTAATAACCTGGAGCCGGGGCAGAGCACCCAGACGCTGCTGCTCTCGATCCAGGGCCGGGTTGAGCACGAGATGAAGGTGCTGGCGGACCAGGACCGGTTGATTCTCATAGCTGAACCTGGCGCGGGTGCCGCGCTGGAGCAGTTCTTGAATTCCATGCGTTTCATGCTGCGTGTTGAGGTCAATAACCTTTCCCTAACCCATGGCGTCCTGGCGGCTACCCGGCCGATTCCGGGCACCGAGGCGCCGGTGTGGACTGACCCGTGGCCGGGTGTGGCTCCGGGAGGGTGGGCCTACTCTCGCGAGGACCATCCGGGCAAGGAACGGCCTTGGCTGTTGCATGTGGTGGCTATCGATGAGCTGGCGTCAGCAGCTGCTGACGAGGATCTGGCCGGCATGATGGCGGTTGAGGCTCTGCGCATTGCCGCTTGGGAGCCGCGCTTCGGCGCGGAAATCGACGACAAGACCATCCCGCATGAGCTGGACTGGCTGCGCACCGCTGTGCATCTGGAAAAGGGCTGCTACAAGGGCCAGGAAACGATTGCCCGGGTGCACAACATCGGGCATCCGCCGCGCCGTGTCGTGTTCTTGGACCTTGACGGTTCGATGCACACCCTGCCGTCCACCGGGGCAGAGGTTAAGGTGGGGGAGCGCACCGTCGGACGGGTCACCTCGGCCGCGTTGCACTACGAGGCAGGGCCGATTGCCCTGGCCGTGATCAAGCGCAACGTGGATCCAGAAACGGTTCTGTCTGTTGTCGACGGCGAGACCAGCTACCCGGCATCGCAGGATGTCATCGTGACTCCTGACGCTGGACAGGTGGCAGGACGCTTTACCGGATTCCTCCGCACCCCGCCACAGGGCTAGGAATCGCATTAAACTGCAGAAGACTGGAATAAGCTGCACATACTAAGATGGCCGGGAATGCTAAGCATTCCCGGCCATCTTCATTTGCCTGCCAGACCCCGGTATTAACCGAAGAGGACTGCGGCTTCCTCGTAGCGGTCCATTGGAACGCGCTTGAGGTTATTCAAAGCGGCCCGCAACGGCACGCGCAGGACCTTGGTGCCGTGCAGGGCAACCATGGTGCCCCAAGCGGTTTCGTTCACGGAGTCCACGGCGGCCATGCCCAACCGCGTAGCCAATACACGGTCGAATGCGGTTGGCACGCCGCCGCGCTGGATATGTCCAAGAACCGTGGCGCGAGTTTCGATGCCGGTGCGCTCTTCGATGACCGGGGCGAGCATTTCGCCAATGCCGCCCAAGCGTGCACGGCCAAAGGTATCCACGCCGCGGACCGAGAAGGCTTCTTCCATGCCCTCGGGAACAAAACCTTCGGCAACCACTACCAACGGTGCACGACCGCGCTCATGCGCTGCGGTAACCCACTGGCAGATCTGTTCCATCGGCGTGGACACTTCAGGAATCAGCACTGCGTGAGCGCCCGAAGCCATGCCAGCGTGCAAGGCAATCCAGCCAACGTGGCGGCCCATCACTTCGGCAACCATGCAGCGGTGGTGCGAGTCGCCGGTGGTGCGCAGGCGGTCTATTGCTTCAACCGCAATCTGGTTGGCCGTGTCGAAACCGAAGGTGTAGTCGGTAGCGTCTAGGTCATTGTCGATGGTCTTGGGGACACCGACAATAGGCAGTCCTTCGGCGCACAGGCGCTGTGCCCCGGCCAAAGTGCCTTCGCCGCCAATGGCGATCAGCGCGTCAATGTTGTTGTCCTTGAGCACGCGGGCGATATTCTCTGCGCCGCCTAGCTCGCCTTCAAAGGCGTTGGTGCGCGAGGTTCCCAAGATGGTGCCACCCTGCTTGGCGATGCCTCGGACAGCGGTGCGAGGCAGGTCAAAGAAGTCGCCTTCTTTGACACCGCGCCAGCCGTCGCGGAAGCCAACGAACTCATAGTCGTAGCTTTTGATGCCGTTCAGAACGGCTCCTCGGATGACGGCATTCAAGCCCGGGCAGTCTCCGCCCGAGGTCATGATTCCAACGCGCATTGGGCCTCGCTTCGTAAACTTGGAAATCCTTGTGCAGCTGGTTGGACGCTATTGCGAGGCAACGGCGCTAGAGCAACAAGGAATTCCGTTCGGATGTCAATTAATATCCGCGCGTCATTGAGCATCAATTCTGCATGACAGTCTACGTGCTTAAAGCCACAAGGGCGAGTTGCAAGTCACCGAAGTGACCGCATCTCGCCCTGCGGCTCAAGCTGCCGTCATGAATTCCGCGAAACACTGCGGAAATCTAGAGGTCCTAAAACTTTCGCAGCCAGTTCTGCAAAATGATGCTGTTGTCCTGAGCCGGGATCAGGAGCCAGGCGACGATGTAGGCACCGATGCCGAAGACCGGCAGCAAGAAGGAAAGCAGCAGTGCGATGCGCACGATGGTGACATCCCAACCGAACTTGTCGGCGATGCCGCCGGCGACACCGCCAGCAAGGCGTGAAGGCCCGCGGCGAAGCGGCATTGAACGAAGGGAATTGAAGAATTTGTCCATGGTGAATCTCCTTTGAATTGGATGAGTTTGAAAAGCTAGAGGCTAGGGTCGCTTGGTGCGGGAATTTCCGTTTCGCGTTGACGGCGTTTGCCGGCCGCGGACAGTCCCGAAATGACCATTGCCACGCCAGCAAAGGCGACAACGATGATCAGGAACAATGGCATGTCAAAGCTCCAGTGGAAGAATGTCCGGCTCAGTGTTGCCACCGAGACCACAATCAGGATCAGTCCGAAGACCAAGGTTCCGGTGGGAAACTTTTTAGGTTGCAGGGAATCGTTGCCCATGGTTGCTCAGTCCTTAGAATTCCGGGTTGATGACGGTGGGTGTAGCCGTGGTGGCCACCTCGGTACTGACGGACGAGAACAACCCGTCGACTTCGATGGTCAGCAGCGGTGCGTCCTCATCCAATTGGCGTTGATCCTGTGGCAGTTCAAGACCCATCTGGGAGTTGAAGACGCCATCCGAAGTCACTTTCACCGGTACGTTCGGCGGGAGCTTCAAATCCAATCGGGAGAACACCGAATCAACTTCCACGGTAGTTGGCGTGCTGATCGAGTCAAGGTAGGTCAGATCAATGGTGGAGCGGCTGAAAACTGCGCTGTAATCATTGCCGCCGGGTTCCGAGCGAACCGCCTGGCGGTCCTCGGTGCCGAACGCGGAACCGGAAAAGACCAGAGTCAGCACCAGCAAGGGAATGCCCAAGCCCAGAAGCCCGCCGCTGGTGCGCCGCACCAGGGCTGCGAAGACGACGAAGAGTCCGGTGATCAGCAAACCGGCGGCTAGGGCTACGCCCCAACCGGCACCGGGTAAATCGATGATGTGAAGGTAGTCAGCGCAGAGCACCGCGGCGATCGCCAGAATGCTCAAGCCTGCTGCAGTCGTGGACAGCCATCCTGGGATCGGTTCAGCAGCTTGCGCTTTGCGAGCTGCCTTGCCCTTGAATGAATCCTGGTTGTAAGGCCGGGTGTATTTGGGATCAGGAGTATACGCATAGTCGTAACCACTGGTCTGTTGCTGTGGATCCGGGTTGCCGCTAGCCACGGTTTCCTCCTGATCGATATGGTTCGCGCTGGTCGGCTGCGTGCTGGACGGGGCGCTGCTGCTAAAGGTGAATGCATCCTTGCGCCAAGGCTTTTCCATCGCGGTGGTGTGAGGCGAGGCAGCAGGTGGAGCTTGCTCCTTGGCCGGCTTAGCCGGCCGTTGCCTCTCGAACTTTGTATTCTTCCGGCTGAAAATGATGAAAAGAACGGCGGCAACGATTGCCACCGGCCACAAGACAGGAGCTACTGAATCCAGAATCCACTGTGCAGGAAAGATTCCCAAGGCCACCAGAACCACAGCACCGGTCATGCCGCTGGTCCAGTCCTTGTCGATCGCTCGTTCCAAGTGGATGCGGCCTTGCTGGTCAGGCAACAGAGCCCAGGCCAAGCCGTAGAGAATGAGCCCTAGGCCACCGAGGAAGCTGAGCACGACGACGATGCCGCGCGCCAGAATCACATCGATCTTGAAATAATCTGCTATTCCTGTGGCGACACCACCGAGCCACCGCGACTCTTTGCGGATAATTGGTGATTTGCCCAGCTGGCTGAAAAAGCCCCGACGCCCAGACCCCGAATTGTTCATAGCTCCATGATCTCGTGTTCCTGCCGGGCACCGCTATGAGGGGATACCCTGAACTTCCCCTAGGGGTGCCCCTAGATGTGGTGATCAAACACCAAAAATCGGCCATAACGTGCTTGACTTAGAACTATGGAAAGCCCTGAACGAAGCCTCTTGGTGCGCAGCGAGCATCGCATGATCGCTGGCGTCAGTGGCGGACTGGCAGCCCATCTGGGAATTCCACTGAATTACGTCCGGCTGGGGTTTATCGCCTTGACCGCCTGTGGCGGTATCGGAATCCTGCTCTACGCGTGGCTTTGGGTCTTTGTCCCAAGCGCGGAAGAAGCACAGGCCGATGAAATCAGGTCCTGGGGAACCAGAAGGCGAAGCCTTGCCGAGGAGATGAACAGGGTCCAGCAGGGCTTGTTCCGTTCCAGGGAAGGATGGGAGAAGAATTCCTCCTGGCGTGAACTTCTGATCGGCTGCGGACTGCTGGTGCTGGCCGTGCTGGCTTTGGCCCAGTGGTCAGGATGGAATATCCGCTGGGATCTGATCTGGCCTTCGCTGGGAATCATTGCCGGAATACTCTTGGCATGGCTGCAGCTGGATGAACAGGTCACCGGGCCGGGCAGGAAGAAATCGGCGCCGCTTCTGATTCGGCTTGGCCTGGGGTTGTTGCTGGTCATCGGTGGCTTGCTTACCATCCTCAGCGGTTCCGTCGGCGTGGCGGATCTGCTGGGCGGGATGTGGGCCGCGATAGCCATTATCGTCGGTGCAGTGGTCGTCTTGCTGCCATGGGGGACTAGGCTTTGGCGCGATTTCCTGGCCGAAAGAAGTTCCAGGCAGGCATCCGCACAACGCGCGGAGTTCGCAGCCCACTTGCACGATTCGGTCTTGCAGACCTTGGCCGTCATCCAAAAGCGCAGTGATGACCCTGCCGCGGTGCGGACCTTGGCCCGCATCCAGGAACGCGAGTTGCGCCAGTGGCTCTACGGCAACCAGGACCTGGACGATGAAGACGTTGTGGTCGAGGTGCAACACGAAGCCAGCGACATCGAACAATTGCTGCTGCGCGATGTTGAAGTCATCGCCGTGGGAAACGCCCAAGGCTTCGAAGGGCAGCAGGCGCTGGTCGCGGCTACCAGGGAAGCCATGATGAATGCGGCCAAGCACGCGCCGGGCAAGATCTCCGTCTACATCGAGTGCTCGGAGACTGCTGTTGAAGTCTTTGTCCGCGACCGCGGGGAGGGTTTTGACTTTGGCGGGATTCCCGAGGACCGACATGGAGTGCGGGAGTCGATTATTGGACGCATGCAGCGTGCTGGTGGCAAGGCCACGATACGCAGCAGCGAAACCGGAACCGAGATCCGGCTGAGCATGCCTAGGAACACTACGCAGGAAGAACCACATTCATGAGTATCGAAAACAGCACCCAAAGCTATCGTGTAGTCCTTGTCGACGATCACGCGATTTTTCGCTCCGGCTTGAAAGCGGACCTCGCCAATGACATGCAAATTGTTGGGGAGGCAGGAAGCGTTGAGGAAGCCATCGCGGTGATTACCGAGCAAAAGCCTGATGTGGTGTTGCTTGATGTCCACCTGCCTGGCGGACGGGCTGGGGGAGGCGCCGAAGTCCTGAAGAATTGCACCCAGCTGCTGGGGACAACGAAGTTCCTGGCGCTGAGTGTTTCTGATGCAGCGCAAGATGTGGTCACGGTGATCCGCGCCGGTGCGCGCGGCTATGTCACCAAGAGCATTTCGGGTGAGGAAATCTCTGATGCGGTGCGTCGTGTGGCCGCTGGCGACGCGGTCTTTTCGCCGCGCCTGGCCGGTTTTGTGCTTGATGCATTTGGCAGCAGCACCGCAGTATCGGCCGTCGATGAGGAACTGGATCTGCTCTCGGACCGCGAATTGCAGGTCATGCGCTTGATCGCCCGCGGCTACAGCTACAAGGAAGTGGCTACGGAATTGTTCATCTCGGTGAAAACCGTGGAGTCCCACGTATCGAATGTCCTGCGCAAGCTTCAGCTGTCCAATCGGCATGAACTCACCCGCTGGGCCGTGGACCGGAAGATCCTTTAATCGCAGCGGGGCAAAAAACTGCCGGTGGCCCAAGGAGTTCCTTGGCCCACCGGCAGTCTGCGTTGAGGCTGTGCCTACTTGGCTTCGCCGAGCAATTTGGCGATGCGTGCTACGCCTTCAGCGAGATCGGCATCCCCCAGCGCGTAGGACATGCGGATGTAGCCCGATGGACCAAAGGCTTCGCCTGGGACAACGGCGACCTCGGCCTGCTCCAGGATGAAGGCGGCCAATTCGGCGCTGGTGTTGTTGACGACGCCGCGGATTTCACGGCCGAGCAGTCCTCGAACGTCCGAGTATGCGTAGAACGCGCCTTCCGGAGTTGGGCAGTGCAGGCCGTCAATGGCGTTCAGGCCCTCGACGATGGCCAGGCGGCGGCGGTTGAAAGCGGTCTTCATTTCATTGACAGCATCCAATGGGCCGGAGACGGCAGCCAGCGCGGCACGCTGGGAAACGTTGGCAACGTTCGAGGTGGCGTGCGACTGCAGGTTGGTGGCGGCCTTGATGACGTCGGCTGGGCCGGCCATCCATCCAACGCGCCAACCGGTCATGGCGTAGGTCTTGGCGACGCCGTTGAGGATGACGACGCGGTCTTCCAGCTCCGGAGCCAGGGTGGCGATGGAGCTGAAGCTGGCATCTCCGTAGGTCAGGTGCTCGTAGATTTCGTCGGTGACAACCCACAGGCCCTTGGAAGCTGCCCACTGGCCGATCTTGCGAACCTGCTCTGGCGAGTACACCGCGCCCGTAGGGTTCGACGGCGAAACGAATAGCAGCACCTTGGTGCGATCGGTCAGCACGGACTCGAGCTGCTCCACAGTGACCTTGTAGCCCTGTTCCGGGCCTGCGAAGATCGAGACCGCCTTGCCGCCGGCCAGCTGAATAGCTTCAGGGTAGGTGGTCCAGTATGGAGCTGGAACGATGACCTCGTCGCCTGGATCGAGCAAGGTGGCGAAGGTGTTGTACACGGCCTGCTTGCCGCCGTTGGTGACCAGGACCTGGGATGCGGAGATCTCATAGCCGGAGTCGCGCAGGGTCTTTTCCGCAATGGCTTCGCGCAGCTCTGGAAGGCCAGCAGCAGGGGAGTAGCGGTGGTTCTTCGGATCTGTTGCAGCTTTGAGCGCAGCTTCAACAATGTAGCCGGGCGTTGGGAAGTCAGGTTCACCGGCACCGAACCCGATGACTGGGCGTCCAGCGGCTTTCAGGGCCTTGGCCTTGGCGTCGACGGCGAGGGTCGCGGATTCGGAGATTGCGCCGATGCGGCGAGAAATTCGAGACATGTGAGAATTCGTCCTGAAGTCTATGGGGACAGCTGTTGTTTCCCAGTTTAGTTCCCTGCACCCCAGATCAATCGACCATGAGTGAAAATGACATCAACGCGGATCAATGGGCGCTGATCTATGCGTTCTGCGCCACACCATGGGTTGTCAGTTCGACATTTGCGATTTCGTTGCGTAAAGTTATTTCTCGTTGCCGAGACATCGCAACGGAACAAGCTTGATGCTTTTATCCGCTAAGATGATCTAGGTGGGAGCGGGAAAAGCTCCGAAGGGTAGTGGCGCAATTGGTAGCGCAGCGGTCTCCAAAACCGCAGGTTGCAGGTTCGAGTCCTGTCTGCCCTGCGCAGTAGCGATTTTGTCGCTCAGCGAATTACTCACGTCACGGTGTGTTGTGGTCGGTCAGGCTACGACGCACCGTGATTGTTTCAACTGGCCAAAAAAATTGAAACGAGGAAGAACGTGACCGAATCTGCTCTCAACTCTGGAAAGAGTAAGCAGAAGAAGGGCTTTTTTGCCCAAATCATGCTGTTTTTCCGTCAGGTAATCGCGGAACTTAAAAAGGTAGTCACCCCGACCCGTAGCGAATTGCTCAATTACTTCTTGGTAGTTGTCGGATTTGTTGTCGTGGTGATGCTGATCGTGACAGCCCTGGATTTCGTCTTTGGGCAAGGTTCGATCCTCCTGTTCACTAAACAGGTAGAACAGTAAGTTTAGTTGCCTCGGAGGTATAATCGCCCCCGAGGCAATTTCAGTGTCATTCAGTCAAAGAAAGCAGGAGCTGCAGTGTCCGACAAGGAACTCGAACCGCAGATTAATGACGAGGTCGAAAACGAGTTCGTTGAAGCCGACAGCGATCAGGTAGATGCAGCCGCTGAGGTTGATATCGACTCGACCGAAGCCCCAGCCGCAGATGCTGAAGATGCCCAGGTTGCTGAAGTTGAATCTGACGAAGATGCTCAGGTTGCTGAAGTTGAATCTGACGAAGATGCTCAGGTTGCTGAATCTGACGTAGAGGTTGAAGAAGCCGACGCCGAGGAATCCGGCGAAGACAAGGTTGCTCGCCTCAAGGAAGAATTCCGTTCGAAGCTGCGCCGCCTGCCTGGTGACTGGTTTGTCATCCACACCTACGCCGGCTACGAAAACCGCGTCAAGGTGAACCTGGAAACCCGTATCCAGACCCAGGACATGGAAGAGTTCATCTACGACATCCAGGTGCCGATGGAAGAAGTCGTTGAGGTCAAGAACACCCAGCGCAAGATCGTCCGCCGCGTGCGCATCCCGGGCTACGTCCTGGTTCGCATGGAGCTCACCGACGCTTCGTGGGGTGTTGTTCGACACACTCCAGGCGTCACCGGTTTCGTTGGAAACGCCCACGATCCCAACCCGCTGAACCTCGACGAAGTGTTCTCCATGCTTGAGCACACCGTGGTCGACCCAGTAGAGCAGCCATCGGCTTCCAAGCCTGGTCGTGCTCCAATCACTGAGGTCACTGTGGACTTCGAGGTTGGCGAATCGGTTATCGTCAACGATGGTCCATTCGAAACGATGCCGGCCACGATCTCGGAAATCAAGCTGGATGCAGCTCAGCTGGTGGTACTGGTTTCGATCTTCGAACGCGAAACCCCAGTGACCCTGAACTTCAACCAGGTCACCAAGATCCAGTAGTATTAAGTCTTCGTGCCCCATATCGGTCGCTTATCGATGTGAGGGCGCGTTTGGCTGTCGCGCCACGATAGCCAGATCCCCGTGCCACGCTCCTGTGCCGCGGGAAACGCAAGAGTAAGAAGGACCCGACATGGCCCCAAAGAAAAAGGTCACCGGACTCATCAAGCTGCAGATCCAGGCAGGTGCTGCTAACCCAGCTCCGCCAATTGGTCCAGCCCTTGGTCAGCACGGCGTCAACATCATGGAATTCTGCAAGGCTTACAACGCAGCGACCGAGTCGCAGCGCGGTAACGTGATTCCAGTTGAAATCACCGTCTACGAAGACCGTTCGTTCACTTTCATCACCAAGACTCCTCCTGCAGCAGAGCTGATCAAGAAGGCTGCTGGCATTGCAAAGGGTTCGGGCACTCCTCAGTCCCTGAAGGTTGCAAACCTGACCCAGGCACAGGTTGAGGAAATCGCCACCTCCAAGATGGCTGACCTGAACGCAAACGATCTGGCTGCCGCAGCCAAGATCATCGCCGGTACCGCTCGCTCCATGGGTGTGACCGTAGAAGGCTAATTCCGCCTTCCGCTGTTCACCTGGTGAAGAGCAACAAAGAATTTAATCTAAGGCGAAACGATCAGCTGATCGATTCGCCCGTGGCAGGACCGCGCGCGGTCCATATGACCACGACTGCATAAGGAGAAAACGCAGATGGCAAAGCGCAGCAAAGCATACGTAGCCGCCGCGGCTAAGATCGATGCCGACAACAACGTCTACGCTCCGGCCCAGGCAATTGCCCTGGCCAAGGAGACCGCAGGCGAGAAGACCAACTCGACCGTTGAGGTTGCTTTCCGCTTGGGTGTTGACCCACGCAAGGCTGACCAGATGGTCCGCGGTACCGTCAACCTTCCACACGGCACCGGCAAGACCGCCCGCGTGGTTGTTTTCGCTAACGGCGACAAGGCAGAAGCAGCTCGCGAAGCTGGCGCCGACTTCGTTGGCTCGGACGACCTGATCGAAAAGATCCAGGGCGGCTGGGTTGACTTCGACGCAGCAGTTGCTACCCCTGACCTGATGGGCAAGGTTGGCCGCTTGGGTAAGGTACTGGGTCCTCGTAACCTGATGCCAAACCCTAAGACCGGTACCGTAACCATGGATGTTGCCAAGGCAGTTACCGACATCAAGGGCGGCAAGATCGACTTCCGCGTCGACAAGCACTCGAACCTGCACTTCATCATTGGCAAGGTTTCGTTCGACCAGAAGCAGCTGACCGAGAACTACGCAGCAGCTCTTGAAGAGGTATTGCGCCTGAAGCCTTCGGCTTCGAAGGGCCGCTACATCTCGAAGGCCACCCTCGCAACCACCTTCGGTCCAGGCATCCCTGTTGACCCGAACGTGACCCGCGTCGAGGCCTAAGCCTAGTAGCTTAATCAATTGAGGGAGCATGCCGATTGCCGGCATGCTCCCTCAGTGTTTAACCGGCGATTCCAGCCTGTTCCGCGAAGCCCGTGTGCAGATAGGAAACCATAATTGCCGGTGATAGGCTTGGACTGCCGAGTAATTCGGACATCTGTGTATGGATCCCCCAAGGCTATACACCGATGAGGCTTAGAAGTTCCCCAAGCTTCTAGGCCCGACGGGACTTATTGCCCGTGTTCCCCAAGCGCAGGTAAATAAGTCCCGTCACCCCAAACCACTTCTAAGTGATCAGTATCATGATCCTGGGTCCAGCTTCGATTTGCTGTGCCCCGATGATCTGGCTTAGACTGGAACTACCGAAGACCGTCGGTTGAACAATTGGATTCCCAATGTTCCTAAAGGTCCGCAAGGACAACCAACGCAGGTTACATAGATTTGCTTTAACTTGAATGAGTTGAACTGCCCTGTGCTCCTGCGCGGGGCTATTTTTATGGCCTCGCCGGTTTTGAAACGGTACCGAACAAATCCCCGGAAGGAGTGTTATGGCAACCCCGAGCAAGACTGCAGCGATTGAAGAAATCACTGCGGACTTTAACGAAGCAACCGCGGCTGTCTTGACCGAATACCGTGGGCTTACCGTTGCACAGCTCAAGGATCTGCGCCGCTCGCTTGGTCAGGAGACCAAGTACGCAGTTGTGAAGAACACCTTGACCGCAATCGCAGCTAAGAACGCTGGCATCGATGCATTCGATGAGCAGCTTTCCGGCCCAACTGCTATCGCCTTCGTAAAGGGCGACGCTGTTGCTGCTGCTAAGAGCCTCACGGAATTCGCCAAGACCAACGACAAGCTGGTTATCAAGACCGGCTGGTTCGAAGGCAAGGCGCTGGACCAGAGCGGCATCGCTGCACTGGCCGCACTGGAATCCCGCGAAACCCAGCTCGCTCGCGTTGCTGCAGTACTGCAGGCTCCGGCCTCCGCTGCTGCTCGCGTCGTCGATGCACTGCGTGCAAAGCTCGAAGAGGACAACGGCGGCGCTGCTGCCGAGGAAGCTCCGGCAGAAGCCTAAGCTTTCGCGATCTCTCGCAACGTAATCCCAAATTCATTAGGCCCCCGGGCCAAAACCGAAAGGACGCCGACCATGGCGAAGCTCAGCAACGAAGAGCTGCTTTCCGCATTCAAGGAAATGACCATCATCGAGCTTTCCGAGTTCGTTAAGGAATTCGAAGAGACCTTCGACGTAACCGCTGCTGCTGTTGCAGTTGCCGGTCCTGCTGCTGGCGGCGAAGCTGCTGCAGAAGAGAAGACCGAATTCGACGTTGTTCTGGAATCGGCTGGCGACAAGAAGATCGCAGTGATCAAGGAAGTTCGCGCAATCACTTCCCTGGGCCTGAAGGAAGCCAAGGAGCTCGTTGACAGCGCTCCAAAGGCTCTGCTTGAGGGTGTTGCAAAGGACGCTGCCGAGAAGGCTAAGGAAGCTCTGGAAGCTGCCGGCGCTACCGTCACCGTTAAGTAAGTTCTGCGGTCACTCGCAACTTATTGCCAAGGGGTTCACAGGCGAAAGCCTGTGGGCCCCTTGGCCGTTAACTGGTACTTTCATCTGAATTGTTTTATAACGTTTCTATTAACAGCGTTTATTCAAGTTCAATGTATATGCTAAATAGGTGTCGAATTCTCTAGCTCCCCGGACCCATGCAACTGCGCCGAGACTTGGTCTATTGGACGCACTGCGTATCACCGCTGCTCTGATAGTGGTGTTCTACCACTACACGGCTTGGGGACATGACCACTGGGGGACCAAGGCTCCAGAATTCTGGCCGGTGCTCTCGGAATTCACCCGGTATGGCCAATTGGGAGTGCAGCTTTTCTTCTTGATTTCAGGCTTCGTGATCCTGATGTCCTTGCAGGGCAAAAACGTCATCGGATTCATCGGATCACGTGTCGGAAGGCTCTATCCAGCCTATTGGCTGGCCGTCATTGCCGCAGCAGTGCTGTCATTGAAAATCTGGCCAGCGGGCAACGACGGGCGAACCGCCAGCGATATCCTGCCAAACCTGACGATGATGCAGTCGGCCTTCAACATCCAGGACCTCGATGGCGTCTATTGGACGCTGTGGGTTGAGCTGCGCTTTTATATCCTGCTCGGCCTGCTGCTGGCCCTCGGGCTGGTCAAGAACAAGCACATTATGTGGTTGTGCGCGTTGTGGCCGGCCATTGGCCTCTATCTTCACTTCACCCAGCTGGATAAGGTTCAGGACTGGTTCGCCGGCCAATATGCCGCCCTCTTCGCCGCCGGCATGATGATGTACTTGATCTACCAAAACGGCCACACGCTCCTGCGCTGGCTGCTGCTGATTCTTGATACCGCAATCGCCGCATTCTTCACCGGAATCAAGGGCCGCTTCGATGCTGGCTATCTTTCCGGACTCGACGTTCCAGCGTGGCACTTCCAAGTGCTCGCGGTGGTTTGCGTAGCCATTTTGGCGGTATGCACGCTGACGCCGCTCAAGCACATTCAGGCACGATGGATGGCCGTTGCTGGTTCGCTGACTTTCCCGCTATACCTTTTCCACCAGCTGTGGGGCTGGTGGATCATCGAAGAACTTCATGGCGTCATGAACAAGTACGTGCTGCTCTTCGGATTGGTTGTGTTCATGCTGGGTTGGGCGTACCTGGTAGCCCGATTTGTCGAGCGGCCAGTTGGCTTGCCATTGCGCAACGCCACGATCACGACGCTGAACGTCACCTCCGAATGGGTCAAGAAGGCGATGAGCCGTCCGCCGCTATCTATTCCGGAGCCGAAATATCAGCAATCGTGGCATCAAACCCGGTAACCAGATCCTGCGGGTGAACCAGCAGCCCGTGGCCACGATCGCCGCTGCCGAGCCCGATATGCTCAGGTACCGGCTCCTCGAAAACGCTGGCATCGATGTACACCGGAAGTACCGAATGCGAGCCGAAGGGGGTAATGGTTCCGCTTTCGTAGCGCGTGACATCCCAGGCAACGCCGGAATCCGGCAGCGAGAGCTTGTTGACGCCCAGCTGGCTGCGCAATTTTGCCCAGTCCAGCTTGCGGCCTCCGGGAATCAACGCGAAAACGAAGGTGTCATCAGATTTCTTGATCACCAGGGTCTTCAACAGGTTGGCGGGCTGGATTCCCAAGGCCTCGGCCGCCTCCTCCAAGGACTTCACCTTGTCGCGCGGTACCAGCTCAATGGGGATGTTTCGGCGCGAAGCGTCGAGCGTTACTCGGGTCAATGCTTCGTCGGACTGCAACTTGTTCATTGGTTCTCCTGAGCGTCGATGTTTGCCCCAGCATAGTCATAAGGGAGTGAAGATTCCATGAGGCACGGGTGCATGTCCCGACGGGGTTCAGCCATCTGCCCACCGGACAGGGCGCGGGAACGGAACTGCTGCAAGGACTGGTCCGAAGGGGAATGAAAAATTTCGATTGCGGATGATCCGCGGGGCGCCGAAGGGTTGTCAGATGCGGCAAATTCGGTGATGTGACAAAACGCATATGGCTTCGGGCAAACAGTCATTTCGCGTGGCTGATGTGCGCGTCAAGCGTTCCACGGCAGTAGCGTATCTGCCAAGAATCTGCGGGATCAGTAGGCTAAACGCGATCAGGGGAGTAGGGCGGCGAAGCCGGGGGAGCCAGCGGTTTCTCGGGGAATTGGCATCGCTGGGGCCGGGCATAATCCAGGGGCGAAAACTATAGCACGGATTTGTGCACCGAGTATCGACAACCGGAAATTACTCCGGTAGAGTAGAAATTTGCGCCTTACTGTTTGCGCGCGCGACCTTCATATAGCGGTGGGTTCGTGCGGTCCCAAAAGAGGAACTGTCCTATGGCAGGTACCTTAGCACGGTAAGCGTTCGGAAACCTGACGGTCTTTGGAAGGATCCATCTTGGTCGCCTCGAGCAACCCTAACAACCAAACCGCTAGTTCGGCTCGCGATGCTGCATACGCTGGCCGACTTTCTTTTGCAAAGATTCACGAACCACTTGAAGTGCCTAACCTGCTGGCATTGCAGACCGAGAGCTTTGACCGCCTCGTCGGCAACCAGAACTGGGTAGAGCGTCTGGCCAAGGCAGAAGCCGCTGGCGACTTCAGCGTGCCCAACACCTCGGGCCTGGCTGAAATCTTCGAGGAAATCTCCCCGATCGAGGACTTCCAGGACACCATGTCCTTGAGCTTCTCGGAGCCGGAGTTCGCTGATCCCAAGTACTCGATTGCCGAGTGCAAGGACCGCGACGCCACTTACTCGGCACCGCTGTATGTCAAGGCCGAATTCATGAACAATGAAACCGGCGAAATCAAGCAGCAGACCGTGTTCATGGGCGATTTCCCGCTGATGAGCGAAAAGGGCACCTTCATTATCAACGGCACCGAGCGTGTCGTTGTGTCCCAGCTGGTTCGCTCCCCAGGTGCTTACTTCGAGTCCGCACCGGACAAGACCAGTGACAAGACGATTTACTCGGCACGTATCATCCCATCGCGTGGTGCATGGTTCGAGCTGGAAATCGATAAGCGCGACCAGATCGGCGTGCGCCTCGACCGCAAGCGCAAGCAGTCGGTCACCGTGCTGCTCAAGGCCCTGGGCTGGAGCGAAGAGCAGATCCTGTCCGAGTTCGGCCAGTACGATTCGATGCGCGCCACCTTGGAAAAGGACAGCATCAAGGACCAGGACGAAGCGCTGCTTGATATCTACCGCAAGCTGCGTCCAGGCGAGCCCCCAACGGTCGAGGCCGCTCAGGCACTGTTGAAGAACATGTACTTCGAGCCTAAGCGCTACGACCTGGCCAAGGTTGGCCGCTACAAGATCAACCGCAAGCTAGGTGTCGAGACCCCGGTTAACGCCGAGAATGCATCGGTGCTGGCACTTGACGATCTCGTTGCCATGATCCGCTACCTCGTTGCGCTGCACGCCGGCGAGAAGACCGTTCAGGGCACCCGCAAGGGCGAGATCGTTGACATCCCGGTCAACGTGGATGACATCGACCACTTCGGCAACCGTCGCATCCGCGCCGTGGGCGAACTGATCGAGAACCAGGTCCGCACCGGCCTGTCCCGCATGGAGCGTGTTGTGCGCGAGCGCATGACCACCCAGGACGTCGAGGCGATCACCCCGCAGACCCTGATCAACATCCGCCCTGTTGTGGCTGCCATCAAGGAGTTCTTCGGAACCTCGCAGCTCTCGCAGTTCATGGACCAGAACAACCCGCTGGCCGGCCTGACCCACAAGCGCCGCTTGTCGGCTCTGGGCCCAGGCGGCCTGTCCCGTGACCGCGCAGGCATGGAAGTTCGAGACGTTCACCCGTCGCACTACGGCCGCATGTGCCCTATTGAAACTCCCGAAGGCCCGAACATCGGTCTGATCGGTTCGTTGGCAACCTACGGCCGCATCAACGCCTTCGGTTTCATCGAAACCCCATACCGCCGCGTGTCCAACGGTGTCGTCTCCAATGAGGTCGACTACCTGACCGCAGACGACGAACTGCAGCACTACATCGCACAGGCCAACGCGCCTCTGGATGAGAACGGCCGCTTCTTGGAAGAGACCGTTCTGGTTCGTGAAAAGGGCGGTGGCGGCGAGCCTGTTATAGTCGACGCGGCTGAAGTGACCTTCATGGACGTTTCGCCTCGCCAGATGGTGTCGGTAGCTACCGCGCTGATTCCATTCCTCGAGCACGACGATGCCAACCGAGCACTGATGGGCGCCAACATGCAGCGCCAGGCTGTGCCGCTGCTGAAGTCGGAGCGCCCGCTGGTTGGTACCGGCATGGAGAAGTTCGCGGCAGTTGACGCCGGCGACTCCGTGGTGGCTTCCAAGCCAGGTGTGGTCACCGAGGTCTCGGCTGACCTTGTGGTTGTCATGAACGATGACGGCACCGAGTCGATGTACCCGATCATGAAGTTCGCACGCTCGAACCAGGGCAACGCCTACAACCAGCGCGTCCGCGTGTCCGAAGGCGATCGCCTGGAGTTCCAGTCGATCATCGCCGACGGCCCGTCCACCGACTCCGGTGAGCTGTCCCTGGGCAAGAACCTGCTCGTGGCATTCATGTCCTGGGAAGGCTACAACTACGAGGATGCGATCATCCTCTCCCAGCGCATGATCTTCGACGACGTGCTCACCTCGATCCACATCGAAGAACACGAAGTTGACGCCCGCGACACCAAGCTCGGTGCCGAGGAAATCACCCGCGACATCCCGAATGTCTCGGAAGACATCCTCTCCCAGCTTGATGACCGCGGCATCGTCTACATCGGTGCCGAGGTTGAAGCCGGCGACGTGCTGGTTGGCCGTGTCACCCCTAAGGGCGAGACCGAGCTGACCCCGGAAGAGCGCCTGCTGCGTGCCATCTTCGGCGAGAAGTCCCGCGAAGTCCGCGATACTTCGCTGAAGGTTCCGCACGGCGAGTCCGGCACCGTCATTGGTGTCCGCATCTTCGACCGCGACAACGACGATGACCTTTCCCCTGGTGTCAACCAGCTGGTCCGCGTCTACGTTGCACAGAAGCGCAAGATCTCCATCGGTGACAAGCTCGCTGGCCGCCACGGTAACAAGGGTGTTATTTCCCGCATCCTGCCACTGGAGGATATGCCATTCCTCGAGGACGGCACTCCGCTGGATATCATCCTGAACCCGCTGGGTGTGCCAGGCCGTATGAACGTCGGCCAGGTTATGGAAATCCACCTGGGCTGGGCTGCCAAGCAGGGCTGGAAGATCGAGGGCGAGCCTGAGTGGGTTCGCGATCTGCCGAACCTGCCACGCGAGTCCGGGTCCACCACCGTGGCAACTCCAGTGTTCGACGGCGCTTCGGAAGAAGAAATCCGCGGCATCCTGGATTCGACCAACAAGACCCGCGACGGGGTGCGCCTGATTGGCAACTCCGGCAAGGCGAAGCTGTTTGACGGCCGCTCCGGCGATCCGTTGCCAGATCCGATTTCCGTTGGCTACATGTACATCTTGAAGCTCCACCACCTGGTGGACGACAAGATCCACGCCCGTTCCACCGGTCCATACTCCATGATCACCCAGCAGCCATTGGGTGGTAAGGCCCAGTTCGGTGGCCAGCGCTTCGGTGAAATGGAAGTTTGGGCACTGGAGGCTTACGGCGCCGCTTACACGCTGCAGGAAATCCTGACCATCAAGTCGGATGATATCCACGGTCGCGTTAAGGTCTACGAAGCTATCGTCAAGGGCGAGAACGTTCCAGAGCCTGGTGTTCCAGAATCGTTCAAGGTGCTCATCAAGGAAATGCAGTCGCTGTGCTTGAACGTCGAGGTACTTGGTACCGACGGCAACACTATCGAAATGCGTGAGTCGGACGAGGAATCGTTCCGCGCCGCTGAAGAGCTGGGCATCGACCTTTCACGGTCGGAGCCGAACTCCGTAGAGGAAGTTTAATTTGACGCCCTGCCTGCAGTGAAGCTGCAGGCAGCGGCCGAGAATTCAACCCTCATTCGTATCGACTTCAGACACCACAGAAGAGAGAAAAGGACCATATGTCCAGCGATTCCTCATTCGGCCTCATGCGAATCAACCTTGCCACCGCGGAAGAAATCCGTGGATGGAGCTACGGCGAGGTCAAGAAGCCGGAAACCATTAACTACCGCACCCTGAAGCCGGAGAAGGACGGTCTTTTCTGCGAAAAGATCTTCGGCCCTTCCCGCGACTGGGAATGCTACTGCGGCAAGTACAAGCGCGTGCGCTTCAAGGGCATCATCTGCGAGCGTTGTGGCGTTGAGGTGACCCGTGCGAACGTTCGTCGTGAGCGCATGGGCCACATCGAGCTTGCAGCTCCAGTGACCCACATCTGGTACTTCAAGGGCGTTCCATCGCGCTTGGGCTACCTGCTTGATCTGGCTCCGAAGGACCTCGAAAAGGTCATCTACTTCGCTGCCTACATGATCACCGGTGTTGACGAGGCACGTCGCCACGCCGAAATGCCTAACCTGCAGGCCCAGCACGACCTGGAACTGCGCAACCTGGCGAACAACGCAGAAGCTGACAAGAAGGCTGTTGCAGCCGACCTGGAAGCCGAGCTGGAGCGCCTGGAAGCAGATGGCGCCAAGAACGCCGAGCTGAACAAGGCCCGTACCCTGGCCGAGAAGACCGTTCTGCAGATCGACAAGCGCGCCAAGGCCGAGGCCGAGCGCCTGCGTGCGGTCTGGGAGCGCTTCAAGGGCCTGAAGGTCGCCGACCTCGAAGGCGACGAAGGCCTGTACCGCACCATGCGCGAGAAGTACGGACTGTACTTCGAGGGCTCCATGGGTGCAGAAGCGATCCAGAAGCGCCTTGAGAACTTCGATCTGGCCGGCGAAGCTGAAGAGCTGAAGACCATCATCGAGAACGGCAAGGGCCAGAAGAAGGCCCGCGCCCTCAAGCGACTGAAGGTCGTCAACGCCTTCCTGGTCAATGGCAACTCGCCTAAGGGCATGGTGCTTGACGCCGTTCCAGTGATCCCGCCAGAACTGCGCCCAATGGTCCAGCTCGACGGTGGCCGTTTCGCCACCTCGGACCTGAACGACCTGTACCGCCGCGTGATCAACCGCAACAACCGCCTCAAGCGCCTGCTTGATCTCGGTGCGCCAGAGATCATCGTGAACAACGAAAAGCGCATGATGCAGGAGGCTGTTGACTCGCTGTTCGACAACGGCCGCCGTGGCCGTCCGGTCACCGGTCCAGGTAACCGCCCGCTGAAGTCCCTGAGCGACATGCTCAAGGGCAAGCAGGGTCGTTTCCGCCAGAACCTGCTCGGCAAGCGCGTTGACTACTCGGGCCGTTCGGTCATCGTGGTTGGCCCGCAGCTGAAGCTGCACCAGTGCGGCCTGCCTAAGCAGATGGCCCTGGAGCTCTTCAAGCCGTTCGTGATGAAGCGCCTGGTTGACCTCAACCACGCACAGAACATCAAGTCGGCCAAGCGCATGGTCGAGCGCTACCGCCCGCAGGTCTGGGACGTTCTCGAAGAGATCATCACCGAGCACCCGGTATTGCTCAACCGTGCACCAACCCTGCACCGCTTGGGCATCCAGGCCTTCGAGCCACAGCTGGTTGAAGGCAAGGCCCTTCAGCTGCACCCATTGGTTTGTGGCGCCTTCAACGCCGACTTCGACGGTGACCAGATGGCAGTCCACCTGCCGCTGAGCCCAGAAGCCCAGGCTGAAGCCCGCATCTTGATGCTGTCCTCGCACAACATCTTGAAGCCTTCCGATGGCCGCCCAGTGGCATTGCCTTCGCAGGATATGATCATCGGCTTGCACCACTTGACCACCAAGCGTGCTCATGAGATCGGCGCCGGCCGCGTGTTCTCCACGATCTCCGAGGCCATCATGGCCAAGGACCGTGGCGAGCTGCACCTGAACGCACCGATCAAGGTCCGCGTGCCGAACTTCGTTCCTTCCGAGGAGCAGCCTGCTCCTGAAGGCTGGGAGCCAGGCACCGACGCATTGCTGGAGACCTCGCTGGGTCAGGTGCTGTTCAACGACACCCTGCCAGCGGACTACCCATGGGTTGCCCGCGTCGCCGGCAAGGATGCACTCTCGGAGATCGTCAACGATCTGGCAGAGCGCTACCCGAAGATCGTCGCCGCAGCTACCCTGGACAACCTGAAGGATGCCGGTTTCTACTGGGCCACCCGCTCGGGCGTCACCGTGGCAATCTCGGACATCACCTCGAACATGGACAAGGCAGCCATCCTTGCGCCATACGAGGAACGCGCCGCCAAGGTGCAGGCTTCCTACGACAAGGGCCTGATTGCGGATACCGAACGCCGCCAGGACCTGATCGACATCTGGACCAAGGCTACCGACGAGGTTGCCGAGGCCATGAAGAACGGCATGGAAGAGTTGAACACCATTAACCGAATGGTGACTTCCAAGGCTCGTGGCAACTACCTGCAATTGCGCCAGATTGCCGGTATTCGTGGTCTGGTGTCCAACCCTAAGGGTGAAATTATTCCTCGCCCGATCAAGTCTTCCTACCGTGAAGGCCTGTCGGTTCTGGAGTACTTCATCGCGACCCACGGTGCGCGTAAGGGCCTGGCCGATACCGCACTGAAGACCGCAAACTCGGGTTACCTGACCCGTCGCCTGGTCGACGTGTCGCAGGATGTCATCGTTCGCGAAGAGGACTGCGGCACCAAGCGCGGCTTGACCGTTGCCATTGCGGATAACTCCGCGGGCATTCGCGTCAAGCACGAAACCGTTGAGAACTCGGCTTACACCCGTACGCTGGCCGCCGACGTCAAGGACGCCGAAGGCACCGTACTGGCAACCGCCGGTTCCGATGTGGGCGACGTGCTGATCGAGTCGCTGTACAACGCAGGCGTGGATGAAATCCGCGTTCGCTCCGTGCTGACCTGCGACTCGGCTGTTGGAACCTGTGCACTGTGCTACGGCCGTTCGCTGGCCAGCGGCAAGACCGTGGACATCGGCGAGGCTGTTGGCATTATCGCCGCACAGTCCATCGGCGAACCTGGTACCCAGCTGACCATGCGTACCTTCCACACCGGTGGTGTGGCATCGGCTGACGATATCACCCAGGGTCTGCCTCGTATCCAGGAACTGTTCGAAGCCCGTACCCCTAAGGGTGTGGCTCCGATGTCCGAGGTCACCGGTCGCGTGTCGATCGAGGACGACGAGAAGCAGCTGCGTGTTGTGGTCACCCCGGACAACGGCGACGAGAAGCAGGCCTACCCGGTTCTGCGTCGTGCTCGCCTGTTGGTCGAGGAAGGCCAGAACATTGTTGCCGGTACCCAGCTCACCAGCGGTACCTTGGATCCGAAGCAGGTTCTTCGAGTCCTCGGCCCACGTGAAGCACAGAAGTTCCTGGTCCGCGAAGTCCAGGATGTGTACCAGTCCCAGGGTGTAGGCATCCACGATAAGCACGTGGAAGTCATCGTCCGCCAGATGCTGCGTCGCGTCACCGTGATCGAGTCCGGCGAGACCGAGTTGCTGCCAGGCGAGTTGGCCGACCGTTCGCGCTTCACCGCTGCGAACCGCAAGGCTGTCACCGAAGGCAAGCGTCCAGCTGCCGGTCGTGACGAGATGATGGGTATTACCAAGGCATCGCTGGCTACGGACTCGTGGCTGTCGGCTGCTTCCTTCCAGGAAACCACTCGCGTCCTGACCCAGGCCGCGATGGAAGGCAAGGAAGATCCGCTGCGCGGCCTGAAGGAGAACGTGATCATCGGTAAGCTGATCCCGGCCGGTACCGGCCTGGATCGCTACACCCAGGTCAACGTCGAGCCAACCGATGAGGCAAAGGCAACTTTGTTCACCGGCACCTCGGCCTTCTCCTCGGGTCTGTACGACGATGCGCTGGAAGGCGGGCTGTCGCCTGAATTCCGTGCCATCTCGATGGACGACTACGACCACGGTTCGGACTTCCGCTAAATTCGGAAAGAACACCGCTAGGTAGTTGACCCAGCGCCTGCCCGCACGAAAGTGCGGGCAGGCGCTGGGCGTTTAACCGCTGCCCGCCAGGCTCGGGCAGGGAAACTCGCAATGCGGCCGGCAGCAATGCGCGATCATCCCTCGAAATAGTCGAAAAAACATCTGGGGGATAAGACAACTAGAGATTAAGTCGCAGGCACGGCGCCGGGGAAGGGGTGCTGCCCAACGGGTTCATCTGCCCTTCGCCTGGGCGTCGGCAACTGTTCGGCAGGGCGCGATAGCCTGAAGATGCGGGATTGCCGAGCCGGCGCAGGGCGGGGTAGCCCGGGGCAACCACGGTGATCTCGGTTACTGGAGATGGTTGGCCAGCGGATTAATGCTAGACTGAAATCAATTGTTTTATGTGTGGCAAAATGGACTCAGTCCGGGTTGCGGGTAGGTTGCGCAACGAATGCCACACTTTCGCACGCCTAGGGACTTTTAGATCCTGGTTGAGCGGTAAAGCAAGCAGCTAGCTCCACGAAGGAAGCACCGAAACTCTACTAGGCAACAGTGCTTATGACGTGGTGCCGACAAACTTAGACAATGGAAGGACACGAAAGTGCCTACTATTCAGCAGCTGGTCCGCAAGGGCCGCTCGCCTAAGGTCGTCAAGACCAAGGCCCCTGCCCTGAAGGGCAACCCAATGCGCCGTGGCGTATGCACCCGTGTGTACACCACCACCCCGAAGAAGCCAAACTCGGCTCTGCGTAAGGTCGCACGTGTGCGCCTTGCCGGTGGCGTCGAAGTGACCGCTTACATTCCAGGTGTCGGACACAACCTGCAGGAACACTCCATCGTGCTCGTTCGCGGTGGTCGTGTAAAGGACCTTCCAGGTGTTCGCTACAAGATTGTACGTGGTGCTCTGGATACCCAGGGTGTGAAGGATCGTAAGCAGGCTCGTTCCCGCTACGGTGCAAAGAAGGATGGTAAGTAATGCCTCGTAAGGGTCCGGCGCCAAAGCGCCCACTAGTTTCTGATCCAGTCTTCGAATCCCCATTGGTCACCCAGCTGATCAACAAGGTTCTCGTAGACGGCAAGAAGTCCACTGCAGAGCGCATTGTTTACGGTGCACTCGAAGGTGCCGCTGCAAAGTCCGGTACCGACGCTGTTTCGACCCTCAAGAAGGCCATGGACAACATCCGTCCAGCCCTTGAGGTTCGTTCCCGCCGTGTCGGTGGCGCGACCTACCAGGTTCCTGTTGAGGTCAAGCCAGGCCGTGCAACCGCACTGGCATTGCGCTGGTTGGTTGGCTACTCGAAGGCTCGCCGCGAGAAGACCATGATCGAACGTTTGATGAACGAGATCCTGGATGCATCGAACGGTCTGGGTGCCGCTGTGAAGCGTCGCGAAGACACTCACAAGATGGCCGAGTCCAACAAGGCCTTCGCACACTACCGCTGGTAAGAAATGCTTGAACATGCTGGGCATCAACCGATGCCCAGCAGTTCCGGCCTCACCTTTTAGGGAGACAACGTGGCACAGGACGTGCTTACTGACCTGAACAAGGTCCGCAATATCGGCATCATGGCCCACATCGATGCCGGTAAGACCACTACTACTGAGCGCATCCTTTTCTACACGGGTGTGAACCACAAGCTCGGTGAGACCCACGACGGTGCGTCGACCACCGACTGGATGGAGCAGGAAAAGGAACGCGGTATCACCATTACCTCCGCGGCCGTGACTTGCTTCTGGAACAAGAACCAGATCAACATCATCGATACCCCTGGCCACGTTGACTTCACCGTTGAGGTGGAGCGTTCGCTTCGCGTGCTCGATGGCGCCGTTGCCGTATTCGATGGCAAGGAAGGCGTTGAGCCTCAGTCTGAGACCGTTTGGCGCCAGGCTGACAAGTACGACGTTCCTCGTATCTGCTTCGTCAACAAGATGGACAAGCTGGGTGCCGACTTCTACTTCACCGTAGATACCATCATCCAGCGCCTTGGCGCCAAGCCGCTGGTCATGCAGCTGCCAATCGGCTCCGAGTCCGAGTTCACCGGTGTCGTTGACCTGCTGTCCATGAAGGCATTCGTTTGGGAAGGCGACGCCAAGGGCGACGTCACCATGGGTGCTGCTTACGAAACCCGCGAAATCCCTGCCGACTTGGTTGAGCGTGCTGAAGAGTACCGCGCCAAGCTGGTTGAAGATGTCGCTGAGGCTTCCGAAGAGCTCATGGAGAAGTACCTCGAAGGTGAAGAAATCTCCGTTGAGGAACTGAAGGCTGGCATCCGCAAGCTGACCGTGAACTCGGAAGCCTACCCAGTATTCTGTGGTTCGGCCTTCAAGAACCGCGGCGTTCAGCCAATGCTGGATGCAGTTATCGACTTCCTGCCAAACCCACTGGACGTTGGCGCCACCATCGGTCACGATCCGAAGGATGAAGAAGTTGAGCTGACCCGCGAGCCTTCGGAGGACGCACCGTTCTCGGCACTTGCGTTCAAGATCGCCGCTCACCCGTTCTTCGGCCAGTTGAACTTCATCCGCGTTTACTCCGGCAAGGCAGAGTCCGGCGCACAGCTGCTGAACTCCACCAAGGGCAAGAAGGAACGCGTAGGCAAGCTCTTCCAGATGCACTCCAACAAGGAGAATCCGGTAGAGGAGATCCACGCAGGTCACATCTACGCAGTGATCGGCCTAAAGGCTACCACCACCGGTGACACCCTGTGTGATCCAGCCCACCCAATCGTTCTCGAATCGATGACCTTCCCGGATCCAGTGATCTCCGTGGCCATCGAACCAAAGACCAAGGGTGACCAGGAAAAGCTGTCGACCGCTATCCAGAAGCTGTCGGCAGAAGATCCAACCTTCACCGTGTCCCTGAACGAAGACACCGGCCAGACCGTCATCGGCGGCATGGGCGAGCTTCACTTGGACATCCTGGTTGACCGCATGAAGCGCGAATTCCGCGTGGAAGCAAACGTTGGTAAGCCACAGGTTGCATACCGCGAAACCATCAAGAAGGCTGTGGAGAAGGTTGACTTCACCCACAAGAAGCAGACCGGTGGTTCGGGTCAGTTTGCAAAGGTCCAGGTCTCGTTCGAGCCTCTGGAAGTTGTTGACGGCGTAACCTACGAGTTCAAGAACGCCGTGACCGGTGGTCGTGTTCCTCGTGAGTACATCCCATCCGTGGACGCTGGTATCCAGGACGCAATGCAGTACGGTATCCTCGCAGGCTACCCACTGGTTGGTGTCAAGGCTACCCTCATCGATGGTGCTTACCACGACGTTGACTCCTCGGAAATGGCCTTCAAGATCGCTGGTTCGCAGGTATTCAAGGAAGGCGCACGCCGCGCTAACCCTGTTCTGCTTGAACCACTGATGGCTGTTGAAGTTCGTACCCCGGAAGAGTACATGGGCGACGTTATCGGCGACCTGAACTCCCGTCGTGGTTCGATCACCGAGATGTCCGACGCTGCGGGTGTCAAGGTCATTCGTGCAGGCGTGCCGCTGTCTGAGATGTTCGGTTACATTGGTGACCTGCGTTCGAAGACCCAGGGCCGTGCTGTTTACTCGATGACTTTCGACAGCTACTCCGAGGTCCCGAAGGCAGTTGCCGACGAGATCATCCAGAAGTCCCGCGGCGAATAATCGCTTCGGAACCAAAACTTGGCCGTGACCCCCATTGTGGGGAAGTGGCCGATCGCGGAGCCGGCTTCAACGCCATTGAGGCCGGCCCCGCAAACGGCCAACGAGGGATTTGCATCACATGCAGGGCCCGCAGAGGACCGAAATTTCCAAAATTATCCACGCCCCCAGTAGACTAATTGAAGTTCGTTTGCGAACCGCGCAGACGAAAAAAGTCTTCTGTAAATGTTTCTAGGAGGAACTTGTGGCAAAGGCAAAGTTCGAGCGCAACAAGCCGCACGTCAACATTGGTACCATCGGTCACGTTGACCACGGTAAGACCACTCTGACCGCAGCTATCTCCAAGGTTCTGGCTGAAAAGTACCCAGACCTGAACGAAAAGCGCGACTTCGCTAACATCGACTCGGCTCCAGAAGAGCGCCAGCGCGGTATTACCATCAATATCTCGCACATCGAGTACCAGACCGAGAAGCGTCACTACGCACACGTTGACGCTCCAGGTCACGCTGACTATGTCAAGAACATGATCACCGGTGCTGCTCAGATGGACGGCGCAATCCTCGTGGTTGCTGCTACCGATGGTCCAATGGCTCAGACCCGCGAGCACGTTCTGCTGGCCCGCCAGGTTGGTGTTCCAACCCTGATGGTCGCACTGAACAAGTCCGACATGGTCGACGACGAAGAGCTGCTCGAGCTCGTGGAGATGGAAGTTCGCGAACTTCTGTCCTCCCAGGGCTTCGATGGCGACGACGCACCAGTTGTTCGCGTTTCCGGCCTGAAGGCTCTGGAAGGCGACGAGAAGTGGGTTGCAGCTGTTGAGGAACTGATGGAAGCTGTTGACACCTTCATTCCGGACCCAGTACGTGACCGTGACAAGCCATTCCTGATGCCTATCGAGGATGTCTTCACCATCACCGGTCGCGGTACCGTTGTAACCGGTCGCGCCGAGCGTGGCACCCTTGCCATCAACTCGGAAGTTGAGATTGTTGGCATCCGCCCAATCCAGAAGACCACCGTTACCGGTATCGAGATGTTCCACAAGCAGCTCGACGAAGCATGGGCAGGCGAGAACTGTGGTCTGCTGCTTCGCGGTCTGAAGCGCGACGATGTTGAGCGTGGCCAGGTTGTCGTAGCCCCAGGCTCGATCACCCCACACACCAACTTCGATGCAAACGTCTACATCCTGTCGAAGGACGAAGGCGGACGTCACAACCCGTTCTACTCGAACTACCGTCCGCAGTTCTACTTCCGCACCACCGACGTAACCGGCGTTATCACCCTCCCAGAGGGCACCGAAATGGTTATGCCTGGCGACAACACCGAAATGTCGGTTGAGCTGATCCAGCCAATCGCTATGGAAGAGGGCCTCGGCTTCGCAATTCGCGAAGGCGGCCGCACCGTTGGTTCGGGCAAGGTCACCGCAATCACCAAGTAGTCATTACTTGATGATCTAGATCCATAGAGATCTGAGAATTCCCCCGGCGCTATTACAGTGTTGGGGGAATTTTTGCGTTAACAAGCAATTCGAACTAGTGAATATTTCTATAAGGTGGTCCAATTGGAGGGCGCACTGAAAATTCACTAGGGAGTGGCATCGATGACCGGTTGGATCCTGCTTACTATCGTGCTGGCCGTTGCCGCGTTCTTCTTCGGACAGGCCAGGGGGCGCAAGCAATCCCAAAAACAGCTTCCCGGCACGTCAGCGGAGCAGCTGCGCGAGGCATGGCAACAAGGGTATGAAGCGGCCAGCGAGTTTCTGCGACGCTCCGGGACCCAGCCTCAAGCTCCACCGTCCGAGCAGGCGCCGGCCAGGAAGCAAGCCCCAACCGCGGGACAGCCCTATAGCCCGCAGCCTTGGCCAGGCCAAACGGTGGCGGCTGGATCAACAAGCCCCAGCCACCCGGCCACGAACCAGCCCTCCGGGCAGCAGGAACCGGTCAATATCCCGCAGCCAAGCCACGTGGTCTCCAGGCCGGCCGCGCCACCCAAGCCGGTCAAGGTGCTGACCAAGCGCGAGCGGGAATTGCGCAATATCAACATCACCTTGTATGTGGCCGCCTTGATGATTGTCGCGGCCGGCGCACTGTTCCTCAGCTTCGCGCTCCCGCCGGTAGCCAAGCTCGTGGCATTTTTCTTCCTGGCCGCCGCGTTCTACGCCGGGGGCTTGACCACCTACGCGCTGAAGCCTTCGCTGCGTCCTGCCGGCGCAGCCTTCGCCGGAACTGGCCTGGCGCTGCTTCCATTGTGCGCCATCGCCACCTACAACACCCTTGATATCACCGGGGCTGCCACCTGGCTGACCTTCTCGGCCATCGGTACGCTGGCCGTTGGCTATGCCACGCTCAAGCTGAAGTCGCGCGTGCTCTCTTGGGTAGCCGTGCTGATCTTGGTCAGCACCGGCATGGCCGGGGCCGCAACACTGCAGCGCGGAATCCTGAACTACATGCTGGTACTGCTACTGCTTTCCCTCGCGCTGCTGTTCTTGGCCGTGCGCAGCCAGCGGGTGCGCCGTTCGATTTTCTTCCAAGCTGTTATGGGCACCGCGCAGTTGCTGCCTGCCTTCGTCATCGTCCTGTCAGCGATTCTCTTTGAGTCCCTCCAGAGCCGCGACTTCTTCTGGATTTTCGCGTTGCTCACCGCTCAACTGCTGCTCAGCATGCGGCTGCTGGACAATTTGCGAATGGCGCGATTCTACGCAGCCCGCGTTACCTTTATGCTAATGCTAGTTGCCGGCAGCAATTATGTTGGATTCTCCGCGACGACCACGGCAATGATCCTCGCGTTCAGCCTTGCCCTGCAAGCCCTCGCGGTGCTGATGTATTCCTCGGCGTACCAGCAACGCATGGGCCTGGAACCCCGGCATCTGCACTTCGAGCGAAGCGCGCTTTGGGGCCTGAGCGTGATCTCGGTTATCGGCGCCTACGCCTCCTCGAACGACGAGACCTCGCTGGTGCTCAGCGTCCTGGTCGTTCCACTGCTTGCACTGCTCGCCCTGCCCGGCTTGCTACGCGGAACCAAGGCCGAAGTTGCAGTGGTCTCGGCGCTTCCGCTGGTGGTACTGCTGGATATGCAGCACCATAGCTGGCGACCGCTCCTGCTGTTTGCAGTGGCCATTATCGGACTGAGCATCGCGCGGCATCGATCAGCTGGCCTCCTCCAGCAGGTTTGCCAGCACGCTCGTTGGGCACTGCTGCTGGTCGGCGCAGGGGTGCTGGGAGCGGCCATCCATGAATCCCTGGACGGTTCCGCCGGAAGATCCGAGGAAGTAGCAAAGCTCGTCACCGTTCTGGCGATGGCGCTGATCCTCTGGGCTATCGACCTGGCAAGCCGGCATCTTGACGAGAAGGGCATGCCGCAGAACCACCTTTTGGGCCGGATCGCGGCTTCTGCGGCGATTGCCATAGCCTCCTTGTGCTACCTTCGAGTGCTGGCCGCCGAAGGGATGTACCCAGATGAGCTTGTGGAGTTCATCGGCCTCGGCGGATTCACATGGTTCATGATCACCACGGTGGCGGCCACCGGCTTGGTGATGGCCAGCGGGTGGCGTTTGCGTGCCGTTGCTGCGCAGCGCACGGAGCTGGAGCAGCCCATCAAGTCAGCGGCGGCGGCTCTGCTCCTGGTGCTGTATGCGCTGAGCTTTGCTGAAGGCACGTGGGGATTTGCGCTGCTCATCGGTGCAGCTGCGCTGGCCGACTACCTGGTGAACCTGCGCAGCAGCACCAGCACGCAATGGAAGATCATCTATGCGAGCCTTGCCCAGCTGCTCTTCAGCTCGATGGTTTGGTGGTTCGCCCGCGCAATGGACTTTGATCTCCATGGCCGATTCGCATTGCTGCTCGTATCGCTGAGCATTCCGCAGGCGGCCCGATTGCTGCTCAGCATTCGCCGGGGTGCACCGCTTCGCCAGGAATTGCGCTGGGTGGCCATCGGACTGCTCATTGGCATGCCAGCGGCAACGCTGGGGTACGGATGGCTCGCGGGCGCCTTTGATCGCGGAGTGATCCTCCTGGCTGCCCTGTGCATCGGGATCCATGGGGCCATGGCTTTCAAGGCCGACGAAGCTGTCCCTGAAATCCCGCGGCAGTTCTACCTGTTTGCCCCCATTGTGTCGCTGATCGTTGTGATCGGGGTCCAGGCAAGCACGATGCCAGATCACACCGGCTGGATTCGATGGCCATGGTGGAGCGCCGACGTTGCCAGCGCCATGCTGCTGTTCATGTCGCTGTTGGCCGTGCTGGCCGAATGGCTCTGGCGGGGCAACAAGAAGTACTCCGTCGCCATCGCACTGGCCATCTTCCTGCCGGCGGCGCTCGCTGCATGGTGGCAGGCTGGAACCTGGTGGGCCGTTGGCGCCCATGCGCTGATGGCTGTTGCGCTGATGCTGCTGGTGCACTCGCGCAGGAGCGCCTGGTATGCGATCGGCGGCGCGCTGATGCTCACGGTGGCGATCCTGCGGGCCGTGATGGAAATGCGGCATATCGGGGGTACCCGATGGCTGTCATCGATGGATGTCTCATGGTCCTTGATCGGCACGGGAGTCGTGCTCTATCTCCTGGCCATGGCCCATGGGCGGATGAAAGATCCGGCGCCTGGCTATCCGGAATCCGGCTACCGCCATGCAGGCCCGGTTGGCGCGGCGTCACGGATCTACTTCGCGTCCATGCTGCTCGCCCTGTTGGCGGCCGGCTGCCTTGCCCACGTTGACAGTTCGCAGACCTGGAGCATTATCGGGGCCGCGGCGCTCATCTTCGGCGTGGCCGTGGTGGTTCGATTCTTCGAGCTGCCGGCCAGTGCTGTTCCCTACGCGGTGGATGGGTTGATCGTGCTGGGCGCGGTTCTTGTCCTGACCTCCTATTCGCGAATTATCGCGGTTCCGCAATTCAGCAGCATCATGGCCTACTTCTGCGTGATCGCGGTCGTGCTGGTGGTCTGGCGCAATATCAAGGCCCACCGGCTTCTTGAACAGGCCTATCTCATCGCTGCCTCCGTGGCTGGCAGCATGGCGCTGTTTGCCTCCTTGGCCGAATCCAATACGCTCGCCCAAGTCATGGGCTTGGTGTTCTTTGGCTGTCTGATCGCCTGGGGCTTGAAGCTGGGGGAGCGGTTGTTCATCTGGTGGGGTGCCATTGCGATCACCCTGTCCGTCATCTGGTTCCTGCGTGAACTCGTCTTCTTGTGGCTGGTCATTATCGGGCTGGGGCTGATCGCCGCCGCGGTTTACAAGCTGGTGAAGGTGGACAAGGTCGACAAGGCTGGCCAGCCATCAGCCGAGCCGCCGGCCTATCAAGCGCCGGTAGTTCAGCAGGGACCGCCGCGGCTGCCGTGGCAGCAGCCCACGCAACCGCCAGCGCTGCAGCAGGAGCAGCGGCCGCCAGCTTCGCCGCAGGAGCCAGGCGAACGGGAGTAGTGCTAGCGGCAGGTCGGTGAGGTCAAGATCACGGGGCTCGAAGCCCATAAAAGATTTGCGCGATCGTTGCCGACCTGTCAGACTAGATAAGTTGCTTGAGTGCAACTCGATCCCCGTTATTGGGGTAATCGAATCTGATTTGAACAACCGGGATCGGCTCTCACGCAGGATAATGCCTGTGGCTCGGGATCGATACAACAGTTTCAAATTATAAGGCCTTCGATAAAGTGAAAACTTTGCGGTCTTGTCGCGACTGAAAATTTCGCGACACGCCCGAGTTCGGGGGTCGGAGCCTCCTGCGGGTGAGGAACCCGGATCTGATCCGGATTCAGCCGCAGCGCAAGGCGTGCCGGTTCGCAAGAACCCGTATATAGGCACAGCAATCTTAGATAGTGCTAACAGAAAGAGGCATGACGCCATGGCGGGACAGAAAATCCGCATCCGGCTGAAGTCGTATGACCACGAGGTCATTGACGTTTCGGCCCGGAAGATCGTTGAGACGGTCACGCGCGCAGGCGCAACCGTAGTCGGCCCAGTGCCGCTGCCAACGGAGAAGAACGTGTACTGCGTTATCCGTTCGCCACACAAGTACAAGGACAGCCGTGAGCACTTCGAAATGCGCACGCACAAGCGTCTGATCGACATCGTTGATCCGACCCCGAAGGCTGTTGATTCGCTGATGCGTCTCGACCTGCCAGCGGATGTCAACATCGAAATCAAGCTTTAAGGGGAGGTGGCGAGAAAACTATGACCGCAACCCGTAATTTCAAGGGCCTGCTGGGCACGAAGCTCGGCATGACCCAGGTTTGGGATTCGAACAACAACCTGATCCCTGTCACCGTCGTGCAGGCTGACAGCAACGTTGTCACCAAGCTCATCAACGCTGAGCGCGATGGCTACACCGCAGTTCAGATCGGCTACGGCCAGATCGATCCTCGCAAGGTCACCAAGCCACTGGCTGGTCACTTCGAGGCTGCAGGCGTCACCCCACGTCGCCACTTGGTAGAACTGCGCACCGCAGACGCTGCCGAGTACACCCCGGGCCAGGAACTTTCCGTGGAGCTCTTCGAAGCCGGCCAGAAGGTCGACGTCGTTGGCACCTCCAAGGGTAAGGGCTTCGCCGGTGTGATGAAGCGCCACAACTTCCATGGTGTTGGCGCATCGCACGGTGCTCACAAGAACCACCGCAAGCCAGGTTCCATCGGCGGCGCATCGACCCCAGGTCGCGTTTTCCGTGGACAGAAGATGGCCGGTCGCATGGGTGCTGAGCGTGTTACCACTCAGAACCTGACCATTCACGCTATCGACGCTGAGAAGAACCTCCTGCTGATCAAGGGTGCCGTTCCAGGTGCCCGCGGCCGCGTCGTTCTCGTACGCAACGCCGTGAAGGGAGCATAAGTAAATGACTAAGGCACTTAACGTCGAACTGCCTGCAGAGATCTTCGACGTACAGACCAACGTCCCGCTGCTGCACCAGGTTGTCGTTGCACAGCTTGCTGCTGCCCGCCAGGGTACCCACAAGACCAAGGACCGCTCCGAGGTATCGGGCGCAGGTCGCAAGCCGTTCAAGCAGAAGGGTACCGGCCGCGCCCGTCAGGGTTCGATCCGTGCACCTCACATGACCGGCGGTGGCATTGTCCACGGTCCAACCCCACGTGACTACTCGCAGCGTACCCCGAAGAAGATGAAGGCTGCTGCACTGCGCGGCGCTTTGTCTGATCGCGCACGCTTCGGCCGCGTCCACGTGGTTGAGAACTTGGTTGCAGGGGAAACCCCATCGACCAAGGAAGCTCTGGCTACCTTGCGTTCGCTCACCGAGCGCAAGAACCTGCTTGTCGTCATCGATCGCGCCAACGATGTTGCAGCCCTTTCGGTTCGCAACCTCGACCTTGTGCACGTTCTGTACGTCGACCAGCTGAACACCTACGATGTTCTGGTTTCGGATGACGTAGTCTTCACCAAGGCTGCCTTCGACGCCCTGGTCCAGAAGGAGGAAGCCAAGTGAGCATCAACTCCAAGGCTCCACACGACGTGGTCATCGCACCAGTCGTATCGGAAAAGAGCTACGGTCTGATCGATCAAGGTCAGTACACCTTCGAGGTGGCACCAAGCTCCAACAAGACGGAAATCAAGTACGCCGTTGAAGCCATCTTCAACGTCAAGGTTGACTCCGTAAACACCATCAACCGAGCCGGTAAGCGCAAGCGCACCCGCTTCGGGTGGGGATCGCGCAAGAGCACCAAGCGCGCCATCATCACCCTGAAGGAAGGCTCGATTGACATCTTCGGCGGTCCGCTTTCCTAAGCGGAGACCACTTTAACGAGGAATAATATAAATGGGAATTCGTAAGTACAAGCCGACTACCCCGGGCCTTCGCGGCTCGTCGGTAGCCGACTTCGCAGAAATCACCCGATCGACTCCGGAAAAGTCGCTGGTTCGTCCACTCACCAAGACTGGCGGCCGTAACAACTCCGGTAAGATCACCACCCGACACAAGGGTGGCGGACACAAGCGCGCTTACCGTGTTATCGACTTCCGTCGTCACGATAAGGACGGCGTTCCGGCAAAGGTCGCTCACATTGAGTACGACCCGAACCGTACCGCTCGTATCGCACTGCTCCACTACGTGGACGGCACCAAGCGCTACATCATCGCACCGAACAACCTCAAGCAGGGTGACCAGATTGAGGCCGGCGTCAACGCCGACATCAAGCCAGGTAACAACCTGCCACTGCGTAACATCCCGGTTGGTACCGTGATCCACGCTGTGGAGCTTCGCCCAGGTGGCGGCGCCAAGATGGCTCGTTCCGCAGGTGCCTCGATCCAGCTGGTAGCCCGTGAGGGCCGC
This sequence comes from Glutamicibacter sp. FBE19, assembly GCF_015524875.1. NCBI lineage: Bacteria > Bacillati > Actinomycetota > Actinomycetes > Micrococcales > Micrococcaceae > Glutamicibacter > Glutamicibacter sp. FBE19. The sequence goes on along the minus strand of NZ_JACKQN010000011.1, from coordinate 27,201 downwards.
TTCGCTCAGCTGCGTTTGCCTTCGGGCGAAATCCGCAACGTTGATGTGCGCTGCCGCGCAACCATCGGCGAGGTCGGCAACGCTGAGCAGATCAACATCAACTGGGGTAAGGCTGGCCGTATGCGCTGGAAGGGCGTACGCCCAACCGTTCGTGGTGTAGTCATGAACCCTGTTGATCACCCACACGGTGGTGGTGAAGGTAAGACCTCCGGTGGTCGTCACCCGGTCAACCCTAACGGTAAGCGTGAAGGACGCACCCGTCGTCCGAACAAGGAAAGCGACAAGCTCATTGTGCGTCGTCGCAAGACCGGCAAGAACAAGCGATAGGAGCCTGGAAACATGCCACGCAGCCTGAAGAAAGGCCCCTTCGTCGATCAGCACCTGTTCCTGAAGGTCGTTGCTGAAAACGAAAAGGGCACCAAGAACGTCATCAAGACGTGGTCCCGCCGTTCGATGATCATCCCGGACATGCTGGGACACACCATCGCCGTACACGACGGTCGCAAGCACATTCCTGTGTTCGTCACCGAATCGATGGTTGGACACAAGCTCGGAGAGTTTGCCCCAACCCGTACGTTCCGTGGCCACGTAAAGGACGACAAGAAGGGCAAGCGCCGCTAGGCCCCGCAAGGGAACTAGTATCGCTTAGCACTTCTTCGATAGACGAGAGAAGGATAGCAATGGAAGCCAAGGCAATTGCGCGTCACATCCGCGTAACGCCTATGAAGGCCCGGCGCGTCGTCAACCTTGTTCGTGGTCTGCAGACCAACGAAGCACTGGCCATCTTGAAGTTTGCCCCACAGGCAGCTTCGGAGCCGGTATACAAGGTTGTCGCATCGGCAGTGGCTAACGCCCGTGCCGCCGCGGACCGCGCAGGTGAAGCATTCAATGAGGACGAGCTGATTATCAGCGAAGCGTTTGTTGACGAAGGTCCGACCATGAAGCGGTTCCAGCCGCGTGCACAGGGTCGCGCATTCCAGATCAAGAAGCGCACCAGCCACGTGACTGTGGTTGTTTCAACCCAGAAGGGTGGGGAGAACTAAATGGGACAGAAGGTAAATCCGAACGGTTTCCGTCTCGGCATCACCACTGACCACATCTCGCACTGGTTTGCTGATTCCAGCAAGCCAGGCCAGCGTTACGCGGACTACGTAAAAGAAGACGTACAGATCCGTGCACTGCTGTCCAAGGGAATGGATCGCGCAGGCATCGCCCGCGTAGAGATCGAGCGTACCCGTGACCGCGTACGTGTGGATATCCACACTGCACGTCCAGGTATCGTTATCGGCCGCCGTGGTGCAGAAGCCGACCGTATTCGCGGCGAGCTGGAAAAGCTCACCAAGAAGCAGGTTCAGCTGAACATCCTCGAGGTCAAGAACCCTGACATGGAGGCCCAGCTGGTCGCCCAGGGCATCGCCGAGCAGCTTGCTTCCCGCGTGGCTTTCCGCCGTGCGATGAAGAAGGCAATGCAGTCGGCAATGCGCGCTGGTGCCAAGGGCATCCGCGTTCAGTGCTCCGGTCGTCTTGGCGGTGCAGAAATGTCCCGCAAGGAGTTCTACCGCGAAGGCCGTGTGCCGCTGCACACCCTGCGTGCGAACATCGACTTCGGCAAGTTCGAAGCCAAGACCACCTTCGGCCGCATCGGCGTGAAGGTTTGGATCTACAAGGGTGACGTAACCGCCAAGGAACTGGCTGCACAGCAGGCTGCTGCTGCTCCAGCTCGCGGTGGTCGCGGTGGCAACGATCGTCCACGTGGCGGCGAACGCCGTCGTCGTAACGACCGTAAGGGCGCTGCAGCTCCTGCTGCGGAAGGAGGAGAGGCTTAAATGCTTATCCCACGTCGAGTCAAGTTCCGTAAGCAGCACCACCCAAAGCGTTCGGGTGCTGCCAAGGGCGGAACCACCGTTGCTTTCGGTGAGTTCGGTATCCAGGCGTTGACCCCGGCTTACGTGACTAACCGTCAGATCGAAGCCGCTCGTATCGCTATGACCCGCTACATCAAGCGTGGCGGTAAGGTGTGGATTAACATCTACCCAGACCGTCCGCTGACCAAGAAGCCTGCTGAAACCCGTATGGGTTCCGGTAAGGGTTCCCCAGAGTGGTGGGTCGCCAACGTCAAGCCAGGACGAGTCATGTTTGAACTCGGTGGCGTCAGTGAAGAGGTAGCTAAAGAGGCATTGCGTCTTGCAATCCACAAGCTGCCAATGAAGGCACGCATCGTGCGTCGTGAAGGTGGTGAATAGGGATGTCTATCGGTTCTAAGGACCTTAGCATTGAGTCCCTGGACGGCTTCGATACCGCTCGTTTGAACGAGGAATTGAAGAAGGCCAAGGCAGAACTGTTCAACCTGCGCTTCCAGTCGGCTACCGGCCAGCTGGAGAGCAACGCGAACCTGAAGGCTATCAAGCGCGATATCGCCCGCATTTACACTGTGCTGCGCGAGCGCGAGCTGGGCATTCGTCAGGATGTCGTCGTTCCGGTTGAAGAAACCAAGAAGGAATCCAAGTAATGAGCGAGAAGGAGAACGGTGTGGATAACGCTACCGAGCGTAACGACCGCAAGACCCTCCGTGGTTACGTGGTTTCCGACAAGATGCAGAAGACCATCGTCGTTGACGTTGAGGACCGTGTGAAGCACGCCCTTTACGGCAAGGTTATGCGTCGCAACAAGAACGTCAAGGCTCACGATGAGAACAACGAAGCCGGCATCGGCGACTTGGTTGTCATCGCTGAGACCCGCCCGCTGTCTGCTGACAAGCGCTGGCGTCTCGTTGAGATCGTAGAGAAGGCTAAGTAAGCTTTCGCTTCGATTTCACGGATCTCGTGATTGAAGAATGCCCCGAACACTTCGCAAGAAGAGTTCGGGGCATTCTGCATTGACCCTGTAGTTCGCGCAGACGACACTGGATTATGCAATCAATCCAGAAACTGCGCCCAGAAGGCCTCGTCCGGTCGCCAGCCTTCAGCCACGTAGCCATCGTTCCGCCGGGAGCCAGCACCGTCTACCTTGGCGGACAGAACGCGGTTGACGAGCATGGCACACTGATCGGCGAAGGCGATGCCGCGGAACAAGCAAGACATGCGTTGCACAATGCAAAGACAGCGTTGGCAGCAACCGGAGCAACGTTTGACGATGTAGTCCAATGGAACGTCCTTTTGGTGGACGGCGTAGATATCAATAGCGTCTATGCGGCTATTGGCCCCGAACTGGCTTCTGATGAACCACCGCTGGTGTGCGCTGCCATTGTCTCCCAGCTAGGCATCCCTGGCGGTCTGATTGAAATCAGCGCAGTTGCGGCGTTGGCCATTGATTAGGACACGGATTGCCAAAACACGAGCCTGCGTTTCCTGCTAGCTGCTTCGATAGTCGCTAGGGGAGTAGCCGAGTACCTTTCGGAAGTCTGTCGACAGGTGGGCCTGGTCGGCATAGCCGAGGTCCACGGCCAGTGAAGCAAGTGAAGTTTGCGGATGCTCACGCAAATGCAGGGCAGCTTCTTGCAAGCGATAGCGCCGAATGACTGCCAACGGTGAAAGTCCCAAGTATTTCAGGGACAAGCGCTGCAGGCTGCGTACGGTGAGATTCAAATCTTTTGCGACGTGGTCAACACGCAAGGCTGCGCTGTTAGTCGATACATGATCCAAAAAATTATTGGCCAGTTCGCCTGACTCGGTGATTGGCGGCAGACGCTGTTCCAGCCATAAAGATAATTGATGAGCACAGCCTGCATTCGAGTTTGCGTCGTCACACAGCTGATGTTCGTCCAGCAGGGCCTGGTGAAGCGCACCTGCATCAATAGTTGCTTCTTGGTCCAGCAGCTGCTGCGGCGTGCACTCGACCAAGGACGCCAGGTAGGGAGCTGCAGCGGGGCGGAGCAAGGCGGCTACCGCCCAGCTGGTCCCGCGCAGATCCCTATGAGATGCACCGCGGCTTGGACCAGCGACTGTCACACCCTCAGGCTGCACTACAAGATTCATCAGCGGGAACGGCAGGATCTGCTGGCGGGAAATTCGGCCGGCAGCAATATCCCAGCGCGAGATCCAATACCAGCTGACGTACTGCCGCAAATGTTCGGGAGGCAAGATGCGCTGGAATTCCGGCAGCCGGGCCGGATACAAAACCCCTCGACCATCATGAATATCGACCATGCAGCAGCACCTCAAATTTGTCGCAAATTTACAAGCCCCAGCATTCCATAACTTCATAGTCTTGAGACATGCAAAATCACAACGAAATGGTGCATGGTGTCACCGGAACTCACACCACCGCTTGTGTTCCACACGGAGTAACGTCACTAACTCCATTCCTCGCCGTGCCAAATGCGGCGAAGGCATTGGAGTTCTACAAGGACGTGTTTGGAGCACGGATCATTGATGTCACCAACATGGGCGGGGTCGTTGTCCATGCCGAGATTGATTTTGGCCAAGGACACCTGCAAATTGGCGAGCCCAGTCCCGCGTACGGCTTGGTGCCGCCACCGGCTGCCCCGAATGCTTGCTATTCGCTCGGGTTGTATTGCGAAGACGTGGATTCAGTGCTGGCAAGAGCTACAGAAGCAGGCGCTACGGTGAGGGAACCGGTGACCAATTTTGTTTCGGGTGACAGATTCGCCTCGATAATTGATCCTTACGGAGTGAGGTGGTCCATCATGAGCAGAGTTGAAGATCTGAGCGAAGAGGAAAGCGCTCGACGGGTGGCAGCCTGGGCTGCGCAGCAGTCGGAAGCGGCCTCGAATTGAGCAATCCTTGCCAGGCGCTGAACTAAGCTGAAGCCATGACATTGAATCGCCCGCGACCACGTTCACCGTGGCTGTGGGCGATTCTCATGCTCCCTTGCCTGGGCATTGGAATCCTGCCCTATATAACGTGGACAGCTGCCGGCTGGGTTCCGCGGCTCCAAGCATTCCAACCATGGATGCTGCTGGGCATTGCCGTGGCCGTATTGCTGGCCTCATTCAAGCGCCGGTGGCTGGTTTCGGCAGTCGTGTTGGTCTTGCTGGCCATCGGTGCGGTCCCGAACTTGGCTATGACAACCGGGGAATCGTTGCCATCGGATGCAACCCCGGAGTTAACAGTTTTTTCCTTCAATGCGCTCAAGGCTGGCGCTGATGCTGGGCAATTATCGCAGAGCATCAAAATCGCCGACCCTGATGTCCTGGTGCTCGTGGAGACAAGCGAACCTCTTCAGCAGAGATTGGCTGCCCAAGGAGCATTGGATACCTTGCCATACCGAAGCGCACCGGTGCCTGCCGGGGGAGAAGCCGATACGGTGATCTATTCGCGCTATCCGGCGAGAGAACGATCAGGTTCGCTTGGCCCGGATGCGACCAATTGGTACGGATTGCCCATCGTCGACATTGCGTCTCCACGCGGGCCAATCACGGTCGTTGGGGTTCACATTTATCCCCCGCTGCAGAATGCGCGGCGGTGGCAGGGTGGGCTGCTGGCTCTGCAGCAGTGGGTTGCCGAGCAGGAAGACGAATCAGTGATCCTGGCAGGGGACTTCAACTCCACCCGAGCCCATCCACAGTTTCGTGAACTTGTCTCCAGCATGGGACCTGAACGATCGCTGTTTCCCATATCGACATGGCCAACTGGGGGAAGGGTGCCGCCGATGATTGGGATTGACCACGTTCTATCCCGCGGTTTTGTTCCGCTCAAGCAAGAGACAGCGAAGATCGATGGGTCCGATCACCTGGCACTCATCGTGAAACTCGGTGTGCCACATTAGCAGGCCCCGCGCAGAGGCATTGCCCCGCAGGCATGGCCCATCGAGCGGTGAATATCTGCACGAAATATGGAAACACAAAATTGCTAGCCGGCGTAAATGATTTCCACTCGACGATTAGCGGCATAGGTCGACAGGTCTTTCGGGTCTTCGCGAACCGCTGGTTGGGTATCGGCGAACCCCTTGACCTTTGCATTCAGGTCGGGACGTGCTTTCTTGATCACGGCGGCGACAGCCTTGGCCCTGTCCGTGGAGAGAGTCTTGTTATCCTTCGCGCCATGAACGGAGTCAGTATGGCCATTAACTTGGACGTCTGCGCCCTTGGGTATCTTGGAAACCAATGACTCCACCTTGGCAGAAGCTGTGGCTGGAAGCTTCGAACTATCTGGAGTGAAAAGGATGTCGGTTGCCAGGGTAATGGTAGTTTCCCCGTCCTTCTCCTGAACCTGTTCTACAGCCTTCACGGATCCGGTGAGATTCCAGGCGAGAACACTTGTACCCGGGTCCCAAACGCGCACGGACTTCGCAATAAGCTCGCTTGAAGGTTCGGGCAATTCCTGCGCATTCGTTGCGGTTGCCTGCGCAGCTGGCAACTGGCATCCGAGGGCGGCCAGCAAAACCCCGGCTCCTATGAGCCGAACTGGTAGTGCTTTCATCGCGTCACCGGTACGTCAGTGAACTCCGCCATCGAATCGATTACACGGATATCAAAGCTTTCATTGCCGTCTTCGGGAGCGGCATAAACTCCCCACCAAATGACGGGCTCATGATTTGCGGTTGAAGTTCGGACGGAATCTGCCGCCCAAGTACGTCCCACATCCGAAATGACACTATATTCCTTGAGGTTTTCGCGATCAACGAGAGTCGTGCGTGGCGAGGAATTCCCGAACATGTCGTAGATCGAGATGGCTGCGGAGTCACTGGCAGAGGCAAAATCAGGGGTGAGCACGTACTGGAGGGTCATGGTCTTCCCCTCAACTTTCAGAGACTGGATGCCCACCGTGACTTTGTCGTCTTTATGTCCAGGGACGGTGAATTCCTTGGTGGCAATGACGTTCGAGGTATCAACAGCAGCAGTAGGCGTTTTCGATTCCGCGGACGGCGCCTGCGTCGTTGCAGAGGCTGAGGTTCCTTCGGTGGAAGGAGCGTTGGATGGGGCCTCATCGGTGGACGAGGTGCAACCGGTTATAGCGGAGAGCGCAAGAATGCCTGCAGCGCAAAGGGCCAATGATCGTTTCATCGTGAACTCCGATAGTCGTGGATTTGATGTCCAGCGATCAAGGGGCTGAGGCATCGGGGGTGGATGAGTGCTTATCTTTCCCTAAAATCCAACAAATTACGATATTGAGACCGGCACTTGACTCGGTGGAATTGCATAGCCCGGTCTTGCTTGCCGATTGCCGATTGCCGATTGCCGATTGCCGATTAGCGACGCTGTGTATTCGAGGGCAGCGAGTGCCAGCAAATACATGCCGGCTGCCCACGGCATTGACGGAAGAAAAAACATCCAGGAACTTCGAGTCCGCGGTGACCCCGTGGCCCAAAGCCAGCCCGGTCAATTTGGCGCTACGCGAATCCTCGTGATCCGTGGTGCCGGAGCCCCGTAAAGCCGGGGAAGTGCGCGTTGGTTCATGTGACGAACGACGCCTTCTTTCCGCATACCACACCATTTCGGTTTTATGCCACTCTGCGCTAGACTTAAGAATCTGTGCGCATTGTGTTCGGGGACTATCCACCTCCGAAACGATGCGGTGCGGTCTAAGTCAGTTTAGACGCACAAGTGCAGCCTCGATATTTTACGCCTCGGCCCTGCCGCCAATTGGGATCAGCATTCGGTGCGCCCGCGTCGGTGGGGGTAAGCGATACGTATCGTGGAGACCATATCCGTTCCGCAAGGCTCGTTCAGAGAACCAGCGAGACGACAGGAGTAAGAAGTGATTCAGCAGGAGTCGCGACTTAAGGTTGCCGATAACACCGGTGCTAAGGAAATCCTTACCATTCGTGTTCTTGGTGGCTCGAAGCGTCGCTACGCAAGCATTGGCGACACCATTGTCGCTACCGTCAAGGATGCAATTCCTGGCGGCAACGTGAAGAAGGGTGACGTCGTCAAGGCAGTCATCGTTCGCACTAAGAAGGAAATCCGTCGCGCAGACGGTTCCTACATCAAGTTCGACGAGAACGCTGCAGTTATCCTCAAGGGTGACGCTGCAGATCCTCGTGGTACTCGTATTTTCGGCCCAGTGGGCCGCGAGCTTCGTGACAAGAAGTTCATGAAGATCGTTTCCCTGGCTCCGGAGGTGCTGTAACCATGGGCGCAAAGATCAAGAAGGGTGACCTGGTTCAGGTCATCTCAGGCAAGGAACGTGGCAAGCAGGGCAAGGTCCTGAAGGTCATCACCGAGTCCTCCCGCGTGCTGGTTGAAGGCGTAAACCGCGTCACCAAGCACACCAAGGCTGGTCAGACCGAATCCGGTTCGACCACTGGCGGCATCGAGGTTGTCGAGGCTCCACTGCACGTATCGAACGTTGCTGTGGTTGACCCAGAAACCAAGAAGCCAACCCGCGTCGGCTTCCGCGAGGAAACCGTAGAAAAGAACGGCGTGTCCAAGACTGTACGCGTTCGTTTCGCCAAGGCTTCCGGAAAGGATCTGTAATGACTGAAGCAGCCACCAAGATCCAGCCACGTCTGAAGGCAAAGTACAACGCAGAGATCCGCCCTGCTATGCAGGAGCAGTTCAACTACGCAAACCCAATGCAGGTACCATCCCTGACCAAGGTTGTAGTTAACATGGGTGTCGGCGAAGCTGCCAAGGACTCGAAGCTTATCGAAGGCGCAGTTCGCGACCTGACCGCTATTACCGGTCAGAAGCCAGTGATCACCCGTGCCCGCAAGTCCATCGCACAGTTCAAGCTGCGCGAAGGCATGCCAATCGGTACTCACACCACCCTGCGTAACGACCGCATGTGGGAATTCGTTGATCGCTTGATCACCCTGGCACTGCCTCGTATCCGCGACTTCCGCGGCCTGAGCGACCGCCAGTTCGATGGCAATGGCAACTACACTTTCGGTCTGACCGAACAGTCGATGTTCCATGAAATCGATCAGGACAAGATCGATCGCGTGCGCGGTATGGACATCACTGTGGTGACCACCGCCAAGACTGATGACGAAGGCCGTGCCTTGCTTAAGGCTCTGGGCTTCCCATTCAAGACCAACAACTAATCTCACTACGTTACAGGTCCGCTAAGGAAACCGTAACGAGGAAGGGCTGAAGCCCACATGTCTATGACAGATCCAGTCGCAGATATGCTGACTCGTCTGCGTAACGCTAACTCGGCATACCACGACACTGTGTCGATGCCGTCGAGCAAGCTCAAGGTACGCATTGCAAACATCCTGAAGGAACAGGGCTACATTGCCTCGTTCGAGGAAGTTGCAGCAGAAGTCGGCAAGACTCTGACTATCACTTTGAAGTACGGCCCATCGCGCGAGCGTTCAATCGCTGGCGTGCGCCGTATCTCCAAGCCAGGTCTTCGCGTTTACGCAAAGTCCACCAACCTGCCTCACGTGCTCGGTGGTCTTGGCATCGCGATCCTGTCCACCTCCTCCGGTCTGCTTACTGACCGTCAGGCTGCAAAGAAGGGCGTGGGTGGGGAAGTCCTCGCCTACGTCTGGTAACAGGAAGGGAGAAACATACAATGTCACGTATTGGACGTCTTCCGATTACCGTTCCTGCCAACGTTGAATTGAACATCGACGGCCAGCAGGTCGCCGTTAAGGGCCCGAAGGGTGAACTTTCGATCACCGTTTCGGCTCCAATCACCGTTTCCAAGGACGAGAACACTGTTACCGTTGTTCGCCCGAACGATTCCCGCGAGTCTCGTTCGCTGCACGGTCTGACCCGCACCCTGATCAACAACATGATCATCGGTGTGACCGAGGGTTACGAGAAGAAGCTCGAAATCCACGGAACCGGTTACCGCGTACAGGCCAAGGGCGCTGACCTGGAGCTTGCTCTGGGTTACTCGCACCCAGTGAAGGTTGCTGCCGTTGACGGCATCACCTTCTCGGTCGAGGGCAACAACAAGATCATCGTTGCTGGTATTGATAAGCAGCACGTCGGTGAAGTTGCCGCCAACATCCGCAAGCTGCGTAAGACCGAGCCTTACAAGGGCAAGGGTATCCGTTACGCTGGCGAGATCATCCGCCGCAAGGTCGGAAAGGCTGGTAAGTAATCATGGCTATCGGAATCAAGGGCAAGAGCAAGTCCGCTCAGCGCGGTCGTCGTCACCAGCGTTTGCGCAAGCACATCGTTGGTACCACCGTTCGTCCACGCCTGGTTGTCAACCGCTCGGCTCGTCACATCTTCGTACAGATCGTAGACGACTCGCAGGGCATCACCCTGGCCAGCGCTTCGACCATGGAAGCCGAGCTTCGTGCAAGCGAGGCCGACAAGACCGCCAAGGCTAAGCAGATTGGCGAGCTCGTTGCAGAGCGCGCCAAGGCAGCTGGCATCGAAGCAGTAGTCTTCGACCGCGGTGGCAACAAGTACCACGGTCGCGTGGCTGCTGTTGCTGACGGCGCACGTGAAGGTGGGCTGGCACTGTGAGCGAAGCTACTAACAAGAAGGAAACTCAGGTGTCTGAAGCTACTGAAGCAGTCGAGACTGCATCGGCTCCCGCTACCGAGAACGCTGGATCCCGTCGCGGCGAAGGCCGCGGTCGTGGTGAAGGTCGTGGACGTGGCGAAGGCCGCAGCCGTGGCCGTGACCAGAAGGATAACCGCAACGAAGACAAGGACAAGTTCCTTGAGCGCGTTGTAGCTATCAACCGCGTCTCCAAGGTCGTCAAGGGTGGTCGTCGCTTCAGCTTCACCGCACTTGTCGTTGTTGGTGACGGCAACGGTCTGGTAGGCGTTGGCTACGGTAAGGCCAAGGAAGTTCCTGCAGCTATCGCCAAGGGCGTTGAAGAGGCCAAGAAGTCCTTCTTCCGCGTTCCACGCGTTGGCACCACCATTCCACACCTGGTCAAGGGTGAGGCCGCCGCTGGCGTCGTCATGCTTCGTCCAGCTGCTCCTGGTACCGGTGTTATCGCCGGTGGTCCAGTGCGCGCCGTGTTGGAGTGCGCAGGCATCCACGACATCCTGTCGAAGTCGATGGGTTCTAGCAACCAGATCAACATCGTTCAGGGCACCATTGCTGCACTGAAGGCTCTTGAAGAGCCAGCAGCTGTTGCAGCTCGCCGCGGTCTTCCGCTGGACGAGGTTGCACCAGCAGCAATGCTGCGTCACATCCAGAGCCAGAAGGCAGGTGCTTAATCAATGGCTAAGAACATTGTTCCAAGCGACGCCAAGCTGGAAATCACCCAGATCAAGTCCATCATCGGTGGTAACCAGTCCCAGCGCGACGTTGTTCGCTCGTTGGGCCTGAAGCGCATCGGACAGACCGTTGTCCGCTCCGCTGACCCTGTGACTGTTGGTATGGTCAACAAGGTCCCACACCTGTTGAAGGTTGAGGAGGCGAAGTAGAGATGGCTGAAGAAAAAGCACTGAAGATTCACCACCTGCGCCCAGCTGAGGGTGCAAAGACCGCCAAGACCCGCGTTGGTCGCGGTGAAGGTTCCAAGGGTAAGACCGCAGGTCGCGGTACCAAGGGTACCAAGGCTCGTTACCAGGTGAAGGCAGGCTTCGCAGGTGGTCAGCTTCCGCTGCACATGCGTCTGCCAAAGCTGCGCGGCTTCAAGAACCCATTCCGTGTCGAGTTCCAGGTTGTAAACCTGGACAAGATCTCGGAATTGTTCCCAGAAGGCGGCGAAGTCACCGTTGAGGCACTGGTTGCCAAGGGCGCTGTTCGCAAGAACCAGCCTGTCAAGGTACTGGGCACCGGCGAGATCACGGTCAAGGTTGACGTGAAGGTTGACGCCTTCTCGACTTCCGCATCCGAGAAGATCGCTGCTGCTGGCGGCTCGGCAAACACCCTCTAAACCAGGGTTTAGCCTTTGAATGGTCCCGGTTCGCGTCGAGTAATCGACGTGAACCGGGACCATTCTGCTATCGGCGAGAAATTTTCCAAGAACACCATCAATGCTTGGTTGATCAGGCCATAAACATTTCTGTCCATAAACATTTGCGTCTAATTCGTGTGGCGTATTTGGCAGGATAGCACTGTGGACGGCTAGAATCGTTAGGTCATGGGAAGTATCTCTTCCTGGGCTCAAGCACATACTTCAGGAGGACGCTTGTTCAGCGCCATAGCCCGAGTTTTTCGGACGCCTGATCTGCGCAACAAGTTGCTGTTCACGCTTGGGATCATTGCGATCTATCGTGTCGGTGTATTCATCCCCGCTCCGGGCATTGACTACAGCAACGTTCAGCAGTGTCTGGCAATGGGTGAAACCACCGGTGGACTTTATTCGTTCGTGAACCTCTTCAGCGGCGGCGCCCTGTTGCAGGTCTCCATCTTTGCAATGGGAATCATGCCGTACATTACGGCGTCCATCATTACCCAGCTGCTGCGTGTGGTGATCCCGCACTTCGAGACCTTGCACAAGGAAGGCCAAGCCGGGCAAGCCAAGCTGACGCAGTACACGCGTTACCTCACTATCGCCCTCGCGCTGCTGCAGGGCACCACGCTGGTGACCCTGGCCCGCACCGGGAGCCTCTTCCCGAGCTGCTCCCTCCCGCTGGTCCCGGATGACTCGCTGATCGTGATCCTGCTGATGGTCATCACGCTCACCGCAGGCACCGGCCTGATCATGTGGATGGGCGAGCTGATCACCGAACGCGGTATCGGCAACGGCATGTCCATTCTGATCTTCATCTCCATTGCTTCGGGCTTCCCGTCGGCAATGGGCTCGATCCTGCAGGCCCAGGGCGTCATGACCTTCATCGGCGTGCTGCTGATCGGCCTGCTGATCGTTGGGCTTGTGGTCTTCGTGGAACAGTCCCAGCGGCGCATCCCGGTCCAGTACGCAAAGCGCACCGTGGGCCGCCGCACGGTGGGCGGCACCTCCACCTACATCCCGCTGAAGCTGAATATGGCCAACGTGATCCCGGTGATCTTCGCCAGCTCCATCTTGGCCCTGCCGCAGATGCTGGTGCAGTTCAACCAGAATGACGATGGCACCTTGCCGGCGTGGGCCATGTGGTTGCAGGAGCACTCCTCGACCTCTTCGCCTTGGTACATGCTGGCCTACACGCTGATGATCATCGGCTTTGCCTACTTCTATGTTGCGATCACCTTCAACCCGGTTGAGGTTGCCGACAACATGAAGAAGTACGGCGGATTCATCCCAGGCATTCGCGCTGGACGTCCAACCGCCGAATACCTCCAGTACGTGATTTCTCGAATCACTTTCCCGGGCGCGCTGTACCTCGCGTTCGTTGCGTTGATCCCACTGATTGCCTTCGTGCTGTTCAACGCCGATCAGAGCTTCCCATTTGGCGGAACATCGATCCTCATCATGGTTGGTGTGGGATTGGAAACCGTCAAGCAAATCAATGCTCAAATGCAGCAACGAAACTACGAAGGGCTACTGCGATGAGTCGACTGCTAATTATCGGACCTCCAGGTGCCGGCAAGGGCACCCAGGCCGTAAAGATCTCCGAGCGCTTGGACATTGTCGCCATCTCCACCGGCGACATCTTCCGTGCCAACGTCAAGGGCGGCACCCCGCTGGGAATCGAAGCCAGCAAGTACATTGACAATGGCGACTTTGTCCCCGATTCGGTCACCAACAACATGGTCGAGGATCGCCTGAACCAGGACGACGTGGCCCAGGGCTTCCTGCTCGATGGCTACCCGCGCACCAGCGCACAGGTCGACGCGCTGGACGCCATGCTGGCCGGCAAGGGCATCGCCCTGGACGCCGTGCTGCAGCTGACCGCCGACGACGACGAGCTGGTTGCCCGGTTGCTCAAGCGTGCAGAGATCGAAGGCCGCGCAGATGACACCGAAGAGGTCATCCGCCACCGCCTGGGCCTGTACAACGAAGAGACCCGGGTCGTCGTGGAACGCTATGAGGAACGCGGCATCGTGCGCAAGGTCGACGGCCTTGGCGCGATCGACGAAGTAACCGAGCGCGTGCTGGCAGCGTTGAACGTCAACGCCTAGGCACCTCGAAGAACATCGCGCAGGGATCGTGCAGCAACAATGAAAGTTGCAGCGCGGTCCCTGCGCACTTTTGCACGGATCACTGCTTGCACCGATCCACCACTGAGCTAGGGGAATCACATTGGCTTTTGGACAGCCGAAAATCGAGTACAAATCCAACTCCGAAATCCTGAAGATGCGCCAGGCCGGCCTGGTGCTGGCTGAAGCATTGGATGAAGCCGTTGCGATGGCTCGCCCCGGCGTGACCACCGAAGCGATCAACAAGGTCTTCGGGAAGGTGCTCGAACGCCACAACGCGACCAGCAACTTCCTGGGCTACCACGGTTTCCCGGCGAATATCTGCGCCTCGGTCAACCACGAAGTGGTCCACGGCTTCCCATCGGGCTACGAGCTGAAGGACGGCGACGTGCTGAAGATCGATGGCGGCGCCATCATCGACGGCTGGCACTCCGACTCGGCACGCACCGTGCTGGTGGGCAAGAACATCGACCCGGCCGACCAGCGCCTGAGCGAGATCACCGAGCAGGCCATGTGGGCCGGCATCGCTGCGGCCGCCAACGCGCGTTTCATCGGCCAGATCGGCGAAGCCATCGACGACTATGTCACCAGCCAGCCAGGCGCTGAGCTGGGCATCCTGGAAGACTACTGCGGCCACGGCATCGGCTCGGCCATGCACATGGCGCCGGATGTCCTGAATTACAACTCCGGGCACCGCGGTCCGCGCATCAAGCCGGGCATGGCGCTGGCCATCGAGCCGATGCTGGTGCGCGGCGGCATCGAGACCTCCGTGCTGGAAGATGACTGGACCGTGGTCACCAACGACAAGTCCAATGCCTCGCAGTGGGAGCACACCGTGGCCTTCCACATGGGTGGCATCTGGGTGCTCTCCGCCCACGATGGAGGAGAGGCCGGGCTGGCTCCATTCGGAGTAGCCCCATCGCCGATCAAGGCGTGAGAATTAGCTGTATTTTCTAGATCCAGCACGCCACAAGCTTGTGGCGTGCTGGATCTAACATTTTTAGATCAGTGAACGATTGGCACTGAACGCTTCAATGGCGTATCGTTGACTGTTGGTTCGTGAATTAAGCGTGCCCAAAATTCTATGTTTGGACATTACCGGTTCATGAGCCAGAACCAATTACTTGTTGGCGAAAATTGCCAACAAAAAAAGTTAGCGGGGAAAATGGGCAAGAAG
Source organism: Glutamicibacter sp. FBE19 (assembly GCF_015524875.1). Taxonomy (NCBI): domain Bacteria; kingdom Bacillati; phylum Actinomycetota; class Actinomycetes; order Micrococcales; family Micrococcaceae; genus Glutamicibacter; species Glutamicibacter sp. FBE19. The sequence goes on along the minus strand of NZ_JACKQN010000011.1, from coordinate 12,172 downwards.
GAAGGCGTCATCCAGGTAGAGGGCACCGTCTCAGAGGCACTGCCGAACGCGATGTTCCGCGTGGAGCTGCCGAATGGACACGTAGTGCTCGCCACTATCTCGGGTAAGATGCGTCAGCACTACATTCGAATCCTCCCAGAGGACCGAGTGCAGGTTGAAATGAGCCCATACGATCTCAACCGAGGTCGTATCGTTTACCGCTACAAGTAAATCTGCAGACTGAAAACTTTCTCAGCGACCGCGGTCACCGCAAGGTGATCTCGATCGCTGAATGATTGTTCTTGGACAAGCTTTTTACTGCTCCACATTTAACTGCAACCGCAAGAGGAGTAAACCCTTGAAGGTTAACCCTAGCGTGAAGCCGATCTGCGACAAGTGCAAGGTAATCCGCCGCAATGGTCGCGTCATGGTGATCTGCGAAAACCCACGCCACAAGCAGCGTCAGGGCTAATTCCGTTTTTACGGGATTCCCACGCGTAGTCAATTAGGCAGTATCAGCCAGGACTCTTGTCCTGGTGTACCCCCGGATTCGGAGGCCGGGGCCGTGAGAGATCACGGATGGTACTGCTCCAGACCTCCGTTCGTTGAAAGGTAGCCACTTGGCTCGTTTAGCAGGCGTGGATATTCCACGCGAGAAGCGCGTAATCATCGCGCTGACTTACATCTACGGCGTGGGCAAGACCCGTGCAGAAGAGACCATCGCAGCGACCGGTATCAACCCGGACACTCGCGTCAAGGATCTCACCGATGACCAGCTCGTGCAGCTGCGCGACTTCGTCGAAGGCACTTACAAGGTAGAAGGTGACCTGCGCCGTGAGGTTCAGGCTGACATCCGCCGTAAGGTAGAAATCGGATCCTACGAAGGTATTCGTCACCGTAAGGGCCTGCCGGTCCGCGGTCAGCGCACCAAGACCAACGCACGTACCCGCAAGGGCCCGAAGCGTACCGTCGCAGGTAAGAAGAAGACTCGCTAAATCTTAGCGATCTAACTCAAATACTTTTTTCGTAGGAGAAGAAATGCCCCCAAAGACTCGTGGAGCGGTACGTAAGCCGCGTCGCAAGGACAAAAAGAATATTGCGCAGGGACAGGCGCATATCAAGAGCACCTTCAACAACACCATCGTATCGATCACCGATCCGACTGGCGCTGTGATCTCGTGGGCTTCGGCCGGCGAGGTAGGCATGAAGGGCTCGCGCAAGTCGACCCCATACGCTGCCCAGATGGCTGCTGAAGCTGCTGCAAAGCGCGCTCAGGAGCACGGCATGCGCAAGGTTGACGTTTTCGTCAAGGGCCCGGGCTCGGGACGCGAAACCGCGATCCGTTCGCTGCAGGCTGCTGGCCTTGAGGTTGGATCCATCCAGGATGTTTCCCCAAGCGCTCACAACGGTTGCCGCCCATCAAAGCGTCGCCGCGTCTAATTGATTCGCTAGGCTAGGCCTAAGAAGTCACCGAAGCATTCAGCAGAATGCTCCGGTGGCTATCTTGGACTCATTCGCCTGCAAAAGACGAACGGCCACCTAAGGCTACCGTCGTTTCCACCCCCGTGAAGCGTCATATAGCGGACGCTCGCTGAAAGGAAATGTAAGTGCTCATTACGCAGCGCCCAACCCTGACCGAAGAAGTAGTTGCCGAAAACCGCTCCCGGTTCGTCATTGAACCACTGGAGCCAGGCTTTGGTTACACCCTGGGTAACTCGCTTCGCCGTACCCTGCTCTCCTCGATCCCTGGTGCCTCTGTCACCAGTGTTCGAATTGACGGAGTACTGCACGAGTTCACCACCGTAGCCGGTGTCAAGGAAGATGTCACCGAACTGGTCTTGAACATCAAGAACCTGTCGGTTTCTTCCGAGCACGACGAGCCAGTCGTTGCCTACCTGCGCAAGCAGGGCCCGGGCATCGTTACTGCAGCGGACATCACCCCGCCAGCCGGTGTGGAGTTCCACAACCCTGATCTGCACATTGCAACCCTGAACGCCAACGGCAAGTTCGATATGGAACTGACCATTGAGCGTGGCCGTGGCTATGTGTCTGCCGCTCAGAACAAGAACATCGATGGCGAGATCGGCCGCATCCCTGTGGATTCGATCTACTCCCCAGTTCTGAAGGTGACTTTCCGCGTGGAAGCCACCCGTGTTGAGCAGCGCACCGACTTCGATCGCCTGATCGTTGACGTGGAGACCAAGGAATCGATCGCCCCGCGCGATGCCGTGGCATCCGCAGGTACCACCCTGGTTGAGCTGTTCGGCTTGTTCCGCGAACTGAACACCGCAGCTGAAGGTATCGAAATCGGTCCATCGCCAACGGACGCAGCCATGGCTGCCGACATGGCACTGCCGATCGAGGATCTGGAACTGACCGTTCGTTCGTACAACTGCTTGAAGCGTGAGGGCATCCACTCCGTGGGTGAACTCGTTACCCGCTCCGAGGCCGACTTGATGGACATCCGCAACTTCGGTGCAAAGTCCATTGACGAAGTCAAGGCCAAGCTGGTTGAACTGGGTCTGGCCCTGAAGGATTCCCCTCCAGGCTTTGATCTGGCCGCTCGTAGCGCCCTCGAAGATGGCGACGAATACGACGAAGGTCTGTAAAGACCCGCGTCTAGCGACACACTACTTCATCCGCCGGCACGAGAAGATCGTGCCGGACGGGTTATTCATCTAGGAGAACCACAATGCCTACCCCTACCAAGGGTCCGCGTCTCGGCGGCAGTGCAGCACATGAGCGACTGATTTTCGCTAACATGTCGGCACAGCTCTTCGAGAACAAGAAGATCACCACCACCCTGACCCGCGCCAAGCGTCTGCGTCCACACGCAGAGCGCCTGATCACCTTCGCTAAGCGCGGAGACCTGGCTTCGCGTCGTCGCGTTCAGGCTGTCATCGCTTCGCGTTCGCGCACCAACAAGTCGATCGTTCACGAGCTGTTCGAGAACATCGCACCAGCAATGGCAAACCGCGAGGGTGGCTACACCCGCATCACCAAGATCGGCAACCGCAAGGGCGACAACGCTCCTATGGCTGTTATCGAGCTCGTGATGGAGCCAGTTTCGCCAAAGCAGGCCGTCGTCAAGGAAGCCACCAAGGCTGCCGAGAAGGCTGCTGAAGCACCTGAGGCAGAGGCCACCGAAGAGGCATAAGCCCCCTTCGAGCTGAAGCTCGCACCCCTAGGGGTGATAAAAAGATTCCCGTTGGATCCGAAAGGAAACAACGGGAATCTTTTTTGCTTTAATCAGCAGGAACCGGGGGAGCAGAACGCTGGAGGCCTAGCTGAAGCTCTCCATATCCGGGCAGGCCTCATCCAGATAGGCCGTGGCTTCTGCCGCGTCGTCGGTATCCAGCGCCGAGATTTTTTCAGAGATCTCGGTGACGTTCTCGCTGGTGCCCTGTGCCATCAGCTTGGAGATTTCCTGACTCTGCTGCGAGGCAGCGGTCAAGGCATCAACGAGTTTCTTGTCCTTGGTCTTGGACGCCGCGTCCACCAGGATCGCATCGAATTCGTCCATGATCTTCGCGTAGCCCTTGGTCTCACCGGCGATGAGCTGCTCGCTGAGATCGTCCGCCTTGTGCAGCAAGTCTTTTTCAGCAACCTGGTCACTGACGTAAGAACAGGTCTCTTCGGTGTTCAGCTTTCCCGAGGAGCAACCGGTGATAGCCGTGGCGGCCAGCGTCAGCACTGCGGCGCTAGCAGCAACCTTCTTGAGCATGTAATTCCTTGCCTTGGGATGATCGAGTGACAGCGGGCATTGAAAGCCTTGTCAACATTGTTTTAAGCCTACACAAGCGACGTCGCTATGTTGGTCCGGCGACAAGCCAACATTCAAGGTCAAGCATCCGTTGGCGCGAATGAATAGCAACCGATGCGGCCACAACAGAGCTTCATAAGCGAAGCGCTTTTGCCGCCGGCTTGGTGCAGGCCGATCTAGGCGATAAGGCGGTGTCCGGGGGAAAGGCATAGGCAACCAGGATATAGAAGGGGCTCTTCACGAATTGAACCAGTTCAGCGTGAAGCCACTGAATTTTTTTGGGCCGTGCTTTTTCATGCAGCGTAATCGCTATTGGCCCAATTCCGCCAGGCTTGGACACGCCGTATTCACATAGTCCATAGTCTTGGAATCTTCTGCGGTGCGGAGGCCTTGAACTTTTGACGACTTTTCCATCAATGTCAGATCATTGTCGGTCATGAGCTCAATCATCTGGTTGTTCTGATCGATAGAGGCTTGCAGAGCCTCTGCCAATTTCTCATCTTCGGTTTTGTCTGATGCCTCTTGCAAGAAGGCAGTAATCTCAGCCATCTTTGCCTTGAGACTGTTGCCGTCGCCAGTGAGCATATCTTGTACAGCACTATCAGTTGTCTCTGCTAGGCTCAATTCTTTGGCCTTGTCGGTGAGCCAGGTGCAGGTTTCTTCAGTGGAGAGTTTTCCTGACGAGCAACCGGTCAGGGCTGAGAGTCCGAGTGCAATAACCGCTGTCGTCACGCCAATTTTCTTGAGCATGTGTTCCTCATGTAGTGATGAAGGGGCACCAATGGATGCGATCCAAGTTGGCAATTGATCTTTACTCTACATGCGGAAATTATCGTTGTCGTAAGCGTTAAGAGTATGAGGCTCGTTGAACAACCAAGCCAGTCGATCGCAAATCACGCACGTAGAGCATGATCCATGGAGGAGTCCAGAAACGCTGGAAGCCATGTGATGAGCGAGTACCGCTGCAGGATGTTGGGCGCCGCGCGAATCGGTGCCAATTGGATCTAGATGCATGAGAACACGCATAATTGAGGGTATGAGCACGCAGCCTGACAGCCTCGATCCAATGGGAACTTCCGCAGCAGGAAGCACCGAAACCCCCGCATGGATCCGCATGCAGATGGTGCTCAGCTACGACGGTGCCGCCTACAACGGCTGGGCGCGCCAGCCCAATGTCATCGGCGTGCAGCAGCTTGTGGAAGAAGCACTGGAAATGCTGGTGCGCCGCCGGGTGCGAGTTGTTGTCGCTGGCCGCACCGATGCCGGTGTGCACGCGCGCCGACAGGTAGTGCACTTCGATTTGACGCAGGATGAATATGACAGCCTGCCGCGCAAGGCCCCGCTGGAACCTGGCCCAGCTTTGGTGCGCCGAATCAATGGCATCCTTGGCCGCCAGGACGGAGCCGTCTGGGTCCACGATGCTCTGCGCGCTCCCGAAGGCTTTGATGCCCGCTTCTCGGCGTTGGCCCGCCGGTACTCCTACCGCATTGCCGATGGCCAGCACCGCTGGGATCCGCTCACCCGGCATCTAACTACATGGCATCGCGAAGAGCTGGACGTTGAAGCCATGAACCGCGAAGCGCAGAGTGTGCTGGGACGCCACGACTTCTTGACCTACTGCAAGCCACGTCCTCATGCGACAACCATTCGTACATTGCAGGAGTTCAGCTTCACCCGTGGTGCTGATGGGCTGATCCTCGCTCATTTGAAAGCCGATGCTTTCTGCCACAATATGGTCCGCGCTCTCATCGGGGCGGCCATGATGGTGGGGGATGGGCGCGAGAAGCCTGGATTCCTGGCAGCTAGGCTGGAACAGATGGTGCGCGATTCCAAGACCAAGCTCTCGCATCCGCGGGCGCTCGTTCTCGAAGAGGTCTACTATCCAGAAGCCGGCGAGCTTGCCGCCCGGGCTTTGCAGACGCGCGCTCGGCGCAGCCAAGATGAAGCTGGAGAAGCATCGGCCAAGGCCTGAGCGGCCGATAATCCCCGGGATCTTAAGGGTGTTGTTGCTCACGACGCAGATGCTTTTTTGGCCGGAAACACTTTAATCCGCTAAACTTTTATGAGTTGTGTATGTCCACGTTCGACACTACACGCCCAAGCGTGACGGCTTAGTTGCATAGTCGCTGGTCTGCTGGGTGTGCGAACAACATATGGACGGCCGGTTATCATCAGTCCTCACCTGACGTACTGGTCTAAACACAAGAACAACACGACAGTGCCTGTCACTGGGGGATCTCACCGCCTTCAGCCAAGCGACTGTTTGACCAGAAACGAATCAACGTAAGGCAATTACTGTGCGTACGTACACCCCAAAGCCGGCTGACCAGACTCGTCAGTGGTATGTCATTGACGCCACCGATGTAGTACTCGGCCGTCTCGCCGTCCAGGCCGCAACCCTGCTGCGCGGCAAGCACAAGCCAACCTTCGCTGCACACATGGACATGGGCGACCATGTCATCATCATCAACGCAGAAAAGGTTGCACTGACCGGTAAGAAGCTTGAGAACAAGCGCGCTTACCGCCACTCCGGTTTCCCAGGTGGCCTGAAGAGCATCAACTATGCAGACCTGCTGGAGAAGAACCCAGTTCTGGCTGTTGAGAAGGCTATCAAGGGCATGCTGCCAAAGAACAAGCTGTCTGCTGCTCAGCTCTCGAAGCTGAAGGTATACCGCGGCGCCGAGCACCCACACGCTGCTCAGTCGCCAAAGGCACTGGAAATCACCCAGGTCGCTCAGTAGTCCTGGCCCCGAGAAGAAATACTTAATAGGAGATTATCGTGGCTCAGAACGCTGAAGAAACCACTGAATTCGAAGGCGAGACCCCTTCGACTTACACCACCGAGACCTCTGCTTCGGCCGTAGTTGCCGAAACCGAGCGCGCTCCGCTGACCGTTCCAGGTGCAGCAGTTGGCCGTCGCAAGCAGGCTATCGCCCGCGTTCGCCTGGTACCAGGTACCGGCAAGTGGACCGTTAACGGTCGCACCCTGGAGAACTTCTTCCCTAACAAGCTGCACCAGCAGGACGTCAACGAGCCTTTCAAGATCCTTGGTCTTGAGGGTGCTTACGACGTTATCGCTCGTATCAACGGTGGCGGCATTTCCGGCCAGGCCGGTGCACTGCGTTTGGGTATCGCTCGCTCGCTGAACGAGATCGATCGCGATGCAAACCGCGCAACCCTGAAGAAGGCTGGCTACTTGACTCGTGACGCACGCGTCATCGAGCGCAAGAAGGCTGGTCTGAAGAAGGCACGTAAGGCTTCGCAGTTCTCGAAGCGCTAAACCTTACTTCAAGGTATTTTCCGGAGGCCCCAACATCCCGCAAGGGAAGTTGGGGCCTTTGGTCCATTAACGGTGGCATTCTCGGGGTCGATAATAATCTTCTCCCATTCCACACCCGTTGCATCTCTTCAACGAAGATAAATCGAAGTAGAGGGCATATGATTGAAAACGATGGCAAGATTATTTGGGACCGATGGGGTCCGAGGAAAAGCAAACGAACTGTTAACTCCCGAGTTGGCGCTGGAGCTGGCGCAGGCGGCATCCGTGGTGCTGGGCTTGAGCCAACCTGAAGACGGGCACAAGCCTGTTGCGGTGGTGGCAAAGGATCCGCGTATCAGCGGTGACTTCCTCTCCGCAGCAATTGAGGCCGGCCTCGCCGCCTCAGGTGTGGACGTCATGGACGCAGGCACGCTGCCAACACCCGCAGCAGCCTTTCTGGTAGGGGATCTGGACGCTGATTTCGGTGTCATGATCTCCGCGTCGCACAACGCAGCTCCGGATAACGGAATCAAGTTCTTGGCCCGCGGTGGCAAGAAGCTCGATGACGCTTTGGAAGACGCCATTGAAGCGTGCCTGAAAATGCCCAAGCCCCGCCCAACCGGTGGCGAAGTGGGCCGCGTAGCACGTTTCGCCGACGCTGAGGATCGCTACGTCATGCACCTGCTGCAGGCGCTGCCTAACCGCATTGACGGTTTGAAGGTCGTTCTGGATTGCGCCCACGGTGCAGCTTCGGGCTGCTCACCAGAAGTATTCAAGGCTGCAGGCGCCGATGTCATCGTCATTGGCGCAGACCCAGATGGCATCAACATCAATGATGGCTATGGCTCCACCCACTTGGCGAAGCTGCAGGCTGCCGTGCTGGAGCACCATGCTGATCTGGGCATCGCCCACGACGGCGACGCAGACCGTTGCCTCGCGGTAGACCACGAAGGCTCCATTGTCGATGGCGACCAGATCATGGCCATCATGGCGCTGGACATGAAGGACCGCGGTGAGCTGAAGGATGACACGCTTGTCGCCACCGTGATGAGCAACCTCGGCTTGAATCTGGCCATGGAAGCTGCAGGGATCACCTTGAAGCAGACCGGTGTGGGGGATCGCTACGTACTTGAAGGAATGCACGAAGGAAACTACTCGCTTGGCGGCGAGCAGTCAGGCCACGTGATCTTCTCCAAGCACGCAACCACCGGTGACGGCGTTCTGACCGGCCTGATGATCGCAGCCCGGGTGAAGGCCACCGGCAAAACCTTGAAGGAACTCGCCTCGGTGCTGACAGTCCTGCCGCAGGTGCTGATCAACGTCCGTGGCGTGGACAAGGCAGCGGCACCGGATTGCGAGCCGCTGCAGCGGGATATCGCTGCCGCGGAAGCCCGTTTGGGTTCCACCGGCCGCGTGCTCTTGCGTCCATCGGGCACCGAGCCAGTGGTTCGCGTCATGGTTGAAGCGGCTACGCATGACCAGGCCCAGGCTGAAGCCGAGACACTGAGCGCCTCGGTCAAGGAACACCTTTCCCTGTAGTTCAGCGGGCGTTCGGCAACTAGTACGGAAATATCAAGAAAACTCACACCCCCGCAGGGTGTTCTGCATAAGAACAGCCTGCGGGGGTGTGGCATGCTAACAAGTAGAAACAGACATCGGTTCGTGTTCTCGGAGAGAAGGACTTTCGTGACTCTACGCATCAGCGTGATCGGCACCGGCTACCTCGGTGCAACCCATGCCGCCTGCATGGCCGAATTGGGCTATGAAGTCATCGGCGTCGATGTGGATAAGGCCAAGCTCGATGCGCTGGCCGCTGGCGTGCTGCCCTTCCATGAACCGGGCCTGCCGGAACTGCTGCGCAAACATGTTTCCTCCGGGCGCCTGCGATTCACCGACGACTACGCCGATGTAGCGGCCAACGCGGATATCCATTTCATTACCGTGGGTACGCCCCAGCGTGCTGATTCGCAGTCAGCAGACATGTCTTACGTAGACGGGGCTGTCGACTCGCTGCTTGAGCACATCACCTCTGAAGCGTTGATTGTCGGCAAGTCGACCGTGCCGGTGGGCACCGCCCGCCGGTTGAGCGAAAAAATTGCTCAAGATGCCAAGCCCGGAAGCTCCATTGCCCTGGCATGGAATCCTGAATTCCTGCGTGAAGGTTTCGCGGTGAACGATACGCTGCGGCCTGACCGCCTGGTCTATGGCCTTGAAGGCGAGCGCGGCCTTGAGCTGCTGCGCGAAGTGTACGCGCCGGTGCTGGCCCAGGAGATCCCTGAAATCGTCACCGACCTTGAAACCGCGGAGCTGGTCAAGGTGGCCGCCAATGCGTTCCTGGCGACCAAGATTTCCTTCATCAATGCCTTTGCCGAGGTGACCGAGACCGTGGGCGGCGACATCAAGACCCTGGCCGACGCCATTGGCCACGATAAGCGCATTGGCCGTCGTTTCCTGAACGCTGGAGTGGGCTTTGGCGGTGGATGCCTGCCGAAGGACATTCGCGCCCTCCAAGCGCGCGTGAGCGAGCTCGGGCTGACCCAGACCATGAACTTCCTCTCCGAGGTAGACCAGATCAACCTGCGCCGGCGAGACCGCGTTGTTTCGCTGGCAGAAAATATGCTGGGCAATGTGCTGGCTGGCAAGCATATTTGCGTCCTCGGCGTCACGTTCAAGCCCAACAGCGATGACGTGCGCGATTCCCCTGCATTGGACATCGCGGTACGCCTGTACAACGCTGGCGCCGAAGTCTCGGTCTATGACCCTGAGGGCAATGCCAATGCCGCAGGCCGCTTCCCGCGTTTGAACTACGTGGATTCGCATCAGGAAGCTGCCCGCAACGCAGACCTGACCTTGGTGCTGACCGAGTGGCAGGAATTCCGCGACCTGGATCCGCGGCAGCTGGGCGAAGTCGTGGCATCGAAGATGCTCATCGACGGCCGCAACGTGCTGGACCGTCCTGCCTGGCGCGAGCAGGGCTGGGTCATGACCGGTCCAGGCGAGTATTTCGAGCTCAACAGCAACAATGTTGCAACCGGGCCGGTTCCGGTTCAGTCCTAGCGCTACGTGGATAGCAAAAATGCGGTTGTCGAAAGACAACCGCATTTTTTGCCTCTTGGCGTCGACGCCTAGAAGCCGAAGTGCTTCATGACCTTCGGCAGGTAATCGAGCAGGCGCGAAGCGCTGACCGTGCCATCCTGCGCGGTTACTCGTCCAAGGTGGCCGTGGATGATCGCAGCACAGGCAGAGAGTTCCATGATGCGACGGTTAGGCACGGTTCGCATGCCCTGCGTGCCGGTCAGGGATCCGTCGGACAGCAGGTAGCCGAGGATGCCAGTGAGCACGTCGCCGCTGCCGGCTGTGGCCAACTGGGGCGACGAGTGGGTTACCACGAGGCTGCTGCCATTAGGGGCGACAATGTAGCTGGTCGGACCCTTCAGAAGGACAACTGCGTTGTAGGCCAAGGCGGCCCAGCGGGTCCACCGAATCGGATCCTGGGCAATCTCGTCGGGAGTCACCTTCACTCCGGCGCGGCCCAGCAGCATTCGCAGTTCCTTGGCGTGCGGAGTCAGGACGCGTGGCTGTTCGCTAGGGCCAGTTGGAACGACTTCCAAGCCTGAAGCGTCAATGACCGCTGGCTGGCGGCTGGCGAACACTTCGGCAATGGCACCGGTTGGGGGAGTGCGTCCGTCAAGGCCGGGACCGATGGCCCAAGCCGAGATCTTGGCACCCTTGCCATGCAGGTGGCGACGCGAGGAAGAGAGTGCTTCCTTGATCTGCTGATCATCCAGCGGGACAGATTCCGGAACCGAGACGGCAACCAATGGGCGCACGGAGTCCGGAACATGTGTACGCAGCAAGCCGACACCGCAGTTCACGGCCGCCTTGGCTGTTAGCTGGGCAGCCCCGGGATAGAGGTCAGAGCCTGCGATGAGGCCCAAGACTCCGCGCTGGTACTTGTGGCGTCCAGCGTCGCGCCACGAACGGTGCTCGTCCAGGAGTTCTTGCGCAGCAGCCTCATCGACCAGCTGGGTTTCGGGTGCCACTGCAGAAAAATCAAATCCAAGACCAGCAATGGTGATTTCCCCGGTGACTAGTGGTGCATCAACGGTCAGCAGCCCCGACTTCATGGCACCAAAGGTCACGGTGCGCTCGGCGCGCAACACGTTGTCTTCAGCGACCCCGGTATCCGGGTGCAACCCCGAGGGTACGTCGCATGCAAGCACGCGGCTGTGTGCAGGAAGTGTCGGCAGTGGGGAACCGGTGCGGTATCCCAAGCCGTACAGCGCGTCGATGACCAGTGAAGCATTAGCCAGTTCACTTTGACCATCAGAATAATCAGTCAGCGTTCCGCCGGCGCTCTGGTACGCTGTGGCGGCCTCGGCATGTACGTGGTCCCCGAATTGCAAGGCGAGCGTGGAGATTCCTTGCTCCTGGAGCTGAGCCAGTGCATAAAGGCCATCTCCACCGTTATTGCCGGGTCCAATCAGGGCGATAACAAAGGCAGGTTCTGTGCCTGGTTTTTCGGCCAGCATGGTGGCTGCCGTTGAAGCCAATTCGGCGGCGGCTTGCTTCATCAGGCTCGCTTCGCCGCGCTTGGAAATCTCCTGGGCCTCAACCGCACGAATCTGCGCAACACTGTAGACAGGGATCATAATTCAAACAATACTCAAGGCGGTCGTCTGAATCCTTATTTACTGCCAATCGTGTCGTTATTCTTTTGTTTTGGAAGTGTTAGCTTTCGGCAACGACCATGGCGATGGCCATGTCGCCATCGTGTGACATGGTCAGATGCCATGACGTGATTCCCCGCTGTTCACTGGCTTTGGCCACGGAGCCGGTGTTGTGGATTTGTGGATCCCCGGCTTCATCTTTGCGGATGGTGCAGTCTTGCCAGTTCATCCCAGCGGGACCGCCAAGCGCTTTGGCGATGGCTTCCTTGGCTGCAAAGCGGGCGGCCAGCGAGCGCAGAGGCAGGTCGCGTTCTTCTTCCGTGAAGAGGCGTTCTCTCAGGCGCGGGGTCTTTTCGAGTTGTCGGCCAAAACGGGGCACGTCGACAATGTCCACTCCGATACCTGCAATCATGGATTCCATTATATCGGCCGCCATCTGGGCGAAATGCCTGGATGATTCTCGGATACAAAACCGCGGGGTTCCGCGTTGCCGCATGGCCT
>NZ_JACKQN010000010.1:51031-160641 GCF_015524875.1 Glutamicibacter sp. FBE19 | reverse complement strand
CACTGAAAGCCAACGGAGAAAATCCCTCCATCAACTGGTACACCAAGGTCTTCAAAGCGATCAAGGCCGACCCGCAGGCACGTCGCATGGCCTGGGCCTTGACCTGGACCAATTACGGCACCGGGCAGTTCTTCGTCCCCTATCCGGCCACCGGCGAGCTCGCTGAGCACGAGATGCTCCAGGACTTCCGCGCTTTCGCAGAGGATGAGTTCTCCGTCTTCAGCTCGCAGCTCTCGCCCCGGGATGTCTTTGAGCGAAAGACCAAGGCCGCGGCCCACCCGGCCAGCCTGCGGCTGGTCACGCCGGCGAACGGCACACGCATCACGCACACCGAAACCACCGTGCGGGCCAAGCTCACCGGGACCAATCCGAAGCCCGCCACGGTCGACTTCACCCTCTCGGGGCATCCTCCCATCAAGCTCAACTTCGATGCCGCCTCCGGCTACCACGTGGGCACCTTGGAGGTTCCGCAAGAAGAGCTGGTCAACCAAAGGACTGCTTTTGACTTGCGCGCCACGCTGCCCGGCCAGCGGAAACTGGAAGAAACCGGGCAACTGGTGCTGGGCCAGAAGCCAGCCTCAGCCCCGGGCGTAGTTGATGACTTCGAAGGCTACGCCGACGATTCCGAACTGCGTTCAAGCTACAGCGCAGTGGGCACCAACTCCATCTCGCTGGCGGAGGACCCCGTCGGAGCCGGCGAACGCTCGCTGCGCTTCGACTACGATTTCGGGCTGCAAAGCTACACCGGAATCACCCGCCGCATCGAAGGCGACTGGTCAAGCTTCGACCGGCTATCGCTCTGGCTCCAGCCCGACGGCTCGGGCCAGAAGCTGGTATTGCAGCTGGTCGCCGGCGGCGTCGCCTATGAGGCCTACCCGTCAATGGAAGGCACCGAGGGGCAGCAGCTGTCGATCCCCTTTGCCGATTTCCGGCCGGCCCCCTGGGATACGCAGAACGCAGACCGCCGTATCTCCCAGGAAGACCTTGCCTACCTCTCGCAGCTGAACATCTTCATCAACCAGGTGCCCGAGGCTCCATCAACGAGCGGAAGCTTCTACGTGGATGAGCTGCGCGCCCGGTAGTCCCCCGGCCTAGCCTGCAGGCTTGGCCAGGCTGTGCTGCAGCATCAGGGCCGCGGCACCCACCGAGGCCGCATCAGTCACCTGGGCCGAGAGCCGTACCGTCACATCATGTTTCGGCGCGCTCAAGGCCTCGGCACTGATGCGGTCCCGGATCTGCGTTAAATACAGGGATCCGGCGGTGCTCAGCGAGGGGCCCGCCAACGTCACCGAATCCAGGTCGAGGATGTTGACCATGGCCACCACCACGGTGGCAATATGCTGTGCCGACTCTTCGATCAGCTCCAGGGCCAGCGAGTCCCCATGCACCGCCGCGCTGGCAATCGCCGCAAAATCCGCAAAGGGATTGGCTGGGTCATCGAGGACCGCAATGGTCTGGCGGCCCGCCGCCAGCTCCTGCCGGGCACGGACGGCCACGGCCCGCGGGCCAGCCACTTCTTCCACGGTGGCCCGTTCGCCGGCGGCGCGTTCGAAGCTCGCCCGCCCCAGCAGCCCGGTATTGGAACTCGCCCCGCGGTACACCGTCCCGTCAATGAGCAGCCCGGTATTGATGCTGGCCCCCATATACAGGGTGCAGTGCGCGCTGGCCTCTGGAATCGCGCCGCTCCAGTAGTCGCCCATGACCGCGGCGGTAGCCACATTGTCGACCAGGGTCAGCAGCCCGGTGGCCTTTTGCAACGCCTCGCGGACCGCAAAAAGCTCCCATAGCGGCAGGCTTGCCGAGGAGAGAATCGCCCCGGTCTGCAAATCGATGATCCCCGGCACCGCCAGTCCGATGCCTGCCACCAGCTGCCGGTCGACCCCGGAGAGCGCGAGCAGCGCCTCGATCTGCGTGGCGACGGCCGAAACCACCCGCACCGGCGCGGTGGATCGCGCTCCGCGCATGCGCGTTCGGGCCATCACCGTGCCCGCCGCATCGGTGAGCACCATGACGATCCAGTCGGCGCCCAGCTGCACGCCGATGCTGTAGCGCGCCTGCGGATTCAGGCCCAGCAGCACACGGGGCTTTCCCTTGGCCCCGGTATAGGTTCGTTCTCCGGTTTCCACCAGCAGGCCCTCGGCAAGCAGGGTCTTGACCAGGTTGGAAATGGAAGCCTGGGTCAGCCCAGTATGCCCAGCCAGCTCGACGCGGCTGACCGGTCCCTCCGCACGAACCCGATCCAAGACGAGGACTCGACTGGACTGGGCCGGTGATGGTGGAAGAACGTTGCTCATGTGCCAAGTATGCCGGTTCGATGCGATACTTTGCACATGGACAACGTCGCTGCGCGCACTTCGCCCGGACCCCGCTTCGCCCTGGCGGTGCAGATGAAAAACGGGCCCCACGACCCTGATCCATTTTTCGAGGAGCTGCTCCTTGGCCTGGAGCAGGCCCTGGACCAGCATGATGCCTCGGTGCTGCTGCGCCGCTTCGGCTCTGCCGCCGAAGAGCTGGCCGCCTACCGGGACTGGGCCAGCAGCGGCATGCTCAACGCCGTGATCATTGCCGATATCGCCGAAAACGATGAACGCGTGCTGCGCTGCCGCGAGCTGGGCCTGCCGGTGGTGGTCCTGGGCGGACCGCACATCGAGGGGGTCTCCCTGGTGGAGGTGGATAACTCCGGGGCCATGCTGATGGCCGTGGAGCACCTGGCCGGCCTGGGCCACCAGCGGCTTGGACGGGTCTCCGGCCCGGCCCAGCTGCACCACACCCAGGCGCGCACCCGGGCATTCGGCGAGGCCCTGGCGCGTTTCGGGATTGCTGGCACCAGCCTGGAAGGCAGCTACTCTCCGGGCTCCGGGGCCCAGCGCATCCGCGAGCTGCTGGGCGCGGACCCGCGTCCCAGCGCGATCATCTTTGATGACACCCTCATGGCGGTGGGCGGCCTGGCTGCCGCGCGCGAGCTCGGACTGCGCATCCCGCAGGATCTTTCCATCCTGGCCTGGGATGATTCGCCCGACGCGCGCCTGGCCGAACCGCCGATTTCGGTCGTCAGCCTGGATGTCTTCGAATTGGGGCAGCGCCTGGCCCAGGTGCTGCTGCGCACCCATGCCGGGGACCTGCAGACGGTGGTGCACGTGCCGACCGCGCGAATTGTGGTGCGCGGCAGCACGGCAGCACCGCCCGCCAAAGCCTAGGCGGGCACCTCCTCCACCTGGACGATCAGCGCCTGGCCGGGCCAGAGCAGCGGGATTTGCAGCCCGTGGATTTCCAACAGCCTCCCGGGCAGCACCAGATCGCCCTGGGCGATCCACTGCGGGGTGATCCAGCCGAATTCCGCCTTCCCCAGCTCCTCGCGGACGCGAACCCGGTAGCGGGAGTGCGGCTTCAGGCCATGCAGCCGGATCCGTTCGGGCAGCGCCTCCTCCAAGGTGGCCACCGTGGCTATGGTCCACAACCCTGCGCTGCCGTCCTGGGCCACCACGCCGCTCACGCGAAGCGCCGGATCCAGCAGCTGCGCGTGAACCGGCACACCGGTGTGCAGCAACCCGCGCACCTCCTTGTAGAGCTCGGCGAAGTCGCGCGCCTGCTGCAATTCCTGCTCACTGCATTCGAGCAGATTCCACTCGAAACCGGCCGAGCCCATCAGGCTCGTGGCGGCCCGGAAGGACAGGTCCAGGGTCCGCCCGGAACTATGCGAGGTGGCCGGGCCGATATGGCCTCCCACCAGCTCCGGGGGCAGGAGCAATTGGGTCCACCGCTGGATGTCCTGCCGTTCAATCGCGTCGTTGGAATCCGAGGCCCACACCCGGTCCGCGTATTCCAGGATGCCCAGGTCCGTGCGCGCCCCGCCGCTGGAACAGGATTCGATTTCCAGCCCTGGGCGTTCCTGCTTCAGCTCGCGGATCAACCGGTAGGCTGCCTGCGTGTGCTCGTGGGTTCCCGGACGCTGCCCGTGCAGCGATTCGATCAGGTCGCGATTGTGATCCCATTTGATGAAATCGATGCCGAGCTCCTGGATCAGCGCGCCCATCTGCTGGCGCACATGCGCGTAGGCCTGCGGGT
This sequence comes from Glutamicibacter sp. FBE19, assembly GCF_015524875.1. Classification (NCBI taxonomy): domain Bacteria; kingdom Bacillati; phylum Actinomycetota; class Actinomycetes; order Micrococcales; family Micrococcaceae; genus Glutamicibacter; species Glutamicibacter sp. FBE19. The sequence continues at coordinate 156,576 of NZ_JACKQN010000010.1, read as the reverse complement.
TGGCCAGATCCAGGACATGCTGCGAGCGCCAGGACAGCCCCGCTGGCGGGTTGTGCACATGCTGGGCATTGTGCAGCATCCAGTCGGGGTGATTGCGCGCCAGATCGGAGTCGGGATTGACCATTTCGGGTTCGAACCAGAGCCCGAATTCCATGCCCAGCTCATGGACCCGGGCCGCCAGCGGACCCAGCCCGTCGGGCCAGACAGCGCGGTCCACCTCCCAGTCCCCCAGCCCCTTGGTGTCGTCGCGGCGGGCCATGAACCACCCGTCATCGAGCACGAAGCGCTCCACCCCGACCTGCGCGGCCAATTCCGCCAGGCGCATCAGGGTCTGCGGCTGATGATCGAAGTACACGGCTTCCCAGGTGTTGAGCACCAGCGGCCTTGGCGTGCTGGGGTGCTGTTCCCGGGCGCGCAGGGCGGTGTGGAATCCTGCGCTCAGCCCGTCCAGCCCCTGCCCCGAATAGCCGAACCAGGCCTTCGGGGTGCGGTAGGCGCCACCGGCGCCCAGCCGCATTTCTGCTGGCTGCAACAGCTCTCCGGCTCCGATCAGGGTCAGTGCTTCGCTCATCCGGTCCGTGCGATAGGTGCAGTCCGCGCTCCAGCCCAGATGCACGGCCCACAGCTCGCCGGCACGCTCCTGCGGCACCCCCGCCGAGGCGATCTGCAGATAGGGCGCATCGTGCCCGCCACGGCCGCGCCGAGTTTGCCGGACCACCGCGCCGCGCGGCATCTGGATGGTTTGCGGCGCCTTTTCACGGGTCCAGCGGCCGCTGAACATGCTCAGGTGGTCAGCGTTCTTGGGAATCGGCAGAACGCACTCCAGATGCTGCACCTCAACTTCGCCGCTTCCCTCGTTGACCAGTTCATGGCTGAGCGTGAGCACCCCTCCGGCCAGCAGATCCAGTTCGCTGCGCATCGCCAGCTGGTTGGCGGCGTCGCCGCTTTCAATACGCAGCTTGCAGCCGTCAACGGTGATTTCCCGGGTGATCCACCGGGGGAAGATCGGCGCCCCGGCACGCGTGGCCAGCAGCGCCGGCCGGCCGGCCCAGCCGTCGCCCTGGGTGGGCAGCAGGTTCGGCTGCCAGATGGCATCAACGGTGCCCCGCTCCTCCTGGCGTGCCCCGGCGGCCACCAGGGCGCGAAGCTCCGCTTCTGCCAGCTCGCCGGTCTCGGCGCCCCAGTGCACGACCTCGGGCAGTCCTGCGGGTCGGTGGTGCAGGATGAGGCTGGCCCCATCGCGGCTCAAGACGGTGAATTCCTTGTACTCCTGGGTCATGATCTCTCCATCATTCGGTGGGTTGGTTCTTGGGTTCTGGTTCCATCGCTGGCGCAGAGCACCTGCAAGGCGCCGCCGGTGGCGGCAGACAGCGGGCCGTGCCTTGATCGTTCAACCTGCACCGGGCTCAATGCCCGGTGGCAGGAGCTGGCCTGCACGATCGAGCGCACCTCGGCGAGCAGCAGGTCCCCGGCTCCGGCCAGCGCCGGGCCGGCCAGCACCACGGTTTCGAGCCCGAAGAGGTTGACCAGGCTCACCGCGGCATGCCCCAGCCCGCGGGCCGCTTCCTTCCATAGCGCGCGGGCCTGGGGATGGCCGCGCGTTGCCTGCTCGGCGATGGCCTGGACATCGGCCATCGGATTGCCAGCCCCGCCTGCCAGTGCTTCGGCCAGGCCGGGCAGGCTCGCGGCACGCTGCGCCAATGCGGCACCTGAGCTGTATTGGGACAGGCATCCGCGGTTGCCGCAGGGGCACGGCGGCCCGTTGAAGTCCACGGTGATGTGGCCCAATTCCACCGGGCGCGCATCTGCCCCGCGGAACACCTGTCCTTCATGCACCACCCCGGCCGCGATGGAACTGGCCAGATAGATCACGCCGAAGGGCTGCCGGCGTCCGCCATCAAGCACCCGCTCGGCCAGGGCTGCTGCTGTGCCCACGGGCACCAGGCGCACAGGGAAACCCGCCTGGCGCTCGAGCAGCCCGGCAATTGGCTGGCCCTGCCAGCGCGCATCCGCCTCGTTGGCCAGCAGCGTGCCACTGGGCACGTCGAGCGGCCCTTCAGCGACCAGCCCGATGCCCAGCACGCGGTGCGGCGCGATCCCGCAGGCATCGGCCATGGCCAGGATCCTGGTGCCAACGGCTTCCAGCTGCCGGGCAGGGGCGAGGCGCTGATCGGAATCCACGCGCGATGCGCCAATGGTCCGGCCAGTGAAATCCGTGAGCACCAGCTCGATGCCGCCGCGCTCGAAGTGGACACCCACCGCGCAGCGCGAATCAGCACGCAGCTGGAGCATCCGGCGCGGCTGCCCGCCACGGGACGCGGCACGCCCGGTCTCCTCGACCAGGCCTTCTTCCACGAGCACCCGCACCAGATTGCTGATGGTCCCGGCAGTGAGCCCGGTCGCCTCCACGAGGTCAATCCGGCTGCTGGTTCCGGACACTCGCAGCAGGTCAAGCAGTCTTTCCCGATTGGTCGGCGGAACGCTGTTGCGCTGCATCGCTGCCTTGCACCTCCTTGCTGGCCCTCGCCTTGTTCTGCGTCACACTATGAACTTCTCTTCCATATTATCTTGACCAACTTAATTTAATCACCTAACTTCTTAATGAGTCGTGATTTGCGACACAGAATCAACCACATCGGCGCTCAGGGCCGATCCGATGAAAGCGACACTCCATGTTCCCCTCCTCGCAACCGGGCACCTTGCGGCGCCATCGCGGCATGCTCGCCCTCGCAGCCGGCGCCAGCATTCTCTCCCTGGCTCTCAGCGGATGCTCCTCCGCCGGATCCGGCCAGCCGAAGGCCGACGCCGCGGACGCCACCCTGGTGGCCTACACCGGCCAGGCCGGTGACTACCAGATCAACTTCAACCCCTTCTCGCCTTCCCAGATCGCAGGCCCGGGCACCATCTTCGAACCGCTGTTCTACCTGAACAAGGCCGCAAAAGACGCCAAGCCCGAACCCTTGCTGGGCACGGAATCCTCATGGAACGAGGATGGCACCGCGCTCTCGGTGACCCTGCGCGAGGGCGTGACGTGGAGCGACGGGGAGCCTTTCACCGCCGATGATGTGGCCTTCACCTTCAACTTGCTCAAGAAGCACCCCGCGTTGAACAGCCTGGGGTTCAAGGGCGAGGTCAAGGTCGTGGATAACACCCACATCACCTTCAACTTCAAGGACAGCGCCTTCGTCTCCGGTCCGGACATCCTGACCCAGGCGGTGATCGTGCCGGAGCACCTGTGGGCCAAGCTGAACCCGGAGACGGACGTCATCGAAAAACCGGTCGGCACCGGGGCCTACACCCTCGCCGACTTCAAGCCGCAGGCCTTCACGCTGAAAGCCAACCCGTCCTACTGGGGCGGCGAACCCGAACTGAAAAACATCCGCTACCTGGCCCTGTCCGGCAACACTGCCGGCGCCGACGCCATTGCGCAGGGCACCATCGACTGGCAGACCGGCCCGATCCCCGACATCCAGAACGTCTCCACGAACTTCCCGGACTACGCCAAGCTGACCGTGGCCCAGAGCCAGCAGGTGCTGGCCACCTGCGCCAACGTCAAGCTGGGCTGCACCGGGGCGCAAACCGATCCTGCGGTGCGCCGCGCCATCTACCTGGCCCTGGATCGCACCCAGCTCAACACCCTGGCGTACGAAAACACCGCCGCGCCGATCTCCCCATCCTTCGCGCTGCCCGATACCCAATCGCAATGGATCTCCCAGAAGGTGCAGCCAGCGGTTGCCCCGGAAACCGCGGATCCGCAGGCCGCGGCCGCGCTGCTTGAGGAAGCCGGCTGGAAGAAGGGCGCCGATGGCATCTTCGCCAAGGACGGCAAAAAGCTTTCGCTGACCATTGAAGTGGTCACCGGCTGGACCGACTACATCACCGCCATCCAGACCATCACCGAGCAGGCCAAGGCCGCTGGCATCCAGATCCAGGCCGCCCAGTCCTCGTGGAACGAGTGGACCGACAAGCGCACCAAGGGCGAGTTCGAGCTGGCCATCGACTCGCTGTGGCAAGGCCCCGCCCCAGACCCGTACTACGTGTACAACTACTTCTTCTCCTCGGAAAGCACCGCGAAAGTCGGCAAGACCTCCGGCAACAACTACTCCCGCTACGCCAACGACAGCGTCGACAAGGCGATCAACGCGCTGAAAACCATCCCGTTTGAAGACAGCGCGGCCCGCCAGCAGCAGTACGACGTGATCCAGCAGCAGATCGTCGCGGACATGCCGTACATCCCGGTGCTCACCGGCGGCACCACCAGCGTGTGGAACACGGCCAAGTTCACCGGATGGCCCACCGCAGAAGACACCTACGCCTTCCCCGCCGTCTGGTCGCGCCTGGATGCCGCACAGGTCTTCAAGGCCCTGAAGCCGGTCCAAGGCTGATTTCCCCGGCGCCGGGGACCCCCGGTCCCCGGCGCGGGACATTCCTTCGAACCACTCAAGGCAACAGGTGCAATTGTGAACTATGTAATCCGGAAACTGGGCTTCTACGCCATCGCCCTCTGGGCAGCGCTCACCCTGAACTTCATCATCCCCCGGCTGCTGCCGGGGGATCCCGTGGATATCCTGCTGGCCAAGCTGCAGCAGCGCGGCGGCAGCGTCACCGAGGAAACCCGCAAGGCCTACTCGATCCTGCTCGGCGGCGATGATTCGCAGCCGCTGATCGTGCAATATGCAGGCTACCTGGGCAACCTCTTCAAGGGCGACCTCGGCGTCTCGGTGAGCTACTTCCCGGCCCCGGTCACCGAGGTCATCGGAGCCTCCATGCCGTGGACCGTGATCCTGGTGGGGGTCTCGACCATTCTGGCCGCCGGGATCGGCATCCTGCTGGGGACCTTCGCCGGATGGCGCCCGGGGACCTGGCTGGACTCGCTGGTCCCGGCCACCACGCTGCTGGCCGCGGTCCCCTACTTCTGGCTCGCCCTGGTGCTGGTCTACCTGCTCTCCCGCGGGCTGGGCCTCTTCCCGGCGCAGGGAGGCTATGACGTGGTGCTCGACCCCGGATTCAATGGCCCCTTCCTGCTTTCCGCGATCGAGCATGCGGTCCTGCCGGCACTGACCATTGTCATCGCCGCCCTGGGAGGCTGGCTGCTGGGCATGCGCAACATGATGGTGTCTACGCTCTCCGAGGACTACGTGCTGACCGCCCGCGCCAAGGGGCTTCCCGAACGCTGGATCCTGCGCAACTACGCCGCCCGCAATGCCGTGCTGCCCTCCGTGGCCGGTTTCGCCATTTCGCTGGGCTTCGTGGTTTCCGGTTCGGTGGTGACCGAGCAGGTCTTCTCCTATCCGGGCATCGGCTCGCGCCTGCTGGCAGCGGTCACCAACAACGACTACGCCCTGATGCAGGGCGTGTTCCTCTACATCACGGTCGCGGTGCTCGCGGCCAACCTGCTGGTCGACCTGATCTATGGCCTGGTCGACCCGCGCACCCGGGCCCGCGGCTAGGAATGGAAACCGACATGGCACCTTTTAACGACACCAAAACCACCAGCGGCATCCTGGCGGACACCGGAGGGGATCCGGCGCCGGAACCCGCGGGCCGCGCCACGGCCCCCAAGGCCGCGTGGCGGATGCTGCTGCCCTCTCCCACCCCGTGGCTGGTCATCGGGCTGGGCCTGATCCTGGGCATCGCGCTGTTCGGCCTGCTCGCGCCGCTCTTCGTGCAGGACCCCAACGCGATCAGCAATATCGGGCTGAGCTCCCCGGGAGCCGAGCACCTGCTGGGCACCACCCAGACCGGCCAGGATGTGCTGGCACAGCTGGCCTACGCCACCCGCGGCTCGCTGCAGATCGGGCTGATCGTGGGCGTGCTGGCCACCGCGCTCTCGGCCTTCTTCGGCATCTACGGGGCCTACCTCGGCGGTTTCGCCGACGAAAGCTTCTCGCTGCTCTCCAACGTGTTCCTGGTGATCCCCGGCTTGCCCCTGGTCATCGTCATCTCCGGATTCGTGCCGCGCGAAAGCCGCGGCCTGTGGACCATCGCGGTGGTCCTGGCGCTGACCAGCTGGGCGGCCTCCGCCCGCGTGCTGCGGGCGCAGACCCTTTCGGTGCGCAACCGCGACTACGTGCAGGCATCCAAGGTCTCCGGCGAGCGCGCCTGGCGGGTCATCGTCGTGGAGATCCTCCCGAACCTGCTGCCCGTGCTGGCCTCGCAGTTCGTCTTCGCGGTGATCGCGGCCATCCTGGGCGAGGCGGGCCTGTCCTTCCTGGGCCTGGGGGCTTCGAGTTCCTCCACGCTGGGCACCATGCTCTACTTCGCGCAGAACGGCTTTGCCCTGCCCTTGGGCGCCTGGTGGTGGTTCTTGCCTCCGGGCCTGATGATCGCGCTGTTCGGCATGGGGCTCTCGCTGGTGAACTTCTCCATCGACGAGATCATCAACCCGAAGCTGAAGAGCGTGCGCGAGGCACGGAAACTTTCGCGCGCAGCCGCCAGGGCGGCGGGCGCACAACCACGGAAGGCAGCAGCCCGATGAGCACAATATCCCCAGAACGCCTCGAAGCGGGCGCCACCGGCAAGCCGCCGGTGCTCAGCGTGCGCGGGCTGAGCGTCGTCTACGAATCCCAGAACCCGGTCACCGCGGTCAAGAATGCCTCCTTCGAGCTGGGCCGCGGGGAAATCCTCGGGCTGGCCGGCGAATCGGGCTGCGGCAAGACCACCCTGGCCTACGCCATCAATCGGCTGCACCAGCCGCCGGCCCGGATTTCCTCGGGCCAGGTTCTCTTCCACGACAGCAGCGGCCAGGAACTGGACCTGCTGGGCCTGGGCGAGAGCCAGCTGCGCGACTTCCGCTGGCAAAAGCTCTCCATGGTCTTCCAAGGCGCGATGAACGCGCTGAATCCGGTGCGCAGCATCGGCGCCCAGCTCGATGACACGCTGCGCGCCCACGCCCCCGGAATGACCCGGGCGGCCCGCCGGGAACGCAGCGCGCAGGTGCTCACCCGCGTGGGGGTGGACCCGGGCCGGCTGCGCTCCTTCCCGCATGAGCTCTCCGGGGGCATGCGCCAGCGCGTGATGATCGCCATGGCGATGCTGCTCGAGCCCCAGGTGATGATCATGGACGAGCCGACCACCGCCCTGGATGTGGTGGTGCAGCGCGATATCCTGCGCGAGATCGTGCGGCTGCGCGAGGAGCTGGACTTCGCGGTCATCTTCATCACCCACGACCTGCCGCTGCTGCTGGAGATCAGCGACCGGATCGCGGTGATGCTGCGCGGCGAAATCGTCGAGCTGGACCAGGCAGCCACCCTCTACCGGCAGGCCGCCCATCCCTACACCCGGAAGCTTCTGGCTTCCTTCCCGAGCCTGCGCGGGGACCGCGGGGCCTTTGTGCGCGGCGGCACCGCCGATGACCCCCAGGAGCAATCATGACCAGCGTTCGCGTCGAGAATCTGAGCAAGGACTACACGCTGCGCGGCGGGCTCAAGCGCCGCACCCTGCGGGCCGTGGACCGGGTCAGCTTCGAGTTGTCCCCGGGCAAGACGGTGGCCCTGGTGGGTGAATCCGGCTCCGGCAAATCAACCATCGCCAAGCTGCTCACCCGCATGGAGAAACCCAGCTCCGGGAGCATCGAGGTGCTCGATGGGCAGCAGCGGCAGGTTGCCGACGCGCACTATCGCCGGCATCTGCAGATGGTCTTCCAGGACCCCTTCGCCTCGCTGAACCCCTTCCACAGCATCGAGCACCACCTGGCCCGTCCATTGCGCATCCACCAGCGCACCGCCGGCAAGGGCCAAACCTATCAGCGGGTGCTGCAGATGCTGGAGCGGGTGAACCTGGAACCGGCCGGGCAGATCGCCGCCAAGCGGCCCCACGAGCTCTCCGGCGGGCAGCGCCAGCGGGTGGCGATCGCCCGCGCGCTGGCACCGGGGGCGCAGGTGCTGATCGCCGACGAGCCGGTGTCGATGCTGGATGTCTCCATCCGCCTCGGGGTGCTGAACCTGCTGGCCCGGCTGCAGCGCGAAGACCAGCTCGCGGTGCTGTACATCACCCACGACCTGGCCACCGCACGGCACTTCTCCGACGAGATCCTCGTGCTCTACAAGGGCCGGATTGTCGAGCGCGGCCCCTCCGACGAGGTGATCCTGAACCCGCAGCACGACTACACCCGGCTGCTGGCGCAGGCCGCCCCGGACCCCGAACGCGTGGGCCAGGTGCTGAACACCGGCCTCGGGGTGGACCGCGCCCGGATCGACAACACGAATTGCTTCAACCATTTCACCGGCGGCTGGGAACAGCTGGATCGCACCGAGACCCAGCTGCCCGCCGCTCACCGTTAGGAACCGCTAGATGAACACCTACCCATTGACCGAAGGCTGGAGCCTGGAGGCCGCCGGAGGACAGCCGGCCATCGACCTGCCCGCGGGATTGCCCGCTGAAGTGCCCGGCAGCGTGCACACCGACCTGCTGCGCGCCGGGCTGATCCCCGACCCCTACCTCGATGCCAACGAGGCCAAGCTGAGCTGGATGCACCACATGGACTGGCGCTACCAGAGCGTGCTGCAGCTGGATCCGGCGGACGCGGGCGAACGCGTGGACCTGGTCTTCGAGGGCATCGATACCATCGGCACCGTGGCCCTGGAGGGCCAGGAGCTGGGCCGCACCGCCAATATGCACCGCAGCTACCGCTTCGACGTGCGCGAATACGCCGACGGGAAGCCCCGCCGGCTGGCGGTCACCCTGGCCTCGGCCACGGCCTATGCCCAGGCGCAGCGCGAACGGCTCGGCGACCGCCCCAGCGCCTACCACCCCGTGCCCTTCAACTTCATCCGCAAAATGGCCTGCAGCTTCGGCTGGGACTGGGGACCGGATCTGCGCACCGCCGGGCTCTACAAGCCGGTGCTGGTGCACCGCTGGAAGGTGGCCCGGCTGGCCCAGGTGCGCCCGCTGGTCACCGTGGACGCGGCGGGCACCGGGCAGATCGAGGTGCAGGTGGACGTTCAGCGCTCGGGCCTGCAGGAGCCGGGCGAACTGGAGCTGGCCGCCAGCATCCTGGGTGCCAGCGCCACCGTGCGCATCCCCGCGCACAGCAGCCAGGCAACACTGTCCCTGGCCGTGCCCCAGGCACCGCTGTGGTGGCCGGCCGGCTACGGAGCGCAGCCGCTGCATGAGCTGCAGGTCGCCCTGGGCGAACCGGAGGGCACCGAGCCGCTGGATCACTGGGCGCGCCGCGTGGGATTCCGCACCATCGAGCTGGACACCAGCGAAGACGAGCACGGCACCGCCTTCCTGCTCAAGGTCAACGGGCAGCCGGTGTTCATCAAGGGCGCCAACTGGATTCCCGATGACCACCTGCTCACCCGCATCACCCGCGAGCGCATCGAACGCCGGCTGGACCAGGCGCTGGGCGCCAACCTGAATCTGCTGCGCGTCTGGGGCGGCGGCATCTACGAAAGCGAGGACTTCTACACCGCCTGCAGCGAGCGGGGCCTGCTGGTCTGGCAGGACTTCCTGCTGGCCTGCGCCGCGTACCCCGAGGAGGAGCCCTTCACCCAGGAGCTGGCCGCCGAGGCGCGGGAGAATGTCGTGCGGCTCATGCCGCACCCGTCCCTGGCCATCTGGAACGGCGGCAACGAGAATGTCTGGGGCCATGAGGACTGGGAGTGGAAGCAGGCCCTTGACGGGCGCAGCTGGGGCGGGTACTTCGCCCACGAAATGCTGCGCGAGATCGTGGCCGAGCTGGACCCCACCCGCCCATACTGCGATAACAGCCCCTACACCCCGCACCGGGCGGCCAGCGAGCTGCACCCCAACCACCCGGATCACGGCACCCACCACCAGTGGGAGGTCTGGAACCGGATCGACTATCTGCAGTACCGCAGCGACATTCCCCGTTTCTGCTCCGAATTCGGCTTCCAGGGGCCGCCGACCTGGCGGACCCTGGGCGATTGGGTGCACAGCAGCGATGGCGGACCGCTCGCCCAGTCGCCGGACCCCAGCCGCGACCCGGTGTTCCTGGTGCACCAGAAGGCCGACGACGGCAATGCCAAGCTGGAGCGCGGCCTCGCCGCGCACCTGGGGGTCCCCGCGGACTTCGAGCACTGGCATTGGGCCACCCAGCTGAACCAGGCCCGCGCCGTGCGCTACGCCATCGAGCACTATCGCTCGTGGTGGCCGCGCACCGCCGGTGCCATTGTCTGGCAGCTCAACGACTGCTGGCCGGTGACCTCCTGGGCCGCCGTCGATTCCGAAGAGCGCCCCAAGCCGCTGTGGCATGCGCTGCGCCTGGCCAATGCGCCGCGCATGCTCTCCTTCGGCGAGCGGGACGGGCAGCTGCACTTGAGCCTGGTCAACGACCATGCCGAGCCGTGGGCCGGAACCTTGTCGCTGTCCCTGCAGGGGTTCGACGGCAAGCCGCGCCACAGCGTTGAACAGCGGGTGCTGGTTCCTGCCCGATCGGTGCAATCGGTATCCATCGACCCGGCGCTGTGCGCCCCCGGCCAGGTGCGCAACGAGGTGCTGGTGGCCACCGTGGGCCAGGAGCATGCCGTGCACCTCTTCGCCCCCGACGTGGAGCTCAGCCTGGATCCGGCACCGCTGCGTGGAGTGGTCCGGGAGCTGGCCGATGGCTATGAGGTGCGCGTGAGCGCGCTTTCCCTGGCCCTGGATGCCACCTTGCTCGTGGACCGCGTGCACCCCGAGGCCAGCGTCGAACAGGGCCTGGTCAGCTTGCCGGCCGGGGCCGAGGCCAGCTTCGTGGTGCACTGCCCGCCGCTGGCGGATCCGCAGCAGCTGCTCTCCCCGAGCGTGCTGCGCACGGCCAATGACCTGCGGGCCGTCGAGCTCTCGCACCGCTCCGCGCTCGCTGGCGCAACCCAGCGCTAGCCCGCCGTCCCATCCCACCCGCACAGAAAGCCGACCACATGAGTACCGAACTACCCCTGCTGGCCATCGACGGCGGCCAGAGCTCCACCCGCTTCCGGATCGGCGATGCCACCGGCGTGCTGCCGCCGGTGCGCACCGGCGAGCCCCTGGAGCAGCAGATCAGCGGGGCCATCCGCACCGCGCTGAGCCAGCGGCCGCAGGCCGGGCCAATCCGCGTGGCAGCGGGCTATTCCGGCTTGCTGCCCGAAGCGATCGACCCCGCGCGCATACTGGAGGAATGCGCCGGCCTGGGGGTGCGTTCGTTGCATCTGGCCCATGATTCGATCTCCGGCTACCTCTCCTGCCTGGGGGAACAGCCAGGGGCGTGCGTGGCCGTGGGCACCGGGGTGGTCGCCCTGTCCACCGGGCCCACCGGATTCGCGCGCATCGACGGGTGGGGCCACCTGCTCGGTGATGCCGGCAGCGGATACTGGATCGGGCGCCGCGGGCTGGAAGCGGCCATGCGGGCGCACGATGGCCGCGGGCAGGACACCGGACTGCTCGCCGAGCTGCAGGCCGACTTCCCGGACGTGGAGAGCGCCTATATCCAGATCCAGTCCATGGAACAGCGTGTTGCCTTCGTGGCCTCATACGCTCGAAAGGTCATCGAGCTGGCAGGCCGCGATGCCGTGGCGCGGCGAATCGTGGAACAGGCCTGCGATGAGCTGGTCCACTCGCTGGATACCGGGCTGCGCCGCGTCGGGTGGCCCCCCGGCTGCGCTCCGGCGATCAGCTGGGTCGGCAATATCGCAACGAACCAGATGGTCGATGGATTGCTGCGCGGCAAAACGCTCCAGCAGTGGCCGCAGGCACGCATCCTGCCTGCCGGTGGCACGCCACTGGACGGGGTGGCGCTGCTTCCGGGTCTGCCCGGGGAGCATCCGCTCTCCTCGCAGGTGCTGCATGCACAGCGCAGCGCCTCGGCAATGCGCTGAAATTCGCTGCTCGTCCGGCATGGCAGTGCCAGCCGGACGAGCGGCCTTTTATCCGTTCAGGTTGAAGCGGGCCAGGTCCGCGGCGCCAATCAGCCCCGCGGACGGACCCAATTCGGCCTGGCAGATCTTCGCAAAAGGACGGTAGCCTCGGCCAGAGAGCGTGCGGCGGTAGGTCTCTTCGGCGGTGGCCACCAGCTGCTTTGATGCGGTGCCCAAGCCGCCGCCAATCACAATGGTGCCCGGATCCAGCACCGAGACCAGATTCGAGATGCCCAAGCCGAGCCAGCCACCCATATCGGCAATCAGGTCTTCGCAGGCCGGGTCGCCCTGGGCTGCCAGGCGGGTTACTTCCGCTCCGGTGACGGCTTCGGGGTTATCCCCGACGGCTTCGCGCAGCCGGAAAGCCACGGGCGACTTGCTGCGCACGAGTTCTGCGCCTTCACGGCCCAAGGCATTTCCAGAAGCGTATTGTTCCCAGCAGCCCCGGTTGCCGCAGGCGCACCGATGGCCACCGGGAACAATGACCTGATGCCCGAATTCCCCGGCGATGCCTGATTTGCCGCGGTGGATCTGGCCTCCGAGGATCACTGCCCCGCCAATGCCGGTGCCCAGGGTCAGGCAGACCATGTCGCTTTCGCCGCGTCCGGCGCCAAAACGGTGTTCGGCCCAGCCGGCGGCGTCAGCATCATTGACGAGCGTGACTTCGTGCCCCACCAGTTGCATCAGGCGATCACGCACCGGCTCATTGCGCCACGAAAGGTGCGGGCTGAACAGGACGTTCTTTCCCTTGCGGTCCATCCAGCCTGCGGCGCCGATGCCCACCGGCATCTCGTCGTTGCCCTCGGAGAGCTCGCGGATCATCTCCGCCAGGGCCCGTTCTGTCCCGGCCACATCGTGGTTGGGTGTCTCGCGGTGGATCTGCCCGTAGACATTTCCCTCTTCATCCACGAGAGCTGCAAGGATTTTGGTGCCACCGATGTCAACGCCGATGGAAAGATTAGCTGGACTCACAGTCATCCAGCTTAGACCCTCGGAAAACGCCAGTGGTCCTCCTGTGCTGTTTCAGACACCCTCCACGCACTGCCGGCATTCAAGAAAGCCAGGGCAACTGCGGGCGGCTGCCCCTTGGGGTAGCCGCCCGCAGCGCCGTCACTTAGTGGCCGGATCAGCGGCCCCTACTCCGGTTTCCCGGGCGTGAACTTGATGGCGTACTTGGTGCTGGTGCCGTCTTCGGCCTTTACCTCGACGGTGGCGGTGCGGCCCGGCCGCGAGGCCTGGGTGATCACCACCTCGGCCGCGGAATCCGTGGCCACGGCGCTCAGCTTCGGAAAGCTGCCGCCGCGCACGCCGGCGAGCGCATAGCTGGTGGCCTTGGGGTCGAAGCCGGCCACGTCCACACCGTCGACCATCAGCCGCGCCAGGATCGATTCGCTTGAAGGGCTGGGAGCCGCGGCAAGAATCTGCACCTCGGCCACGATCATGTGGGTATTCTCGCGGGCCGTGAGCACAACGCGCAGCTCATCGGCAACAACGCCGCCGGTGTCCACCGTGGCCACCGGTGCCCCGCCATCCGGGGCATCGATCTGGAGATCTTCGCCAGCGGCAACCCAGTCGCCCCCGCCGGTGCGCGTTTGAACGCTCAGCGACTGGGCCCAGGATTCATGCCCGCCATCCCGGTAGAAGTGCACGGCCACCTGCTCGATAGCGGTGGGCGCATCCAGCGCGTAGCCGAGCGTATCCTGCTCGTTCTTGTCGCCGGATTTCCAGTTGGACCAGGCCTTGTCCCGGGTGTCGCCATTGATCGTTGCTCCCGCCGAATACCCGGGCTCGGTGAAGCTGGCACTGGGCGTCGATTCCGGGGCGATGTTGCCCAGCGCCGGTGCGGTGAGGATGACCGCGGCCCGCGCCTCCAGCGGCGCAGCGTCCGGATCATTCGATTCGGCCTGCCCGGTGATGGCCAGGGTGCCGGTCTTGGATAATGCGTCGGCGCTCAGCCCGGAGGTGTCCCAGCGGACCGGGGTGTCGAAGCGCTGGGCCCCGGCGCCCACCTGGGCGGGCACGGTCGCCGGAAGCGCGGAGATCACCTGGTCGGCTGGCGCGCCGGCAAAGCTGGTCACCGATACCGGGTCGGTGGCGCTGAAGCTTCCGATGGCGATGGCCAGGTCCGCCTTCAGCTCGTTGCCGAAGACATCCGTGCCGCGCCCGGGGATGTGCCAGGTGCCCTCGGCGTTCCAGTCAATGCCGGAGGCCTGCCAGTCCACGGGCACCGGGGCACCGGCTCCGCCAGCGTAGAGCGGGGTGATTTCCGCCGGCAACTCGGCTTCGACACCGGGCAGGGTTTGCACCGCTTCGGGATGCACGCCCACCGGTTCGATGCTGCGCAGGTCCCACTGCTGGTTGCCGCCGCCCGAGGAGCGCCAGGTCCCGACGCTCGCGCCGGGCTCGGTGGATTCGCCATTCACGTCCAGCGCATACCCGTTGGAGGCGTTGACCAGCGACCAGGTGGATCCGTCGGTGGTGGTCGGGATCCACTGCAGCCTCCGGTCGGTGGCCGGCTCGCCGCCGGCAACCGTGAGCGTGGCTCCTTGGTCATCCACGCCCAGCGTCCTGCCCGCACCGTCGGTCAGCGCAATGCGCTCGCGGTTGCTGCTCCCGCCAGTCAGCCGGGTGGCCGTCCAGGTTTGCGCCTCGGCTTCCTGGGCGGTGGTTGCGGGCTGCTCGATGGTGGCCCCGCCCTCGCCAGCGGCCAGCGCGAGTTGCGACTGCCCGCCGATCAGGGTATAGCGCCCGCCGTCGCGCACCGGCGCGGCTTCATCGGCGATGCCCGATACCCCGCTCACGCTCAGCGTGGTGACGGACTTCGCCGGCACGGTGATTTCGGCCTTTTTCGTGGCCGGGTCGATTGCTACGGCCTGGCCGGCCACCAGGGCGCCCTGTTCGGGGGCGTCGGCCGGCGACTCGGTGGTGACATGCGGGGTGACGCTGGCCTTCTTGCGCACCTTGCCGAAGAGCGAGAGATCCAGCTCGATGGTTTCGGCCTGGTCGGACGGGTTGATGTGCACCACGTCCAGGCCCTTGCCGTCGGCATCCAGCGCGGCGGTGGCGCGGTTGCTTCCGGAGGGGATCACGTGATCGCCAGGCAGGATGTAGTGGGTGAAATTGCGCACGGTGTTGTACTTGGCGTTGGTGGCCACCGAGCACGAGGGATCCGCGTCGCCGTCGGCCAGGCGCCGAAGGGAATTGCCCTCGGCATTGCAGTCGAAGTCCACCAGCACGCTGCCCCAGTTCAGGTTCTCCACGCGCTCCATATTGTAGCGGTCCTCCACCGGCTGCCAGAACACCCAGGCGTTCGGCTCCAGCTCGCGCAGGTCATCGATCATCCGCCCGGCCATGCCGATGCCGTTGTCGATATTGGTCAGGTTGTGCCCGCCGCTGGTGTCCCAGTCGCCTTCGACCTCGCTCATCCACAGCGGCTTGTCCGCGGCCTTGGCGATGTCGCGCACCACCCGCCGGTCCCCGGTCCCGTAGGTGTGCACGTTCAGCTGGGATACCGCGTCGCGGGCCTGCTGGTCGTAGCTCTCCCAGTTTTTGGCGAAGATGCCCGGGTTAGTCTCGTCCATGGCCGAGATCTTCACGTCGGTGCCGGATTCCTCCAGCTTCTTCGCCAGCGCCTTGGTGACCAGATTCTGCATTTCCGGCCCGATATGCGCGCCCTCCTGCCGGCTGGCGCTGGTGGGCCAGCCGTCCTCGCCCAGCCGGGTGGACCAGTAGTTGGTGTTCGGTTCATTGAACGGATCCAGCGTGGAGAAATCCACATCATGCCGGGCTTCGAGCTCCTGGACAACGGTGGCCAGGTAGGCAACATACTTGTCGATGTCCTCCTTCGCCAGCTGCTCGGCATTGCCGTCGCCGATGCCGCCGGAGACGAAGCCGCTTTGGGTCAGGAAGTAGGGCGGGGAATTGCTGAAGGCCTCCCAGACCACGTCATCGCGTTCAGCGGCCAGTGCGTCCAGCCACCAGCGCTGGGTCTGATCCGCATCGAAATCATAGGAGTTCGGATCCTCGGGATCCCAGGCCGCGGCATAGGCCTCGCGGTCCTCGTAGCTGGAGGTGATGCCGGCGTCTTTTCCTGCCTCCGGGTTCCACCAGCCCTCGACGTCTCCGCCGGGGCGCAGGTAGCCGGGCACGTCCGTGGCGTTGCCGCCACCGATGTTGTAGCGGGCGATATTCAGGTTCAGCCCTTCGGCGCCGAAGACCTTGTCGAACAGGTCCCGGCGCACCTTCTCGGGGTAGCCTCCGGTGGCGTTGGCGAACCAGACGAGGCTGGTCCCCCAGCCCTGGAATTCGGGCCCCTGGTACGAGGGGTTGGGCTTGAGCTGCACCGTGGCGCCGGTTACCTCCGCCGCGGCCGGCGCGGCGCCGCCCAGCACTGCCGCGCTGAGGGTTCCGAGCACAAGAGCACTGCTGCTGATGACAGAGATGGCGCGTCTTACATGGCATGACAGATTTGGCATAGTTGCCTTTCGAATCGTGCGAATGACTATGTGGCGGCCGGCCGGGCACCACGCATCGACGTGATGTTAGCGTAAACATAGTCGGAATCGCGCGACTTGTGAACCCCCTGGGCAACCCGGGGCGCACAAAATTCAGTCGGCCATCAGCTGCCGGCGCGTGGAGCCGCGGTGCTGGCGCGCTGGACGAATCGCGTGGGAACAATGGAGGTTCCCGGCTTCTGCTCGCCGGTGCGCAATTGCTCCAAAATGGCCGCGACGCTGCGCCGGCCGACCTCGGCAAAATCCTGGTGGATGGTGGTCAGCGGGGGCGAATACGCGGGAGTGTCCGCCGAGTCATCGAAGCCCACCACGCTCAGGTCCTCGGGGATGCGCCGCCCGGCTTCGGCGGCCGCGCGGTAGAGCCCCAGCGCCATCTGGTCATTGGCGCAGAACACCGCGGTGCACTCGGTGTCGGCAACCAGGATCCGGCCCGCTTCATAGCCGGACTCGGCGCTCCAGTCTCCGCGCACCACCTCCTTGGCCTCGCACCCTGCTTCCAGCAGGGTGTCACGCCACCCGTCCACGCGCCGCTGGGCGGCATAGGAGGATTCCGGGCCGGCCAGGTGCCGCACGCTGCGATGACCCAGTTCGAGCAGGTGGCGGGTTGCCTGCCGCGCACCGTCGGCCTGGTCGGTGTCCACCACGGTGTAGGCATCTCCGGCATCGGAGTCAACCACGACGGTTGGCACGCCCCGGGGCAGCACCACCTTGGCGCGGTCCAGCAGGTGGACCTCGACGATGACGGCGACCGCGTCCACCGCCAGCTCCCCCAGCCGCCCGAAGGCGTGCTCCACCCCGCCGTGGGTCGGCAGGTCCACCGGGATGAGCGTCACCGCATACCCGGCCCCGGCCGCGGCGGCGGAAATCGCCTGGATGGTCCGATGGTTGCCGAGGGTCTCCAGCGAAAAGGTGATGACGCCGATGGTGTGGAAGGATCCCAGCTTCAACGCCCGGGCGGCGCTGTTGGGCCGATATCCCAGCTCATCCATGGCCTTGAGCACCAGTTCCCGCGTTTGCGGAACCACGCCCTGGTAGCCGTTGGAGACCCGGGACACCGTCTGGGCCGACACTCCGGCGCGACGCGCCACATCGGCCATGGAAACATGGCGCTTCCGCCCTTCGCGAAGGGGATATCCACTAGTCATAAATGACAGATTACCGCCGAAAAAGAATTTGGGGGTTGGCGTAACGCAAATCACATCCTAGGATGTTTACGTAAACATCGGCCCGTCAACGGACGGCGGATGAGCTGAACTAAGGATCCGCATGACCAATACGATTACGTCGCCGCCGGCCCGCGCGCCCCGCACCCCGCACAGCGCGCGGACTACGCCGGCGCCACGCAGGCAACGCAGCTTCGCATCACGCGCACGGTGGACCGGCTGGGGGTTCCTCGCCCCGTTCATGGCCGTCTTCCTGCTGGTGTTCATCGCCCCGATCGCCTACTCGATCTACCTCAGCCTGTTCCATACGCAATTGGTCGGCGGCACCTCCTTTGTCGGCTTCGACAACTACCTGCGCGCCTTCAGCGACCCGGTCTTCTGGGGCGGGCTGCTGCGCGTCTCCTTGTTCCTGGCCATCCAGGTGCCCATCATGCTGGGCATCTCCTTGCTGGTGGCCCTGGCCGTGGACTCCGGGCGGCTCTATGGATCCGACTTCTTCCGGATCTCGGTCTTCCTGCCCTACGCGGTTCCCGCCGTGGTCGCCAGCCTGATGTGGGGCTTCATGTACGGGACGCGCTTCGGGCTGGTAGGCCAGATCAACGAGTTCTTCGGCTGGAGCATCCCCGACCTGCTTGGACCGCAGATCATCCTCGCCTCCATCGGCAACATCGTGACCTGGGAGTTCGTCGGCTACAACATGCTGATCTTCTACGCCGCGCTGCGCGTGATCCCCTCCTCGCTGTATGAGGCGGCGGCGATCGACGGGGCCGGCCAGTGGCGGGTCATCGGAGCCATCAAGATCCCCGCGATCCGCGGCGCCCTGGTGGTGGCCACGATCTTCTCGATCATCGGCAGCTTCCAGCTGTTCAACGAGCCGAGCATCCTGCAAGCCCTGGCTCCCAACTCCATCACCTCCGCGTACACCCCCAACCTTTACGCCTATTCGCTGTCCTTCGCCGGGCAGCAGCAGAACTACTCGGCCACCGTGGCCATCGTCATGGGCGTGATCACCATGGTGATCGCCTACGCCGTGCAGCTGCGCGGCATGCGGAAGGAAGCCTGAACATGGCCTTGACAACACTCCGACCAGCGGCAGCCCGCAGCCGCGGGACCCTGCACACCCCGGGCCGCCCCAAGCGCAGCCTGCTGCTGACCATCGTGACCGGCATCGTGCTGGTGTACTCGCTGATCCCGCTGATCTGGCTGCTGATCAACTCCACCAAATCGCAGGGCGACCTGTTCTCCACCTTCGGGTTGTGGTTCGGCAGCGAGTTCAACTTCTTCGAGAACCTCGCCCGCGCGCTGTCCTACGATGACGGGATCTTCCTGCGCTGGCTGGGCAACACCCTGCTGTATGTGGCCGCGGGAGCCGGTGGCGCCACGCTGTTGGCCGTGCTCGGCGGCTATGCGCTGGCCAAATTCGAATTCCCCGGGAAGAAGACCGTATTCGCCGTGGTCATCGGCGCCGTGGCCGTGCCGGGCACCGCGCTGGCGGTTCCCACCTTCTGGATGTTCAGCAGCATGAGCCTGACCGACACCCCGTGGGCCATCATCATCCCGTCGCTCATCTCCCCCTTCGGCCTGTACCTGATGTGGTCCTTCGCCAAGGAGGCCATCCCCGCGGACCTCATGGAGGCTGCGCGCATCGACGGGGCCAGCGAATTGCGCACCTTCTGGCAGGTCTGCCTGCCGCTGCTGGCCCCCGGCACCGTCACCGTGCTGCTGTTCACCATGGTGGCCACCTGGAACAACTACTTCCTGCCCTTGATCATGCTGCGCGATCCCGACTGGTTCCCGCTGACCCTGGGACTGAACCAGTGGAACTCGCAGGCCGCCACCGCCGGCGGCGAAGCGATTTTCGACCTGGTCCTGATGGGCTCGCTGTTGACCATCATCCCGCTGATCATCGCCTTCCTCTTCCTCCAGCGCTACTGGCAGTCAGGCCTTTCAGCCGGCGGCGTCAAGGAATAACCCAGCAATCCACGCAGAATTTCCAACCAAACGAACGGGAAACACCAACATGTCTTCTAAGACCAGCCGCCGCCTGCTCACCGGCACCGCCTTGGCACTGTCCGCAACCCTCGGGCTCACCGCTTGCGGCGGCAGCCAGGACCCCAGCGAGGCCGCCGCCGAGGGCGGGGAATTGACCATTTGGGCGTGGGAGCCCACGCTCGACGCGGTGGTCGATGCCTACGAGGCCGAACACCCCGAGGTGAAGATCGACCTGGTGAACGTCGGCACCGGCAATGACCAGTACACCGCCCTGCAGAACGCCATCAGCGCAGGCTCCGGCGGACCGGACCTGGCGCAGATCGAATACTTCGCCATGGGCCAGTTCGAGCTCGGCGAATCCCTGGCCGAGCTGAACGAATTCGGCGCGGACCAGCTGGCCAGCCAGTTCGCCACCGGCCCCTGGGAAGGGATGAGCACCGACGGCTCGGTCTACGGGCTGCCCATGGACTCCGGGCCCATGGCGATGTTCTACAACCAGAGCCTCTTCGAGAAGCACAACATCCAAGTGCCGAAAACCTGGGAGGAGTATGCCGCGGCGGCCCGCAAGCTGCACCAGGCCGATCCCAAGGCCTACATGGTCAACGACACCGGCGATGCCGGCTTCATCACCTCGCTGATCTGGCAGGCCGGAGGCAAGCCGTTCAACACCCAGGGCACCGAGGTGGGCATCGATTTGGCCGATGAAGGCAGCAAAAAGGTCGCACAGCTGTGGCAGCCGCTGCTCGATGACGAGCTGGTCGCCCCGATCACCTCCTGGAGCGACCAGTGGTACCAGGGCCTGGGCGACGGGACGATCGCCTCCCTGGTGACCGGCGCGTGGATGCCAGCCAACCTGGAATCCGGCGTGCCAGATGGTTCCGGAGACTGGCGGGTAGCCCCGATGCCGCAGTGGGAAGACGGCACCATGGCCACCGCGGAAAACGGCGGCAGCGGCCTGAGCATTATGGAGAACAGCGAAAAAGCCGCCCTGGCCTATGACTTCCTGCAGTTCGCCACCGTCGGCGAGGGCGCTGACCTGCGCATCGAGCAGGGCGCCTTCCCGGCCACCACCAAGGACCTGGAAGATGAAAAGTTCCTGAATCGCAAGTTCGACTACTTCGGCGGGCAGCAGATCAACAAGGTCCTCTCCGAATCCTCCGCCTCGGTGATCGAAGGCTGGTCCTACCTGCCGTTCCAGGCCTACGCCAACAGCATCTTCAACGACACCGTGGGCAAGGCCTACATCGGCGACACCACCCTGGGCGATGGGCTGGCGGGCTGGCAGGACGCCCTGAAGGGCTACGCCACCGACCAGGGCTTCACCGCCAAGTAGCCACGCTCCATCGCGGCCACCGCCGCGGCCGAACACCACACCTTTCCCCGACGTGAGCCAGGAGGCCACTACATGCAACACCACCGCTGGTTGCGAACTCCCGATTCGAAGCAGCCGCGCCTTTCCTTCGGCGCCGATTACAACCCCGAGCAGTGGCCCCGCGAGGTCTGGGAAGAAGATGTCGAGCTCATGCGCCAGGCAGGGGTGGACGTGGTCAGCGTCGCGATCTTCTCCTGGGCCAAGCTGCAGCCCACCGAGGACAGCTGGGACTTCGCCTGGCTCGACGAGGTGCTGGAGCTGCTGCACGCCAACGGGATCGGCGTGGATCTGGCCACCGCCACCGCCTCGCCGCCGGCCTGGCTGAGCATCAAGCACCCCGAAATTCTGCCGGTGACCAGCGAAGGGCACACCCTGTGGCAGGGCGGCCGCCAGCACTGGCGCCCAACCAGCCCGGTGTTCCGCGGGTACGCGCTCGCGCTGGTGGAAAAGCTGGCCGAACGCTACAAGGACCACCCGGCGATTGTGGCCTGGCATGTGAACAACGAGCTGGGCTGCCACAACGCCTACGACTACTCCGATGACGCCGCGGCGGCCTTCCGGCTCTGGCTGGGCGAACGCTATGGCAGCATCGAGGCGCTGAACCACGCCTGGGGCACCGCCTTCTGGGCCCAGCAGTACGGCAGCTTCGAGCACATCCTGCCGCCGCGGCAGGCCGCCGCCTTCCCGAACCCCACCCAGCAACTGGACTTCGCCCGCTTCAGCTCCGACGCGTTAAAGGGGTACCTGGTTGCCGAGCGCCAGGTGCTGCGCCGCATCACCCCCGACATCCCGGTCACCACCAACTTCATGATCATGGGCGATACCGGATTCGCCGACTACGCCGACTGGGCGCAGGAAGTGGACTTCGTCTCCAACGACCACTACCGCCAGCCGGTGGGCCGCTCGCGAGACGAGCTGGGCTTCTCGGCGGCGCTGACCTCCGGGGTGGCGCATGGGGAACCCTGGTTCCTGATGGAGCATTCCACCAGCGCGGTGAACTGGCAGCCGGTCAACCGGCCCAAGGCCCCGGGAGAGCTGGCCCGCGACTCGCTGACCCATGTGGCCCATGGCGCCGACGCGGTCTGCTACTTCCAGTGGCGCCAGTCCGCCGCGGGAGCGGAGAAGTTCCACTCGGCCATGGTGCCGCACGCCGGCGCTGACTCGCGGATCTTCCGCGACGTGGTGGCCCTGGGCCAGCGCCTGGGCCAGCTCGGCCCGGTCCTGGGCAGCGGCCGTGCACCCTCCCGCGTGGCGATCCTGTTCGATTGGCAGTCCTGGTGGGGCAGCGAATTGGACTCGCACCCCACCGACCGGCTGCGCTACCGCGACGAGGCTTTCGCCTGGTGGTGCGCGCTGATCGACGCCGGCGTGCGTGCCGATGTGGTGCCAGCCAGCCACGACTTCTCCGGATACGACATGGTGATTGCGCCGGTGCTGTATTCGGTGCCGCGGCCCCTGGCCGGGCGCCTGGAGGACTACGCCCAGTCCGGCGGGCACCTGGTCACCACCTACTTCTCCGGCATCGTCGATGAAAATGACCATGCCTGGCTGGGCGGCTACCCCGGCGCCCTGCGCGAGGTGCTGGGCATCCGGGTCGAGGAGTTCCGCCCCTTGCACCACGGCGAATCGGTATCCCTTGGCGCAGTGCCGGGCCAGGGCGAGCTGTGGACCGAGATCGTGGATGTCATCGCGCAAGAGGTCGCGGTGCTCGCCACCTTTGAGCAGGACGAGGAGCTCGGCGGGTTGCCAGCGGTCACCCGCCGCGCCCTGGAGTCCGGCAGCGCCAGCTACGTGGCGACCCGGCTGGATGCCGAGTCCCGCGCGGCGGTCCTGGACAAGCTGCTGGAGGCCGCAGGCATCGAGTCCGAACTGCCCGAACAGCTGCGCGGCCAGGTTGAGTTCGCCTTGCGCCGCGGCGAGGAGGCCGACTACGCCTTCCTGATCAACCGGACCAACACCGAGCTGAGCCTGGAAGGCTTCGAGGGCCAGGTCATCGGCGGGGAGGATGCACCGGGCGGCCGGGGCACGCTGGCCGGGCGGGCGGTGGCCGTGCTTGAGGTGGCCCGCGATCGCTCCCGCGAGCTGGAAGCCGAAAGCGCCGGCATGCGCTAGCGCCAGGGCTGAAGAGGCAATATGGGGTGCCCCGCCATTGGCGGGGCACCCCGAGTTGTCTTGCCGCGGCCGATAGGCTGGCGAAAGCGCCGCCACAGGCAGCGCGATCCGGGCAATCTGCAAAGAATCAGGAACAGCGAATATGACCACGACCATCGTCACCGCCGTCTTCACGCCCCGCGAGGGCGCCAAGGATGAGCTGATCGCCGCGTTGCGCGAAGCCATCCCGGCCGTTCATGAAGAACAAGGCTGCGAGCTCTACGCGATCCACGATGCCGAAGACGGCACCATCACGATGCTGGAGAAGTGGACCACCCATGCCGACCTGGACGCCCACGGCGCCGGGCCTGCTGTGGAACGCCTCGGTTCGCTCATCGAGCCGTTCCTTGCCGCCCCGGCACAGGTCACCAAGATGACCCCGCTGCCTGCCGGGATGTCGCAGGGCGCGCTGTAGCCGCGCCCTGCTGAGCCCGGGCCTGTTCTCAGGCCCGGGACCCCGAGGCCTTCCAGGCGCTGGCGACCATCTGCTCCAGGCTGTGGCGCATGGCCCAGTCCAGGTCGCGGGCGGCCAGTTTCCCGTCGGCCACGATCCGGGCCGGGTCCCCGGCACGGCGCGGTTCCTCGATCGGGGTGAATGGGATGCCGGTGACGCGGGCAACGGCATCCATGATCTGGCGCACCGAAACCCCATCCCCGGAGCCCAGGTTGTAGACCGGTTCCAGTTCCTGTCCGGCTTCCAGCTTCCGGGCCGCTGCCACGTGGGCAAGGGCCAGGTCGGCGACGTGCACGTAGTCGCGCACGCAGGTGCCGTCGGGGGTGTCGTAGTCGGTGCCAAAGATCTTTGGCGTTCGCGAGCCGTTCAGCGCGGCGAACACCAGCGGGAAGAGATTGTGCGGGCTCGCGTCGTAGAGATCCTCGCTGCCCGAACCGACCACATTGAAGTAGCGCAATGACGTGTGCTTCAGGCCCCTGGCTACCGCCTGGTCGCGAATCAGCCATTCGCCGATGAGCTTGCTCTGCCCGTAGGGAGATTCCGGAAACGTTCCCGTGTCCTCGGTGACAATGGCTGCTGCTGGCGTGCCATACACCGCTGCCGATGAGGAGAACACCATATTCTGCACGCCTGACTGCTCCATGGCCTGGAGCAAGTGAGCGGTGCCGGTGACGTTCTGCTCAAAGGCCAACAGAGGATTTTTCACCGATTCACCAGCATATTTGTAACCCGCCAGGTGGATTACCCCGGTGATCTCGTGCCGGTCCATGATTTCGGCGAGCTTGTCGGCATCCAAGACGCTGGCCGAATAGAACGGCAGGTCCTCCGGGACAAATCGACGTACGCCACTGGACATGGAGTCAACGATGACCGGGTCCATTCCAGCTTTGGAAAGTGAACGGACCACGTGCGACCCGATATATCCGGCTCCTCCGGTTACCAGCCAGCTCATGCCCTGCCCGCTCCTTCATCAGCTATGACAGTGAAAATATTTGGGGTTTCAAATCCGGCCTTCGCAAATGCGTCATTAACCGCTTGGCTGACCGATGCAATGTGGTCGCGCTTGATCAGCGCGATGGAGCTTCCGCCAAAACCGCCGCCGGTCATTCGTGCGCCAATTGCGCCAGCCTTCAAGGATGCTTCGACCGCTGCATCCAGTTCTTCACAGGAAATCTCGTAGTCATCACGCATGGATACATGGGATTGGTACAAGAGCTTGCCTACCGCTTCCAGGTCGCCTGCTTCGAGGGCAGCCACGGTTTCCAAAACCCGCTGGTTCTCGGTGACAATGTGCTTTGCGCGGCGTCGAGCCAAGGGGTCCTCGACATCCTCGAGCTCAAGAACGCTGCCGACCTCGCGCAACGAGGAAACCTGCAGAGCCGCGGCGGCTTCTTCGCAGCTGCGCCGGCGGGCCGCATACCCGCCATCAACATGCGAATGCTCCACCCGAGTATCAATCACCAACACCACAGCATCATTCTGCGCCAACGGCAACGGCACCGCCCGGGAATCCATGGAACGGCAATCCAGGAACAACGCATGATCAGCATGGGACATCAGCGAAGCGCTCTGATCCATGATCCCCGTCGGAGCACCCACAAACTCATTCTCAGCCCGCTGCGTCAACTGCGCCATCTGCGTGAGCGACAACCCCAGCTCATAAAGGTCGTTGAGCGCAACAATCGTTCCGACTTCCAGCGCATGGGAAGAAGACAGCCCCGAACCCACCGGAACATCAGAATCCACCAGCAACTCAAAACCGGCCAGCTCGACACCCTCCAGCTGGTTCAACGCCCACACCACCGCCGCAGGATAAGCAGCCCAGCCGGAAATGGAAGTTGGCGCGAGGCCATCGACTGGAACGCTGGTGACTTCGGGAGACGTGTTTTGGCCATACGTTGATGCAAAACTCAGGATGTTCGGCTCCGGCTCCAGCTGGGATTTGCGCCGGATGGCCACCAGGGCATTCTTGTCGATGGCAAAGGGCAGGACGTAGCCCATGTTGTAGTCGGTGTGCTCGCCGATCAGGTTCACGCGTCCCGGCGCACGCCAGATGCCCTCGGGGTGATGACCATAAAGCTTGAAAAACTTCTGCCGCAAGTTGGCAATTCGTTGTGCCGTTTCCGGGCTGTCGCTGTTGTTCATAGGTTTACCTCGCGCAGTCTTGCTGCTGTCTGTTCCGGCGTAATGTCATTGATGAAGGCGCCCATGGCTGCCTCGGATCCGGCCAAGAATTTCAACTTGTCTTCGGCTCGCCGCGGGCTGGTCAGCTGAAGGTGCAATCGAGTGGCGGCCCGGTCTGCTTCATTCAGCGGTGCTTGGTGCCAGGCTGCGATGTATGGGGTTGGCGTGTCATAGAGCGCGTCAAAACGGCGCAGCAGATCCCGATACATGATCGCCAATTCGTCTTTTTCCTCTTCGGTCAAGGCCGCAAAATCCGGCACATGCCGGTGCGGGACGAGGTGGGCTTCCAACGGCCATCGTGCTGCATAGGGAACAAAAACGGTGAAATGCTCACCACGAGCGACAATGCGATCTGCGTCGTTGATCTCTGATTCCAGGATCTGCCCCAGCAAGGTCTTGTGCGTATTCTCGTAGTATTCGCGGGCCTGCGCAGCAATTTTCTTGGCTGTCGGCGTCACGTACGGATAGGCGTAAATCTGGCCGTGCGGGTGATGCAGGGTGACACCTATATCCTGGCCGCGATTCTCAAAAATGAATACTTGTTCAATGCCGTCCAGGGCCGAGAGCTCGCGGGTTCGCTGCGCCCACGCTTCCACAACTGTACGGGCACGGGTATCGCTCAAGGAGCCAAAGGAGCCTGCGTGATCAGGAGTGAAAACTACGACTTCGCAACGCCCTACGGCGCTGTGCGGTGCGTCTGGAAGCTGGGCATCCGTTGATGGCATTGGCAGCTGGCCAAGGGCTGGTCCGAGGGATGGGAAGCGGTTTTCAAAGACCACCACGTTGAAATCCTCGGTGGGGATCTCGCTGTGCCGCCCATCAACGCTCGGGCACAGCGGGCACTGGTCCTTGGGCGGAAGGTAGGTGCGCGACTGGCGGTGCGCTGCCACGGCCACCCAGTCGCCGGTCAGCCGGTCATAGCGCAGTTCACCGGGTTCGCCTCGAGGATCCAGTTCGCGTTCATCAGTGATTTGCTTGGGAAGCGCGTGGCCCGCGTCCGCGAAGAACACGGCTTCCCGGCCATCGGCCAAGCGATGGCTGGCCCACTGTCCGGCGTGAATTGTGGACGCTAGGTTCTCGGCTGCCATCAGGCTTTCTCCAGTCTCAGGTCTTGAATGTGTTCGGCAAGGGCTTCGACGTCCGCTGGCAACAGGGCGTCATCGGTAATGAGGGTGTCGATGGCGTCGAGTTCAGCAATTCGATACAGGCCCTTGGTGCCCCACTTGCTATGGTCGGCCAGCAAGATGCGGCTGTTGCTGCGTTCCAGGAAGAGGCGGTTTACTTCGACTTCCATCATGTTTGGCGTGCTCAGGCCATCCTCGATGCTGAATCCGTGGACACCCATGAAGCATCGGTCCACGTGCAGGGAAGAAATCGCTGCCGTCGCCAAGGGCCCCACCAGGGCATCTGACACGGTGCGCAGGCCACCGGTTAAGAGAACGGTTTGGCCTTCTGCAGGAGCGTCTTGGAGCAGGTCGGCGATGCGTGGCGAGTTGGTCACGACAGTGATGCGCGGGATCTGGCGCAAGGCTCGTGCCAGCGCAAAAGTGGTGGTTCCCGAGGTTAGGGAGACCGACATTCCTGGTTCAACCAGCTTGGCAGCCGCCGTTGCAATGGCTGCCTTTTCAGGCAGCTGAAGAGCAGATTTGCTGTGGAACCCCGGCTCATCCGCCGAAGATCCGGGCTGCAACTCGGCGCCACCGTGAACTTTGTGCAGCTCTCCGTCTTTGACCAACTGGTTGAGGTCACGTCGCACCGTCATGTCTGATACGCCAAATTCGGCGGCAAGGTCCGCAACCTTGGCCGCTCCGGCAGCGCGCACGCGCTCAAGAATCAGTTGTCGGCGACGGCCGGGCAGGTTCTCACTCACAGGGTCTCCATATCTTCCTCGCCACAGCGCGACACTGTTGGTTCGTCTTCACAATATAAACACAAGTCTGTTTATTTCAACACCCTTGTTGTTTGATTATGTTCATTCTATTATGATCTAACGCACACCAACTGACAACGTTGCCCTACGCTACTCAAAGAGGAACGCACCATGACTCATCATGCGGAACAACTAAACATTGACGCACAGCGCCTTGTTCATTTGAACAGTGGCAACGTGTCAGTGCTGATCGATCTTGGCTGGCAACAACTGCCATCCATCGTTCATTGGGGCGCCAGCCTCGGAGAGCTGAATTCCCATCAGGCTCGCAGCCTCGCTGACGCCAACATCAACCACCTCACCTCGAACAACCAGGACCTGGCGGTGCGCGCAGACATCCTCGGCTCCCAGCACGCCGGCTGGGCAGGACGCCCCGGGCTCAGTGGCACCCGGGCAGGTCGGGACTGGTCGCCACAGTTCACTGTTTCTTCGGCAACGCTCGAAACCGCAGATACGCAAAAGGCCCGCCTGGCCGGAGAGCTGACAACCGCTGCCGCCGCCACGTTGAGCGTCAACGCCTCGGACACCGAGTCCGGACTTGAGCTGGACGTTGATATCGAACTCACCGAACAGGGAGTCCTCAGGGCCCGTGGGACGTTGCGCAATACCGAAGCCAGCACGTATCAGGTCCATGAGCTTGGGCTGCTGCTCCCACTGCCTACCAATGCCAGCGAAATCCTCGACTTCGCCGGCCACTGGGGCAAAGAACGCGTTCCACAACGTCGCGAACTCACCATCGGCACCCACCTGCGCGAAAACCGGAAGGGGCGCACCGGAGCCGACTCCAGCTATGTGCTGAACGTTGGAGAACCAGGGTTCAATTTTGCCAGCGGAGAGCTTTGGGGCCTGCACCTGGGATATTCAGGCAATCAGCGCGTGTGGGCCGAAAAACTCTACGATGGCAACCGCGCGCTTGGCGCCAGCGAATTGCTGATGCCCGGAGAAATCGAGCTCAACCAGGACGAGAGCCTGAGCACCCCGTGGATCTACGGTGTCTACGGCGACGGCTTGGATGATCAGGCCCACCGGCTGCACAGCTGGCTGCGCGCCCGCCCCGCGCACCCGCGTCGCGCCCGTCCAGTCACACTCAATGTCTGGGAAGCGGTGTACTTCGACCACGACGAAACCAAGCTCAAGCTGCTGGCTGATCGCGCTGCGGAACTTGGCGTAGAACGCTATGTACTTGATGACGGCTGGTTCGGCTCACGCCGGGATGACACCTCAGGCCTCGGCGACTGGACCGTGTCACCCGAGGTATGGCCGCAGGGCCTGAACACCTTGATTGAGCACGTCACCTCCTTGGGCATGGAGTTCGGCCTGTGGTTTGAACCAGAAATGGTCAACGTGGATTCCGAGGTTGCCCGCAGCCATCCCGAATGGATCATGGCGCCCAGCGGCCGGCTTCCGCATGAAAGCCGAAACCAGCAAGTGCTGAACCTGGCCATTGAAGAAGCCTACGCGCACGTGCGCGACCAGATGGTTGCCGTACTTGAGGCCCACGACATTGCCTACATCAAGTGGGACCACAACCGCGATTTGCTTGAAGCCGGCAATCAGCTCACTGGCAAGGCATCTGTGCATGCCCAGACCCACGCCGCGTACCGGCTGATGGCCGAGCTCAAGGAACGCTTCCCCGAGCTGGAAATCGAATCCTGCTCCTCAGGCGGTGCCCGCGTGGATCTCGGAGTCCTGGAATACACGGACCGCGTCTGGGCATCTGACGACATTGATCCATTCGAGCGCCAGCAGATCCACCGTTGGACCCAGCAGCTGATCCCCGCAGAACTCATGGGGTCGCATGTTGCCTCGGGCGCATCGCACACCACCCACCGCAATCACAGCTTGCACTACCGTGCCGGCACCGCATTCTGGGGACATATGGGCATCGAGTGGGACCTGACAGAAGCTGATCTGGAGGACATGCAGGAACTGCGAGCCTGGATTGAATTCCACAAGCTGCATCGCGAGCTGCTGCACACCGGGCGCCTCGTGCGCGTTGACCAGTTCGATTCCTCTTTGGACATCCACGGAGTCGTCAGCCAAGACCGCACCGAAGCGCTCTTTGCCGTCGTGAGCCTGGCCCTGGCGGACACGGATCCCATCGGGAAGTTCAGATTTGCCGGGCTGGATAACTCCTTGAACTACGAAATCGTCGACGTCACACCCGGATTCCCGGCGAGCGCCGAGTACCAGAAGCGCCACCCGCAGTCCGCTCACCGCGAATTGAACATGCGTTTGCCAGGCTGGTGGCCAGTGGAGGAACCAGCCACGCTCAATGGAGCAGGGCTGCAAAAAGCCGGAGTCTTCAGCCCCTGGCTCAACCCAGAATCACTGCGCATCCTGCACCTGCGCGCCGTCAGCAATGAAGGATCCAAATGAGTTCCACCGCCCCCTACCGTTCATTGGGCGCCGCAAAGCGCAGCCGCCGTTCACGCCAGGACTTGCGCCTGGCCCTGATCTTCCTGACTCCAGCAGCCATTGGCTTTCTCGTGTTTCTGGTCTGGCCAACCCTGCGGGGAATCTGGCTCAGCTTCACCTCCTACAACTTGCTGACCCCCGCCGAATTTGTCGGCTTCTCCAACTACACGCGCATGTTCGGCGACCCCGTATTTTGGCAATCCATGCGGGTCACCGTCGAATATGTGGTGATCAATATTGGCTTGCAGACAGCGGTCGCACTGCTCATTGCGCTGCTCATGCACCGATTAACGCAGTCCACAATTCTGCGCGGCATCGTGCTCATGCCCTACCTGGTGTCCAACGTGGTCACGGCGATCGTCTTCTTGTGGGTATTGGATGTCCAGTTTGGTGTAGCCAACCAGATTCTCGAGTGGATTGGCGTGGACAAGATTGGCTTCCTCTCCGATGAAACCTGGGCGATTCCAACCATCGCGTTGATCAACGTATGGCGCCACGTCGGCTACACGGCGCTGTTGATCTTTGCCGGTCTGCAGATGCTGCCCAACGATGTTTTTGAAGCAGCCAAGCTAGACGGAGCCGGCGAATTCCGGTCCTTCTTCTCGATAACAGTGCCGCTGCTTCGCCCCATCCTTGCACTGGTGCTCATCATGACGGTCATCGGCTCCTTCCAGGTATTCGACACCGTCGCGGTGACCACCGGGGGCGGTCCGGCCAACGCCACCAACGTCCTGCAGCTCTACATCTATGACGTTGCCTTCGGACGTTTCCAGTTTGGATATGCCTCGGCCATGTCTGTAGCCCTGCTTCTCGTGCTAGGCATCATCACCTTCATCCAATTCCGCTTGACCCGCGCCGGGTCTAGCGACATGAACTAACGGCGGTTCACCATGACAACAACAACAGCTCGACGCGCAGCGATGGATGTGGCACCAAAGCTTACAAAAAATCGCCGGAAGGTCTCACCGGGACGAATTGTGGCCTGGGCGGTCATGATCCTGGTCATTATCGTCACCCTGTTCCCCTTCTATTGGATGCTGCGCACCGCACTGTCCACCAATCCCGGGCTGCAGGCCAATCCGGCTTCCTGGTTGCCGCCAGAATTCACCCTGGGCGCCTTTGAGCGGGTATTGGGCCTGCAGGACACGGAGCAGGCAATTGCCGAAGGCGGGTCGGGCACGCAGCTGAATTTCTGGCGGTACCTGCTGAACTCGGTATTTGTCTCAACACTTATCACCGTGTGCCAATTGGCGTTCTCCGCGATGGCAGCCTTCGCTTTTTCCCGCTTGACCTGGCCTGGACGAGACAAGGTTTTTGCCATTTTCATCGGCGGCCTGATGGTTCCCTCGATTTTCACCCTGCTGCCAAACTTTGTCTTGATCAAGCAACTAGGCCTGATCGACAACCTTGTGGGAATTGCGCTGCCCACCATGTTCATGACCCCTTTTGCGGTATTTTTCTTCCGGCAGTTCTTCCTGAATGTGCCCAAGGAAATCGAAGAGGCTGCTTTGCTTGATGGAGTCTCCAAGGTGGGGATCTTCTTCCGCGTGGTTCTTCCGATGTCCAGTTCGCCAATTGCCACCCTGGGAATCCTGACTTACATCACTTCGTGGAATGACTACTTCTGGCCCTTGATGGTCTCGTACACGGATTCTTCGCGGGTGCTCACCGTCGCCTTGGGCGTCTTCCGTTCCCAGTCTCCGCAATCGGGAACTGACTGGGCCGGGCTTATGGCGGCAACGCTCATCGCGGCACTGCCAATGATTGTTCTCTTCGGTGTCTTCGCCAAGCGCATCGTTAACTCCATCGGCTTCAGCGGCATCAAATAGGAGATTGTCATGAAACCCACTCAACTTCGTTCCTCCACCCGCGGACGCCGTATGGCTGCGGTGCTCGCCACCGCTGCGTTGGCTCTGACAGGATGCGCCGCTGACGTCGAGAATTCTTCGTCCTCCAACACCATCGACTACTGGCTGTGGGACACCAGCCAGCTGCCGGCGTACCAAAAATGCGCCACCCAGTTTGAAAAGGAGAATCCCGAGCTGAAGGTCAAGATCACCCAGTACGGCTGGGATGACTACTGGAGCAAGCTCACCGCGAGCTTCATTGCCGGCACAGGACCCGACACCTTTACCAACCACGTGTCGAAGTATCCGCAATTCGTTTCGCTGGATGTTCTGGCTCCCCTCGATGGTTTCAAGGACATCCAAGGGGTGGACCAAGGCGCCTTCCAGGACGGGCTCAAGGACCTGTGGACCGGGCAAGACGGCAAGCAGTACGGCATGCCCAAGGATTGGGACACCATCGCTGTGTACTACAACGAGAAGATCTTCGCCGAAGCCGGTGTTAAGGCTGAAGATGTCTCCAATTCCCAATGGAGCCCGTCCGACGGCGGCAGTTTTGAGAAGCTCGTTGCACACTTGAGCATTGACGCGAATGGAGTGCGCGGCGACGAGCCAGGCTTCGACAAGAACAACGTCAAGGTGTACGGCCTCGGGCTGTCCAGCGCCGGCGGGGATAACGCTGGACAATCGCAGTGGGCCGGCTTCGCGGCTACCAATGGGTGGCAAGCAACAAACCAGCCGTTGTGGGGAACCCACTACAACTACGACGATCCAAAAATCCATGAGACCCTCGACTGGTATTTCGGCCTCTCAGACAAGGGTTTCATGCCACGCTACGGCCAGTTCAACTCTGCCGATGGCGTGATCGGACAGGTTACCTCTGGTTCGGTTGCCATGGTCACCGATGGGGCCTGGATGAACGCCTCGTATGCCTCGGGCGAAACGAAGATCGGCGCAGCCCGTTTGCCCAAGGGCCCGGATGGGACGAGCAAGTCCGCCATCAACGGCCTCGCCGACTCAGTGGTGAAAAGCAGCGACAATCCTGAAGCCGCGTCTCGTTGGGTGGCCTATATGGCCGGTGAGAAATGCCAAACCATCGTTGCCAAGGCGGGCGTTGTTTTCCCCTCGCGGCGGGATGCAACCGAGATAACTTCGAAGATCTATGCGGAACAGGGATTGGATCCAGAGGCATTTACCGGTCCTGTGAAAGAAGGCAATACGTTCTACTTGCCAGTGACCGATTATGGCGCCGATGTGACCGCCCTGATCATTCCGGCGATGGAGGATCTATGGGCCAATCGCAAGCCGGCGTCCACGTTGGACAAGACCAATGACGCCATAAACAACGTGTTCATCAACTGATCCACGGTTCACAAAAAGATGCAGCCGACAGATGATTCTGTCGGCTGCATCCCAAGTTATCAGTGCTCTAGGCCAGGCTGATTCAGTTTTGGCAGGGGCATCTGGATTTGCCCGGTTTGAATCTTCTCGAATTCATCCGGCGAGACGACAGGAATTTCGTAGCCTTCCTTGTCGATCAGCTTGCCGTTTTCAAAATGATCTCCTTCGATCAAGCCACAGATTTCGTCCCGCTTGACCATCCGCGGCGGTGCCGCTGAGAACACCGAAGCATTCTTGGTATTTCCGAAAGTGAATTCGTTGAACAGCAAGTTCAGGAGTACCGCCATGATGGCTGCTGAAGAAATTCCGGAATGGAAGATGGTCTCAAACCAAGTCGGGAATCCTGCGTAGAAGTCAGTTTTCACGATTGGAATGCAGCCGAAGGCAATCGAGGCCGCGACAATCACCAGGTTCATGCCGTCGTACTTCACCTTGGACAAAGTTCGGATTCCCGAGGCCGCTACCGTGCCGAAGAGCACGATGCCTGCGCCGCCAAGCACCGGAGTCGGGATGGCTGCGACCACGCGTCCGAGGACCGGCAACAGTCCGAGCACCACCAGGATGCCGCCACCGGCTGCCACCACGAAACGACTGGTGATGCCGGTGATGGCCACCAGTCCGACATTCTGGGCGAAGGCCGACTGGGTGAAGGTATTGAAGATCGGTGCCACAGCGGAGGAAGCCATATCGGCGCGAAGGCCGTTGGCGATGCGCTTGGAATCAATCTTTGACCCGGCAATCTCGCCCACCGCGAGGATATCCGCGGTCGTTTCCGTCAAAATCACCAGCACCACGATGGTCATGGAAATGATGCCGCCGATTTCAAACACCGGCATGCCGAAGGCCAGCGGCTGCGGGAAGGCGAAAATCGCGCCGTTCCCGACCTGGGAGAAATCCGCCATGCCCAGCAACGCTGCAGCTACCGTGCCCAGCACGATGGCCAGCAAGATCGACATCCGGGAGATCGCGGCATTGCCGACCTTGGACAGCAGCAGGACTACCAGGAGCGTTCCAGCGGCCAGCCCGATGTTTGACAACGAACCGTAGTCATCGGCCTTGGCGTCCCCGCCCATGGCCCAGTTGGCGGCCACCGGGGTCAGCGAGATGCCGATCATCGTGATGACCACGCCGGTGACTACCGGCGGGAAGAAGCGGATAATTCGGGCGAAGAACGGGGCAATGAGGAAGCCGATGAGCGCTGCGACCAGCACGGCGCCGAAGACCGCCTGGATACCCCCGCCACCATTGACGATGGCCACCATCGTGGCCACGGACGCGAAGGACGTGCCCTGAACCAGTGGCAGTTGCGCTCCGAAGAACGGGATGCCGACGGTTTGCAGAATAGTGGCCAGTCCGCCAACGAAGAGGCAGCACGCTACCAAGAGACCGATCTCTGCCGGTGAGACGCCAGCTGCGTTGCCAATGATCAGTGGTGGGGCGATGATGCCGCCGTACATGGTCAAAACATGCTGCAAGCCATAGGCAAAACTCTTCCCGACGGAAAGTTTTGCGTCCTCAGGCCGGATGGCTTTGGTAGATTCATCAGGTGTAGCGCTCAAGGCTGACCTCCTACGTCAGTCGCTGCCAAGGGTGTGCCGGTGTGTCCGCACCGGCACACCCTCAACGCTGTCAGGTTAGATAAATGCCGGGATATTGGCCCAGATTGGGTGATTCGCCTCGGTGCCTTCACGGGTGATGGTCGCTTCGATCAAGCCGTAGGGGCGATCGGCAGCGAAGAAGACCTCGTTGGGGTTGTCCTGGCCGAAGGCTTCCAAATCCACGAGGAAGTGGTGCTTGTTCGGCAGGGACATCTTGATTTCGGCGATTTCCGGATGGGCTTCAAGCACTGCCTGGCCCATCTGGAACATGGTCTGCTGCAGTGCGTAGGAGTGGGTCTGCGCGAAGTGGGTCAGCAGCAGGTTGCGCACCGAGGCATATACTCCGTCGAAGTCGATGCCTTCGGTGACAGCCTCCTCGGTGTAGCGCCAGCGTGCGGTCACGTCGGTGGCAAGGATGCGATCCGTGGTTTCCTTCAGGGTGGTGTACTTGTCCCGTGGGAAGCCGTGGAATTCGCTGCCAGTGGACTTCAGGACCGTGAGGTCTTCAAGACCAGCAACGATCGACTTCTTGCCCTGTGCGTCGATTTCCAGCACTGCGGTGCGGACCTCGGACTTGTTCTGCGAGAAGGCGTGGTCGTGGTCGTTGATGCGGTCCCAGAAGAACTGCTGGGCTGCCCAGCGGCCTCCGGTGATCCAGTCGAATTCTCCGGTGAAGTGCTCGCCGAGCTGCACCAGGAACTCCTCGATGGCTCCAACGCCGTTGCGGGCCAGCCCGTAGACGGTGTTCTTCTGGGTGTCGGTGGCGACGACACGGCCGTTGTCGCCGTCCTGATGCGCGGCGGTGAAGTCGCCGTGCAACTGGCTGGTGACATTCAGGTCCTGGATCTGATGGCGATCGGTGTCGCGGGTGATCTTGACCAGGCGAACTTCCGCCTTGCCGTACTGGTTGGATCCGAGCACGATCTTGGTCTGGGCTGGGGCGGTGATTTCGGTAGTCATTGTTCTAACTCCCTCGGTATGTGGAATAGGCAAACGGGCTGATAAGAAGAGGTACGTGGTAATGCTCATCGACGTTGTTCACGAAAAAATCGATGCTTACCGCGGGGAAGAAGCTTTCCGTTCCCTGCTTCCCGAAGTAGTCCCCGGTTTCAAAAGAAATCCGGTAGCGGCCTTCTTCAACCTGTATCGGTCCAAGGTTCTTGATGCGTCCATCGGCATCGGTTGAACCTGTTCCGATTTCTTGCCAGCCGGATGCCGTCTTGGCTTCCAGCGTGGCCTTGACACCGGAGGCAGGCCTCCCGGTCCCGGTGTCGAGTATGTGGGTGGTGATGTGACTGCGTTCTGCGCTGCCATCTGCCATGGTCGTCTCCTAATAGTCGGAGGGAATTATTTGGTAAGGAGGTCGTTGAGCCGAAGGACCGCGATTTCGCGTAGCTGCGTGGCGGCTTCGGCAAGTTCGGTTGCTTCGTCGTTGTCCAGTCGGCGTTCGCATTCGGCCAGGATTTCTTCGGTGCTGCGACCCGCGGCACGGATGAGGAACACGCGGTCGAATCGCTGTTCGTAGTTCCGGTTTGCCACCTTCAAGCGCGCGGCGGCATCGTCGTCCAGGTTCAGCGAGGCCTGCTCACCACGAGAAAGATCTGCTTCTTTGCTTTGGCCCTCGGCACGTTCACCGATGCGGGGGTGCTGCGCCAAAGCGGCGTCCAGCTCCTGCGGATCAAAGGGGGCGATGCCATTCATGGCATAAGAAGTCAGCTCGTCCCGAGTTGCGAAGGGACGAGCCGAGATCAGTTCGTGGATCCAACGGTCTGCATCAACGCAGGGCCGAAGAAGGGCTTCGGCTTCAGCTGCGGAGAGTTCGTTGAATGCGTCGAGGTGCATCGGGTGATCAGCTCATTTCATCGGTCGACATTCCACGGACCTTGGCTGAACACCCTTACCACCGAAAATATTGATTTCGGTTTCGACTCGATGCTGGTTTCGTGGAACCTTGTTGCTCAACTGTAATCCATTTCACAGCGGGTGCGTCAAGAGCAAAACCAAAAAATTTACACGCCCTTATTTTGTTTCGAGGCTTTCACGTAGCCCGGAAACTATTTGCTCAGACCCCTTGCCAACGGCACCTCGAAGCTCGCATACTAGTTTCACTAGATAAAATATAGATTTCACAATGCGGAAGTGTTGCAACACGAAGGAGGGAACGATGGCCACCATCAACCAGACAAAGATTACCTGCCCAACCGAAGGGAATCGCCCGCTGGGCGGCACCGCGGCTTTGCGCACGGGACTGTTCCAATCCATCGACAATCTGGATCCCGATATTGTTCGGCAGCCGAAAATCACCAGCTCGGCACCGTCGCTGTGGAACAAGATTTTCGGGTCGGCCACCGACCGCTAGTGCCGGCAGCCCGGGTCATGCTTGCTTAGGAATGCGCCAGCAATTGCAGCAAGATGACCACCACGCCAACCGCGGCCAGCAGCAGCATGAGCACCGCAGTGCGCCATAAGCCCAGGCGCATGCGACGCATCGCCAGGAATGCAAAAAAGGCCAGCGCCGCAACGAGCCACCATTGGCCCAGGTGCAACGCCAGCGGAACCTCAAGAACATTGAGCGCGCTGAGCCCAAGCAAAGCCAAGGGGCCGAAAACGGCACCGGCTGCGCCCCACACCACCTTGAGCAGATGCTTCAGCTCCGCTCGCGTAACCAACGCGGCGTGAATAGCGGAGTGCGCAATGACATCTGCAACGAGGCCCGCCATCAGCACCGCTGCCACCGTAACCACCAGGCTCAGCGCGGCACCGCCAGCAGTGGGGGCGCTACCGTGGGAACCGGCAGCAATCATCACGGCGAGCGCGGTGAAGGTGACATACACGCGCTCCTTGAGCATCGCGGCTCGCTCATCCGCAGTCGCCGCCGAATCATTGAATTCCTTTTGCACTGCCGCCACCTCGCCATGGGCCATCAGGATTAGAAACCCAGTTTATCGCTCACTGTAACGCAAGAAATCTGGTGGTCACGCAACATCCGGTACACCGGCTGGGCATTGCGAGCGCGGATTCCTAGGATGGGAGCACGCACGTTAACACCGATGTTGATGGAATCCTGCAAGGAGAAATGATGCCCCAGTCCTCTCGCCCAGTTGAGCAAGGCCGCACAATCGTGATCACTGGCGCTGGCACGGGCATCGGCCGCGCCACGGCTCGCCTGCTCCTATCCCAGGGATGGAATGTCGCTCTGGCGGGACGCACCAAGACCACCTTGGAAGAAACCGCGCAGTCCCATTCTTCGGCTTTGGTTCATCCCGCCGATGTCACCGATCCCGGCGCCGTCGATGAGCTGTTCTCGGCAGCACAACACCGTTTTGGAACTGTCGACGTGCTCTTTAATAACGCTGGCATCTTTGGCCCCTCGGTTTCCATAGACGAGTTGAGCCCTGAACAGTGGGATCAGGTGTGCCAGATCAATCTGACCGGAGCCATCAACGCCGCACGCAGCGCCTTTGCGCACTTCAAGGCCAACGGCGGTGGCCGCATCATCAACAACGGGTCGATTTCTGCACAGGTTCCACGGGTGAAATCGGTGGCCTACACGGTGACCAAGCACGGGATCGCGGGGCTAACGAAGGCCTTGGAACTTGATGGCCGCCCGCATCGGATCCGTGCCACTCAAGTGGATATCGGCAACACGGCCAGCGACTTGCTTGATGATTTCGGGGCGAATAACGGCGCCCTGCAGCCCAGCGGGCAACGGATTGTTGAACCGACATTCCCGTTGGAACAGGCCGCCGAAGCCATCGCCTATATCGCCGGCGTGCCCCTGGGCACCTCAATCAACCAATTCACCATCACGGCCGGTGGCATGCCGTATATCGGACGAGGCTAGGAGGAAACCATGCATGTCGAGATTCCGGCAACCTGCGGCAACGCTCCACGCCATCGGATCATTACCGACGTCCTGGCTGCGGCTTATGGCAAAGACCTGCCCCTGCTTGAACAGTGGTTTTCAGAGGATATCCAGTGGAACATCGCGGGCAAAGGGTCCTTGGAGGGCTTCGATGCGGTGCGGCAGTGGATACTCGAAGCACCGGCCGCCGGGTCTGTGCAGTTTTTCAGCGTGCTGACCCACGGTCCAGAAGGAAGCGCCGACGGCCGGTCCTGCGACAGTGAACATTCAGTGGTCCACTTCAGCCATGTGCTGAAATTCGCGTCTGCCGCCAAAGCCGCAAAAATCAAGGAAATCCGCAGCTACTTCGTGCAGCAGCCGGCCATCGGGTTAGAGATCTAGAAGTACTCGGCCAGCAGCGCTTCAAGCTTGCCCAAGGCGGAATGCCAAGCCTTGGTGCTGGAATCAACTACTTCATAGGGCAGCGGTCCCTGGGTCAGGGTCAGCATGGTCTGCCCCGCAAACTCCTTGAATTCGATACGAGTCTCAATGACCAGGTCAAGAGTCATCTCATGCGGGCCATCGGCGCTGACCAGGCACTCGTATTCATCGAAGGAAGTCAGCACGGCCTTGAGTGGAACCTTGGCCTCCGGGTTTTCGATCTGAACCATTTCCAGTTCATGGCGGCCGCCGACCTTGGCTTCAAAAACAACCGATTCCTCGTTGACGGCCCACCCCTGTGGTCCCCACCATTGGGCAATGATTTCGGGTTCTACGAAGGCTGCCCACACGGCGGTTTTCGGGGCGGAAAACTGTCGTGCGATCACCAGTTCAGTCATCGATTCCATGAGTTAAATGGTATCGCGGCATTCTTGCCGCACCCTGCGAAGCTGTGCCCGGATCAACCCTGGGCGACGTGGCCTTGCTCATGGAGATGGTGTGTCTGGCTACTGCTGGCGGCGACGCGGTTCCAGCCGGCTGGCCGTGTACAGCGTCTGCTCATCAGGCTGGGTCCCCGCGGCCTCATGGGCCGCCTTGACCTTCATGGCCCGGTCCCACTTGATCCGCTCGCGAGGGCTGGCTTCCACGCGGCGTTCCGCAGGACCGAAAATGCTCAGTCCCAAATACTTCAGGCGCCAGAGAATGCGATAGCCAATGCTCAACCCGGTGGTGTCGGTGATGATTGGCAGCGGAGATTCATCCATGCGAGTGGTCCTCTGCAGTATGCGTGGGTGTTGGTGCTTTTGTCCCAGCATACCTTATTAGTTGGTGCACCAACTAAATGGCTGGCTACTCCTTCGGCGCATTGACGCCAGCGGCGATCAGGCGGTCCAGGATGCCCCTGAGCTCGACAACGTCCTTCTCTGATAGCTCGAGTCGAGACATCATCTGCAGCGGAACTTTCAGCGCCTCCTTGCGAAGTTCAGCACCCTTGCCAGTGGGCTGGAGGACGACTGCGCGCTCGTCCTGCGGATTTTTGGATTTGTCCACCAGGCCGGCGGCCTCCAACCGCTTGACCAGCGGAGACAGTGTTCCAGGATCCAGGTGCAACTGCTCGCTCAGTTCACGGGCGCTCATCGGGCCAGAATCCCACAGCGCCAGCATCACCAGGTACTGCGGGTGGGTCAGGCCCAGTGGATCCAGCACGGGCTTATAGGCAGAGATCACCGTTCGAGAGGCAACCGCCAGACCAAAGCACACCTGCTTTTCCAGCTTGAGAAGATCATCCTCCGGAAGAATAGTGCTGTCCACGTTGCTGCAAACTCCTTGAAATCGGGGCAATACCGGTGCCTTGATCGTACCCCGGCCTAACCGCCAGTCGATTGTAGCCAAAGCCCGGTGCAGTGAATAACCTTGGCTTATGAGCAATCTCGAGCACAGCCCGGCAGAAGTCAACTGCAGTGAAGTCACATCCCATGCCGAGGTTGAAGTCTTGACGCCTCGAGAGGTCCCGTTGGGCGGTCCCCGGGCCATGACAGTATTCCGCACCCTGCCGCAAAAGCAGCGCAGCCTCATCGGTGCCTGGTGTTTCCTGGACCACTACGGCCCCGACGACGTCAAAGCCACCGGCGGCATGAACGTTCCACGCCACCCCCACACCGGGCTGCAAACGGTCTCCTGGCTATTCACCGGAGAAATCAACCACATGGATTCGGCAGGCTTCAAAGCCACCGTGCGCCCGGGCGAGGTCAACCTCATGACCGCCGGGCACGGCATTAGCCACTCCGAAATCCTCACCGATGGCACCACCATTCTGCACGGCGCCCAGCTGTGGACTGCACTGCCCGAGCACGCCCGGGACATGGAACACACCTTTGAAAATTATCGGCCAGAACCGCTCTCTGGGCCAGGCTGGTCCATGTCCGTTTTCATGGGCAGCTACGAAATCTCCGGGCAGCGCTCCGCCTCCCCGATCGTGACCCACTCGGAGCTGGGCGGCGCTGAATTGCGTCTGGAGCCGAACACCCAGATTGAGATCCTGGTCCCGGAGCATCATGAGCACGGAATCCTCCTGGATTCGGGCGCCCTGCAGCTCAACGGGCACCAGCTGGCCCCACGCGATCTCGGGTTCGTGCGCACTGGTTCCACCACCCTGCGCCTGGCTTCCGGCGACGAACCGGTGCTGGCCCTGCTCATCGGCGGAGAACCATTGAAGGAAGACATCTTGATGTGGTGGAACTTTGTGGGCCGCACCCACGAGGAAGTCCTCGCCTTCCGCGCGCAGTGGCAAGCCGAGATCGGAGCAGAACCAGGAGATGCGTCCGAGGATCGCTTCGGACCGTTTCCGCCTGGCACCCCGGCGGCCCTGCCCGCCCCAGCCCTTCCCACCGTTCGCCTGCGTCCGCGCGTGAACCCTTCCTGACCCAAAGGACACCAAACATGAGTGAAATCCAGCCAGTCTTCCTTCCCGAGCGCCAGCGCTTCGCCCTTGACGATAACGGCAAGATCATCGGCGCGGCACACTACCGGGACTTTGATGGAGCCGAAGGAACCGAGCGGATCTTCTTCCACACCACCGTGGATGAGGACTACGCCGGACAGGGACTAGCCAGCGTCCTGGTGAAATTCGCGCTGCAGAACACCATCGCCAGCGGAGCGAAAATCGTGGCGGTCTGCCCCTATGTCAAGGGCTACGTGGCCAAGCACAGCGAGTACGACCAGCATCTTGCGAAGCCAACCAGGGCGCACCTGGAGATCTTGCCGCGCGGCTAGCGTGCTGCCAGGGCCGGGGCACCCTTGGTCCGCGGCGAAATGGCGATCAAAACCAGGACCAGGACCAGGCTGAAGCTGAAGACCGCAACGAAGCCCGTGCCTGCAGCGGCCAGCGCAAAGATCACGCCGCCGATGGCTGTGGCCCCGGCATTGCCCAGCGAGTCCGCCACGGACATCGCCGAAGAGTTGAAGCCCTGTTCTTCCTTGGTGGACAAGGCCAGCATGTTGACGTTTTGGCGGGGGAAAATCATCCCCATGCCAAAGCCTCC
This sequence comes from Glutamicibacter sp. FBE19, assembly GCF_015524875.1. Classification (NCBI taxonomy): domain Bacteria; kingdom Bacillati; phylum Actinomycetota; class Actinomycetes; order Micrococcales; family Micrococcaceae; genus Glutamicibacter; species Glutamicibacter sp. FBE19. Next base: position 114,389 of record NZ_JACKQN010000010.1, on the reverse strand, counting down.
GACCGCCCAGCCGCACACCAGCACGAGCACCGGCGGGTGGAAGAGCGCGGTGGCCAATGCGGTGGCTATGGCCACGCTCCCGGCCACTGCGCCCACGGTGATGCAGGTTGAGGAAGCGACCTTCTCCCCCAGCCTTCCCTGGAGCCATGAACCCATCGACCAGCAAAGGGCCGAGGCCGTCAGGATCAATCCGGCCCGGTCCGGGGCGAGCTGGTAGTCCTCGCGAAGCAGATAGGGCAGATAAACCTCCACCCCGAAGAAGGCGCCGGTAATGAAGATCCTGGTGGTGATGGTAGCAGGCAGGCCGCGGCGCGCCAGGAACGTCCCACGCGGCAGCAGCGGGCGAATCGCCACCAATGCGACCACCAGCGCCAGCGCTAATCCGGCCAGCGACCAGCGGCTGTTCGAATTGCCCAGCAGATTCATGGAGATCACGGCAAGCCCGGTCAGCCCGGCAAGCCCCAGGCGCTTGACCGATACCGGACCAAGTTCCTGGTTGCGCTCGGAATCCAGGGAATTGAGCACCGGAACCATTGCGCAGAAGGCGACGATCACCAAGACGGCCACGCCGGAAAAGACCCAGCGCCAGCCGAGGTGCACCGCCATCAGGCCGGCCAGCCATGGGCCAACCATCGCTGGCAGCACCCACGCGGTGGCAAAGAGTGCAAAGATTTTTGAATGCAGCTGGCCTGGATAGGCACGGGCAATCAGCACGTAGATAGCCACGGTGATGGCACCGCCTCCGACGCCCTGCAGGATGCGCCCGCCAATAAGCATCGGCATATTCGCTGCGGAACCGCAGATCAGCAAGCCCACGCAGAAAATCGCGACGCTAATGAACAAGGGATGCTTCGGTCCCCAGCGGTCGGTGACTTCACCGGCGGCAACCATGCCGAGCATGCCACTGGCAATCGGGGCGGCAAAGGCCAGTGCAAAATAGCGTTCGCCGTTGAGCAGTTCGCTAACCATCGGCATCACGGTGGTGACCGCCATGGATTCAAAGGCAACGAGGAACACCAGAACAAACATGCCCATGGTGGTGGCCAAGAATTGCGGTGCGTAAATGGTTTCTGTAGCTGGCGCAGGATTGTGGCTACTACGTCTTAGGGGCATGCCCTAATCATGCCAGTTTTCTGCTATCCGCCCAGAACATGCAGGGCGAAGGCCGACAGGAAGCCTCCGGTGACCAGCAGCCCGGTGTAGTCATGTTCAACAGAATAGGCTTCGGGAATCATCGAGTCGGCAATCATGGTCAGGATTCCACCTGCGGCAACTGCCGTGGCGAAGGCCAGGGCTTCTTCAGGCATGGATTGCATGGCCAGTGCCCCGACAAAGGCAGCCAGCCCACAAGAAATCGCGATGGAACCCCACAGAAGGGCAATCGAGGAACCTTTGCGGCCGGCGCTCTTCATTTGAGCCGTGCTGGCCAGCCCTTCGGGAATGTTGGAAATGAAAATGGCAATGAGCATGGCGGGGTTGATGCTCGCGCTAGCTACAACGCTCAGGCCCAGTGCCACGGATTCGGGAATGCCGTCGATCAAGGCTCCCACCGCCAAAGCGGTGCCCGCAGGTTCGCCGCCCCGAGCGCTGCCCGAGGCTTTTTGACGCCTTGTGGTGCGCCAGGCCAGTACCCGATTGGCCGAGAAATACAGCGCGGCGCCCACCACCACACCGGCCGCGGTTGCCAGGAGCCCGCCAGTTTCGAAGGCCTCGAGTACAAGCTCGAAGCTCAGTGCACTGACCAGCACTCCTGCGCCGAAGGCCATGATCGCGCAAACCCAGACCTTCGGAATTTTCAGCCACCAGGCGGCGCCAGATCCCAGCAACAGCGCCGATCCGGCTACCGTGCCCCAAAGCAAGGCCTGCAAAGAAGCGAACATGGCACCCACTATAGCCAGCAAGCCGCCGGCTTAGTAGCTGCCATGTCGGTTCTGACTGGGATTAACCCTCGGAGGACATATTGCTGAAGCGCGAGTAGTGGCCTTGGAATGCCACGGTGATGGTTTTGGTGGGACCGGCACGGTGCTTGGCGATGATCACGTCGGCCTCGCCTGGACGGTTTTCCTTGTCATACACATCATCACGATGCAGCAGGATTACCATATCGGCGTCCTGCTCAATGGAACCGGATTCACGAAGATCCGAAACCATTGGCCGCTTATCGGTTCGCTGTTCGGAACCACGGTTCAGCTGCGACAGCGCGATCAGCGGAACATCGAGCTCCTTGGCCAGCAGCTTGAGGTTACGCGAGAACTCGGAAACTTCCTGCTGGCGTGATTCCACGCGCTTGCCCGAACTCATCAGCTGCAGGTAGTCGAGGATGATCATGCGCAGCTCATTGCGCTGCTTCAGGCGGCGGCACTTTGCGCGGATTTCCATCATGGACATATTCGGCGAATCGTCGATGAACAGCGGCGCTTCATTCAACCGGCCCATGGTGGTGGCAATCTTGGTCCACTGCGCGTCCTCCACCGAACCCTTGCGCAGGTCCTGGAGCTGGATGGAGGCTTCTGCCGAAAGCAGGCGCATCGCAATTTCATTGCGGCCCATTTCCAGGGAGAAGAAGACGGTGGCCATGTTGTTCTTGATGGCGGCGGACCGGGCGAAGTCCAGTGCGAAGGTCGACTTACCCACTGCAGGACGGGCCGCGATGATGATCATCTGGCCGCCCTTCAGGCCCTGGGTCAGCTCGTCGAATTCGTAGAACCCGGTGGGCACGCCGGTGATGCCGTCGCCGGCGTTCGCGGCGTTTTCGATTTCGTCTACGGTGCCTTCGATGATGTCCGAGAGGCGTACGTAGTCTTCGCTGCTGCGGTTTTCCGCAACCTTGTAAACCTCGGCTTGCGCTTCGTTGACAATGGCATCGACTTCTCCATCGGGCGAGTAGCCCATCTGGACGATGCGGGTTCCGGCGTCCACCAGGCGGCGCAAGACGGCGCGCTCGCGCACGATTTCTGCATAGTAGCCGGCGTTAGCGGCGGTGGGCACCTGCTGAATGAGGTTGTGAAGGTAGGCAGCGCCACCCACGCGGGAAATTTCGCCGCGCTTGGTCAGCAAGTCGGCCACGGTCACGGCATCGGCAGGTTCGCCTCGGCCGTACAAATCGATAATGGCTTCGTAGATGGATTCGTGAGCCGGACGGTAGAAGTCGGTTCCGCGCAGCGCCTCAACGACGTCGGCGATGGCGTCCTTGGATAGCATCATGCCACCGAGCACGGACATCTCGGCTTCGACGTCCTGTGGCGGCTTGCGCCCTGCGTCGGATTCTCGTCCTTCGTAAACCGGCTCAGCACTCATTGCAGACACTTCCATCCCCTATTGACCCCAGGGGGAAAAATCTTCCTTGCCAGATGGCAACGTTCCAACCTGCTAGTTGATGCCAACAGTTCAATGGATTACGTCTGTGGATATTTCTGCCCCAAAGCCAACAGTAGGGCCGATGTTTACCCACGTAAACCCCATTATCCACAGGTCTTGTGCATAACATACCCTCAGCTGTGGACTAGCCTGTTCACTGTCTGGGGAGAACCCTGTGGATTATTGTCAAGTACCCAACAGTAATAGTTATTGACTAGGCTTTTTGTATTTTCACATCTGTGGACAGGTAAATATTTTATTGAAGATAGCGATATGTTCCCAGTAGTTATCAACACCCAAAAACGCCCGCAATACAGGGTTTATTGCAGTTTTCACACAGTTCTGCACATCATGCCCACAGTCGTGTGGATAACCATGTGGATATCTACGGAATCATAAAAGGCTTAGTCACCGGCCTTTAGCACGGCCAACTCGGCAAGTTATGGCCAATAGTCCACATTTTCGCGTAGCGGTCGCGATCCACACCGTGGATAACTATTTGCCTGGCGTTGAACGCGTCCCGAAACGCGACAAGGCCCGGAGCAGATCACCATCAGGGAATCCACGCCGGGCCTTCGGGAAACTACCCCTCAGAAGATTTAGACGAGCTCAGGAACTGGGATTGAATGAAATCGGGAATCATGGAAGATCTGCGGCGAGTGCAGTGATGTGTGATGCCCATGCACCTCCAAAAGCACAACCCAGTGGTCACCAGCTTCGACTTCGTTGTAAATCGACGTTTCCAGCCAGAGGGTGGACTCTTCAATGAACAGAGCGCCCTGCTCGGAAACCACGGTATCCACGCCGAGGAATCGATCGCCCTTCTTCGAAGCGATCTGCGCGCAGACCCCTCCATTGAGATCGCTGAGAACCGAAACACCAATGTGGCTGGCCTCGCGCAGTTTCGGCCAGGTGTTGGAGGTCTTCTGGACTGCAAACATCACCAATGCCGGCTCCAGCGAAACCCCGACAGTGAATGAGGATGCAACGATGCCGGTTTTCACGCCGTCCACTTCTGCACACAGAGCGGCCACGCCTGAGGGATGTTGAGCGAAAACCTTGCGTAGGGTTAGCGGGTCAAGTTCACGATTCAATGACATGGCTCGATTCCTTCGGTTCTTGCCCACCGCGTCAGACCCAGCGGGAACAGCGGTTCGGGATGATCCGAATCCGGTTGCCACTGAGGTTTCACGCCGTGCGCGGTACTTGTTCTGACACTATTTGGCGCAAAACCGAATCCTCACCTGGAGCACCCCACTACCGTTGAGAGGGTTGCCGATCAGCAAGCCAGGGCTTTTAGCTGATGCTCTTGATTCTGCTTAAAACAATATGACTCATGACGAAGCACCGTCAAACAATTCACTTCTCAAATCGCAATATTCAACAAAATATTCGACAGTGGCTCAGTTTTAGGGTCACGGAACAGTCCTTTATTCACCAATTCGGACCGCTTCAGGCACTTCAGCCGGCCATGAAGGTGTGATCTTCGTCGTAACGCATTAACTTATGGCACGGCTAAATATCTTCCGGCATCTGCGCTTCGTGGAAAATCGGCGCCAGGGTTCGCCATCAAGGATCTTCCCGCAAGGATTGCCGCGTACTTCAGCAGGTAAAGTGCAAATAATTGAACCGCAAGCCCCACCACTCGAACAGGCGCACCGCGCCCCGACACTTTTGGAGTCACCCGTGAGTTCCCCAGCACAGCGAATCCCCGACAAGACCAGCCGCTTCACTGACAGCATTGGCCTGGTCTTTGACGACATCACCGCCACTTCCGTGCGAGGCCATGCCGATCTCAATGAAGAGCACCACACCCCGTGGGGCGTCGTACATGGAGGTGTCTATGCCTCCATGATTGAAAGCGCCGGCAGCGTTGGCGCCAGCTACGCGGTCTCAGAGCGCAATCAATTTGCTGTGGGCGTTCACAATGCCACCGACTTCCTGCGTCCCACTACCGGTGCGCGCGTGCAGGTTGCGGCCAAGGCGCTGTTCCAAGGCAAGACCCAGCAGTTGTGGGAAGTTGTCATCACCGACGAGGCCAGCGGAAAGGAACTCTCGCGCGGACAATTGCGCACCCAAAACGTAGATATGCCCAGCGCCTGAGCGTATCCTAGGTGGCACCTAGCGGATCAGCTTCGGAGGCTTGCCATGAGTGCCACCTATACCTTTGACGTGTTCAGCAGCCTTGATGGCTTCGGCAGTGCAGGCAGCGATTGGGGTGGCTACTGGGGAAAACAGGGGCCAGAGCTGTTGGCCCATCGCCTCGGGCTCTACACTCCCCCATGCCGCATGGTTTTCGGAGCCAACACCTTCCGCTTGTTTAGTCTCTTCTGGGCAGAAATCGAGATGAATCCCGAGGTTGAAGACGCGTGGGGCGTGGCTTTGCACGACAAGCCCGCCACCGTCATCTCCACCACCTTGGTTGAGCCGCTGTCTTGGCCTAATGCCACGCTGGAGCGCGCTGATGCCTTGGAAGTCGTCGCCCAGCTCAAGGAAACCTCAGATGTGCCGCTGCGCTCCCACGGTTCCCTGGCCATGAACCATTCGCTGCTGGCGGCAGGTCTTGTGGACTTCATCCAGGTGAGCATCTTCCCGGTGCTGACCGGGCATAGCGGCTCTGCTCCGGTACTCGGAGGGGTCGACGACTATGACCTGGAACTTGTCGATTCAAAGCTTTTGGACGGGCGGATCCAGGAACTGACGTATCGCCCGACGCGCCATCAGCCGGCGCACGCATAGCCACCCGATGAAGCACATCCGGGACACATGCCTGCTGCTCGGCGCAGTGTTCCTCGCCGGATGCTCCACGCCAACACCACTTCCAAGTCCAGCTGCCGAATCGCACACCGCTCCAGAACCACTGGCCACCGGCTTGGAAGCTCCGTGGTCCATGGTCTACGTCCAGGACAGCTTGCTGGTCAGCGAACGCGATTCCGGGAGGATCCTGGAGGTTTCGCAGTCCGGACAGAGCCGCGAAGTGGCCCGGATCGATGATCTCGCAGCGAGAGGCGAAGGCGGGCTGCTGGGCCTGGCCTTCCTAGCGCCGGACCAGCTCTACGCGTATTCCACCGCGGAATCCGGTAACCGCATTCAGCAATTCACCGTGCAAGGCAGCGCCGGAAACCTGTCATTGTCGGCTCCGCGGACCCTGCTGGATTCCCTGCCCTCGGCCAATATCCACAACGGCGGGCGGCTGGCCATCGGACCGGATGGAATGCTCTACGCGAGCGTGGGCGATGCGTCCAACCCTGGGCAAGCCCAGGACCTGCAGGCGCTGGGCGGCAAGATCCTGCGCATGGCACCCGATGGAAGCGTCCCGGAGGACAATCCCTTCGAGAATTCCCTCGTCTACAGCTATGGGCACCGCAATGTGCAGGGCCTGGCATGGAGCGATGATGGCACCATGTATGCCAGCGAATTCGGGCAAAACACCTTCGACGAACTGAACATCATCAAGGCCGGCGGGAACTATGGCTGGCCCGAAGTCGAGGGGAAGGGCGGCGCAGATCGGCAGTACACCGACCCGATTGCGCAGTGGTCCCCTGCCGAGGCCAGCCCCAGCGGCATCGCGATCCTAGATGGCACCGCCTACCTGGCGAATCTGCGCGGCGAAGTGCTGCGCGCGGTGGAACTGGACGCGCCGGCCATCGAGCAGGAATTGCTCGATGGCCGGCTCGGCCGGCTGCGCGATGTGCTGGTGGATCCTGGCGGCTCGCTGCTGGTGCTGACGAACAACACCGACGGGCGCGGCCGGCCAGGGACGGGTGATGACCGGATCGTGCGCATCGATCCCGGCCAGCCCGGCGGCTAGCTGGCCGGGCGCATATCCCCGGTCTGCTCGAAGCGCTGGTGCCAGGACAGGGCCTCGCCCAGCAGGTGCGGGGTGTGCTTGCCGTAGCTTTGCCTGCAGGCCCGGTCGAAGTAGTCCTGCAGCAGCCCCCGGTAGTCCGGATGCGCGCAGTTCTCGATAACCTGTTGGGCGCGCTGCTTGGGCGACAGGCCGCGCAGATCGGCCAGGCCCTGTTCGGTAATCAGGATCATGGTGTCGTGCTCGGTGTGGTCCACATGCGATGCGAAGGGCACGATGCCCGAGATCTTGCCGCCCTTGGCGGTGGACGGGGACATGAACACCGACAGGTAGCCGTTGCGGGCGAAGTCGCCGGACCCGCCGATGCCATTCATGACATGGGAGCCCAGGACGTTGGTGGAGTTCACATTGCCGTAGATGTCGGCCTCGATCATCCCGTTCAGGGCGATGCAGCCCAGCCGCCGGATGATCTCGGGGTGGTTGGAGATCTCCTGGGCGCGCAGCAGGATGCGCTCGCGGTAGTGCTCGACATTGCGGTTGAATTCCTCGATGCCCTCGGCAGACAGCGAGAAGCTGGTGGCCGAGGCGAACTCGATGGTGCCGTCCTTGATCAGCTGGAGCATGCCATCCTGGATGACCTCCGTGTAGGCGGCCAAGGACTTGTAGCCGCCGCGGGACAGGCCCGCCAGCACGGCGTTGGCGATGTTGCCGACGCCCGACTGCAGCGGTAGCAGCTTCTCGGTCAGCCGGCCGGCACGGATCTCCGAGTCCAGGAAGCCCAGCAGGTGATCGGCGATCTTCTCGCTGGTCTCGTCCACCGGGGCGAAGGGGCTCAGCCGGTCTGGCGCGTCGGTTTGGACCACCGCGGCGATCTTGCTGACGTCGACGTCCAGGTACTTCTGGCCGATCCGGTCGCGCACCGTGGTCAATTCGATGGGCTTGCGGTGCGGAGGCAAGGCGGTGCCGTAGTAGACATCGTGCATGCCCTCCATGGCGGCGGATTGCTGCGTGTTGACCTCGATGATGACCTTGTCGGCCATCTCCAGCCAGGTCTTGTTGTTGCCCACGGAGCTGGAGGGGATCAGGTCGCCCTCGGCGGTTACGCCGACCACCTCGATGATGGCCACGTCGATCTTGCCGTAGAAGCCGAACCAGGCGTGCTGGGCGACATGGGACAGGTGGATGTCCATGTACTCCATGTTGCCCTCGTTGATGCGCCGGCGCAGCTCGGGATCGGACATGTAGGGAAGGCGAAGGTTCATGCCCTCGGCCTTGGCCAGCACCCCGTCGAGCTCGGGGGCGGTGGAGGCGCCGGTGAGCACGTTGATCTTGAACTCCTCGCCGGCAGCGTGCTGGCGTTCCATCTGGGCGGCCAGGGCGCCGGGCACTGCCTTCGGGTATCCGGCACCGGTGAAGCCGCTCATGGCCACCGTCATTCCCGGCTTGATGATGGTTGCCGCCTGTTCGGCGCTCATCAGGCGATCGGCAAAGGCCCGGTGGTGAATACGCTCGTGCAAAATAACCCCTTCGAAGCTCGGCTGTGACGCAGGTCTATAACCCGCATCTCACCGGAACACTTTAGCCGCTAAAGATGCCGAGCCGGAGGGCAGATGGTCGGATCCAGCGGTGGGTGGCGCTTTTCTCGATGAGCTGCCCGCTATTTGCGGTGGCCGGTCGGCCATTCGCGCGGCGGGGCCGGGCTAGCCCAGCTGGGCGAAGGCTTCGCCGCGGGTCGCCGTGATCTCGATTCGGGCGTCCATGGCCGCGGCATATCGGCGCAAGGTGGCTAGCTGGACCCGGTCCAGGTCGCCGGTTTCCATGCGGGCAATGCGGTCCACCGGCAGCTTGAGCCGCGCAGCCAGTTCGGCCTGGCTCAGGCTGGCTTCTTCGCGCAGGGCGCGCAATGAGAGCTTGCGCGGGCCGCTTCGGACGGTGCGCTGATGCTCGGCCACTGCCTCGCGTTGCTCCTTGGTCAATGCTTCAGGATCGGCAAACGCAAAACCCATGTATTCCACCGTTTCTCTCGATCGTGCTGGCCTGGCCAGTCCCATCTTCGAGGCTACGAGCCCGCGGCTCCAATGCCAACGATTAAGAGGCACCGGGCGCAAGGCGATCTGGTGAATTATGCGCGAACCTGCGGTGTCCCCACAAGAGCCGGGAGCCCTCCTGTGCCGCAGCCGGGACGCCTCCAGGGCCAAGGATTTACCAAAATGCTCCCAAAAGTAGATTGTGCATCGGCAACCGCGAACCTACATTTAAAGCGACTCCCGCTAAGGAGCCCTCTGCAATGGATGTTGGAGGTTTTCACAATGAAGAAATGGACTCGGTGGCAAGACTGGGTCGGCGTCGCGGCCGGTATTCTGGCCGCAGTTTCAACCATGTGGCTTGAGGGAACCAGCACCTCGATGAGACTGATGGCGGCCTTCGGCCTGCTCATGGTGATCACCGGCGTCTGGAGCGTCATGATGCCACGTTTGGTTTCCATGGAATGGGCACTTGCCATCGCCAGCGCCTTGCTCTTCGCCTCGCCTTGGATGGGATCGTTTACCGATTTCGCCGGCGTTGCCTGGATGTCCTGGATCTGCGGTGGCGCCGGCGTCGTTGCCGGACTGCTTGCACTCGCCCCTGCTATTCAAATGCGCCATGCAACTGGTGGATCCCGGATGGCGCACTGAGAATCCGCGATTCCGATAGCCTGCCATCTGGGCGGGCTGGACGGCGGGATAACGCCAAGAGGTGGCGTGTGCTCCTTGCGGAGCGCACGCCACCTCTTGAACAGAAGCCGAGTCTAGAAGACTTACTTCTTGGCAGCAGCTACAACCTGCAGGCGCAGGTTTGCAACGACGTCCTCGTGTACGCGAACGGTTGCGTTGTAGTTGCCAGTCGACTTGATGTGGTCGTTGACCTCGATGTTGCGCTTGTCGATCTTGCCCAGACCGGCAGCCTCTACGGCGTTAGCGATATCGGTGGTCTTGACGGTGCCGAACAGGCGGCCGTTGGAACCAGCCTTGATGGTGATCTTCACCGGCTGGGACTTCAGCTTGGCTGCAAGTGCCTGAGCTTCCTCAAGGTTTGCAACAGCGCGAGCGGCACGTGCAGCCTTGATCGACTCCACCTGCTTCTCACCGCCCAGGGTCCAGACGATTGCGAAGCCGCGTGGCAGCAGGTAGTTACGGGCGTAGCCGTTCTTTACCTCGACAATATCGCCAGCAGCACCGAGACCGGATACTTCGTGAGTCAGAATGATCTTTGCCATTTTGCTATCCCTTCTTCCTTAGCCGCGGCCAGCGCCGGAGTAAGGCAGCAGGGCTACTTCACGTGCGTTCTTGATAGCCTGTGCGATCTTGCGCTGTTCCTGAACGGAAACGCCGGTCACTCGACGAGCGCGGATCTTTCCGCGGTCAGAGATGAACTTGCGCAGCAATGCGGTGTCCTTGTAGTCGATGACGGTGATGTCAGCGGCCTTCAATGGGTTGGACTTTGGTTTGGGCTTACGGATTTCAGCCTTAGCCATCGTGGAGCTCCTTTAGCTTTGGAGCCCGCAGAGTGATCTGCGGGATGGTGAATAAATATTGTTTAGAAAGGTGGTTCGTCTGCGCCTGGGTTGCCCCAGCCGCCACCGTTGTTTCCGCCGGTGCTCCATGGGTCTGCGGCTGGAGCATTCCATCCGCCACCCTGCTGCGGCTGCTGCTGACGCGGCGCCTGGGCTGGAGCACCTTGCTGTGGTGCGTTGGAGAATCCTCCACCGCCACCATTGCCGAAGCCACCGTTGCCACCGCCGGAGCGCTGGGTGCGGGTGACCTTGGCGGACGCAAAACGGAGCGATGGGCCGATTTCATCGACCTCAAGCTCCATCACGGTGCGACGTTCGCCTTCCTTGGTGTCGTAGGAACGTGAACGCAAACGACCCTGGGCGATGACGCGCATGCCCTTGGTCAGCGTTTCAGCAACGTTCTCTGCAGCCTCGCGCCACACCGATGCGCGCAAGAACAGGGCTTCCCCGTCCTTCCACTCATTGGACTGGCGGTCAAAGGTGCGAGGAGTCGAAGCGATCGTGAAGTTCGCTACGGCTGAACCGGACGGCGTGAAACGCAGCTCCGGATCGGCGGTCAGATTTCCGATAACGGTAATAACAGTCTCGCCTGCCATTGACTCTCCTTAGAAAGATTGAACGTTTATTCCTACGACGGAAGGTTGCGCGTAATTAAACGCGGGCCTCTTCCGGACGGGTGACCTTGTGGCGCAGGATCAGCTCGTTGATCTTCAGCTGGCGCTCAAGCTCAGCGGAAGCGGCTGGTTCTGCGGTGTAGTTCACCACTACGTAAGTGGCTTCTGCCTTCTTCTTGATCTCGTAGGACATCTTGCGACGACCCCAGACATCAACCTTTTCGATGGTGCCACCGTTGGAGCGGACAACCTCGAGGTACTTCTCGATGGTTGGCTCTACGGTGCGGTCATCGACCTCTGGATCAATGAGGACCATAAGTTCATAAGCACGCATGTGAACCCACCTCCTTTGGGCTAAACGGTCGCGGTATTTCCGCAACAGGAGGTTCTTGCGTTATCAGTGCACCAGACGCCCAAGTTTCGGGCATGCAGTAGCACAGACTTTTCAATCCTACCCGAGATCCTCGCGCAAGCATAAGCCTTCGTGTCCTAGATCATGGACGGCTACTTCGAATCGATGGCCTGCTGCAGCCGCTGCCCGAAGACCGGCACCAGCGTGCTCATGTAGGTGTCGCTGATGTGGTGCTTGTCCCGATAGATCAAAACATTGCCGACAACCACCGGGCAGGTTCCAGCCACGCAGAACTGGTCGCTGAAGTCCAAGACCTTCACTCGCGGCTCCAGCTTGGCGGCGGCCTTGGTGGCGTCGCCCTTTTCGTAGGCTCCCTTTTCCGGGAATGAGCAGGCTTCGGGGTTATTGATGTTCTGCTCCACGCAGTCCCTGGCGTAGGAATCCTGGGGCGGCCGCGGGGTATCGACAATGGCATAGACCGGCAGGCCGGCATCTTCGAGTTTGCCCCACGCGGCCGCCAAGCCTTGCGCGGGATCGGAAACGAAGGTGGAACCGCCCCAGTTCGAGGTGATCACCGCGTCGATGTCTTTTCGCTTGGCCAGGTCATCCATGCTCTGCTCAAAGGCTTCGCTGCAGTTGATGCTTCCGTCTTGATCTGCCTTGCGCTGCGCTTCGCTAAAGGGGCACGAGTTCTTCAGATAGGTAACAACTTTCCACCCCTTGCTGCGTGCGAAGCCGTTCAACGCCTCGAACCAGTGGGCGGCATGCGAATCCCCCACAAGCGCCACCGTATAGGTCGCATCCTTGCTGCCGAACTCGCATTCCTTGATCTGGGTCGACTGCGGATTCTGCACGCAGCTGCCGATGTCGGGAAGATCCTTGGCGGCCTCGGCCGGCACCGGGACCACCTGGTGTTCGCCGGTGACAAAAGCCGGTGCGCCGTGAGCCAGCGATGCTGCGCCGAATCCTTCGGGCGGTTGCTCGGCCAGCGCGGTTGCCACCTGCTGCTCCTGTTCCACCATGCGCTCCTGGGCGATGCCCGGAAGCAGTCCCGCCGTAGCGGCCACGGCCACCATGGCAGCGCCGGCAATCAGGGACTTGGCCGGGGAAACCGCCAAGAAGCGCAGGTGGCGCGTCGGCGTCTCCACGAATTTCAGGCTCGCCCATGCCAAGAGCAAGGAACCGGCCAACAGGGCGGCGGATTGCAGCGGCTTCGGCTTGCCTCCGGAGAGCTCGGTGTAAAAAACGATCAGCGGCCAGTGCCAAAGATAGAGCGAATACGAGGCAAGGCCCACCCATTGCACCGGCCGCCAGTTGACGAGCGGGTGCAAAGAACCGGGCCCACGGGTGCTTCCGGCGGCAATGATCACCGCGCAGCCCAGTACCGGCACTGCAGCGGCAATGCCGGGGAAGACGGTGGCTCCGTCATAGCTGAAGGCGGCGATGCCAATGGCACCCAGCGCGAGCAGAACGGCCAGATTTCGCGTGGACCATGCGCTCACCCATCGCGGAAGGCGCAGGGCATCGTTCTCATGCGCTTGCACCGCGAGCGCCAGCAATCCGCCAATGGCCAGCTCCCAGATTCGGGTGGTGGTCACGAAGTACCCTGCGGCGTCCCCGGAATATCCGGCGTACGCCGAGTACCCCAGTGACAAGAGGGCCACCGCGCCAAATGCCAGCCACAACCACCGGCGGCGGGCGGCAAAATGATCGGATCGCGCCCCAGGGACCTCGGGCTTGACCAGCCAGCACACCACCAGGATCAACAGCGGCCAGAAGAGATAGAACTGTTCTTCCACGCCCAGGGACCAGAAGTGCTGCAGCGGTCCTGCCGCTTGCTCGGCGGCCAGATAATCAACGGAATCTGCGGCCAGCACCCAGTTCTGCACGGAGAAGGCCGAGGCCAAAGCCTGCAGGCCCAGTGTGCCCCACTGGGTCTTCGGGAAAACCAAGAAGCTGGCGGCCACAACCACCAGGATCACGAGCATGGCGGCGGGCAGGATGCGCCGGGCCCTGCCGGCAAAAAACGCCGATAGCCTGATGCGGCCGGTGCGTTCGGCTTCGCGCAACAGGTGCGAGGTAATCAGGAAACCCGAGATGACGAAGAAGATGTCCACGCCGATATAGCCGCCGGGAACCACTTTGGGCTCCAGGTGGTAAGCGACCACTAGCAGGACCGCCAGTGCACGCAGCGCTTGGATCTCTGGTCTGAAATTATTGACCTGCACGGAATTCGAACTCATATTGTTCGATCTGACCAGCCCGGGATGAACAACAGGTAATCAAACGGTATCCGCCGGGCTAACGGCTGATGGGAAGCTCAGCTGACTTCGCTCTGGCTTGGCATGGAGAGCGGGTATTTGGCATCCAGTTTCGGATCAACGCCCAGCCTTATTATTGCGTCCAGGAGCACCTTTCCTGCGCCCCAGTAAATCGGAATGAGTAGCCAGATGTACCATCCAAGCCCTCCCGCAGTTCCCAGGATGACCGTTCCGAAGGTGACCAGAAGACCAACGCCACGGAAGATCATCATGATCCCTTGCGTGATTGAGTCTCGCCGCTCTTGTTCTGCACGGGTCCGGGACTCAAGACCTTCTACGGCTTGAGAGAAATTTGGCGTTTGAACGCTCTGGAACAATTCGCCAACCTGCACATCCAGGGCCCTGGCTACCTGGGAGATGGACTCCAAGCTGGCATCATTGCCGGCTTCAAGTCGTTGAATAGTTCTGACCGTAATGCCGCTCTCTTTGGCCAAGCGTTCTTGCGTCCATCCCTTGGCCCGGCGAAGTTCTGCAATCCGTGATTCATTCATGGAACTAAAGCTATCGGCGGGGACCACGAAAGCGCCACGACAGGACCACGACAGTTGCCCGACGGCTTCGCGACAGCGCACGACTGGCGAACAAAATGGCGATTGACCTGAATTATTTGAACATGCCTCATGGGGCATATTCGAGGGCTTGCCAAGTTCGAGTTAATTCGATGAAGCACGCGCAGCGCGGGCATCAATTGCGCTGCTGCTTTTCGCGGATCAGATCCAAGGCCAGGACAGAACCGATGATTGCTTGCCGCTGCTGCGTGCCAAGATTGCAGGACAGCTGCAAGGCATAGGTCGACTTGCCCATCAGCGCATTGCCCATTCCGGACCATTGGCGCGTGACGGTACCCAGTACCCCTTGGGGACCGGTGATCTGGAAATCAAAATCCCACACGCTGCCAGTCAGGTCCAGCTCCTCGCCGAGCATCGAAATGGTGACGCGGGTCTTGAACAGGGTGATCCGCTTGACCAGGCTCGCCAGCGGGCCGCCATTCCCATCGAAGATCTCGAAGCGGTCGCGGCCCATGGTCATGGTGTCCTTGACCTTGATCACCGGTTTCTCCGGCCCGTCGAAGACTGTCAGCTCCCGCGCGCCAGCGAACATCCGCCCCAGCGCACTGCCCCCGGTCTCAACATGGGCAACCTGCATGCCGTGGGCGTCAAGGATTGCAAAATCATTCTTCGAGAAATTCTTTGTCTGCTGAAAAATGAGCATGTCTTGGGCAAAAATCGTCATGCTGATGATTATGCCACCGATTTTTTCCTGCCAACAGGTGGGCCTGGATACGCAAAAGGCCAGCATCGCTGCCGGCCTTTTGCAATGCAGGAACTACGCTGAGAAGAACTCGCCTGCCACCTTGGACAGGTACCAAGGGTCATCCACGCCGCACATTTCACGCGCCGAGTGCATGGACAGCAGGGCAACACCCACGTCGAGGGTGCGAATGCCCAAGCGGGTGGCGGTCAACGGGCCGATCGTCGAGCCGCACGGTACGCGGTTATTGGACACGAACTCCTGATAAGGAACCCCGGCGCTCTCGCACCAGTTGGCGAAGGCCGCAGCGCCTACCGCGTCGGTGGCATAGCGCTGGTTGGCGTTGATCTTCAGCAGCGGCCCGGCGTTCACCTGTGGCCGGTTGGCCGGGTCATGGCGTTCTGGGTAGTTCGGGTGCACCGCGTGGCCTGCATCGGCTGAGAGGCACACCGAATTGGCCAGCGCACGCGCCTGGTCTTCCACACCGGCGCCCAGCGATGCCTGGATCCGGTTGATCAGCTCTTCGAGGAAGGGGCCGCAGGCCCCCGAACGGGAACTTGAGCCGAGCTCTTCATGGTCAAAAGCAGCCAGCATGGCGATGTGCTGGCCCGCTGGCTTCCGCGAGTGGCCGGCCAGTGCGATGATTCCGGCGTGCACCGAGGTGAGGTTATCGAGCCGGCCACTGGCGAAGAAGTCCTTCCCCTGGCCAAAGACCTCGCCGCGTTGCGCCGGGGCGGTGAGGATGTCGTATCCGGCTACCTGTGCTGGGTCCACGCCGGCAGACTCGGCAAGGACCGCCAGAATATCGGCGTCTGCCAAGTCCCCTGCGCCGAAGATGGGGTTGGTGTGGGTCTGCTTGTCCAGGGTAAGACCCTCATTGACCTGGCGATCAAGGTGGATGGCCAGTTGCGGGATGCGCAGGATTGGCTGCGTCTGGGCCAAGTGCTCGGTGCCGTCCTTGAGCACCAGGCGGCCAGCGAGAACCAGTTCGCGATCCAGCCAGGAGTTGAGCAGCGGGCCGCCGTAGACCTCGACGCCTGCCTGCCACCAGCCGTTGGACCCAGTGGTCGGCTTAGGCTTGAGCTTGAAACCCGGGGAATCGGTATGGGCACCGAGAATATGGAACCCGGACGTCGCGGTGGCGGCCTCGGGCTGAACCCACGCGATGATCGCGCCGTCGCGCACCACGTAATAGGATCCGGGACCGAGATTCCAGGCGTCAGCTTCGTTCAGGCCGGTGAACCCGACAGCGTCCAGCCGCTTGGCGGCCGTTGCTGCCGCATGGTAGCTGGAAGGGGAAGTTGCGACGTATTCGGCCAGGTCTGCAATGTGGGCCATTGCTGCGGCTTGTGCCATAGCTGGTTACTCACTTCTTTCTGTCATCGTCTCGCTGAAATCCAGGATGAGGTTCCTGCCTGGATGATCGGGTTGCTCTCCAGCTTAGTATCACCGTGCCCGGTTGCCGGCGGATCATCCGTTCCAGGGCCCGCCAATAACCACCCAGACACCTTCATCTCATGCTTGACTTGGAGCCTAGCGTCGGCAAAGCTGAAGGCAGAGCGGGAGACTACGAAAGCGAGATCATCATGAGTGCATCTGATCCAACCCCAGAGCCGCACAGCTTGCCTGTGGAGCCCGATAATGGCGTGCAGGTTAATGCCGGTGAACACGCGGTCCAGCCGCGGGCGCCAAAAGCCGGCAAGGCTCCACGCGAAGTGCCAGAGCCCAAGGAAAAGCTTCCGGTAACCAAGCTGGGGCGCATCTGGACCGCTACCGTCTTGGGCATCATCGTGCTGATCCTGCTGATCATCTTCATCGCACAGAACCAGGACCAGGTGACCCTGAGGTACTTCACCTATGAAGGCCAGGTCAATCTGGGCTTGGCGCTCTTCATCGCCGCCGTTGGCGGTGCCCTGGTGGTGGCTATCGCAGGCGTGGCTCGAGTAATCCAATTACGCGCCACTGCGAAGAAGAAGCGCAAGGCAGCCAAGCGCTAATAACGCTGCGGGCCGCTGGCTGCCGAGTTTTCACTTCGGCATCCAGCGGCCCTTCTTGTTTGCGAAATCAGTAATCAAGCCCCTGGGAAGGGACCACCAGTCCTGTTTCATAGGCGTAGACCACGGCCTGGACCCGATCGCGCAAATGCAGCTTGGTCAGGATCCTGCGCACATGCGTTTTCACGGTCGCTTCGGACAGGAAGAAGCGATGCGCAATTTCCGCATTCGACAACCCCTCGGCGAGCGCCCGCAGCACTTCTTGCTCGCGCGGAGTGAGGTCATCAAGCAGGGGGTCGCGTGGAGCTTCAGCAGGCTGCCCTGCATGGGCCTTGCCGCCATTGCGGACGTAGGTTTCCAGCAACCGCGCGGTGACACGCGGGGCCACCACGGCATCTCCGGAGGCCACCAGGCGCACCGCGTGAACCAGTTCCTCCGGAGCCACGTCCTTGAGCAGGAAAGCGCTGGCACCGGCCTGCAACCCGGAGAAGGCGTATTCATCAAGGTCAAAGGTCGTCAGAATAATGATCTTGGTGTCCGGGTGCTCCTTCGCGATGCGTTCGGTGGCTTCGATGCCATCCATTTTGGGCATGCGGACATCCATGAGCACCACGTCCGGCTTCAGCACCGCAGTCTGCGTCAACGCATCCAGGCCATCGGCGGCTTCACCGGCAATGGCGATATCTTCCTCGCCTTCGAGGATCAACCGGAATCCCATGCGCAACAGCGGCTGATCATCAACCAGCAAGACCTTGATTTTCTCTTCCACGCCTATTCCTTCGCTGTTTTCTGCTTGGCGATCTTCACGTCGCATTCGGGAACCTTCAGCACCGCTTTAACTATCCATCCGCCACTGGCTACCGGGCCGGCTTCAACGTTCCCCTCGAAAAGTGCTGCCCGCTCGCGCATGCCCCGCAGTCCCCGGCCGCTTCCGACGCTGGGCACCCTGGTGGCATCCCCGTTATCCATGACTTCCAGCCGCAGTTCATCGCGCCGCCGTTCCAAACGTACCTGCACATCGCTGACGTTGCGGGCATAGCGCAGCGAGTTGGTCAGGGATTCTTGGATCATGCGGAAGACGGTCAACTGGAAGGTGGTGTCCTCGGGCAGCTCTCCCCCGGCTTGGGTGAAGGTGATGGGCAGCCCGGCGGTGCGGAAGCCCTCGAGCAGTTGTTCGACATTGCCGCCGGTAGGTTGCGGTTCCAATTCGCCCGTCTCGTTCTGGCGCAGGACTCCCAGCATGCGGCGCATGTCAGACAAGGCGGCCCTGCCAGTGCCCGAGAGCTCGTTGAGCACTTCGTCGGCACGGACCTGATCCCGCTTGGCCACCACCCTGGCCCCCTCGGACAAGGCGATCATCACGGACAAGGAATGGGCCACCACGTCATGCATCTCCCGGGCAATGCGGTTGCGCTCTTGAACCTGGGCCAAGCTGGATACCTGGCGGGCCCAGTGGTTGAGTTCGGCCTCGTGAATTCGCGCATTGCGCACGTTCATGCCAACTGCGGCCGCGGCAATGTAGAAACCAATGACAAAGCTGCCCGAAATGCCGATGACGATCCGGCTGAAGGTTGCTTCATCAATGCCGTCGCTCGGATCCAGCTCCATCCCCTCCATATCCGGGAAGCCCATCAGCACCATGAGCACCACTTGGAAGCTGCCGGCCAGCACGGCCAGGGGAATGGTGCGCTTGGCCGAATAGCTGGTGGCCACCGTGTACAGGGCAATGATCATGCCCATGCCGCCTAGGCCACCTTGCGGGCCCGCGATGATCAAGGCTACGCATTCGAAAACGAACACCAGGATGATGACGGTCATCGGCGCTTTTCGGCGATAAAGCAGTGCGGCACTGACCGCCAGCGTGACGACCAGCAGGCCGGTGGCGTTGGCTCCCGGCATGGCCGCGGCGACCAGGACTCCTGGCAGCGTGAGCAACAGGTACAGCACCACGGCGCCGATGACCACCAAGCGCGGGTGGGTGCGCAGGTAACGGCGCAACCGGCCCATCCGCTTGGCGGTCAGTTCGTCAAAGGAGGCAACAGTTTCCTGCAGCGTCTGTTGGGTCATGGTTCCAGTGTAGTTTTCCCGGCTTATCCGCTGGTTACTTGATGTCCCGCTTGGCGAGCAATACTGCGCCGAGGGCCAATGGGATGATGATCCATCCGGCGACGCCGGCCAGCTGCTGCCAGAGTTCCAGGTCGGTTGCCACGCTCAGTGGCGTGGCCAATGACAGCCCCAGCTGGTCGGGCAGGTACGCCGAAATGTTCTTGGACCAGTCCACGAGGTTTCCAAGGATTGCCGTGATGATCGGCAGGACAAAGAACACGCCGGCCAAAATGGTGATTCCACCGGCCGAATTGCGCAGCAGGACACCCAGGGCCAAGCCGATCAGGGCCGCCATGATCACGGCCAGGGTGCCGTACCACAGTACCGACTGGAAGGATTCGCTGCCGAATTCCAGGACCAGGTCGTACTTTTCGGCGATCGGCTTCGCCACCACAAAGGCCAGGAGGCTTGATACCAGTTGTGTCAGCCCGGTCAGCAGCACAATCAGGACAATCTTCGCTGACATCACGCGCCCTCGCTGCGGACTGGCCAAGAAGGTGCTGACGGCCGAACCGGTGGTGAATTCGCCGCTGAACAGCAGCACGCCCAGCACGCCCAGAATCAGCTGGTTGAAGACCAGGCCGGAGCCGATGGTCTCGCTGGCAAAGCCCGGCTGCGTCATGGGGCCCATGCCCTCCATCTGGCTGGCATCGCCCATGCTCTGCAGCAGCGATCCCACGCCCCAGGTGCCAATGGCGGCGATCGCCACATAGAGCAGCACCGCCAAGGCCAGCAGGATTGCGGTGGACTTCAACGCGAACATGCGGATCGCTTCGCTGCGCAGCACCCCGGCGAAAGTGACCTTGCCGCGCAGGGGCGCTTCAATATGAGTAGTCATCTTCTTCTACTTCCCGCCGCTGTGCTCGGCAACAATATTCGAGTTGTATTCCACGGCGTCCCGGGTCAATTCCATGTAGGCATCTTCCAAAGTGCGCTGCAGAGGCCGCAGCTCGCTGAGCGCCACGCCGGTTTCCAGGGCGCGGCGCCCGATGATTTCCGAATCCGGGCCGGTGACCTCCAGGGTCTGCCCGTCAATGCGCCGCAGCTGTATGCCTTCGGCGCTCAGCGCATTCATCAATGCGTCGATATCCGATGCGCGAACGATCGTCTGGGCCAGCCCGTTATCAATGAATTCGCTGATCGGGGCATCGGCCATGATGCGCCCGCGGCCAATGACAATCAGGTGGTCTGCGGTTTGCGCCATCTCGCTCATCAGGTGCGAAGAGATGAACACGGTTTTTCCTTCCGCCGCCTGTTGGCGGGCGAGGTTGCGCACCCAGGCCACGCCTTCGGGGTCCAGCCCATTGACCGGTTCATCGAGGATCAGCACCTGCGGGTCGCCCAGCAGCGCGGTGGCGATGCCCAGGCGCTGGCCCATGCCCAGTGAGAACCCGCCGACCTTCTTGCGCTGCACGCCGCTCAGTCCGGTCAGCGCCAAGGCTTCGTGGACCCTGGAGCTGGGCAATCCGGCGGTGGCCGCCATGGCCCGCAAATGCGCCAACGGGGTGAGCGACTTGTGCACGGACTTGGCTTCCAGCAAGGTGCCAACCTCGGTCAGCGGATGCCGGGACTTCTTGAAGTCCCGCTGGTTCACCAGCACCTGTCCGCTGGTGGGAGCCGCCAATCCGACGATCATCCTCATGGTGGTGGACTTGCCGGCCCCGTTGGGGCCGAGGAAGCCGGTGACCTTTCCGGGTTGCACCGTGAACGACGCCTGGTCGACCACGGTTTTATTGCCGTATCTCTTCGTCAACTGCTGAGCCTGGATCATATCTCCAGCCTAGAAAAAATGGGGCCAGGATAAACCGCCCCGAGTGCTGATCTTCTGGTCACTCAAAAGGGTGAGTGCGCCGGGCTGAAGCAGCGATGGCATGCACCCGTTGGTGCATGCCATCAATGATTGCCGCGCAGCATCAGAATCCGGCGCGGGTGGCCAAGAAGATCATCCCGGCCAGGCCCGCCGCGAAGGGCAGGGCCAGCAGGATCATGAGCTTGAGCTGGTCGCGGGCGATGGCCACGCACTCGCGCAGGAACGCGCTGGGCCGATAGTAGGCCGCCGTCTTTCCGCCGAAGGCGCGGGCTTCCAGGCCCATCTGGCGCGATGCCAATGCGGCTCGCAGCGCATGGTAGTCGCTGGTGACCAGCCACAGCTGTCCCTCCGGCTGGCGTTCGCGCACCAGTGCATTGGAGAAATCCAGGTTCTCCACCGTGTCCTTGGCCCGGTCCTCGATCAGGATCTGGGATGAGGGGATGCCCTGCTCGCCCAGGTAGCGGGCCATGGACACGCCTTCGGGTTCCTGTTCGTCGTGCCCCTGCCCGCCGGTGGGGACCATCAGCAGCCGTGGTTCGGCCTGCGATGCATACAGCGCGATCGCCTTGTCCAGCCGGCCGCGCAGCAAGGGGGTGACCTTCCCGTTGATGGTGCGCGCCCCGAGAATCACCGCGGCCGCCCCACGGGTTTTGGCCGGGAACCTGGCATGCACCCACGCATAGAGCAGCATCATCGCGAATAGGCAAGCTGTGAAAACGGAGGCCATGAAAAGAATGAAGGCCAGCGCGTAGCTCCACCAGGTATTGATCTGCACCAGCAGCACCGCGAGCACCGGCAGGATGAACACCAGCACCCCGGCGGCCAGGGACAGCAGGTTGGAGATCCGCGCGCCCTCGCGCCGCCACATCAGCACGCCGTTGTAGATCAGCGCCGCGCCGAACACCACCACCATCAGCGGGGTCATCACCAGGACGATGGCAATGAGGAACCCGAAGCCCGGCACCACGGTGGTCAGCAGATCCGCCAAGGCCGCGAGGCTGGAGCACACGAGCGGAAAGAGCAGCGCGGCCAGGCCCAGCCGGCGAGGGTCTTTGCGGTATTGCCAAATGAACACCGCCCAGAGCACTGCAAGCAGGACCCATCCTGCGACTTGAACCAGTAGTTCCTCCATTGCCGACTATTCCACCGATTTCCAGTTGTTGATGCGGTATTCGCGTTTGAGCATTGATTGGGCTCCGAGGTATCCGCCCATGCCATGCACCGATGGGCCGGGAGGGGCCGCCGACGAGACTAGGTACAGCCCCTTGGACTTCAAGTACCAGGGGTCCAGGGAAACCCGTGGCCGCTTGATGGTGCCCAGCAGATCCATGGTGCCTCCCGAGAGGTCTCCGCCGATCAGCGCGGGGTTCTGCCGCTCGAGGTCCTTGGCGGTGACCACGTGCGCTTCGAGGATGATCTCGGAGAACCCCGGGGCGGCCCGCTGGATCATCGACTGGATCTCGTGGCGCATATCTGCCGGCGAATCCAGCGGAACATGGCAGTAGGCCCAGATGACGTGCTGGCCGGCTGGCGCGCGCGAGTCGTCGAATTGCGAGGGCTGGGCCACGATGATGAAAGGGTCCGCCGATCCGCGATGAACAGCCGCGCGCTCGGCCTTGCCGACCTGCGCGGCGGTACCGCCAAGATGCACGGTGCCGGCGGCGGCCAGCGCCTGGTCCCGCCATGGCACCGGTTCGGAGAGCACAAAGTGGACCAGGCAGCTGCCCGGCGAGCGCCTGGTGGTGGACAGCGCCCGGGAGAGCTGTTCGGGCAGGTGGCCGGCGCTGAGCTTGGCGGCATCTTCGGCGGAGGTGTCGAACAGGATGTTCTGCGCGGCCAGCTCATCAATGTGGTTCACCCGCACGCCGGTGTGGATCTGCGCGCCATGGGCCATGGCTTCGGCGGCCAGGGCATCGCTGATGGCCTGGGAACCGCCGCGCGGAATCGGCCATCCTTTGGCGTGGGCCGTCGCGGCAAGGAACAACCCGGCACCGGCACTGGCCGGCCCGCGCGATCCGCCGGCCACATGGGCCGAGCAGCCCGAGTACAGCGCGGCGGCCTTCTCGTACTTCGTGGAGAACACTTCCTTGAGCCCCATGCCGCCCACCGTGGCGGCGGCGAAGGCGGCCAGGGCCTGCGGATGGCGCGGGATCTTGAGCAGCGTGTCGAGCAGGGTGGCGCTGATCCCGTCGATCTGGTGGACCAGCGGTTCGATCAAGCGGCGGTACATCTGGCCTTCTGCCCCGCCCAATGCTTCGGCGGTGCGCTCCAGATCCTTGTAGGCGCAGGCAGTGCGCCCATCGAGCACATGGGCGAAGGACAGTTCCGGGGTGATGAACTCGACGCGCTCGTGGACCCCCAGTTCGCGCATGGCCGGGGATTGCATGGCCATCGGGTGCACGGCGCTGCCCAGGTCGAAGATCGCCTCGGAGCCGTTCAGCGATTGGGTCCTGGCTGCCCCTCCGATGCTGTCATTGGCTTCATAAACCTGGACAGCCAGTCCTGCCCTGGCGGCCACGGCGGCGGCAGCCAGGCCGTTGGGCCCGGCCCCGACGACGGCGACGTCGATCATTTCCCGCTCCCTGCAGGCTGGCGCCGCTTCGCCGCTCCCGGCCACAGCGAGCGCAGGGTGGTCTTCTCCGGCAGCCCGGCAAATTCGCCGGCCAGCGGGTCGTCCTGGCCGACCGCGCGGATCGGGTCACGCCGCGGGTCAAGGATGGAGCGCGCCACCAGGTACATCAGGTAGCCGAGCATGATCATGTGGGCCAGCACCAGCACGACGTATCCAGCCTCCGGGAAGGCCTTATGCGGGTCCTCGGCGGAGAAGGAATCGAGATAGTTCCAAAGTCCATAGAAGTGGGCGATCTCCACCAGCATCCAGATCACGAATTCGCGCCAGCGCGGCAGGGCCAGCACGAACAGCGGAATCAGCCACACGATGAACTGCGGCGAATAGACCTTGTTGACCATGACAAAGGAGGCGATGATCAAGAAGGCCATCGAGCCCAGCCGCGGAGTGCGCCGCGAGTACAGGCCCAGCAGGGCAACGCCCACGCAGCACAGGAAGAAGAGCACCAGCCCGTACCGCGAAATCTGCTCCGCCTCGAAACTCGGCATGCCGGGGTTCTTGGCCGCCACCACATTCCAGGCGTGCCAGAAGCTGGAGAGGCCCGCGCCGCGTTCCGAGGAGAAGCTGAAGAAGTGCATGAAGGATTTGGGGAAGGCCAGCGCGTAGGGCAGGTTGACCAGCACCCAGGTGGCTGCGGCCGTTCCCCCGGTGATCCAGAAGGTCTTGAGCCGGCCGGTGCGGATGGCCAGCACCAGGATCGCGCCGAGGATGAAGAAGGGGTAGATCTTCATCGCCGCGCCCAGGCCGATAAGGATCCCGGCCAGGACCGTGTGCTTGCGGGCAAAGGCCAGCATGCCGGCAGCCAGCAGGGCCACGGCCCACATGTCCCAGTTGATGCTGCCGGCCAGGATGATCCCCGGGGCAATGGCCACCATGGCGGCATCCCAGGGGCGCCGCCCGGCCATGCGCACGGTGCACAGCACGGTAACCATCCAGAGGATCGCCACCAGCACCAGGTTCATGTCGAAGTACAGCAGCGAGCGGTTGGCCACCGACTCGGGCACGATCGAGGCCACCGCGGAGGCCACCGCGCTCATGAGCACCGGATACTCGAATTCGGCGCTGGAGCTAAAGGGCGCCCAGGGGTTTTCCGCGAATCCGCGAGCGCCGAACAGCGGCACCCAGTCGCTGTAGCAGGCGTAGAGGTAGGGGTTGTTGCCGCCCCAGCCGTTGATCCTGCACGGGTTCTTGGCCAGCAGCATCAGCAGCGCGCCGAGCGTGGTCATCAGGATGATGACCCGCTCCACGCTGAAGAATCCCGGGTCGATCCGCCCCGGATCGCTGCGCCGGCCCAGCGGGCCGCCGATCAGTGCCGTGAACTGCCGAAGGAAGCCGTCCGCGCGTGATGGCACGGTAATACGCAGGGGGCCACGCCGGGGCGGTGGCTGGTTTGGCTCGTGCATACCCACCAGCCTAGATGTTTTGTTGGCGCCCACCGGAATGCACACCCGGGTTTCGCGTTAACTATCGGGTTCGCCCCGCTGGCCAAGCCCGCCACCGAAGTCCCATCGATGCCGCTAAACCGCTTGCTGACCTCACTATCAGCAAATATGCAGGTGATTACACCGCGACTTCACCCCTCGTTTACCTAAATACTCCCGATTGGTTAACTAGGGCCCATAGCGTCATATCCGTGAGCAAAACCAATCAGCCACATGTCATGGCGATCATCCCCGCACGGGGAGGTTCCAAGGGCATCCGGCTCAAGAACCTGCGTGAGATCGGCGGCAAGTCGCTGCTGGGACGCGCCATTGAATCAGCCAAGGCCGCGAGTACAGTCAGCGACGTCGTGGTCAGCACCGATCATGAGCAGATCAAGGCCGAAGCACTGCGCTACGGCGCTCGCGTCGTTGACCGACCGGCAGACATCGCCGGGGATACGGCCAGCAGCGAGTCGGTTCTGCAGCACGTCCTGGCCAACACGCAGCCCGCGCCGGCGGTGACACTCTTCATCCAGTGCACCAGCCCGCTGATCGATCCAGCGGATCTGGATGCGGCCGTCACCACGGTCGCCTCCGGAAAAGCTGAAGTCAGCTTCGCAGCGGTGGCCGACCACGGTTTCCACTGGGCTGTTGGCGAGAATGGCGAAGCGGTAGCGGTGGGGCACGAAAAGCTGCACCGCCCGCGCCGCCAGGACCGCGAACCGCGTTTCCGCGAAACCGGGGCGTTCTACGCCATGGACACCGAAGGCTTCCTGGCCGCTGGGCACCGGTTCTTCGGCCGGGTCCAGGTCCACGAGGTCCCGGGCGAGCACGGGATCGACATCGACACCGAGGCCGATCTGCTGCTGGCGGAACTGACACTGCCCGACGAACCGGCAGCAATCAGCGTGGATGCGGTCATCACGGATTTTGATGGCGTGCACACCCCGGACACCGCCTATGTCGATGAGCACGGCACCGAAACCGTGCGCGTCTCGCGCTCCGATGGCATGGGCGTGGCCCGGCTTCGGGCCGCCGGAGTGAAGTTCCTGATCCTCTCCAAGGAAGCCAACCCGGTGGTGGCCGCCCGGGCCGCGAAGCTCAAGGTTGAAGTGGCCCACGGCATCGAGAACAAGGCCGAATACCTGGCCCAGTGGCTGGCCGACGAGTCTATCAACCCGGCGCGCGTGGCCTACGTCGGCAATGACATCAACGACCTCGGCGCCATGAGCCTGGTCGGCTGGCCCATCGCCGTGGCCGATGCCAACGAGCAAGTACACCGCGCTGCTCGCCACCGGCTGTCCCGCAAGGGCGGATACGGGGCGGTGCGAGAACTGGCCGAACTGGTCCTCGCAGCACGCTAACCCTCAAATTTTTCCAAGTTTCACCCAATGAAAGGCAAATCAATGACCTCCGTGACCACCGAAATCAAGCCAGTTGCCATCGGCGAATCCCTGCTCGGCGCTGGCCAGCAGGTCTACGTCATCGGCGAAATCGGCATCAACCACAATGGTGATATCGAAATCGCCAAGCAGCTGATCGACGTTTCGGCCGAGGCCGGCGCCAACGCGGTGAAGTTCCAGAAGCGCACCCCGGAAATCTCCACCCCGACCGACATGCGCGACAAGATCCGCTCCACCCCATGGGGCGACATGACCTACCTGGACTACCGCTACCGCGTCGAGTTCGACCAGGCGCAGTACAAGGAGCTCATCTCCTACGCAGCCTCCAAGGGCCTGCACGCCTTCGCTTCCCCATGGGACGTTCCTTCGGTGGAGTTCATGGAAGAGCAGGGTGCAGTCACCCACAAGGTCGCTTCCGCATCGGTCACCGACATCGACCTGCTCAAGGCGCTGGCGCAGACCGGCAAGCCGATCATCCTGTCCACCGGCATGTCCACCATCGAGCAGATCGACAAGGCCGTGGAGACCCTGAGCACCTCGAACCTGGTCATGATGCACGCCACCAGCACCTACCCGCTGCCTCCCGAAGAAGCCAACCTGCGCATGATCGAAACCCTGCGCGACCGCTACCAGGTTCCAGTGGGCTACTCGGGCCACGAGCGCGGCCTGCAGATCTCGCTGGCAGCAGTAGCCCTGGGCGCCGTCACCGTGGAGCGCCACATCACCCTTGACCGCACCATGTGGGGCTCGGACCAGGCTTCCTCGCTGGAGCCAAAGGGCTTCGAGTCGTTGATCCGCGACATCCGCATCCTCGAGCAGGCCATGGGCGACGGCGTGAAGAAGGTCTTCCCGGGCGAGCTGGCTCCACTGAGCCGCCTGCGCCGCGTCGACGCCTAATCACTGCCAGGTATCCGGCGGTTGGACTCACCGACGGGTCCAACCGCCGTTTATTTATGTCTGCATAAGGAAGGCCGAGAAGAAGACATGGACTTGATCCCCGGGCGCATCTCCGTGGTTATCCCCGCCTACAACCAAGAAGCATATATTTGCGATGCCCTCTCATCGCTGACCCGGCAAATGCTGGGACGCTGGGAGCTGGAAGTGCTCGTGGTTGATGACGCATCCGACGACCAGACGGCCGCGCTGGTGAGCAGCTACCAGGACCGGCTGCCGGGCCTGCGGCTGATCAGCCTGCCCGAGAACTCCGGGGTGTCCGCGGCCCGCAATGCCGGTCTGGAACAGGTCACCGGCGAATATTTCACTTTCCTCGACCCTGACGACTGGTACTCTTGCGAGCACCTGATGACGATGGCCGAGTCGCTGACCGAGCTGCATGTCGACTTCGTGCGCTGCGACCACGTGCGGGTCACCGGCACCAACCGCGTGATTCACCGTGCCCCGCAGGCGCTGCGCGGCATGCCGCTGGACCCCGCCGATGATATCGAGCCGGTCGATTCCCCGTCCATGGTGGACTACACCTTCGTCTGGGCGGGCATGTACCGCACCGAGCTGATGCGAGCGCAGGAGCTGTACTACTTCGACTCGCAGCTGCACAGCGCCGAGGACCGGCTGTGGCTATGGAAACTGCACTTGACCACCAGCAAATATGCGGTCGTTTCCTCGCCCGGAGTCTTCTATCGGCGCGGCCTGCCCGGTTCGCTGACCCAGGTCTTCGACCAGCGCCAGCTGGGTTTCATCCCCGCCTACGCGCAGATCCTCAACGAAGTGCGGCTGCACCCGGATGCCGAGCGGCACTTGCCCAAAGCCATGCGGCAGTTCTTCGCGATCGTGTGCCATCATGAGAAACGGGCGAAGAACTATCCGCCCGAGGTCCGCCTGGAAATGAAGCAAAAGCTGCGCCAGATGTTCACCACCATTGACGCGCCCTTGGCACGCCAGGTGGCACTCGAAATGGACGTCGCCCGTCGCCGCCATATCCTCTCCTTCCTGCAGCCAGGTCAGATCGGGGCCGCCAAGTGATCGCACTGATTGAAGCCAGCAGCTACTTCCAGCTTGCTTCTCTGGCCGCGATGGCCGATGCAGGACTGCTTCCCGATGCCGATGAACGGGTATTGGTCCTGGCCAACGGTTCACAGGTCCCGGAATTGACGACGCCGCTGGATCAGGTCCCGGGCTTTGAAAAGCTGGCAGCTCGTTTCGACCGGGTCGTGGACTTCGCAGCCCTGGCTGCCCCGCGCCGCCCTTCCCAGTTCAACCCGCGCGAGGACGAGCTGCACATCTTCGAGCGGCTTTTGCGCAGCGCCTGGGATCTTGGTTCCGAGCCGCTGACCCTCGTTCTGGAATCCGTCCAGGTCAACCCGGCTCGGGCACTGGCCCGCATCTTCTTCGACGCCCAGCTGTGGGTGCATTCCGATGGGCTGATGTCCTACGGGCCGACCCGCAATCGGCTGCCGATGCCGCTGCGCCAGCGCTTGATGGGGACCATCCACGTTGACCTGGTTCCCGGGTTGGAGCCGCACCTGCTGGCCGAGCTCCAGCCGGTCCGCAAGGTCCTGCGGGCCCAGCAGCTGGAGCGGATCTTCACCGAGCTGGCCGAGGAAGCGCACTTCGAGCTTCCCGGTTCAAGCGCGCTGATCCTTGGCCAATACCTGGGATCCCTTCGCCTGATGGACTCTGATGAAGAGTTCGAGCTGCATGTGCAGATGCTTCAGGAGGCCCTTGATCGCGGGCTGGATACGGTGCTGTTCAAGGCGCATCCATCAGCCAGTGCCACCTCGGCGGCACGGCTGGCCAGTGTCGCTGAGCAGATGGGCCTGGATTTCCGCCTGCTGGACACCGATCACCTGGCGGAAACCGTGATCGCCTCGGCCCGGCCAGAAGTGGTCATCTCCTGCTTCTCCACCGGCCTGGCCACCGCCAAGTACATTCTGAACACCGATGTCCACGCGGCAGGCACCGGAGCAATGCTCCAGGCACTGGCACCCTATGAGAATTCAAACCGGATCCCGCTCTCGATCATCCACGCACTGTTTGTCCAAGGTGTTCCGGCTCCGGCGCACAGCGACGGCGATGACCAGCTCTCGAAGCTGCTGGTGGCCGTGGCCTACTGCATGCAGGCGGCACAGCTGCCTCAGCTGCGCGAACCTGCCGCCGAATTCCTGGGCGTCCACTACCCCGAGTTCTCCGCCCACTTCAAGCGCCGCCGGATCACCAAGCTGGATTTGCCGCCGCGCTGGGTGCATCTGGTATCGCGCCGCACCTTCCCGTCCAGGGTCCGCGGAGCCTCGCGCCGGGTGTTGCGGACAGGGTCGAAGCAGCTGGAAACATTGTCCAAATCCCTCAGCCGACTGGCAAAATGACCCTCATCATGATGAAACTGACCCAGCACGACACCCATGAGGTTCCGCGTCCGCGATTCGGGACCGCTCATGTGTGGGTCGAGTCCCCGCTGCAGCTGCTCTCCGCCGTGGAAACCCACGCCGCGGGGCTGCTGGGCACGGATATCCGGGTTGTTCCACGCCTTGGCATGCCCTTGGAGGCCACTACCCAGGCGCTGCTCAACCATGCTCCGGCCGGGGTGCACTTCGAGCCGGCGGCCCGCAAGCCTCCGCAGCCCAAGAGCTCTTCGGACCGGTATGTCACCGGCGATGCCTACTCGGGCAAGGTGCAGCGCAGCTTGCTGGCCGGGGTCAAGGCCAAGGAAATCATCATCATCGATGACGGGCTGGCCACCTTGGCGCTGATCAAGCAGCTGATCAGCGACTCCCCTGCCCCGTTGGTTCGCGCTCGAGCCAAAAACTCGGCGGCACGCATTGCCATGGGCCTTGCCACCTGGCATCGCCTGCGCCAGCTGGCTCGCGAAGACCGCTTGCTGATTGTTTCCGCGCTCTTTGTGGATGCTGCAACGCGCTCGAAGATGGCTGATCTGGGGATCAAGTTCGCCCAGCACAAGTTCGAGTGGCTGGCTACCCAGCCGGTCGCGGAGAGCTTTGCCGAACCGACCTTGCTCATCGGATCCGCCATGGTTGCCGATCAGCTGATTCACGAGCAGCCGTATTTGCAGTGGATCGAGGGCATTGCCGCAGACGGACCGGTTGCGTATTTCCCGCACCGGCGTGAAACCCCGGAACTGCTGGAGAAGATCTCGAAGATTGACCAGGTGGTCCTCAAGGAACACACTGTCCCGATTGAAATGCGGCTGCGGGTGCTGCGTCCGGGGCAGGAAATCCGGGCCTTGCCTTCTACCGTGATCCCTTCCCTTCGGCTGCTTTTGGGCCCGGATTCCAGATGCCTCTATCCCCAGGCGGTCCCCGATCATTGGTGGACCGAAGGTACCGACCTCGAGTTGCGTGAGCACCTATCCAGTTCGTTGAAGGTGTGAAGCCGCTAATGAAACCCTCAGTTCTTGCTATTGCCGACTCTGATTCCTATCTGAAGCTGGCCACAAGTTTTTTGCATCGCTTGGGTCCCGAATGGGACCGCAAGGTATATTTGGCGCGCACTCCGGTAATGCCCACCGAACAACAGATTTCAGCAGCCTTTGAAGGCACCGATCTGGATCCGCAGATGCTCGAGGTCATCCAGCTCTCGCAGTTGGAAGCCGATTCGGTCCAGGAAGACATCATCTTCGCTTCGGCGACAGGTCCTGTTGTTGCCGAAATCTATTCGCGGATCCTGCGTACCGAACCTGTTGATGGGCGCCGTACCGCCTTGATCTCGGCTTTGCCCGGTGTTGCCTACCCTGCCACGCAGAAGGGCTGGAACTATCGTCGAGCCGGCGATGCCTTTATCTGCCATTCACATGCCGAGGCCCGCGACTTTTCGTTCATGACCGAATCCCATGCCGGGCACCAGCCGACCATCATGGTCAGCAAGCTCCCGTTCTTGAACTGCACGGGATTCCCTCCTGCCCAGGAAAAGCTGGTCAATCGCTTGGTCTTCGCACCGCAGGCCAAGGTTCCCGAGACCGCCGAACAGCGCGAGTCGATCCTGCTTGCGCTGGAGCAGGCCAGCAAGATGAATCCGGGTCTCGAGGTCGTGGTCAAGCTCCGTGCCAAGGCTGGAGAACCGCAGACCCACCTCGAGGCCCATCCATACGACAGCCTTTTCACGCAGCTGCAGTCGCGCAACAGGATCAGTGCCGAATCACGAATCCAGTTCGATACCGGATCCATGAGCGAGGCCCTCGTTCCCGGAAGCGCCCTGGTCACCGTGTCTTCCACTGCTGCCTTGGAATCCTTGGACCGCGGCTTGCCCACAATGGTGCTTTCCGATTTCGGCGTGAACAGGCAAATGATCAATACCGTCTTTGTCGCTTCCGGGATCATCGGCGAATTGGAAGATGTTGTTTCGCTGAACTTCGGAGAGCCCAGCAAAGCGTGGCTGCGGGAAAACTACTTCCACCGCATGGATCGCAGCTTCTTTCAATCATTGGAGTTCCTGGCCCGGCGGGCAAACGCTGGACAACTGCATACCGATCCGGAAGTCCTGGTCTTCATCCGCCGCCAGCCGCTGCGCCATCGACTGCGTACGGCGTTGCCATCGCCGGTGGTGAAGGTGCTGCTGAAAATGCGTCAAGGCTACCGAAAATCACGCAACCACAGAGCCAGAAGTCTGTCATGATCAAATTGAACTTTACTAATGACTTCCTCTCTGGTCTTCATATTCAGGCTTAGTCATGATCAATTGGCCTTTTAGTGATGTACATAAACTATTGCGAGAGTCCGTGAGGGTCCTTCCCTCACGGACTCTTTGGGCATCTGCTGCGAACCCCGACCATGTAGTAACTGCAAAGGTTGGGAATGTTCTGAACACATTAGGACTTAAGATCAATATGGGCCTAGTTTCAGGACTCGCGTTTGACGTGCCCGAATGCCCGAAGATTTGTACATTTCAATAAGGAGCTCATGTGTCGGCCAATCCGATCCGCGTTGCCATTGTTGGCGTAGGAAACTGCGCCACGTCCCTTGTCCAAGGTGTCGAGTACTACCGAAACGCGGACGCGGAGTCCACCGTTCCGGGACTCATGCACGTGCAATTCGGCCAGTACCACGTTGGAGACGTACAGTTCGTTGCCGCCTTTGACGTTGACGCGAAGAAGGTCGGCCTCGATCTTTCCGAAGCCATCCTGGCCAGCGAAAACAACACCATCAAAATCGCCGACGTGCCTGCTACCGGAGTGACGGTCCAGCGCGGCCATACCCTTGATGGGCTCGGCAAGTATTACCGCGAAACCATCGAAGAGTCCGAAGCTGCCCCTGTAGACATCGTCCAATCCCTAAAGGACAACAAGGTCGACGTGCTGGTTTGCTACCTGCCAGTTGGCTCAGAGCAGGCCGCCAAGTTCTACGCCCAGTGCGCCATCGATGCAGGCGTGGCCTTTGTCAACGCGCTGCCAGTGTTCATTGCCGGCACTCCTGAATGGGCCAAGAAGTTCACCGACGCCGGCGTGCCCATCGTCGGCGATGACATCAAGAGCCAGATCGGTGCAACCATCACCCATCGCGTCATGGCCA
Source organism: Glutamicibacter sp. FBE19 (assembly GCF_015524875.1). NCBI lineage: Bacteria > Bacillati > Actinomycetota > Actinomycetes > Micrococcales > Micrococcaceae > Glutamicibacter > Glutamicibacter sp. FBE19. The sequence continues at coordinate 81,294 of NZ_JACKQN010000010.1, read as the reverse complement.
AGTTGTTCGAGGACCGCGGCGTGGTGCTTGACCGCACCTACCAGCTGAACGTGGGCGGCAACATGGACTTCAAGAACATGCTCGAGCGCGATCGCCTGGAGTCAAAGAAGATTTCCAAGACCCAAGCCGTCACCTCGAACACCTCGGCAAAGCTGGCCGCTGACGATGTCCACATCGGACCGAGCGACTTCGTTGCCTGGCTCGATGACCGCAAGTGGGCTTTCGTGCGCCTCGAGGGACGAAACTTCGGTGATGCACCGGTGAACCTGGAATACAAGCTGGAAGTCTGGGATTCCCCGAACTCCGCGGGTGTCATCATCGACGCCGTGCGCGCTGCCAAGATCGCCCTTGATCGCGGCATCGGCGGGCCGATCTTGTCGGCTTCGAGCTACTTCATGAAGTCGCCGCCAGAGCAGTACGATGACGAAACTGCACGCAACAAGGTCGAAGCCTTCATCCGGGGCGACGTGGAACGCTAGGCCTTCCGCTCAAACGGTGCACGAAGATGGGCCAGGACCTTTGTCCTGGCCCATTCTCGTACCTGGAACTGTTCCCAGACGCGGAGAAGCCCGCCGGCTTGCAGGCCGGCGGGCCTCTGGGCACTAATATGCGAGATCATAGTGGGTACCTCTTATTCAATTTGTGGGCAACGGTAATGGCGTTGTGCCCACCTAGCGAATACGAAGGTACATTTCTACAGGCACGTGATTCTTGAGCTCACGCTCTCGCATTCGGCGATTGAATTCCGTGCTGTCAACGTTTTTCAGCTTGCTGCTGTCTTGACGCTTTCTCATTTGCTTTCCCTCCCTTCATTCACCGTTGAAGGGGAGGGAAGATCCTGGCGCGTGGTAGAAACGGCGCGAGCTTTCAGGCTTTCTGGACCAGCGAAGATAAGTTCCGAGGTGCGAACTGCCCGTTGAGCGGACGAGGAGTACAAGGTGCTAGACATGAAAAAAGTTCCTAAGGTGAGAGTCGATTACTGACCTGCAACCTCAGGAACTGGGTGGGATTCACCGTAGTCTAGGAAACCACTGTTCCGGAGGTTGGAGAGACAAAGCCGTAATTGCCGGCAGGCATAAAGCCGCCGCCACGTCGCCATGTGCGATGAGTCGAAATATCCAGAGTGATATTCATCGTTTCTCCACCTCCTAAAATCTATTTGAAGCCAGTCGCGATCAGACGCGAGGCTTTGCTGATAAGTTTTATCGATCCGCAAGTCTCATTGAGACTTCCCAATCACAATATTCAGCTTACATGGATTACGCCCGGTCCGCCACTAATTAAGTCAAAAAGTTTAAGAACTTTTTTTGAGGCGCAAAAATGCCTGGCACCGCGGCGGCACCAGGCATTGTTGCTGCACTTTCCACAGGCCAGCAATTACTCTTCGGTGATAGCTTCCTGCGCTTCGGGCTGCTTTTCCCACCAAGCACGAAGCTGCTCTACAGCCGCCTCCTCGCCCAGCGGGCCTTCATCCAAACGAAGCTCGAGCATGAACTTGTAGGCGCGGCCGACCACGGGGCCAGGCTTGATTCCCAGAATTGCCATGATCTGCTGGCCATCCAGATCCGGGCGGATGGATTTGAGTTCTTCCTGCTCCGCGATCTGGGCGATGCGCTCCTCGAGATCATCGTAGGCAAAGGCCAGGCGGTCGGCCTTCTTGCGGTTGCGCGTGGTGACATCCGAACGGGTCAAGCGATGAAGGTGCTCGAGCAGCTCTCCAGCATCGGTGACGTATCGGCGCACGGCCGAATCCGTCCACCCGGCGTCCCCGTAGCCGTAGAAGCGCATGTGCAGTTCGACCAGACGAGCCACCGCCTTGGTGGTCTCCTTGTCAAAGCGCAAGGTCCGCATGCGCGCCTTGACCAATTTTGATCCGACCATGTCGTGGTGGCGGAAGGACACCGCGCCGCTGGGTTCAAACTTTCGGGTGGCAGGCTTGCCGATGTCGTGCATCAGGGCGGCAAAGCGCAGCACGAAGTCGGGTCCCGGAACCGGACCATCTTGATCGGTTTCCAAGGCGATGGCCTGCTCGAGCACGGTGAGCGAATGCTGGTACACATCCTTGTGCCGATGATGCTCGTCAATTTCCAGGCGCAGGGCGGAAACTTCCGGCAGCACCTTGTCGGCCAGGCCGGTGTCGACCAGCAGGTTGATGCCGGCTCGAGGATCCGCGCCATTGATCAGCTTGACCAGCTCATCACGCACCCGCTCCGCGGAAATAATGTCGATGCGATCGGTCATTTCGCTCATGGCCTTGCGCACGTCTGCGCTCACTTCGATTTTCAGCTGCGAAGCAAAACGGGCGGCTCGCATCATGCGCAATGGATCGTCCGAGAAGGAAATGTCCGGAGCCCCCGGGGTGCGAATCGATTGGTCCTTCAAGGAAGAGACGCCATCAAAGGGGTCAACGAGCTCGAGATCCGGCAGGCGAAGGGCCATGGAGTTCATGGTGAAGTCGCGGCGGAACAGGTCGTCGTGCAAGTTATCGCCGAAGGCGACAATCGGCTTTCGCGATTCCTTGTCATAGGCATCAGCCCGATAGGTAGTGACCTCTAGGGTATGCTCGCCCTTTTTCAGCGCGATGGTTCCGAACTCTCGTCCCACATCCCAGATGTTGTCGGCCCAACCGGAAATCACCTTGATGGTTTCCTCGGGGCGCGCGCTCGTGGTGAAGTCCAGATCCGGAGAAACCCGGCCCAAGTAGAGATCTCGAACCGGCCCGCCCACCAGGGACAACTCATGGCCTGCCGTGACGAAGCGGTCGGCCAAGTCGAAAATGACCGAAGGCAGGATTTGACGCAACGCGTCAGGTGAGGGAAGTGCATGCATAGTTACTTAAGCGTGCCAGAAATCTGGGCGAAATGCTTGAAAATGCACCGAATTCGCTTGCGAGATAACTTACTTGTCCACGTCGATAAAGCGAAGGTGGCCACTTTCTCGATAGAGTGGATTCATGAACCGACCGATCCCGTCTGCCCCAAAGCGCACTCCATTGACTGCGTCAATGGCTCGCGCACAGGCAACGGGCGGTCACACGAGCTTGCCAACAGTGGAAGAAGTCTCTTCCGGCGGCATCGTCATCGACTTCAAAGCCCCGCAGCTTCCGGTAGCGATTATCGCCCGGTACAACCGCGGCGGTCGCCTGGAATGGTGCCTGCCCAAGGGGCACCCCGAGGGCGTGGAATCCAACGAGGAAGCGGCGATCCGCGAAATCGAGGAAGAGACCGGCATCGCCGGGAGAATCCTCGCGCCATTGGGTTCGGTCGACTACTGGTTCACCGTGACAAACTACCGGGTGCACAAAACCGTGCACCATTTCCTGCTGGAAGCTACCGGCGGGCATCTGACGATCGAGAATGATCCCGACCACGAGGCCGTCGACGTTGCCTGGGTTCCCCTGGATTCCCTCGGCAAGCGCCTGTCCTTCCCTAATGAGCGCCGGATCGCTGATCTGGCACGCGAGGTTCTAACAAAGCATGACTCAGGTTCCTAATTCATCTGCCGGCGCCGATCAGCAGCCTATGACCGGAGCCATGGACCTAGTCGCCGAACCTACTGTGGAGCTGCATCACCAGCAAGGCAGGTCGCGCTCCAAGGTCTATGCTCTGATGGCCTCGGGCACCATGGTTTCGCGCCTGCTCGGTTTTGCCCGGACAGCGTTGCTGGCCATGGCCATCGGCTCGGTCACCTCGGTGGCCGACATCTTTGAAAAAGCCAACGTCATTCCGACGATCATCTACATGCTGCTGGCCGGTGGCGTGTTCAACGTCGTGCTGATTCCCCAGCTGATCAAGGCCTCCAAGGCCAAGGACCGAGGCGCAGCGTACACCTCCAAGCTGATTTCACTGACCGTGGTGGTGATGGGCGTCCTGACCCTGCTGCTCACCCTGGGCGCCAGGCCGCTGATCACCGCGCTGACCAACAACTGGTCCGAACCGATGATCGTGCTCGGCACGGCCTTCGCGTACTGGTCGCTGCCGCAGATCTTCTTCTACGGGCTCTACGCAGTCCTTGGCCAGGTGCTCAACGCCAACGGCCGATTTGCCGCCTTCATGTGGGCGCCGGCCATCAACAACATCATCCAGCTCCTGGTCATCGGCGCTTTCATCCTCACCTTTGGCGCCTACACCTCGGGCGATCCGATGCAGGACTGGAGCTATCTGAAGACCGTGTGGCTCGCCGGCGGGGCGACCTTGGGCATCGTCATGCAGTCCCTGGTGCTGTTCTGGCCGCTGAAGAAGAGCGGGCTGAAGCTCACCCTCGACTTCGGCTGGCGTGGCATGGGCCTGCGCCACGTGGGCAAGCTGGCGATCTGGACGCTGGCCGCCATGGTCATCGGCAACCTCTCCTCGCTGCTGTACTCCAAGATCGTCTCCGGGGCGACCGCAGCGCGTGCCCAGTTGCCGGCCGAACAGGCGGCTTCGGTTGCTGGCGAGTATGCGCTGAACACATCCCAGCTGATCACGGTCTTGCCGCATTCCCTCTTCGCCCTGACCGTGGCCACGGTGCTGTTCAACGACTTCGCCCGGGCCTTCACCGAGAAGCGCGTCTCCGATGTCGGCCAGCTGCTCAACCGGGGCATGCGCTCCACGGCCATCCCGATTGTCTTCTGCACCATCGTGTTCATTGTGCTCGCCGGCCCATTGGGGCGCCTCTTTGCCGGCTCCTCGGAAAACGCCGCCCAAGCCGCCGGTGCCCTGGGCCAGCTTTTGCTCCTGACCTCGCTGGGCCTGCCGTTCAAATCCCTGCAGTTCTTCATGCTGCGCGTGTTCTATGCCGAAGAAGATACCCGCACTCCAATGCTGATCCAGACCGCCACCGCGGCTCTCGGCCTGCTTCTTGCCTTCTCCGCCGCCGCACTGGTCGATCCGATGCATATTGCCGCGGCCATCGCTTTCATCTACGGCCTGACCAATGTGCTCGGCTGTATCGGCACCCATTATCTGGTCAAGCGCCGCTACGGCAGCTACGGCGTCACCTCGGTTATCGATACCTACGTCCGCGTGGGCTGGATGGCGACCATCGCTGGTGCGGTGGGTTCCCTGGTGCTGTGGATGCTGGGCGGATTCAGCTTCGGTTTCGCCTACAGCTCGCTGATTAACGCCATTATTTCGATCGTTCTGGTCGCCGGAACCATGGGCGTGGTCTACATCGGATTGCTGCACAAGACCAAGGTCCCAGAGCTCCAAGGCTTCCTCGGCCCGATCCTTCGCAGAATCCCCGGATTCAAGAGCTGAGAAACCTCTGAAACTTGCTAGTGATTCTGGGCAAATTGGCACCATTTAGGTTGCACCGACAGGTAACATGACTGGTGGTGGTCTCTGTACGGCCACCGAAGAACAATCAACCCTTGGAGATGCACGTGTCGCAGCCAATCGATGTCGGCTCTGTCCTCAGCGGCCGTTACCAGGTCACTGAGACTGTCCTTTCATCAGCTGAAGGTGATTTGGTACTCGGCGGCATTGACCAAGTCCTGAACAGATCCGTCAGCATCATGGTGGCGTCGACCGATAACTCCTCGCAGCTTGCGGCCAGCGCCCGCGAAATCGCCATGGGCGAGCGCGCCTCCAACGTCCAGGTCCTGGACCTTGGCATCACCGATGCCAACCAGACCTACCTCGTTGCCAACGTGGCACGATCCTCGGATCTGCTGGACCTGGTGCTGGAATCCGATGAGGCGCCCTATGTGGAGCCGTTCTTCACCGATACCCTCGGCACCGAGATCTTTGGCGAGTCCCGCCAGTCCGTGCCTGAAACCTATGAGGACGACAGCCAGTACTACGAGCAGTTGCAGTACGACGACGAGCAGCCGGAGCATCAGCGCAAGCTCGGCACTGCCTTCTCCAGCGGCTTTGCTGGCCTGAAGCACCGCTTCGGCAAGAAGAACCAAGAGCAGCCCGCAGAGGAGCAGTTCGACCAGACTGCCCCGAACGAACAGGTAGCTGCCACCACCGCCACCCCGGTCACTCCCACCGAGCAGCCGGCTACCGAAGGCCAGCCAGCGGTCACCCGTTTGGACGACGAAGACGACGAGCCAAATGTCACCGCCACCGCGGCTCTTGCCGCCGCTGCCCAGTCCAAGGGAGATGCGCCGGCCGCAGCCCGCCCTGAACAGCCTCAGGCCAAATCCGCCGAGAAGAAGCCAGAACAGGATCCGGCCGACGAAGAGCAGAAGCCAGCCAAGAAGAAGGGTGGCGCAGCCATTGCCGGTGCGGCAGCAGCTGGCGCCGCGGCAGGAGCAGCAGCCAAGGCATCAACCTTCCCGGCAGCAGCCAAGAATGTACCTGCCCAGAGCGCAGCGGCTCCCTTCACCGATGAGGAAGAAGAGGAAAGCAGCTCGAAGGGCACCCGCTTGCTAGTTGGCGCGGTTCTGCTGATCGTCTTGATCCTTGCCGTCGTCTTCGCTTTCAACTTCCTCGGCGGAGACAAGAACACCACCGCGGACGGTCCGAGCGAAACGACGGAAGCCTCGCAGCCCGCGGAGACCGACAAGGCCGAGGAATCCACCGAGCCGACCCTGCCCAAGCCTGAAATTTCGGACGTTTCACGTCTGGTTCCCGGCAATCAGCAGTTGAATGCGGAAACCGATGGCACCCTGTCAAACATGATCGATGGCAACGCCTCCAGCTCATACAACACCTACACGTACACCACCAGCAACTTCGGTGGCTTCGCTTCGAACATGGTCTTCATCCTCGAGCTTGAAGACAAGTCAGCGATCTCCGAGGTGAACTTGGACGGCCTGAATGCCACCGGCGGCGACTACGAGATCCTGGTCGGCGATTCCGACGATCTGGGAGACGCCAAGTCCGTAGCCAAGGGCTCGTTCTCCGGACCCTCGGTTTCCGTAACCGTGAAGGACGGCGACAAGGACTCCATGGAAGGCTCCTACGTCTTCCTGAACGTCACCGACCTGCCACGCAAGGCTTCGGGCGGCAACGAGTCCCGCCCATACGGCCTGCAAATCGGCGAGTTCTCCGCCAAGTAACAGAAGCGGAATTTTTTAGCAAAGCCATACGTTGAGGTGGATAGTGAGGTAAAGCCTCGCTATCCACCTCGCACTATTAGGACGAAAGGGTTCTACCCCCGTGACATCAGCACAGAACGACGAAATCCGCGACGTAATCATCGTCGGCTCCGGCCCGTCGGGTTATACCGCTGCGATTTACACCGCGCGTGCGAACCTGAAACCACTGGTCATCGCAGGGTCAGTCACCGCCGGCGGCGAACTGATGAACACCACGGACGTGGAAAACTTCCCAGGCTTCCCCGAGGGAATCATGGGCCCGGACCTGATGGACAACATGCAGAAGCAGGCCGAGCGCTTTGGCGCCGAGATCCTCTTCGATGATGTCACCGCGATGGACCTCGCAGGCGAGATCAAGACCCTGTCCCTGGCCGACGGCACCACCTACCAGGCCCGCACCGTGATCATCTCCACCGGCTCCGCCTACCGCGAACTGGGCCTGGACGACGAGAAGCGCCTCTCCGGCCACGGTGTCTCCTGGTGCGCCACCTGCGACGGCTTCTTCTTCCGCGAGCAGAACATCGCCGTGATCGGCGGCGGCGACTCAGCCATGGAAGAAGCCCTGTTCCTGACCAAGTTCGCTGCCAAGGTCACCGTGGTGCACCGCCGCAGCGAGCTGCGCGCATCGAAGATCATGGCTGAGCGCGCCCTGGCGCACGAGAAGATCGACTTCGTGTGGGATTCCGAAGTAGTTGGCATCAACGGCGAAGACAAGGTTCAGAGCATCGAGCTGAACAACCTCGTCAACGGCGCCAAGAGCACCTTGGATGTCACCGGCATCTTCGTTGCCATTGGCAACGACCCACGTGTTGATCTGGTCAAGGATCAGCTCGAGCTGACTTCCGAGGGCACCATTGCCGTCGAAGGACGCACCTCGAAGACTTCGCTGCCAGGTGTATTTGCTGCCGGCGATGTTATCGATTCCACCTACCGCCAGGCAATTACCGCAGCTGCTTCCGGCTGCGCGGCTGCACAGGACGTGGAGCACTACCTGGCTAACGTCAACGAGACTGTAGCTACCGTCTAATTAGTTTTCCCAGAAAGGGGTTCTCTCTTATGAGCAACGCAAAAGCAGTAACTGAAGCAACCTTCCAGAGCGAAGTTCTGGATGCCGAAAAGCCAGTCATCGTCGATTTCTGGGCAGAGTGGTGCGGTCCTTGCCGCCAGCTGGGTCCAGTTCTGGATCAGATCGCTGAAGAGCACGCTGCCAAGGTAGACGTCGTCAAGGTCAACGTAGACGAGAACCAGGGCATCGCCGCCAAGTACGGTATCACCAGCATCCCAGCTGTTTACGTCTTCAAGGGTGGCGAGCACGTTGCTACCTCGATCGGTGCCAAGCCAAAGGCTGTCATCGAGAAGGACTTCGCAGACTACCTGTAAGTCCTGCACAAGACCTGAGATAGGGACCGGCCGTCGGCCGGTCCCTTTTTCTATGCCTGGAGGTTTCCTCATAGCCTAGCTAGGGTCAGGCTTGATCAGACAGCGGTTCTGAACCTGATCTGACGAGTATTTGATGATATGAAAATTGATTCTGTTGTTTTTCATGATTCTGACAATATCTTCCTGCCACTGGCCGGCTCTACAGCGATTTTCCTTCCTGCGCCTGACAGGTTGCTCTTCTCTCCCACGAAAATCATTTTCGATTCTGTTCTGCACACGACACGACCAGCAGCGGACACCTTCTAAGCCCCTCGCCGGAGAGTTTGGAATTTCAAGTTTGTGCAAACATCAAAACTTGGATCCATCGATGGAGAGAACACCGTCTGAGAAATGTTCCCTTCTACACTTTTTTTCATCCAGAAATCAAAGGTCGCCCAGGGACTTTCCAATCGTCGAGCACGCCACTTCTCGTGCGAGTCCACAAGTTATCGCTGTCGGTTGAATACTGGGCGCTAATGATGGCCGAAAAGTGAACCCTCCAGGCTAGGAATCCGATCTCTTGCGAAGATCGATCCCTGCGACGCAGGCTCGTAGTGGAGAGGTATCCCAAGGCATGTATCGCAGGCGGCCCCGGCCTCTACACACCGTTGTCACCAAGCCCGCAGTCTTGGCCAGACTCGCTAGTTGCAAACGAAAACCGATCAAGACTACGTTCGACGTGTACACCCCACGAATGCGGGAACTGCAAAAAGTGCATCATTTTCTCCAGCGACGATGATCGCTGGAAAGATCCGCTTGCCCGGGCCGGAGCGACATTTTCGGGAGCAGGTATCCACGACCTGCCTGAGCAGCGGACCGTCGAACCAGGGCGACAGATAATCCCCAGACGCGATACCGATGGCCTAATGCTCCTCATCTGGAACCCTCGCCACCACGTGAATCTTGTTTCAAACCAGTCGAATCCAGATAACGGGCCTGGCGCTGGCATGGACATCTGCCACGCCAAGGACCTTGAGCAGTTCAGGTGTCCTCTGGGCGCACGGTTGGAACGGTAGCCTCGCCACGATCGCGCCTGTCCCAGGGCATCTAGGATCGACGCAACGGCCACTACAAACCTCACTCATGCCGCGATCCTGCTTTACCACACTTGGTGGCTTCAACGAACAGTTCTGTAATTGGGCGAGAACAGCCAACGCCCGTACCGTGCGTTTTTCCGGCCATCCCAGTGGATCTGATTGACGCTGATCATGTCGCCGCTATCCGATATGAGCACTCAATGCTGACCTTGACGAGCGATGTATCTGTCTCGGAGTGTGGCGCCGTGTTCATCGATCGCCGTGATCCTGCGGCATTGATTGACGGGATGCTTCACCTTGGCCAAATCATGGCCGTGCGTGGTGGTTTGTGCCGGCTGAAAGGCAATACTCTGATGCTTTTCTATCGGTAGCATCGAAGCTAGGACGGAACCAGACCGCCAAGTCCAGTTCATTTATCGACCGCCGTTGCTGTTCAGTTCCATACTGCCTTCTCCGCAACGTTCAGATCGCGCTTTGCCCCATCCCTATTGCGAACTCGGAAACGAGATAACTGCTTCGTGGTGCATTTTGACGTTCCTACTATCGCTTCTTCAAAGGCAGCTGTTCTAAAGTCCGGTGTATCAAAGTTTCAGTTTTTACCGCTCCCCCTGCCCAACGTTTGGCACTCCCGGCATTCTCCAGTAGCCAACCTGGACCGAGAGATGGAACCGACCTAACCACAGTCCGTCGTTCAGTTCAGCGACTCCAGTCCCGAAATCGGTTATCCCCTTGATCACCGCGTGTTCAACGCTGCCTTTCGATTTCGTTCTGTCTGACGAAGCGGAATCGCCTACAGGTTTGAGTCATCTTGGAACCTCTTCAAGTCATTCTGATCGGCTCATCAATACCGATTCATCGATGGTGGACTAGCCGGAGGATGTCGACCAAAATCTTTGCTAGACCTGGTTCCGGACAAGGCTCGTAAACCTGTAGGGTTTCGATTTCCTGGTGCCACATCTTCGTGGAATGCCCCAATAGTCGATGATTGCAGGTCCGAACCATTCGATGTTCGCTATTGAACTAAAGCTTGCCCAGAGGGACAAACGCAATGATCGGCTCCTCCCCTGCTGGAATCGTTCTCCCGTGTACGTAAGGCACCGAATCTAGCTCAACGCGGACCTTGGTCGGATTGCTGCAAGATCGCCTGCGCTCATCCATGACCAAAACCCTCCAAGTTCTTCCAGCTGCATCAGCGAGCAGGGTTTCCGTATTAGTAGCTCTGGTGCAGGAAGCTCTTGCAGATGCGCACTAGACCCGAGGCTGGTTCATATCCTACTCACGCCATCGTTGGTCCTCCTGTCAGCTACACACGGTCGGCACACCGAGGTATGCGGGCACCAAGAGGCCCTATAGCCTTCTCTGCGCCCCTAAAGGGGCTTGTTGGGCTCTCCCGGGTGGATCATTGACGCTGCACAACCCCTGAGGGTTTGCAGTAGCCCGAGATGGATTCTCACCCCACTCCCCGCCTCTGCCCTGAGGCGGCCACCGGGGGCCGCCAGCGAGCACCTTTTGTCCTCTTCCGTTCTCGTCGGTCTGTTGTCTCCTAATTGGGCACCCGTCTGGTTCATGGAAGCAGAATCAAATACACGCAGCCTTAGGAAATCGAAGCCAAGTTCTTGAAATGAGACTTGGAACAGCTAGGGGGTCAACGAGGAAAGCATGAGTGGGTTGGCTTAGTCTAAGAGTCCTGGTTATCTGTCATCGTTGGTTCCAGCGTAGGCATGAGCCCCTTCGTGGAGATTTCTACCAGCGCCTAAAGTACCAGGATCCATTGGCATCGATATGATGCAGTTCCGGAGAGCCTTCATCCCTGCATGCAGTCAGCGGGGTGCTCGGACCTGCTGCATTCGAAGTCCTGTCCTGCCAGATTCTAAATTGAGACTAGACCCAGTTGATATGGTGCACTACTTATCCTCAGCGATATCTGATCATCATCCAGTATCACGACTCAACGAGATCTATCGTTCCTTATTTATGGATGCTCATCTAGCACGCCGAGTCCGCCATGTTTCACGTGAAACGGCGATCTGCTGATGATTGAACTTTAATGACATCGCCCAGGAGAATTGATGTTTCACGTGAAACGGGAACACCTCCAGATATCCAAAGTGAGCCCTTCGAGTTCCCGTTGGTTCATCAAACGGTGTTCTGATTGCATTGAACTCAACTACGAATTCACGTCACCGGGCTTCCAAAAACCTGATGCTGATTTCACCTGTCGTCCAGGACTTATCAGATTAATGGGAAAGAAATGCGAATCTGCGATTGCGGTCTATCGGGAGAACTATTCGGAGATCAAAACAGAGCTGCATGAGCTGCGGAATTCACGGTTGCTTCTGTGGCGTTTCTGCAGTTGGCCATCGATCCAGGGATCGTCAACCTTTTGAAGCGGTTTGCAAGGAGTCTTCAAGACTAGCCACTAGCAGGACCCCTTCCTGCCACTCCCCCGGTTCTAGGTCAGGTTCGCAATACGCTGGCTACGAATGCCATCGACAACCGGCACCCGGCATTGGGTATCTAAGTAACTCTCGAATGTGAATCTGCTCCTCGGTCCCGGCCCTATGTCCAACTGCCATTGCGAAAAGGATCTGCAGGAAACTAACTTCTACCTATCTCGCCTCAGGGAAACCCGGCGTCTTTCCAAAGACAGTCAACGGACAAAGTCCACGATGAATTTGCACGGCTTCTCCAGTTCGCCAATCAGAAGGACCCGCCAAGCATCAGAATGTTCTGGCAACGCTGGACTGGAGGTACATCCCCTCAGAAGTTGTGACGTCGATAGGCGGAGGAGAATATTCTAAAGAAGGTCCACCTCCTTCTTCATTACATCGATATTGCCAGTCTTCCTCGGGCAAACAATCATCAGAGCTATCCGCCTGTATGACGCAGAGTGCTCAAGAGCCGCAATGCGATCTGTTCTGCAGCATTCGCTCTAGCATTAGCGTCGTTGCTCTAGTGACAGTCTTTACAGCTGCAAGAAACGCCGCGCGGAGATTTGCTCATCGTTCAAGTCTGACTCATTAATTACTTACGTCATCGAGGTAAGGAATCCCAAAGCAGGTGCCTGGCATGATTCTTTCTAGGTGCGGACTAGACATGCAATCTATTTCCGCTTGTTGGCGCCAGGCTGGCATACTATAGAATTTTTCAGCGACCCTTACTCTCGGTCTCTCTTGGAAACCTGGAAGCTCAACGGAATATTGGTTGGCAGGAGTTACCTAGACTGTTTCTTGTTTCACGTGAAACACCGGAATGCAGGCATGGCTATATGCACCAGCTTCAATGGGGCTTTGCGCCCGCAGCAACTGGGAGATGGTGGGGCACAACTTCAACCGAGGCACAGTATTACCCAAATGCTTCAATTCCTGGAAGATCGGTAATGCCGCATTTGAATTAATCTGTTCTCCTCTCGCAAACCGCATCTCCACTTTGAGACGCGTTTGGGACGAGAGCTCGACCGCTCCGGGGAATATCAAATCAGGCAACTACATTGGCTGATCTCTATACCCCTCCCCCGGAATCGATGCGACTCATGGAGGTCTACCTTGAAGAACTATCATCGGCATACAGTTTCACGTGAAACATCCCCAAACACAGACAGGGCGCATGTTTCACGTGAAACATGCGCCCTGTCTGAAGAAATTACTGCTTCATGTTCGGATCGATAACTTGAATAATACGGTTCAGGTCGTCGACCGACGCGAATTCAATACTGACCTTGCCTTTGCGGCTACCTAGCTGAATCTTTACATTGGTATCCAAACGGTCCGACAAAGACGTGGCAAGGAAATCGAGGCGTTCGTTTCGCTGCGTCTCCCTTGCCTTCTTGGCGGGCTTCTTGGGCTTGTCGTCGCTCAAGGCTACCGCTTCTTCCGTCGCGCGCACCGAGAGGCCTTCATTGATGATGCGTTGCGCCAGCTGCTCGATAGCTTCGTTATTCGACAGACCCAGCAGAGCGCGTGCGTGTCCCGCAGATAGCACTCCGGCAGCCACTCGGCGCTGTACCAACGGTGGAAGCTTCATGAGGCGGATCGTGTTGGAGATCTGTGATCTCGATCGGCCAATGCGATCTGAAAGTACCTCTTGAGTACAGTTAAATTCCTCTAAAAGCTGCTGATAAGCCGCAGCTTCTTCGAGTGGATTCAGCTGCGATCGGTGGAGATTTTCAAGTAATGCGTCACGCAGAAGGTCGGTGTCCTGCGTATCACGGATGATCGCGGGAATCGTTTCTAGACCCGCTGCCTGGGTGGCACGCCAACGACGTTCACCCATTACGAGTTCGTATGGTTCATCATCAGATTCGCGTGATGGGCGAACTACGATGGGCTGAAGCAGTCCAATTTCTCGAATGGAATGGATGAGCTCATCCATGTGCTCCTGATCGAAATTGGTGCGGGGCTGCTTACGGTTAGGGTGGATCAGTTTTACATCAAGTTCAGCAAACTGTGCACCAGGCACTTCTACCAGACCTGATGAGTTTTCGATCGGGGTTGTCGGCACTACGTCTTTTGCCGCTGACTCCGCGCTTGCCTTGACTGGTTCTGCCGCTTTCACGGAAGCCTCTTCGGCTGAGTTCGCCTTCGACGCAAGGGTCGTGTTCAAGCCGGGCATGGTAGCGCGAGGGCGCTTCGCTGACTTAGTGGTCGCAGTGGCAGGCTTTGGCGTTGAAGACTTGCGTCCAGGTTCGAAGAACATGTCAACGGGGCGTGATGCCTTGGCTTTACCAGGAACCGACTTAACCTCAGGCTTGGTTGTTTCACGTGAAACATCGTTGGTCTCTTCGACAGACTCCGACACCGGCGAACTCGAGATGAGTGCTCCCAGTCCCCTGCCCAATCCACGCTTCTTCTCTGCCATGATTATTGCACGCCCTTTCGTCCGAACATTCAGCCCGAGACTAGTCTACTGTTTTTAGACATTGAACCGGGGATGCTTACAGAGAGTTGGTGCAGGTGTTGCTCACCGTACTGAACTACCGAGTATTCACCGGAAAAACAAATATTTTCATCTGAAAATATTAGCTACTTCACGGAGATTAGATGCGCCGGTCTAGGCGCCTCGTTCAGCCATCTCATAGGCAGCTTCGGAGTACGACAGGGCGCCGGTTGAGTTTGGATCGTAGGTGATCACAGTTTGCTGGTAGCTTGGAGCTTCAGAGATTCGTACTGACCGGGGAATGACAGCATCAAGTACTTGTTCCGGGAAGTGCTCTCGCACTTCGTTGGCAACCTGAGCTGCCAGCTTGGTGCGTCCGTCGTACATCGTCAGCAAGATGGTGGAAACAGTGAGCTTGGAATTCAGATGCTTCTGAATCATCTCGATGTTCTTCAGCAGCTGGCTCAAACCTTCAAGCGCATAGTACTCGCACTGTATAGGGATCAGGACCTCACGGGCAGCCACAAAGGCGTTGACGGTAAGAAGTCCCAGGCTTGGCGGGCAGTCGATGAAGACATAGTCAAGACGCGGCAGTCCCTCGCGCTGGCGAGTACGCGCGTAATCGTCTAGTGCGCGCTGCAAGCGCTGTTCACGCGCGACCAGGGAAACGAGCTCGATTTCCGCACCTGCCAGGTGAATGGTTGCCGGCGCAACCTGTAATGATGGCAGGTCCGGGCACGTGGCCACAACCTCAGACAATGGAAGATCGTTGATTAGTACGTCATAGATGCTATCTACTTCGGAATGATGCTCAATTCCCAAAGCGGTCGATGCGTTTCCCTGCGGATCAATGTCGATGACCAAAACGTTCAAGCCACCCTTGGCCAATGCGGCAGCCAGGTTAACTGTGGTGGTGGTTTTACCGACGCCACCCTTTTGGTTCGAGACTGTGAAATAACGGGTTTTCTCGGGAGCTGGCACCGTTCGGGCCTCCAAAGCTTCGCGACGACGATGTTCGCTAGCTATCTGCGTAGCCAATGGCGAGGAAGAGTCACTGAAGTCAAAAGCACTATCCGACGAGCTCTTAGTCTTGGACACAGGTAAAACTCCTCCTCGTGAATTGGTGAAGCCTATATTGATGGCTGCACCGACAATGTTTCACGTGAAACATTCAAAACAAGTTATTGAGATTGCTAAATAATTTCATTTGGCAGAACTCTGCAAAATGAAGTCACCGCACACCCAGAACTAGTTAACAGACTATCGCGTTGGGCTAGCCAACCTTAATGCGAACCACCGTAGTAGGCTCTGGAAGCAAATCTTCGCCGATGGTCAAGACTTCAGTTTCTTTGCCACCAAGCTTACGAATGGCCTTTGAGGCCTTGTCGATTTCTTCGGCAGCCGACCGGCCCTTGATAGCAATCAGTTCGCCCTGGCCGTGCAGCAGCGGGATAGTCAGGCCGGCCAAGTTAGCCAGCGCGGACACCGCGCGTGCGGTGACGTAGCGTGCGTTAACCACATCTACCATTTGCTCGGCGCGGCCGCGCATGACGGTCACGTTATCAAGGCCAAGGTCCTCGATTACTTCGGACAGCCAGATGCAGCGACGTTCCAGAGGCTCAATCAGAGTGAGCTTCAAGTCTGGGCGCGCGATGGCGAGGCATAGGCCTGGAAGGCCTGCCCCGGAGCCTACGTCAGCTACCTCGACGTCTTGCTCCATCACGGATTCAATCACTGCACAATTGAGCACATGGCGCGACCACAAGCGTGGAACCTCACGCGGCCCAAGCAGTCCGCGCTCGATGCCTGAGGTAGCCAGATGCTGAACGTAGCGCTTGGCTAGATCCAGGCGGTCGCCGAAGATCTTTTCGGCGGCCAGGGTCTCTTCTGCAGTAAGGCTGAGATCCTCAGTCATGGTCTTGGTCCTTTAGGTCGATCATCACGCTGGTGCGTATTCTTGCTTAACTGTCCAATACCGAAACAACGATATGGCGTCGAGTTGATTCGCCTTCGGACTCCGAATGCAATCCTGCTTCGGCAATCACGTCGTGCACAAGCTTGCGCTCGTATGCGCTCATTGGCTCCAAATGAACCTTTTCGCCGGTATCACGGGCGTTGGCAATAGCGTCCTCAGCCAGCTTCTTGAGCTGCTCTGCACGGTCTGCACGGTAGCCCGCAATGTCCAGGATCAGGCGTGAACGCTCACCAGTGGCCGTAAGAACTGCTAGCCGGGTCAGTTCCTGGAGAGCGTCAAGGGTCTCTCCGTTTTCGCCCACCAGGCTGTCCAAGGACGTGTCGTCGTCCTCGGTCACGATGGAAATGTAGGTACGTCCACCGCGGATTTCGATGTCGATATCTCCATCGAGATCGGCGATATCAAGAAGTTCCTCGAGGTAGTCGGCAGCGACTTCGCCCTCGTCCAGAACCTCCTGCTCGTTATCGATCGGGGCTTCAAGTTCTGGTGCGTCGATATTCTCAGTTGCAGTCATCGCTACTTCTTCTTCCGGCGGTTATTACGCTTTGGCTGTTCGCGCTGGCCCTTGGCAGCCTGCTGGGCGGCTTCTTCGGCAGCAGCGGCTGCATCTTCCTTCTTCACGCCTACCGGTGGCAGGCCCTTTTCGGCACGGCGGGCGTTCAGCTCGCGCTCGGCCTGCGAGCCTGGCGTAGGGTTGTTGCGGATGACCCAGAACTGCTGGCACAGGGTCCACAGGTTGGTTGCGGTCCAGTAAATCAGAACACCAATAGGGAAGTTGATACCACCGATACCGAAGACCAGCGGCAGGATGTACAGCATCATCTTCTGCTGCTGCATGAACGGCCCCTCGAGGGCCTCCTTGCTCATGTTCTTGGTCATCAGCTGGCGCTGGGTGAAGAACTGGGAAGCGATCATCGCAAGGATCATGATCACGGCCACGATTACTACGGCCCAGTTGGTGTTTCCGGAGTTGATGGTGCCCAGGAACGTCTCGGACAGCGGGGCGCCGAGGATCTGTGCGCTGTCAAAGCTGCGGATGTTCTCAACGGACAGCGCGCCAACTGCTTGGTGGTTCTCGCTGGCATGGGAGGCGTTATTCAGTACGCGGAACAGCGCAAAGAAGAACGGCATCTGAATCAACAGCGGAAGGCACGACGACAGCGGGTTGGTCTTATGCTTCTTGAACAGCGCTTGCTGTTCCTGAACCATAGCCTGGCGCGACATCTGGTCGGTCTTGCCCTTGTACTTGGCCTGCAGCTTGCGCAGATCAGGCTGAAGGGCCTGCATGGCGCGCTGCGACTTGATCTGCTTGACGAAGACTGGAATCAGCAAGGTACGGATCAGCAACACAAGGAAGATGATCGACAGGGTCCAGGTGACGCCTGACCCTTCATCCATCCCAATCCGGGTGAACAGTTCGTGGAATGCCCACAAAACCCACGACACCGCATATGTAAACGGAGTCAATATCGTGTCTAGGAAGTTGTTCATCAGTGGTCGAGCTCCTTGCGGCCGCTATCCGCGGCGTCTTCATCGTCGGGAATCACAGGATGATTCAGAACTATGATCCTCGGCAGTTTGCCTTCTGGCCAAATCCTTGGTCCCTCGGGAACATGATCGACGCCTCCGTGTGACCACGGATTGCACCGAAGGATACGCCAAGTGGTCAGTCCGGCACCTTTGATAACGCCGTGCTGAGTCACTGCTTCGAGCCCATAGGCAGAACAGCTAGGAAAGTATCGGCATACATCGCCATATAATGGCGAGATGATTTTTCGGTAGATCTTGAGCATCCCGATGACGACGTTGCGTGGAATATCGATGATGAACCACAGCACACCGGTCCGGGGAGCAGAATCCTTACGCATCAGCGATCCTCGAGCTTCCGCAACGCAGCTGAAAAAGATGCGTTTATTTGGGAACGAAGTTCTTCCCACGAAAGTTCCGCAGCGCCAGGAAGGGCCCGCACGACAATGTCGATATCGCCATCTACGCGCCGAAGCTCGTGGGCAATTTCCCGCATTCGTCGTTTAGCGAGGTTCCTTTTAACGGCAATACCAACAGCCTTGGAAACTATGAATCCAAACCGGTCCCCGGCAAACTCTTCGGTTTGACGACGGCGTGCATATAGCACGACGTTCCGGCGTCCGCTTCGGACGCCGGAACGTACTGTGGCTGTAAGATCCTGCGCTAGGCGCAGTCGCTGATTCTTTGGCAACATGTTTTTTGGACCAGCTCTTTAGTTGAGCTCGTTGAAATCATGAAGCCAACAGCTGATTAGCAAGTTTATGCTGAGAGTTCGGTGCGGCCCTTGCCACGACGTGCCGAAAGGATGGCACGACCTGCACGGGTACGCATACGAAGACGGAAACCGTGCTTCTTCGAACGACGACGGTTGTTAGGCTGAAAAGTCCGCTTGCTCACGGTGACACTCCAAGACGATCTAGATGATGCGTTCTTCCCGTTGACCAGCTAACTCGATAACAACAGGTTGACGCTCGTAATTTCTTATAAAATGTGCGTTATTTGCGGGCTCTTCGAAAATGAGCAAGTCGCAAAATGAAGCACACAGGACTGAACAACAATAGAAAAATGCGCGCCGTAGGTCAAATTGGCGCGGAACTACCGCCAACAAGCCGGATCAGAAATGATGGCCTGTGAATAATCTACCCCAAAGTTGTGGATTACTTCCGTGGAGAAGGAAAGAAAATTCACATGCTCACATGAAAGTGCTAGTCATCTCGAAGCTTAAAACGCACATTTTCAAGGGAAAACCCGTTTTCCACACCTTTGGGGTCAACTTTTTCCACCTGGCTGTGCATAACTGTGTGGATGGTGGATAGAATCAATGGAGACGTCGTCCAAAAAACGTCGTTTTCGAGCCTTTGAAACAGGATTCGTGTGACTAACATTGCATTTTTGACGAGAGTGGGGCGCCCTTAGTGAGCAGCGACGAGACCAATAGCATTGGTAGCTCCTGGCGCCAGGTAATTCGAAAGATCGAAGACGATGATCGAGTCAAGGCGCGCTACCGTGCCTTTGTATCGTTGGCGAAGCCCCAAGGTCTGATTGGCACGACTCTGCTCGTGGCAGTTCCCAATGACCTGACCCGCGACATTTTGCAGACCCAGCTGCGCGAACCACTGGATGAAGCGCTACGCGAAGTATTCCAGGACGACATTCGTTGCGCCGTCAGTGTTGATCTGTCGCTGTCGGATGAGATGGATGAAGAAGTCCCCGAAACCAGTGCGCCGGCACCAGCCGCTCCGGCGGTGACCGAACCTCCGGGCCCGCGACCGCAGCCGGCACCGCAGCCGACTCCCCCATCAAACTCTCAAGAGTTCGGCCGCCTGAATCCGAAGTACATTTTCGATACCTTCGTGATTGGCTCCTCGAACCGCTTCGCGCATGCCGCGGCAGTTGCCGTTGCCGAAGCACCGGCCAAGGCCTACAACCCGCTGTTTATCTACGGCGACTCCGGGTTGGGCAAGACTCACCTGCTCCACGCCATCGGCCATTACGCACGGCACCTCTACAAGGGCATCCGCGTTCGCTACGTCAATTCAGAAGAGTTCACCAACGACTTCATCAACTCCATTCGTGATGATGAGGGTGCAAGCTTCAAGCAGACTTATCGCAACGTCGACATCTTGCTCATTGACGATATTCAGTTCCTGGCCAACAAGGACGCTACCCAGGAAGAGTTCTTCCATACCTTCAATGCGCTGCATAACCACAATAAGCAGGTTGTGATCACCTCTGATCTGCCGCCAAAGCAGCTGCAGGGCTTTGAGGACCGCATGCGTTCTCGTTTCGAGTGGGGTCTGCTCACTGATATTCAGCCGCCAGAGCTCGAGACGCGTATTGCGATTCTGCGCAAGAAGGCCGATGCAGAAAATCTCTCGGCTCCAGGTGACGTGATGGAGTACATCGCTTCGCGCATCTCCACGAACATCCGCGAGCTTGAAGGTGCCTTGATTCGAGTCACCGCATTCGCTTCCTTGAATAATCAGGCCGTTGACCTTGCCCTGGCCGAAACCGTGCTCAAGGACTTGATCAGTGAAGACGGAGCCCAGGAAATCACCCCGTCGACGATTATCAAGCAAACAGCCGAGTACTTCGGGCTGTCCATTGATGAGCTGAACAGCAAGTCTCGAACCCGTACTTTGGTTACTGCTCGCCAGATCGCCATGTATCTGCTGCGTGAGCTTACCGACATGTCTTTGCCAAAGATCGGTGCCGAACTTGGCGGGCGTGACCACACGACCGTGATTCACGCGGATCGCAAGATCCGAGAGCTTATGGCGGAGCGTCGAGCCATCTTTAACCAAGTCACCGAGTTAACGAACCGCATCAAGCAGAGCCAGCGGGAACACTGAATAACAAGAAACCACAGGTGTGGATAAATCTGTGGACGATCTGGTGACTACCTGCGGATAAAGGTGGCTACCTATGTGGACGTTAAAAATCGTGGAACTGAGTTTCAACAAGGCCTTGGAACTCAGTGTCAGCTTCAACCACAGATTGTTCACATGCACAATTGCCGTAGGTTCTGGGGATTCAAGGCTTATCCACAGTATCAACAGGGGTTATTAACACTCCTCCTTTAAACACTTATTCATCCAAATAACGAGTCCACTCCTGACTCGCGAACCAAACCTGTTCAAAATTTGCCTTCGCAGCTCTCTCATCAACAAATGAAATCGAGGGCTGCCTTTGCATCTGCAGGACGTGGCAAGATTAGATGGAGAAAACGTGCAACTACCTGCTCTATGCTTAAGAACTTGGCGAGGGAACAACCTTCTTGGCCTGACTTAAGACTCAAGGGTGTCCGAAAGGCGGATTTTTCGTGAAGTTCAGCGTTGAAAAGGATGTATTGGCAGAAGCCGTATCCTGGACCGCACGGTCCCTGGCACAACGCCCACCCTCACCAGTACTGGCTGGCATTTTGATCACCACCCACGAAGGCCTAGTTCGCCTCGAGGGTTTTGATTATGAGATTTCTTCGCATATCGAGATTCCTGCAGATATCTCTGAGCAAGGCTCAATCCTGGTCTCAGGCAAGCTCTTGGCTGAGATCACCCGCTCATTGCCAAATTCCACGGTGACCTTGGAAACCGAGGGTTCAAAGATTTCATTGACCTGTGGCCGCTCGCGCTTCCACCTGGCGACCATGCCAGTTGATGAATACCCAACGTTGCCGGATCTTCCAGCAATTGCCGGCACCATTGATGGCCAGGCTTTCTCTGCTGCTGTTGCCCAGGTCATCGTTGCAGCTTCCAAGGATGACACTCTTCCAGTGCTTACCGGCATCAAGGTTGAGATTGAGAATGATCTGATCACTTTCCTGGCTACTGACCGCTACCGCTTGGCGCTACGTGAACTGAACTGGACTCCAAATACGTCGGAGATCTCCACCTCGTTCTTGATCAAGGCCAAGACTCTGAGCGAAGTTGCCAAAACGCTCTCGGGCGCTGGCGAACTGAAGCTGGCCATCAGCGAAAAGGGCGACATGGTTGGTTTCGAAAGCTCCAACCGCCGGACCACGTCGTTGCTGATCAATGGCGAATACCCGAAGATTCGCTCGCTGTTCCCAAGCGATACCCCAATCCATGCAACGGTTCGCACCAGCGAACTCATGGAAGCAGTACGCCGTGTATCAGTTGTTGCCGAACGCAATACCCCGGTACGCATGGCATTCACCGATGGCCAGCTGACCTTGGACGCCGGGACCGGCGAGGATGCCCAGGCTGAAGAAGCCATTGTTGCCTCCTTGCGCGGCGAGGACATTGTGGTTGCCTTCAACCCAACCTTCCTTTCTGAAGGCTTGAACTCGTTCACCACTGACTTCGTGCGCTTCTCCTTCACCAGCGCGCCAAAGCCAGCCATGCTCACGGGTCAGAAAAAGCTGGATGAAGCCGATCAGGATCAGTACCGCTACCTCGTGATGCCGGTACGCTTGCCAAACTCGAACTAGCCCAATTGCGTGGTGGATGATTTTTCCTCCACCACCTCGTTTCTGTCAGGACCTCGGTGTATATATCGCAGCTTTCACTCACGAGTTTCCGCTCGTATGCGCAGGCCGACGTGCACCTGGCTCCTGGCATTAACGTGCTCATTGGCCCCAACGGTGTTGGCAAAACCAACATCGTTGAATCCATCGGATACCTGGCTAACTTGGCTTCGCACCGAGTCAGCAACGATGCTCCCCTGCTGAATTTTGGTGCGGAACGGGCGCTCATCCGAGGCACCGTGCATCGCGGAAGCCAAACCACAACGCTGGAAGTCGAGATCACCAGCGGCAAGCTCAACCGGGCCAGGATCAACCGCGCCAATCCCGTGCGGGCACGCGAGATTCTCGGCTTGGTCAGAACCGTGTTATTTGCCCCAGAGGACTTGTCATTGGTGAAGGGCGACCCTTCGCATCGGCGCAAGTTCCTGGACGAACTTCTTGTTGCCTTGCATCCAGTAGAAGCGGGAACCAAAAGCGACTACGAACGCATCGTGAAGCAGCGCAACGCGCTGCTGAAGTCGATTCGAGGAAAGTCCAAGCTCAGTTCATCGCAGGAAAACACGCTGAGGGCCTGGGACTTGCAG
This sequence comes from Glutamicibacter sp. FBE19, assembly GCF_015524875.1. Classification (NCBI taxonomy): domain Bacteria; kingdom Bacillati; phylum Actinomycetota; class Actinomycetes; order Micrococcales; family Micrococcaceae; genus Glutamicibacter; species Glutamicibacter sp. FBE19. The sequence goes on along the minus strand of NZ_JACKQN010000010.1, from coordinate 58,364 downwards.
CTGGCGACCTGCGGTGCGCGGCTTATTCGCGGACGTCTCGATGTTCTTATGCTGATTAGGCCATATATGCAGGCGGCGTATGCCGACCTGGCCGATGGCGCCAAAGACGCAAGGGCAATCTACCGATCGTCCTTGGAGAGCGAAAGCGACGAGAACAGCCTTCCCGCCGCTTCGCTCGAGGAGCTGAACCAGGAAGAAATTCAAGATCTCCTGCTCAATGCCATTGAGGCAAACCGCAGCCGCGAACTTGACCGGGGCATCTCGCTGTTTGGCCCGCACCGTGATGATCTTGCCTTGATTCTCGGCCCGACTCCGGCCAAAGGCTATGCATCCCACGGTGAAACCTGGTCCTTTGCCCTGGCCCTGCGGCTTGCTGCCTATCGCGTCTTCGGCGACGATGATCCACGCCCAGGTTCTGGACCCATCTTGATCCTGGACGACGTTTTTGCCGAGCTCGACACCACTCGCCGGGACCGGCTGGCGCATATCGTTGCCGGAGCCGAGCAAGTACTGGTCACCGCCGCAGTTGCCGAAGATGTTCCCGAAGCCCTGAAGGGACATTTCTTCCAGGTATCCCCTGGCCAGGTCGTCGATGCGTGAACCCGAAGAACGCGACGAACATCGTTTTGATCCGGAAATCGACGCCGCCACGGCATTGCTGAACCGGATGCGCAAGCTCGCCGAAGAACGCGGCGAGCGACGCGTTGACGCGGCGCGAATGGAAAAGGTCCGCAAGCGCCAAGCTGCCCGTCGCGGATTCGCTGCGGAAAAACCGGAATCTTCCGAGGGCGCAATTCGCGACCCGCGCGCTATTGGCGAAGTCGTTTCGCGCTTGTCCAAATCCCGCGGCTGGAATACACAGGTCGCTGTTGGGTCGGTGCTTGGCCGATGGGCTGACATCATCGGCGAAGACAACGCGAAGCACTGCAAACCGGAATCTTTTGAAGATTCGGTAGTGGTGATGCGCTGCGATACAACCGCACGAGCTGCGCAAATGCGCCTACTCAGCCACGATATTCTGAAGAAATTCGATGCGGAATTGGGCCCCGGGATCGTCACCGTGCTCAAGGTGCTCGGTCCGAATGCGCCTTCCTGGCGCCATGGGATGCGTTCGGTGGCCGGCCGCGGCCCTCGCGACACCTATGGGTGAAAATTGCTGATACGGCACATGGCGCACTAACGGACCCGGAGGGTGGATCCCCCCTCACTTGAGCTCCGAAACTGGCTCAGATGGTCAATTACTAGCTTTATGTGGCTGATTTAGGCCACAGGAGCACCGATTATTTTGCTCTACGCGGTAGAATTAGAGGTAGTGAAATGGCGTTGCCGCGGGTTAAGCCCTGTGGCGATGCCCCTCCAGACCATGATCACCGGAGATGCTGCACTGAGTGCCGAAAGTGATCGCGCGCCAAATTCGAGGAGTTCGTAGCACCCGTGTCTACTGAAAATGCTTCACCGCAGGATCCGGCAGAAAGCCAGGTTCCCGCGGAATCGATGACTTCCAAAGTCGAACATACCTATGGCGCCCAGGATATTACCGTCCTCGAAGGACTCGAAGCGGTACGCAAACGTCCGGGCATGTACATCGGTTCCACTGGCCCTCGCGGCCTGCACCACTTGGTTTACGAAGTTGTCGACAACTCCGTCGATGAGGCATTGGCGGGATACTGCGACACCATCAACGTCACCCTGCAGGCCGATGGCGGCGTGCGTTGTGAAGACAACGGCCGAGGCATCCCCGTGGATGTGCACCCCACCGAGGGCAAGCCCACCGTTGAGGTAGTCATGACCATCCTGCACGCCGGCGGCAAGTTCGGCGGCGGCGGCTATGCCGTGTCCGGCGGCCTGCACGGCGTGGGCATTTCCGTGGTTAACGCGCTCTCGCGCCGGGTGGACACTGTCGTGCGCCGCCAGGGCCACGCGTGGCGCATCAGCTTCGGCAACGGCGGCGTCACCACCAGTCCGCTGACCCAGGGCGAGGAAACCGAGCTCACCGGCACCAGCCAGACCTTCTACCCGGATCCGGAAATCTTCGAGACCACCGAATTCGACTTCGAAACGCTGCGTGCCCGCTTCCAGCAGATGGCCTTCCTGAACAAGGGCCTGCGGATCACGCTGACCGACGAGCGCATTCCCGAAAACGCCGAGCCCGAAGCCGAAGTCGAAGAAGAGATCGAAAACCAGGTAGTCAAGCCACGAACCGTGGACTACCTGTACAAGGACGGCCTGCTGGATTACGTCAAGCACCTGAACGCCGCCAAGAAGATCGAACTGGTCCACGACGAGGTCATCGCCTTCGAATCCGAGGATGCGGCCCGCGGCATCAGCGTGGAAATCGCCATGCAGTGGACCAGCGCCTACGCCGAGTCCGTGCACACCTATGCGAACACCATCAACACCCATGAGGGCGGAACCCACGAAGAAGGCTTCCGCGCGGCCCTGACCGGCCTGCTCAACCGCTACGCACGCGATAACAAGATCCTGCGCGAAAAGGACGACAACCTCACCGGCGAGGACGCCCGCGAAGGGTTGACCGCAGTCATTTCGGTCAAGCTCTCCGAGCCGCAGTTCGAAGGCCAGACCAAGACCAAGCTGGGCAACTCGATCGCCCGCGGATTCGTCCAGGGCGTGGTCAACGAAGAGCTCAGCGACTGGTTCGAGCGCAATCCGAACGTGGCGCGCGACATCATCCGCAAGGCGCAGCTGGCCTCGCAGGCCCGCATGGCCGCGCGCAAGGCCCGCGACAACGCCCGCCGCAAGTCGCCGATGGAATCCTTCGGCATGCCCGGCAAGCTTTCGGACTGCTCCTCGAAGAACCCCGTCGAGTGCGAGGTGTTCATCGTGGAGGGCGACTCCGCAGGCGGCTCGGCCAAGCGCGGACGCGACCCTCACACCCAGGCCATCCTGCCGCTGCGCGGCAAGATCCTGAACGTGGAGCGGGCCCGCCTGGACCGCGCGCTGGGCAATGCCGAGGTGCAGGCGATGATCACCGCCTTCGGCACCGGCATCGGCGAAGAGTTCGACATGGCCAAGCTGCGCTACCACAAGATCGTGCTGATGGCCGATGCGGACGTCGACGGCCAGCACATCACCACCTTGCTGCTGACCCTGATCTTCCGCTTCATGCGCCCGCTGATCGAGCACGGCTACGTCTTCCTGGCCGCTCCTCCGCTGTACCGCATCAAGTGGTCCAACGCCCCGCACGACTACGTGTTCTCCGACAAGGAACGCGATGACTCGCTGCTGGCCGGGCAGGCCGCCAACAAGCGCCTGCCCAAGGACAACGGCATCCAGCGCTACAAGGGCCTGGGCGAGATGGACTACTCGGAATTGTGGGACACCACCATGGATCCGGAGCACCGCACGCTGCGCCAGGTCACCATGGATGACGCCGCAGCCGCAGACGAGGTCTTCTCCGTGCTGATGGGCGAGGACGTCGAGTCCCGCCGCAACTTCATCCAGCAGAACGCCAAGGACGTGCGCTTCCTGGATATCTGATCGGCCGCGCCGATAGATCATCCACCGAAGACTTTTTGACTTGTAAGGGAAAAAATTGAGCGACGAGCAAACCCCTGAGAACGAACCCATGGACGGCGAGGTCCTCGAGCCGGTCCATGACGGCGGGCGCATCGACCAGATCGACCTGCAGACCGAAATGCAGCGGTCCTACCTGGACTACGCCATGGCCGTCATCGTCGGCCGTGCGCTGCCCGACGTGCGCGATGGCCTGAAGCCAGTGCACCGCCGCGTGCTGTACGCGATGTTCGACGGCGGCTACCGCCCCGAGCGCGCCTACAACAAGTGCGCCCGCGTGGTCGGCGAAGTCATGGGCCAGTACCACCCGCACGGCGACACCGCGATCTACGATGCGCTGGTCCGCCTGATCCAGGACTGGGTCATGCGCTACCCGCTGGCCCTGGGCCAGGGCAACTTCGGCTCCCCGGGCAACGACGGCGCCGCCGCCCAGCGTTACACCGAAACGAAGATGGCCCCGCTGGCCATGGAAATGGTCCGCGACATCAACGAGAACACCGTTGATTTCCAGGACAACTACGACGGCAAGAACCAGGAACCCACCGTTCTGCCGGCGCGCTTCCCGAACCTTCTGGTCAACGGCTCCTCCGGCATCGCCGTGGGCATGGCCACCAACATTCCGCCGCACAACCTGCGCGAAGTGGCCGAGGGCGTGCAGTGGTACCTGAAGAACCCGGAAGCCACCCGCGAGGAGCTGCTCGCCGAGCTGATGCTGCGCGTGAAGGGCCCGGACTTCCCATCCGGCGCGATGATCCTGGGCACCAAGGGCATCGCCGACGCCTACCGCACCGGCCGCGGCTCGATCACCATGCGCGCAGTCGTCAACGTGGAGGAAATCCAGGGCCGCACCTGCCTGGTGGTCACCGAGCTGCCGTACATGGCCAACCCGGACAACCTCGCGGTGAAGATCGCCGAGCTGGTCCGCGACGGCAAGATCGCCGGCATCGCCGATATGCGCGACGAGACCTCGGGCCGCACCGGCCAGCGCCTGGTCATCGTGCTCAAGCGCGATGCCGTGGCCAAGGTGGTGCTGAACAACCTGTACAAGCACACCGAGCTGCAGACCAACTTCTCGGCGAACATGCTCGCGATCGTCGACGGGGTGCCGCGCACCCTGCCGCTGGACGGGTTCATCCGCCACTGGGTGACCCACCAGATCGAAGTGATCGTGCGCCGCACCCAGTTCCGCCTGAAGAAGGCCGAAGAAGAGGCCCACATCCTGCGCGGCCTGCTCAAGGCGCTGGACGCTCTTGACGAGGTCATCGCGCTGATCCGCCGTTCGGCCACCACCGAGGCGGCCCGCGACGGGCTGATGGAGCTGCTGAGCATCGACGAGGACCAGGCCCGCGCCATCCTCGATATGCAGCTGCGCCGCCTGGCCGCCCTCGAGCGCCAGAAGATCCAGGATCGCCACGCGGAGCTCGAGCGCATGATCGCCGAATTCCAGGCCATCATCGCTTCCCCTGCCCGCCAGCGCGAAATCGTCGCCGAAGAACTCGGCGAGATCGTGGACAAGCACGGCGATGACCGCCGCACCAAGATCCTCATGGGCTACGACGGCGACATGAGCGTCGAGGACCTGATTCCCGAAGAGGAAATGGTCGTCACCATCACCCGCGGCGGCTACGTCAAGCGCACCCGCATCGACAACTACCGCTCGCAGGCCCGCGGCGGCAAGGGCATCAAGGGCGCGAACCTGCGCGGGGACGACGTGGTGGAGCACTTCTTCGTCACCTCCACGCACAACTGGCTGCTGTTCTTCACCAATCACGGGCGCGTGTACCGCACCAAGTGCTACGAGCTGGCCGAAGCCGGCCGCGACGCCAAGGGCCAGCACGTGGCGAACGTGATGGCCTTCCAGCCCGATGAGCACATCGCCCAGGTGCTGGATCTGCGCACCTACCAGGACGCTGCCTACCTGATGCTGGCCACCCGCAACGGCCTGGTGAAGAAGACCCGCCTGGAGGACTACGACACCAACCGCACCGCCGGGGTGATCGCCATCAACCTGCGCGACGACGACGAACTGGTCTCCGCGCAGCTGGTCAGCGAATCCGATGATGTGATGCTCGTCTCGCGCAAGGGCCAGTCGGTGCGCTTCACCGCCACCGACACCGCGCTGCGCCCGATGGGCCGCGCGACCAGCGGCGTGACCGGCATGAAGTTCCGCGAGGGCGACGAGCTGCTGGCCGCCGATGTGGTCCGCGAGGATTCCTTCGTGTTCACGGTGACCAACGAGGGCTATGCCAAGCGCACCGAGGTCGCCGAATACCGCGTGCAATCCCGTGGTGGCTTGGGCATTAAGGTGGCCAAGCTCAACGAGGAACGCGGCGAGCTGGTGGGCGCGATGATCGTCGACGAGACCGATGAGGTCCTCGTGGTCATGGGCTCGGGCAAGGTGGTCCGCTCGGCCGCGGCGCAGGTTCCTGCCAAGGGCCGCGACACCATGGGCGTCATCTTCGCCAAGCCGGATAAGAAGGACAACATTATTGCGGTTGCCAAGAACTCGGAGACCGAGCTCGAAGAGAACTTGGAGGAAGATGCCGTAACGTTGGACGCAGAAAACACGATCGATCAGTCATCCACCGCGCCGGAAACCGAATCGGACGCCCAGGAAGATGACACCACTAACGGAGGTAACGCATGAGCACGCCCTCGACGCCACGCCCCAGCGGCAGTGCCCCGAAGAGCGAAGCGCCGCGACCTACCCAGGTAAAGCGTCCGGCACCAACTGGCACCGGCAGCCGCCCAGCCGCAGCAGGCGCCAAGCCAGCTGCCGGCCAGGCTCGCCCTGCAGGCGCCCGCCCGGCCGCCCAGCGTCCGGCTAACGGCCAGGAGCGCCTGGTTCGCCCGGCGCCCAAGGCCAAGGTCCGCAAGGCACGCCTGCTGGTTTCCAAGGTTGAGCCCTTCTCGGTACTGAAACTGGCCTTCCTGCTCTCGGTAGCCTTCGGTGTCATCACCGTAGTCGCTGCTGTGGGCATCTGGGCCCTCCTGGACTTGATGGGCACGTTTGACGCATTCAACACGCTGATTCGCGATGCCATGGCTGAAGGCGGCTTCGACCTGCGCCAGAGCATGTCCCTGGGACAGGTGGCCTCTTACGCGACAATCATTGCCGTGGTGAACGTCGTGGTCATATCCATCGTCTCCATGCTGGGTGCAGTGCTGTACAACATTGCCGCATCGCTAGTTGGCGGCATCGGTGTAACCCTCACCGACGACTAGAAACACCCCTAGTCGAGCCCGGGTTTCATGTTGTGATGCATGACACCCGGGCTCGATTTGTATCTTCTGGAAATCCCCGGTAGAGTTTTATTTCGTTCCAAAGGGAACAAACAAAAGCAAGGGCGTATAGCTCAGGCGGTTAGAGCGCTTCGCTGATAACGAAGAGGTCCCAAGTTCAAGTCTTGGTACGCCCACGGAAACCTTGCTGGAGAGAAAGGGGAAGTAATGAAAAAGTTCCTGGTTCTCGCAACGATTGCGGCTGCTGCGGTAGTCTTGGTCAAGAAAGCGAAGGCTTCTTCGGAAACAAAGGAAACCTGGCATCAGGTAGCCGATCAAGTTTCCTAAAGCTTTTGGGGCCTTAGCTCAGTTGGTAGAGCGTCTGCTTTGCAAGCAGAATGTCAGGAGTTCGATTCTCCTAGGCTCCACAAAAGAGAGTGGCGGAAAGCATCAGCTTTCCGCTAATTCTTTTTGATTGATCCTTTTGGATTGGTCGGTGTGGAACACCAGATAAATAAATACGGGGCCTTAGCTCAGTTGGTAGAGCGTCTGCTTTGCAAGCAGAATGTCAGGAGTT
>NZ_JACKQN010000010.1:0-50931 GCF_015524875.1 Glutamicibacter sp. FBE19 | reverse complement strand
CGATTCTCCTAGGCTCCACAGAAAAGGGACGGAAAGCTTCTGCTTTCCGTCCCTTCTCCATTTCCGGTTCATCTGCGCCAATTAGCGGCTGATTCGAGCCATCCGCACGTGCTGGTAGTGATCCAGCAGCTGCTCGCCAATGCTGAACCATGAACGGTCCTGCACGCTGCTCAAGGCGGCACTGGCAAAAGCAAGGCGTTTGGCATCGTCGTAGACCAAGTCGCTGACCCGGCTGCGCAGCTCATTGAGATTTCCCGGCTGGTACAGCCAGCCGGTGCGCGAGGAATCAACCAGGTCCAGCGGCCCGCCACGGCCCACAGCGACCACGGGAACTCCGCAGGCCATGGCCTCCTGGATCGTCTGGCAGAAGGTCTCCGAGGCGCCTGGATGGACAAAAACATCCATGGAGGCCATGACTTCAGCCAGGCGTTCGCCGGAGAGGAATCCAGTGAAGTGCGCGGTGGGCAGCAAAGCCCGCAGCTCACCCTCCAGCGGCCCAGAACCTACGATGACGAGCCTGGTGTTCTTCAGGTCCGCCAAGGCCTTCAGATCGGCGACCTGCTTCTCTGCAGCGAGGCGCCCTGCATAGCCGATGACTACCTCGCCATTGGGGGCCACTGCCTGCCTGAATTGCTCATTTCGACGTCGCGGGGTGAATTGGGCCGTATCCACTCCCCTGCCTGAGATCCTCAAGCGATCAATGCCCAGATCCTGCAGCTGGCGGTACGAAAAAGTGCTGGGAACCAGCGACAGGTCCGCAGCGCTATGGATGGCGCGGACATGGTCCCAGAGGCGCTGGGTCAGCCAGGGCATCTTGTAGCGCTCGGCATAGCTGGGAACTTCGGTTTGGTAGAGCGCCACGGTGGGCAAATTCAGTTCCTGGGCTGCACGCAATCCCTGCCACCCCAGAATAAAAGGGCTGGCCAGATGGACCACGTCCACGCGTTCACGCGCCAGGATCTTTCGCAAGCGGTTAACACTGGTGGTTGCCACCCGGACTTCCGGGTAGCTGGCCAGGGGCATGGAGGGCACCGTATGGATGGCGAAGCCCTTGTACTGCCGAGGCACACCGTGACCTGCCAGCTCGCTGGCCAAGGAACCTGCAGGCGTGATGACCACTGCCTCGTGCCCGGTGAGCGCCAAGTGGTCCAGCGTCTTGAGAATAGAATTGGTAACCCCATTGAAGTGGGGAAGGAACGATTCAGCAACGATTGCAACCTTCACAGTTTCAGCATGGGGACCGACAATGACAAGAAAGTTAATATGACTGGGTCAGTGCATTAACATCTGTCTTCCTATTTTTGGTAAACCGCAATTAGTGGCAAGATACCGTAGGTGTTGAATGATAATTCGGGCGTGGTCCGCGACGCAGCTGACACCGCAAAGATTGACAAAGACTCGCGCATTGCGGTGCTGCTCTTTCCAGCGCTGATCCTGCTCGGCGGGCTGTGCGGCATGCTGCTGCCCCAGACATTTGTCGGCTTTGCCGGATGGATCAGTCCCCTGTTGATGGTGATCATGTTCTGCATGGGCTTGACGCTGACCCTGCCAGACTTTGCGCTAGTGGTTAAGAACCCGTTGCCGGTACTCGGCGGCGTGGTGGCCCAGTTTGTCGTGATGCCGTCCATGGGATGGCTCGTCGCCAAGGTGCTGCATCTGGATCCCGCGCTCGCTGCCGGCCTGATTCTGGTGGGTTGCGCACCGGGCGGAACCGCGTCAAATGTAGTCTCCTATCTGGCTCGAGGCAATGTTGCCCTGTCGGTGGCGATGACCTCGGTTTCCACCTTGATTGCACCGGCGCTCACTCCCCTGTTGGCGTTGTGGCTGGCGGGCCAGTACATGCCCGTTGATGCCGGTTCCATGGCCGTCAGTGTTGTTCAGATTGTTCTGATTCCCGTGGTCCTGGGCTTGGTGCTACGCATGCTGTTAAACCGGCTTGTGCTCAAGGTGACCGGGATCCTGCCGTGGATCTCAGTCATCGCCATTACCTTCGTAGTGACGATTATTGTTGCCGGCAGCGCGCAGGCCATTCTGACTGCCGGATTGCTGGTTTTGCTTGCAGTCATTCTGCACAACGGGTTGGGCCTGATGCTCGGATATGGAATTGGTGTGCTGATGCGCGTGCCAGAGGACGCACGGCGCACGATGGCTATTGAAGTTGGCATGCAGAATTCCGGATTGGCCGGCGGTTTGGCCAAGCAATATTTCACGCCGGAGGCGGCATTGCCAGCTGCAGTATTCTCCGTGTGGCATAACTTGTCCGGAGCGATGATCGCTGCTTATTGGCGCCGGAAGAAGATCTAAAAAGCCCGAAATTCAGGGGAAGAATCAGATATATTTCAATTTTGGAATATCTTGATTCGTGCAAGAATCGCGTCCTTGAAACTTCCTCCAGGGGCCGGTGGACTGTCTTGGTGCAAAGCACCGGTAATCTAAATTAGTGACGTTACTACTTGCCCTGGTCGGGATCATTGGAATCTCGGCTTCCGGGCCAATTATTGCCGCGTTCCCTGGTGTTCCGGTGCTGTCCATGGCTTTCTGGCGCAATGGCGCGGCAGCGGCAGTGCTCAGTGTTCCGGCGCTTCGAAAAAACTCGCGCGTTTATCTGGCTATGACCAAACGCGAATGGGTATTCACGGGCATTGCAGGTCTTGCCTTGGCGTTGCACTTTGTGTGTTTCATGTACTCGATGAGACTTACCAGCGTCGCTGCCGGCACCGCATTGGTATGTATCCAAGGTGTTTGGATTGCAGTGTTCCAGGTGATGCGCGGCGTCCAGTACCGCACCAAGGTTTTCATTGGCATGGCCGTCTCGCTTGGCGGCGCCATTCTTATTACCGGATTCGATATGGGCCTGAGCTCAGAGGCGCTGCTCGGCGACGTGCTGGCCCTGGCCGGCGGTGTGCTGGCGGCGGTTTACACCCTGGCCGGATCAGTAGCTCGGCGGACGATGGCGACAGCAACCTATGCCTCGAGCTGCTACGCGATTACCGCTCTTGCTCTGCTGCTTCTTTGTTTTGCCACGGGCATGCCGATCTGGGGATTCGATGCCCACGGTTGGCTGGGCATCATCTTGCTGACCTTATGCGCACAGATCTTTGGGCATACGGCAATGAATCATCTGCTTAACGTGCTTGGACCGCTGACGGTTTCAACACTGATCCTCTTGGAGATCCCAGGGGCCGCCTTGTTGGCGGCGCTGTTCCTTGGACAGGTGGTTTCCATGGCTACCTATGCCGGTCTTCTGGTGATACTCGTTGGGCTTGCCCTAGTGATACGAGGACAAGCCCAACCGAAAACTCGTGAGTAACTAGATTTTATTTGTCATCTTCAATGATCTCGCGGATTTCTTCTACGCTTGCTTCGCGAGACTCGACAGGCTGCTGAGGCTGCGCCGGCGCAGGTTCGTTTTCCCATGGATCCTCAATGGGTTTTGAGGCCTTCCAAACAGCCACCAGCAGCGCGACGATTCCGGCAATCAAGCCTACGGCTAGTACTTTTCCTACTTTGCTCTTCTTGCTCATGCATTGCTCCAGACTGAAACAGGATCTCGCTATCCGACAGCTCAAGCCTATGCAGTTACAGCGCCACAGGCCAGTGTTAGCCAGGCAGCCATCAGAGATTGTTCTAAATTTTCACTCAACGCGTACGTCAGCATTTAGCGGCTCACGCCTTGATCATGGAAGAATGTAGGCATGACCGCAAACGCAACTCATAAAGCCACGATTCACACTACTTTGGGCGATATCGTTGTCGATCTCTTCGGCAACCATGCGCCTAAGACCGTAAAGAACTTCGTCGGCCTGTCGACCGGTGAGCAGGAGTGGGTACACCCAGAGTCCGGTGACCAAAAGACCAACACCCCGCTGTACAGCGGAACCATCTTCCACCGCATCATCTCTGACTTCATGATTCAGGGTGGCGACCCACTGGGCCAGGGCTTCGGCGGTCCGGGCTACCAGTTCGATGATGAGATCCACCCAGAACTGAACTTCAACGAGCCATACAAGCTGGCCATGGCCAACGCGGGCATCCGCATGGGCCGCGGAACCAATGGTTCGCAGTTCTTCATCACCACCGTTCCAACCACCTGGCTGCAGGGCAAGCACACCATCTTCGGTGAAGTTGTCGATGCAGACTCCCGCAAGGTAGTTGACGCACTGAACGCTGTAGCAACCGATGGCCGTGACAAGCCACTGGAAGACGTCGTCATCAACTCGGTCGATATCGAGACCCTGTAATTCACCGACGCAATACCGCGAGGCCCCGACGATCCACCCAATGGTGTTGTCGGGGCCTTGAGCTTTAAGCACGATCCCACTACACAAGGCAGGTAACGATGTCCTACGGGCAGGTTAATCCCCAGGGCCAAGCAACACCGACGTGTTATCGACACCCCCACACGGTGTCCTATGTGTCTTGCAACCGATGTGAGCGTCCAATCTGTCCTGAATGCCAGGTTTCCGCTCCAGTGGGAGTGCAGTGCGTTGAATGCGTTGCCCAAGCCAATAGAAGCCTCCCCCAGCAGAAAACCGAATTTGGCGGCCGGCTTCGCGCTGGCGCCCCGGTCATCACCTACGCGGTGATTGGGCTGAACGTCTTCGTCTATATTCTGCAGTGGGTCATTCCGGGATTCACCAATTCACTGGTCCTGGCACCAGCCATAGCTGCCTATGAGCCGTGGAGATTGATCACGAGCGCCTTCGCGCACTCCATGGGATCATTCCTGCATCTTGGCATGAACATGTACGGCATCTATATCTTCGGTACCTTGCTCGAGCCCAAGCTGGGCAGGCTGCGATTTACATGGCTGTACTTGGTTAGTGCTCTCGGTGGATCTCTTGGCATCTTGTTGCTCAGTGCGCCGTTGAGCGCCACCTTGGGTGCTTCTGGGGCTTTGGCCGGATTGTTCCTCGCTACCTTTGTCGTCTACCGCTCGAATAAGCAGGCGCTGCGGCAAATGGGCATCATTCTGGTGCTGAACATTGTCCTGGGCTTTGTTGTTTCCGGAATCTCCTGGCAGGGACACTTGGGCGGAGCGATCACGGGTATTCTTGCCGCGTGCTGCATCGTATTGATACCGAGAAGTAATCCACAACGAGCCAGAACACAGCTGCTGCTTCTGTCCGGTCTTTCAATACTGCTTTTAGCTGCCGTGTATGTCGCTGCACAGGCAGTAAAGTTCACAGGTTAATCGTTCGAAAACGGCTCTTGTCGTTATCCACACAGATTATCCACACTGTTAATAACTTACATCTGTGTAACTTGCTGGCTCATGGAGGTATTAACAGGCCTGACAGCCCGGGAAATCAAGGGTATTCCAGCAATGTTGCCCAATACTCACAACCTTGTCCCCAGTTGTGGATAACTTTTAAACAACCCCTGTAGATAGCGCATATACGAACCGGTAGCTTGTTAATAACTACGGATTCGAAAGTTTAACCGATAGCGACGGGAGTGTTGACGGCAGGCGGATAATGACCCTTATCCACAGCTGGAATCCACAATGTTAATAACTTACACGCTTGTCATTTGATAGCTCCAAACAACAATTGACCTGATGTTTCACGAAAATATCCTCAACCTGCCAATTGATATCCCCACCTGTGGATAAGTTTGTGAACAACTGTTTGTAAAACTTGTGCACAACCCGTGTGGATAACACCCCGCACTTGTGGATTATGTGGTGAAAACTGGCCAAATTAACAGGGCTGCAAAGACCATCATCAATATGCCGATGATGAAATCAAGAACCTGCCATGCCTTGGGCCTGGCGAAAACCGGGGCGAGGAACCGAGCCGCGTAGCCCAGCGCAAAAAACCAGAGGAAGCTTGCAGCGATAGCTCCAAAAGCAAACCAGCCAGAGCCGGCGCCTTGTGCAACGGCAACGGAACCGAGCAGCAGGACCGTATCGATATACACGTGTGGGTTGAGCCAGGTGAGTGCCAGCGTGGTTCCGATGGCCGACAGCACGGTTGTTGCCTGTGCGCGGCCGGAGATTTTGAGGGAATCGGGCTTAACCGCTCTGCGGAAGGCGAACAGGGCGTAGCTCGCAAGAAATATGAAACCGCCAAATCTAGCGACGACCAGCAGCCAGGGAACGCGTTCAACCAGGACGCCCATGCCGTTAACACCAGCGAATATCAGGGCAGCGTCCGACAGGGAGCAAATAAGGGCAGTGATGAAGACATGTTCTTTCCGGATGCCCTGGCGAAGCACGAAGGCATTTTGCGCACCGATTGCCACAATCAGCGATAAGCCGGTGGTGAGTCCGAAGAAAAAAGAAGTTGCGGTCATGGGAAAACCGTATGGGAATCAATGACCTTAGTCGAACTTAACTTTATGAATCTAGATTAGAGTTCCTAATGTGAATATCGACGTTGAACATCTCGAGACCCTTCTGGCCATCGTTGATGCTGGAAGCTTTGAGGACGCATCCATAGATTTGGGGATTACTCCTTCTGCTGTCAGCCAGCGGATCAAGGCCCTTGAAAATCGAGTTGGCGCAATCCTTGTCGTCAGGAGCCGCCCAGTCGTTCCGACCGAACAGGGATATAAGGTGCTGCGCTACGCGCGGCAAATGTCGCTGCTCAGCGCAGAATTTGCCCGCGAACTGTCGGCAGGCAAACCTCTGTCCATAGCCCTCGGAGTTAATTCCGACTCGCTTTCCACATGGTTTGGCCCGATCTTCGAAGAGCTTGCCGAGATTGACGATTTATCGATAGAGATTCTTCGCGCCGATGAAAACAGGGGACTGGAACTTCTGCGCACCGGTCGAGTCAGCGCAGTAGTCACAGCAACGGCCGAAGCCCTGCAAGGATGTGTCAGCAAAAAACTCGGCGCTATGCGCTATCGGGCAGCAGCTTCACCGCGCATCATCGACCGGTATCTGTCCCAAAGAGCACCCGAGCAACTAGTGAAAACCCCAATGGTGGTTTTTGACCGCGAGGACCCGCTGCAATATGCCATGCTCGAGCGGGCCGCTGGTGCAGGAAGCCGTCCAACGGCCGCGGTGCACCATATTCCGGATTCTCTAAAATATGTCAGCGCCATCGAAGCGGGCATGGGATGGGGGATGATTCCGGAATTGCAGTTGCCGCAGGCTGCCGGGGTCCAGGTACTACACGAGCAATGGTTCGCGGATGTTCCCCTGTATTTACAGCGTTGGGCCGTTGACTCCGACTTGCTCAACAAGATCGATGGCATCTTGGTCACTGCGGCCCGTCATAGCGGCCTGCATTTGATAGCCTGAGCTTGTTGCAGGCCATGAATGCCTGAACCCGGACGAGGGAGCCGTACCCGGAGCGCGACAAGACGGCCAGAGGGGAAATCTGGCATGTACTGGGCCGTACTTATAATTTCTGGCGTTTTTGAGGCCGTATGGGCTGTCGCCTTGGGGATGAGCGAGGGTCTCTCAAAGGTCGTTCCCACCATCATCTTCGTTGCTGGGCTGATCATATCCATGGCCGGTCTGGCCTACGCGATGAAGGAAATTCCGGTGGGTACCGCCTATGCGATATGGGTGGGAATCGGAGCCTCGCTCGCAGTGATCTACTCCTTGGCCACGGGCCAAGAAGCTTTCTCGCTTCTGAAGGCGGTCTTCATCCTGGGGCTTGTTGGCTGCGTTATTGGCCTCAAGGCCGTTAGCCACTAGGGAAAAATCCCTTAAATAAAATTCGCCGGCCCCGAAGGGGCCGGCGAACGTGCTATTTCCAGCCTGTTGTCATGAAGAATCCGACCATCGCGATGCCGAAGCCGATTACGATGTTCCAGCCGCCAATGTTGGGGATTGGAAATAGGGTCTGGGAAATGTAGTAGACGATGATCCAGAGCAGGCCTATGAGCATGAGGCCAAACATGACCGGCTTGTACCAGCCCGGCATTGGCTTATCGATAGCGTGGGCGCTTTGGCGCTCGGCTCGGGCCTGCGTTGTGTTCTTGCGTCGTGGTTTTGACTCCGGCACTCGAATGCTCCCTCGGCTTCATCTGCTTAATGTAGTAAATGTGGGAGACATTAACGTCTTCCCGGTAGGCTTGGGTACAAGAATGCTGAGAACTGCTTGCTGCATTCCTACGTAGCTTCCATACTAGCCGCAACCCGTGAGAACTCCGGGTTTTGGCCCGCATCAGCACGCGTGCAGTGACAGATCGTTATATACGAATGCCCTAAGGAGCTTGAGAGCTGTGAACAGATCCGCCACAGTGCAAGGCCGACGCATGGAACGCCGGCCTCGGTCTGCGGGAAACGTTGTTGTTGGATTCCTTGGCGAGCTGTTCATTACCTTGGGCATCATCTTGATGCTCTACGTAGCGTGGGAACTGTGGTGGACCAATATCGACTCCGCCCAAGCGCAGCAGCAGGCAACCCAGGGGCTGGTGCAGGAACTCGGCGATGTCGTGATCCCTGATTCTGAAGAGCCGGCGGACGATGAAAAAGACTACGGTCCAGCACCTGTGACAAAAATTGCGCCGGGGGAGACCTTCGGGATCATGTACTTCCCGCGTTTTGGCAGCCATGGATCGCATCACCCCGTGACCGACGGCGTTGAGGATCGGGTGATCGACAATCTGGGCATTGGGCATTACCCGTCAACCCAGCAGCCAGGAGAGCTGGGCAACTTTGCGGTTGCCGCCCACCGCCAAACCCACGGACAGGTTTTCTGGGACATCGACAAGCTCCAAAAGGGCGACAAGATCTATCTGCAAACGGCCGAAGGGTATTACACCTACACCTGGTATGCCACTGAGATCGTCGCTCCTTCCAACGGCGATGTACTCCTGCCGACCCCGCATCAATGGGGAGTACAGCCAACTAAATCGATCCTGACCATGACCACCTGCCACCCGAAGTACACAACCCAGCAGCGGATGATCGCATACTCCGAGCTGACGGATTGGCGGCCTTTGGATGCCGGCCCGCCCAAGGAAATCCGCGACATGGTTATCGACGCAACGAGCTAGGAGGAATAAATGTACGCCTGGATTTTCAGAAACCTTCCCGGCCCCCTGTGGCTTCGCATTTTTGAAGCATTGATTCTCATTGCCGCCATCGTGCTATTACTGATGGTGTACGTTTTCCCTTGGCTGAACCAGTACATCAGCCCCTTTACCGATTCAACGATTGGCCAGAGTACCTCGTGAGCAGCACCAAGATTTTAGTGATCGACAATTACGACAGCTTTGTCTATACCCTCGTGGGCTATCTCCAGGAATTGGGCGCCGAGACCACTGTTCATCGCAACGATGACTTGACCGTCCAGGAAGCCATCGAGCTGGCTTCCGAATACGACGGTGTATTGATTTCACCTGGCCCCGGGGATCCCGCCGGCGCCGGTGTCAGCATTGATCTGATCAAGTGGTGTGGACAGCAGAGCAAGCCGATGCTGGGCGTCTGCCTTGGGCACCAGGCGTTGGCCGAGGCCTATGGCGGAACGGTGACCCATGCCGAAGAACTGATGCATGGCAAGACCTCGCTGGTTAATCACGAGAATCACCCGGTGTTCAACAACGTTGCCAATCCGTTCACCGCGACCCGGTACCATTCCTTGGCCGCAGTGCGCGAGAGCATCCCGGAAGAGCTGGAAATCATCGCCCAGACGGCTGGGGGAGTCATCATGGCCCTGGCCCACCGGGAAGCTCCGCTGTGGGGCTTGCAGTACCACCCGGAGTCGGTCTTGACCGAGCAGGGGTATCAGATGCTGGGCAACTGGTTGGAATTCCTGGGCTTGCAGGGGGCCGCCGCGAAGGCAGCCACCCTGAGCCCGCTTTTTAGCGGCGAATAAGCGACCGCTGATTAATTGCCCTCACCGGGTTTGGCCGGTGGGGGCAATTTCCCTTGCTGCGTCTCGCTCGGCGATGGCGAAGCAGTCCCGCTCGGTGATTCGCTTTCTGAATCATCCGAATTTTCGCTCTCGGACGGGCTGGGAGTCGGGGTCTCAGACGGAGTTGGCTCCGGTACGGGAATTGCCACGGAGATCTTTACCAGGTCCCCTGGAGCAGCTTCCTCGGAAGCCTCCGGCGACTGCGTGAACAGCGTTCCCTCTTCATAGTCATTGGTTTCGACCTCGACGAACTGGGCCTTGAGTCCAACATCTTCTGCTTCAAGCGCCTTCTGGGCTTCGTCCCGGCTCATTCCAGAGACATCGGGAACTTGCACCTTTCCGGTCGAGAGGATCAGGTCAACCTCGGAACCTGCTTTGACCTTGGCGCCAAGCTCAGGGCTGGTGCCAATGACCCAGTCGGTTGGAATGGTTGCCGAATTCTCGCGGGTGACCTCACCGACTTCGAGTCCTGCTTGGCGCAAGGCATCTCGAGCGGCCGTCTCGGACTGATTGGCGAGGTCCTTGGGAATAGTCCGCTGTTCCGAACCCTCCGAGATGTACAAAGTCACTGTGGATTCCTTGGCCAATTGGGTGCCAGAGGAAGGATCGGTGCGCGTGGCCTTGTCCTCATCCACGTCTTCATTGAACTCGCGCTCAACGCGCACGTTGAAGGTCGCATCGCGCAGCAGGCTGCTGGCGTCGTCCTCGGACATGTTCTTGACATCGGGAATGGCTACCGGTGCACGCTTTTCGGCATCGGCCTGGATTGAGCGAATCACCAGGAAGCTGGCAATCGCCACAGCAAGCAGGGCGACCAGCGACAGCAGGACAATCAGGCCGCGGTTGGTCCGATGGCGTGTGGTTTCCACCGGTTCATCGTGGGTCGTGAAGACCGGATGCTCTGTGGTCATGGGTGCCGCCTGGGCAGCAAAACCAGATTCGGTGGAGTCGTGATTTCCATAGATTGGCAAGGTGTAGGTTGCCGGCGTGGACTGGTCCTCATGGAATTCGATCCCGTTCAGGGCGTTCTCCAAGGCCGCTGCGAAGGCGCCAGCGGACTGGAAGCGGTCGTCGCGTTCCTTGGAGAGCACCTTGGCCACTATCGGGTCGTAGATCGGATCCACGTCCTGCGCGACCTCGCTCGGGGCCGGTGGGATCTCGCCGACGTGCTGGTAGGCCACGGAGACCGGAGAATCCCCGGTGAACGGCGGCCTGCCGGTCATCAGCTCGTAAAACAGGCATCCGGCCGAGTAGATATCGGAACGGAAATCCACCTGCTCGCCACGGGCTTGCTCGGGGGAGAAGTACTGCGCGGTGCCCACCACGGCGGCGGTCTGCGTCATCGTGGCGGAGTTGTCCAGCGCCCTGGCGATGCCGAAGTCCATCAGCTTCACATGCCCGGCGTCGCTGACCATGACATTCGCAGGCTTTACATCGCGGTGCACCACATTATTCGCGTGCGAATGATCCAGTGCCTCGCACACGCCGCGGGTGACTTTTACGGCAAATTCGGCGTCAATGGCGTCCTGTGAAATGACCTGCTTGAGGGTTTTCCCGGTGACATACTCCATGACCATGAAGGGCAGGCGCTCGTGCTGCTGTTCGGCAGCTGGAAGCTCGCCGGTGTCGTACACGGCAACGATATTCGGATGGCTTAGCGCCGCGACTGCCTTCGCCTCGCGCCGGAAGCGGTTGACCACCATGGGATTGCTGGCCGTGTCCGGGCGCAGCACCTTGACTGCGACCTTGCGCGAAAGCACATGGTCCAGTGCCAGGTAGACATCGGCCATGCCACCGCGGCCGATGAGCGATTCAATCTCATATCGGTCGCTGATCATCCGCGGCAAGCCAGGGGGCAACTCTTCAACTTCGCTCATGGTGCTGTGCTCTGGTCCGATTCCGTGGCGGTCGGCGAGGCGGTAGGTGTTGCCGTTGGGGTTGCGGACTCTTCAGGCTTGTCTTCCGGGCCGGTGGAGAGGTCCAGGGTGACGGTGGTGCCAGGCTCTACTTCGCTGCCTGCCGATACGTCTTGGGACAGGACGGTGCCGGCAACCGAGGAATCGCTGCGTTCCTCGCCCTTTGCGGCAGCCAGGCCGGCATCCTGGATCCGCTTCTGGGCAGCTTCGAAGCTCATGCCGGTGACCTTGGGAACCTCGACAGTTTCCGGAGCCATGGCGTAGGTGACGGTGACGGTTTCGCCGACTTCGACGTTGCCCGTCGGGTTCAGCGAGATCACTTCGCGCGGATCGGCCTGATCGGTTACCTGCGGCACCGCATCAACCTTCAGGCCCTGGCTCTCAAGCTGCTGGGTGACCGTGTCGATATCCTGGCCGATCAGCGAGGAGGAGACCTGGACATACTCAGGGCTCTCGCTTGCGCTTTCCGAGGGGGACTGCGAAGTTTCGGACGCCGCGGTGGTCTCCTCGGAGGGCTCGGTCGTCTCCTCGGTCGGTTCGGTGGACTCCGCAGATTCGGAGCTGCTTTCGGTCACCGTCGCAGTTGGCCGATCGTCGTTGTTGCTGCTCATGGCAGGAATCAACCAGGCCAGCAGCGCAATGACTGCAGCCAAGGCGATAATCACGATCAATGGGATCAGCCAGGGGCTCCGCTTGGATTCCTGCGGTGCAGGATCCTGGGCGTCGGCATCCTCGTCGTCAAAGCCGGTGGCGCCCTGATTGCTGGCCGCGGAGAAACCGCTGGCGGCAGCCGCAGGTTCGACAACGGTCGGCATGGCATTGGTCATCGTGGGGGCAGAATCCTGGCGGGTCATGGCGCGGGTGGCGTCGTCATCCAGGTTCAGCGCCTGCGTCGCGTCCTCGGATATGCCGGTGGCGAGCATGCCCGGAACCGCCAGGGTGGCGGTGTTGGTATCTCCGGCGCGCAGGGCGTCGGCGGCCTTGGCCAGTGCGGTGGCGTCCTTTGGTCGATCCGCAGGGTTCTTGGCCAGCATCGACATGATCAGCTGGCGCACCGGAGCCGGGATGGTGTCCGGCAGGGCGGGGGGAGCGTCGTTGACCTGTGCCAGGGCGATGGCGATCTGCGATTCACCGGTGAACGGACGTCGCCCGGCCAGGCATTCGTAGCCGATGACGCCCAGGGCGTAGATATCGGAGCTGCCGGTCGCGTTCTGCCCGGTCGCCTGCTCAGGAGCCAGGTATTGGGCGGTGCCCATCACCTGTCCTGTGGCGGTCAAAGGCACCTGGTCGGCCAGGCGGGCGATGCCGAAGTCGGTAATCTTCACAACCCCCGACGGCATGACCAGGATATTGCCCGGCTTCACGTCGCGGTGGACCAGGCCATGCTCGTGGGCTGCAGCCAGCGCTCGAGCGGTCTGGGCGATCAGCGAGAGGGTGCGGTCGACTTCGAGCTTGCGTTCACGCTCGATGATGGTGGACAGCGGCGGGCCGGGAACTAGTTCCATGACCAGGTAGGCAGAGCCTTGCTCTTCGCCGTAGTCGAAGACGCCAGCGATGCCCGGGTGGTTGAGCAGGGCGGTGTGGCGGGCCTCAACGCGGAATCGCGTCAAGAAGCTCTCGTTGTCGGTGTATTCCTCCTTGAGGATCTTGATCGCCACGAGGCGCCCAAGGACCTGGTCGCGAGCTTTCCAAACTTCGCCCATGCCACCGATCGCAATGCGGTCGGTCAGCTTGTAACGACCGCCCAAGGTGGTGCCGGTTACTGGCCTCACTTGTTGAACACCGCCTTTAACATCGTCTTCATCAGTGCACCGGTCGTGTTGTGACCAGTGTTGTAATCTACGTCTTGCAAGGTGACCGTAATGGCCACCTGTGGGTCATCTGCCGGGGCAAAGCCGGTCATCCACGAGTTCACATGGTTTGATTCGCCGCCGAGCTGAGCCGTACCGGTTTTCGCACGGAAGTCCACACCCGGAACAGCGGCATTCATGGCCGTGCCGTTCTTCACCGGGCCTTCCATCAGGCCGGCGAGCTGCTCGGCGATCTCCGGGCTGGTGGCCGTGGAGAACTTCTCTGGCTTCGGCTCTTCGATCACCCGAAGATCCGGGGCGATGACCTTGTCGATCATGTTCGGCTTCATGATCACGCCCTTGTTGGCGATGGCCATGGCAGCCATATTCATCTGCAACGGGGTGACCTGGTTATTGCCCTGGCCAATAGCCATACGGGCCAATTCAGCGGCATCGGCTTCGGCTGTCGGGAACTTGCTTGGCACCACGTTCTGCGGGATGCTCAGCTGCTGGCCATAGCCGAAGCGCTCGGCCACATCAGCGAACTCTTCCTTGCCCACGGTCTGGCTGATCTCCATGAATGGAGTGTTGCAGCTCTGGGCAAAGATGAAGGCAAGGCGAGCACGTGGTTCACGGGCGCAGATGCCTTCGCCAAAGTTATTCATCGGTGTGCTGGAGTTCGGGTAGTTCACCGAGGTCGGATTGTTGATCACGGTGTCCAGGTCGTACTTGCCGGATTCCAGGGCGGCGACGGTGCTGAGGATCTTGAAGGAAGAGCCAGGGAAGCTCAGGTTGTTGATGGCCGGGTTCCGATACGGGCTCAGGCCGTCAATATCGCTGACCTTCTTGAGGTTCTGCGCCGCCTTGGACGTCGAATGAACCGCCAAGTCGTTGGTGTCGTAGCTCGGCTTGGAAGCCATTGCCAGGATGTCGCCGGTCTTCGGATCGGTGACGATAATGGTTGCCTTCACGCCATCGGGGATGGCATTGAAGGCGGTCTTCTGCAGCGCGCCATCGATGGTCAGCTCTACCGAGGCGCCTTCGGACTTCTTGCCGGTGAACATCGCCAGCAAGCGGTCATAGAGCAGATCCGAGCTGGTTCCGGTCAGCCAATCGTTGAGCGAAGACTCCAGCTGGGTGGTGCCGTTGGCCAGCGAGTAGTAGCCGGTCAGGTGGGCGTAGGCCTCGGCGTCGTTGTACACGCGCTGGTATTCGAATTGCCCATCGTCGGTAGGCACCGACTCGGCGATCGGCTTGCCGTCAACCAGGATGGCGCCGCGAGGCAAATCGAATTCGCGGTACAGCTGGCGCTTGTTCAGCGCGTTGTCCGTGAGCTGGTCGGCGTCGAAGAACTGGATGTAGCTCAAACCGCCAAGGCAGATGACAAAGAGCAGGGTCAGTGCAACCCATACTCGCTTAATGGCCTGATTCACTTGCTCTTCACCACCTTGGTGCTGGTCGTTGGGGCTTTGCTGGGTGTTGCAATTTCATCGGTAGGTCCTGAGACGCCGGACTTCGGCCGGCGTGAATTGTGCGAAATCAAGAGCAGGAGGGCGATGATGATCCAGTTGGCCAGCAGTGAAGATCCGCCGGCCGCCATGAATGGCGTGGCCAGGCCGGTCAGTGGAATCAGTCGGGTGACGCCACCGATGATGACTACACACTGCAGTCCCAGGGTGAAGGACAGGCCGGCGGCCAGCAGCTTGCCGAAGGTGTCGCGGGAACCGAGGGCTGCACGCAGGCCGCGGGAAACCAGCAACATGTACAGCAGGATAATTGCGGTTACGCCGATCAGGCCGATTTCTTCGCCGAAGGAGGCGATGATCATGTCCGAATTGGCTAGCGGCACCCGGTAGGGGGAGCCGGCGCCCAGACCGGTGCCGAATAGTCCGCCATCGGCCATGCCGAACAGGCCTTCGACGATCTGCATGCTTCCGCCGGTGGCCTGGTAGATGGTCGGGTCGAAGGCGTTGAGCCAGACATCAAGGCGCCGGGTCACGTGGCTCATGGTCAAGCCAGCGACAATGCCACCGGCGACAACCATGAGCATGCCGATCAATACCCAGGAGATGCGGGCGGTAGCCACGTACACCATCACGATGAACAGGCCGAAGAACAAGATCGCTGATCCCAGGTCGCGCTGAACCACCAGAACACCGATGGACAGCAGCCAAGCGATGACCATTGGCGCCATATCCCGCAGGCGAGGCAGCTGCAGCGGTCCGAATTTACGCCCGGCCAGCAGGATCAGGTCACGGTTCGAGGAGAGGTATCCGGCGAAAAAAACCGACAGCGAGATCTTCGCGAGCTCGCCAGGCTGCAACGAGAACATCCCCATGCGGATCCAAATGCGGGCACCGTTGATGGTGACGCCCAAGCCTGGAATCAGCGGCAGCAAGAGCAGAACGATGGATAACAGGAGAGCTATATAAGTGAATCGGCGCAGGATCCTGTGGTCTTTGATGACCCAGAGGACTGCCGCGGCGATGACGATGGCGATAGCCGTCCAAAGTAGTTGCCTAGCCGATTGGGACGTACCTTTGGCCAGGTCAATACGGTGAATCATGGATAGCCCGAGGCAATTCAAGGCTACCGTGATCGGAAGTATTACCGGATCGGCATATTTAGCGAAGATGCGCAGCAGCACGTGAACGGACAGGGCGAGCACCGCCATGATGCTCATCTGGATATAGAAGTCGGTGTTGTCGACATCCTCGGTGGTGCTACCCACCAGGAAGAACGCCGCACTGCCGACGCAGAGGGCCAAGACAAGCAGCAGCAGCTCGAGATTGCGCCGTGGTACCGGAGCGGTTTGCACTTCGGTCATTGCATGATCTCCTGACAGTAGGCTGGCAGCTGGGTTTGTTTGCTACTTGGTGAATCTTTTGATCCGGGAACAGTTACCGGACAATTCTGCTTCGCGGTGACCAGCAGTTCCTGGATGATCATTTGGGCATGCTCGCGGTTATCCGCCGAAATCGTCGCTTCCACTCGCTGGCGCGAGTAATCCGGCAGCGATTCCAGCGGAACCTTGCTCACGGTATCGACCTCGGAAAGCGAAATCGGTCCAAGCTCCTGCGGAACACCCTTGTAGATGGCGACCTTGTTATCCACGGTGCCAACAAAGTATTGGGTTTGCGTCCACATGTAGCCCCAGACGGCCAGGGCCACCACGAGGAAGGCTGCCAGGGTGAGCAGGATCGGCATCATCCAGCGGCGGTGAGCGGTGGGGCTCTCCAGCGGATCAAGTATCTGGCCAGCAGCCGGTGAACGGTGGGTGAGCAGGGCAGCTGCGCGGCGTTCGCCGGTGTGCTGGGTGACCACCGGAATCTGGCCAGTCTGCGTGGCGAGTTGCGCCGCTCCGACCAGCAGGTGTGGACGCTGTGAAATCTCGTGGCGAAGCAGCGAGGCGCTGGCTTCGACATCGCCCTCAGCGGCAATGGCCAGCTGGGCGGTGTCCGGGGCCGGTTCCTGCACGGAAGGCTCGCTGAACTCGTCAGCGGTATCCTCGACGACTTCGAACATCACGACCGTGACATTATCCGGCGCGCCATTTTTCAAGGTGATGGCTACCAGGTCATTCACGGCTTCATCCATGTCCGCGGTATTGCGGATGATCTGCTCAATGATGGGCAGCGGAACAGCGTCGGTGAGGCCATCGGAACACAGCATCCAGCGTTCGCCGGGCTCGGCGTCAATTTGCTGGACATCGAGTTCGGGCGAGGCATCCGAGTCACCGAGTACGCGCAGCAGCACGTTCTTATGCGGATGGACTTCGGCTTCTGCCGGCTTGATTCGTCCTTCATCAACCAGGCGCTGCACGAACGTGTGGTCGCGGCTGATCTGTTCAAAGTTGCCGTGCTTGAGCCGGTAGGCCCGCGAGTCGCCGATGTGGGCCATGTGCAAGGTCCTGCCGGAAAGCAGCAGGGATGTCACGGTGGTGCCCATGCCCGAAAGCTTCGGATTGGCACCCACGAGTTCGTTCAAAACCAGATTTGCGGCCTGGATTTCATCGGGCAGGGCGTTTTGCGGATCGGCGATGTCTGCATGATCCAGATGCACCAGATCCAAGACGGTGGACGCGGAAGCAACGTCACCACCGACATGTCCACCCATGCCATCTGCGAGCACGGCCAGGTATTCACCGGCGTAGGCGGAATCGTCGTTTTTCTTGCGAATCCGTCCAACGTCAGACTTCGCGGCAAATTTGAGTTTGAGGGCCATAGGCTAGGACTTCAATTCCAGGACTGTCTTCCCGATGCGGATCCGCTGGCCTGGCTCAACTGGTTGCGCGCGAGTGAGCTGGCTGTCTCCGACAAAGGTTCCGTTGGTGGAGCCCAAATCCTCGATGAACCAGCGTGATCCCTGTGGGAAGAGCCGAGCGTGGCGTCCGGAGGCGTAGTCGTCATCCAGCACCACAGTGGCGTCCTGCGCGCGGCCGAACATGATCGGCTGACCGCTCAGCGGGATGCTGTTGCCGGCCAAGGGGCCTTCGACAATAGCCAGGGAAGTTGCAGCCTTGCGCGCCGGAGCTTCTGGTTCTGCCAGCTCTGGGTTCTTTTTCAGTTCCCGTGCGCTGGGCTTGCCGGTGCGGGCTCGTGATCCGACAGCCAAATCACGGCGCATCGATCCGACAACGCTCAAGACGAGCAGCCAGATGAGTACCAGGAAGCCCAGTCGAAACAGGGTTAGAACCAGGTCGTTCATACGCGGCCTCCGTTAGTCGAGGTGATAAGCCGAAAGACTATTTTTGTCTGTCCGATGGTGATGACCGATCCGTCAAAAATAGGGGTTTCGGCAGAAATCTTCTTGCCGTCTACGTAGGTTCCGTTGGTTGAACCCAAATCGGAGACCACAAAGTTCGTCTTGCCGCGCGTCTCAACGCGGATGTGCTGTCGTGAAACGCCTGAGTCATCTACCGGGATATCGGTGCTCGCCGAACGGCCCAAAACAACCGAGTGGTGATTCAGTGCGAAACGCTGTCCCGCGACCTCGAGGATGGCCTGCTTCTGGGTTGGCGCTTTGGGGATCTCGTTGATTGGCCTCACGTTGGGGCGTGGCTGCGCGACGGTGCGCGGTGACGCCTGTTCAACGGGCTTGGCCATGGGCGTCTTCACCGGTGCCGAAGCAACAACGTGGGAACTGGTCTCCTTGACGGAGCTGTTGATTTCCATTTCGCCAGGCTTGAAGTCCTGCTTGGAGACAAAGTGGATCATGACATCGCCCTGAACCGAGTAGTCCTGGCTGGTGGCGTGTTCCGCGGTGACCTTGGCCATTTCATTGACGACAGCTCGTCCCCAGCTTTTAGCGGTTTCGAAGTCCTTGGTGCTCAACGAGACGACAAAGTCGTTCGGAGCAAGGCTGCGCCCTTCGCTGATCGGCAGAATCCCGCGGTCCATTTCATTGCGCAGAGCGGTAGTCAGTTCAACTGGCTTGAGGTCTGCGGTGCTGGTTCCACGAAAGAAGCTTGTGACGACCTTCTCTAAGCCGCGTTCGACATTGTCGAGAAAGCCCATTATTCGTGCTCCTTCCTTAAGGGTCCATCGTTTGTCTTAGTGTCCCGCATTCATGCTGAAAAGCAGTGAACACAGAACTTCATATTCGATCTTACTGTTTTCAGCTGTGGAAATGCCGAAAAATCCTTGGATGGTCCACGCTGAGAGGTCTCAACGATACAGAGGTCAGGTGGTAAAGCCTGTGTCTCTGGCCACATAAGCGGGTATCGATTAGGTGAACTGAAAATGTGTGTGTAAGCTATTTCTTGTTGCAAAAGCACGAAGCAACAAAAACTAGATATGCGCGAGTGGCGGAATTGGTAGACGCGCTGGCTTCAGGTGCCAGTGATCGCAAGGTCGTGGGGGTTCAAGTCCCCCCTCGCGCACAAAATGAAAATAACCTCTGAAATGAACGAAAGTTCAGATCAGAGGTTATTTTTTTCATTGCCCTAAGCCGTTCGGCATCGTTCTGATAACAATTTCCGACGGCGAGCCGCAAACTTCGTGACGGCCGCCTTCCATCGAGGTTCCACCGAGTAATCCATCGTGAATCGCCCCGCGTTCGAACGCGGGCGCTGCGACCTCGAAAAGTTGCCTGGGTGATTCCGCTCTCGGCCAAGGGCTCGGCAACCTTTTGAGCTCTTGCAGCCAAGGCTTCGATGGCCTTTTCAAGGCTTGGGGATCGTTTGCGGCTTGGCCTGTGCCGCCACCGGTTGCCGGCAAGGCAAGCTTCGGATCCCCGCTTATGCCGTGCGTCCTGTGCCCGTGCCAGAATTCGGCGGCTGGACTAGACTTCCAATGACGAATTGAAAGGTAGTGCATCGTGGCAGCGTCCAAAGAACCATTCGACATTCGCGGAACTCTTGATCTGGTCAACGGGCATCGGATCCTTCGCCTTGAACAAGAATCCAGCGACCTGCTCTCGAGCAGGGGCCAAGTGGCTGTCGATCTTCTCGGGGACTTTGCCGGGAGCACCGTAGTGATTGATCCCGATGGGCGTCGCGGACACTGGCTGGATCTCGAAGCGGATCAAGCGCCAGCACTCGAGGGCGAACCGGGGCAGCAATTCCAGTTAACAGTCCGGCCAAGTTCCAGCTGGCCCGAAACCACGGTGCCCTCCGACCTCGCCGAAGCCCTGGAGGAGGCCAGCGACCTGGATGCGACTTGGGTTGGATTGACCCCGATGGCTCGGTGGGAATGGGTTCGCTGGGTGGGCTCCACCAAGAATCCCGATACTCGACAGCGTCGCGTTGAGGTCAGCATCTCCAAGCTGCGCGATGGCAAGCGCCGTCCTTGCTGTTTTGACCTGTCCTCGTGCACCAACCCGGAACTGGCCAAGAGCGGGAAGCTCGTCGAGTAATTCGGCCCAGCAGCGGTCGGGGGCTAGTGATCCCCATCGATCACAGTGGAACCGCGTACGACCAGGGAACTGGGCAGCATGCTCTGCAGCGGTTCCGGGCTCTTGCCCTCGAGCAGGGAGCGCAGCTTCAGGGCCGCCAAGCGCCCGCCTTCCTGGGCGTTGAGCTGCACCGAGGTAATGGCGGGGTTGGACGTGGCCGAGTAGGGCAGGTCGTCAAAGCCTGCCACGGCCAGCTGCTGCGGGATGCGAATCTGAAGCGTGCGGGCAGCGTGGAGCACGCCGAAGGCGTGGTTGTCGGTGGCGCAACCCAGCGCGGTGACCCCAGCTTTTTTCCATGATGGCCAGTGCTCGCTGAAAGCGGCGGATGCGGCGGTGACATCGATCATGGAGCTGGCGACCGAGCTGGGCAGGACCTCGATGCCGAAGTCGCCAGCTGCCTGGAGGAATGCTTCCCGGCGCACCGCGAGCGTCTCCGTTCCGGTGATTGCATCCAAGTACGCGGCCCGGGTGTGCCCCTGCGCAGCAAAATGCGCCACCACATCGCGGGCTCCTTGGGCCACATCCATATTGACGGCCGGGAATTTCGCGCTGATGCCGGGGGCATCAAGGACTACCATGGGCAGGTTCCCGCCAATTTCCTCAAGGAATTCCTGGCTCGGCGCGTGCACCAGCAAACCGGCCGGACGCAGGCCCAGTATCTTGCGGGTTTCGCTGGCGCTGGGGGAGACGCCGGCATCGGTGACCGAGAGCATCAGCTGGTAGTCGCTGGCCAGCACGGAGCGAACACCGGCAATGACCTTGGCGAAGAACGGGTTGGAAATATCCGGGGCCACCAAGACAACCAGGGAGCTGACGCCCTTGGCCAGTGAACTGCCAATGCTGTCGACAACGTAGCCGAGTTCGCGGATGGCCTCGCGCACGCGCTGCTCATTCTTGGCGGAGACTCGTCCGGAGGATTTTCCGTTGGCGACCAGGGAGACCGTTGCCGTGGACACACCTGCATGCGCTGCCACCATGGCTGCGGTGACCCGGCGTGGTTCGCGGTGATTTCCGGTCTTCTCAGCAATCGTCATGGCTCCATCGTAGTCGCACATCCGCCGGGCCAACTCACAAGTTAAGCGCTTGACGCAACTCGGAGAACAGGAAAGAATTGCCTAGGATGAAGTACTTCGCATCGTGATCAATGACCGGCCGCCCGCCGGCGGAAAACAAGGAGGGCACCATGGCCCAGGACAGTCCAACGCCCCGCAAGATCATTCTGGACTGCGATCCAGGGCATGATGATGCGGTTGCCATGATCCTGGCCCATGGAAGCCCCGCCATTGACTTGCTGGCCGTCACCACCGTCGCAGGAAACCAAACCCTGGAGAAGGTCACCGCCAACGCGCTCGCCGTGGGAACCATCGCCGGCATTAGCGGGATCCCTTTTGCCGCCGGCTGTGCCCGGCCGCTGGTGCGCGAGGTGGAAACCGCCGCCGCGGTCCATGGCGACTCCGGCATGGACGGACCGGAGCAACCGGAATCCACCATTGAACTGGACTCCCGCCACGCGGTGGACGTCATCATCGATCTGGTCATGAGCCACGAACCAGGAGAGATCACCCTGGTTCCCACCGGGGCGCTGACCAACATTGCGCTCGCCGTGCGCAAGGAACCGCGGATCGTCTCCCGCGTGCGCGAAGTGGTGCTGATGGGCGGCGGCTACCACACCGGCAATTGGAGCGCCGTGGCCGAATTCAATATCAAGGTGGATCCGGAAGCCGCGCATATCGTCTTCAACGAAGACTGGCCGGTGGTCATGGTTGGACTGGATCTGACCCACCAGGCGCTGGCCACCGCCGAGGTCGTGCAGAGCATCGAGAAGATCGGTACCGGCCCGGCGAAATTCGTGCGCGAGCTGATGGACTTCTTCGCCCGGGCCTACCGCGACCACCAGGGCTTTGACGCCCCGCCGGTCCACGATCCCTGCGCGGTGGCCTACGTGATCGACCCGCAGATCGTGCGCACCGTGAAGGCGCCAGTCAACGTGGAACTCCGCGGGGATCTGACCCTGGGAATGACGGTCACCGACTTCCGCGCTCCAGCCGGTGAACAGTGCAACACCTCGGTGGCCGTGGACCTGGACCACGACGGGTTCTGGGGTCTTGTGACCGACGCGCTGCAGCGCATCGGCGAAGTCACACCCGGGAAGTAGAACAACTTCTGGCTAATGTGGGGCACATCAATGCCAATTAGGCCCAGACCTGCATAAACTGGGATCACACGAAGATCAGGAGGCGTAATGGCAGGAAAAACCCCGCACCAGAACGTGACGTTCCCATCCTCGGGTGCGCAAGCACACGGCTACCTGGCGGTGCCTGACTCCGGAAAAGGCCCCGGGGTCATCGTGATCCAGGAATGGTGGGGCCTGACCGACCACATCCGGGATATCGCCGACCGCCTCGCGGCTCTCGGCTTTTTAGCCCTCGCGCCGGATCTTTACGGCGGATCCATCACCCACGACGGTGAAGAAGCAGGGCAGATGATGGCCGATCTTCCCGAAGCGAAGGGTGCCCAGCTCCTGGCTGGAGCCGTGGATTACCTGCTGGCCAACGAGCATGTCACCAGCGAGAAGCTCGGCGTGATCGGATTCTGCATGGGTGGCGGATTCGTCTTGCAGCTTGCCGCGCAGCAGGGCGAAAAAATCGCGGCGGCCGTTCCGTTCTACGGTGTCGGCCAAGGCGTGCCCAATGATTTCTCCGGAATCCGTGCCGATATCCAGGGCCACTACGCCAACTTTGATGAAATGTACCCGCCTGAGCAGGCCCGCGCCCAGGAGGAGCAAATCCGCAAGCAATCCGGCGCCAACGTGAAGTACTACTTCTACGACGCCAAGCATGCCTTCCACAATGACGAAAATACCGCCGGAAATTACGACCCTGAGCAGGCAGTTATCGCTTGGGAACGCGCCGTCGGCTTTTTACAGGATAAAGTGGCCTCAAGGCCATAAAGTGTTATACATCACTTAATAGCATCACTTACTAAATAAGGAGAGCAATATGTCAGAAACCATCATCGTAGGTGTCGACGGTTCGGAAACCGCACAGCGCGCAGCTCGCCGTGCCGCGGAACTGGCACTGAAGATCGACGCTGAATTGGTGGTCGTCACCGCTCACGCCTCGGACAACACCGAAGTCGTTTCCATCGGTTCCGACACCTGGATCCTGGACGACGCAGAGCAGGCTCGCAAGCTGGCCCAGCGTGTTGCCAATGACGTGAAGAACAGCGTCCCAGGCGTGAAGATCACCGCCGCTGCAGGCCACGGAAAGCCAGGCGACGTGCTGATCTCCGACGCCGAGGACCGCAAGGCCTCGATGATTGTCGTCGGTAACGTTGGCATGAAGGGCCTGGGCCGCGTGCTCGGTTCCGTAGCTTCCTCGGTAGCCCACTCGGCACCATGCGACGTACTGGTTGTGAAGACCGACAAGTAAGCCAAAGCGCTTGCGCTGACACGGCGGGTACCGTTCATCGGTGCCCGCCTGCAGCATTTAACCCCGCACAGCGTAGGCTTAACCCGTGCAAACTCTTCGAATCGCCTACGCCACCGGCGTCACCCCCGGCAAATGGATGGATCGCTTCAAGGAGCGCTATCCGAAGGTCGAGCTGCAAGCTTGGCGCCAAGATGACGGCGAGATTCTTGATCTGCTGGCCGAGGATCGGGCCGACGCCGTGTTCGTGCGCTACCGCGGGGAATCACCCAAGGACCAAACCCGCCACGTGATCCCGCTCTACGAGGAACTCGAGGTGGTCTGCGCGGCCAAGGACCACGAGGCCGAATACTACGACGAATCCATCCCCGCCGAGGTGGTCGCGGGCTTCGCGCAGCTGGACCTCGCCGACTATCCCGAAGAGGTGGGCGGCATCGGCGTTGCCATGGAAGTGGTGGCCTCCGGCGCCCAGGTCCTGCGCGTGCCACAGAGCATTGCCCGCCTTTTTGCCCGCAAGGATGTCATTTCCCGCTTTGTAGAGGGCGGCACTCCAACGCAGGTGGGCATCGCGTGGCCTGCAGCCATGGAAGACACTGCGCTGCTCGAGGAATTCATCGGGATCGTGCGCGGGCGCAGCGCCAACTCCTCCCGCCAGGCTTCGGTGCGCAACCACGAGCAGAAGGCCAAGCGCGTCAACGACAAGGCGAA
Source organism: Glutamicibacter sp. FBE19 (assembly GCF_015524875.1). NCBI lineage: Bacteria > Bacillati > Actinomycetota > Actinomycetes > Micrococcales > Micrococcaceae > Glutamicibacter > Glutamicibacter sp. FBE19. Next base: position 26,374 of record NZ_JACKQN010000010.1, on the reverse strand, counting down.
GTTCGAAGCCAAGGCCAAATCCCTAGCGGCCGCCAAGCGGCAAAAGGAGCTGGCCAAGAAGCAGGCGCGCAGCAACGGCGGCAAACCAGGCAAACCCGGCGGATCCAAGGGGCGAAAGAAACGCTAGAACCGGCCCGCGGGCATGGGTAGAGTGAAGCCATGAAGCAATTCGATACGCTCGCACTGTCCTCACGTGGCCCAGCCTTGATCCTGACCATCAACCAGCCGAAGTCGCTCAATGCCTTGGCCCAGGAGGTCGTCAACGACCTGGAAGCCTTTGTCGACTGGTTCGAAACCACCGGATTCGAGTACCGCGGCGTGATCATCACCGGTGCCGGGGAGAAGTCCTTTGTAGCCGGGGCGAATATCGTGCAGATGAACGCCATGGACGCACAACAGGCCCTGGCCTACGGGCGCCAAATGCATTCGGTGACCGAGCGCCTGGAATCCCTGCAGGTTCCGGTGATCGCCGCAGTCAACGGCTTTGCCCTCGGCGGCGGCTGCGAAATCGCTCTGGCGTGCGACTTCATCTACGCCTCGGAGAACGCCAGCTTTGGCCAGCCGGAAGTCAACCTGGGCCTGGTGCCCGGCTTTGGCGGATCCGTGCGTCTTCCGCGCCGGGTCGGCAATGCCATGGCCCGCGAGCTGATCTTCACCGGGCGCCGGATCAAGTCCGCCGAAGCACTGCGCATCGGCCTGGCCAACCGGGTGGTGCCGGCCGGCGAACTGATCGACCAGGCCGTGGCCGCCATTGAAGAGATCGCCGCTGTTTCGCCCACCGCGGTGGCCAACGCCAAATCCGCGCTGGTGGCGATGGATGCACTGAACACCCACGATGCCCTGCTGGTTGAAGCGGACTCCTTCCAGCGGGCCTTCACCACCAATGATTCGTTGGAGGGCCGGGCCGCCTTCGTTGAAAAGCGATCACCGAACTTCCCTGGCAACTAGTGATGCACTACGGGGCGCACCCTGACCAGCACCTGCAGTTTTTCGACCCCGGGCAGAGCACGGCTGCCGGTGCGGTGATGATCATCCATGGCGGGTACTGGCGCGAGAAATACACGGCGGAACTGGGAGTTCCGCTGGCCCAGGACCTGGCCGCCCGGGGGATACCGGCCTACAACCTGGAATACCGGCGGGGGCCCGGCCGCGCGGCGGCGATGCTCGCCGATGCCCGCCTGGCCTTGGGGCTGGTCAAGGAGGAAGGGCCGATTACGCTGATCGGCCACTCGGCCGGGGCCCAGCTGGCCTGCGTGCTGGCTGCCAATGATTCGCGCGTCACCCAGGTCATCAGCCAGGCCGGGTTGCTGGATCTGGACTATGCTCGCAAGCTGGCGCTCAGCGACTCGGCGGTGGACCTGCTGCTGGATGGCGCACCGCTGGCCACCTACAACCCGGTGGAATTATGGCCGATGCCCGCCCGTGTCGTAATCTTTCATGGTCGGGACGATGCCGACGTTCCTTCGAGAATTGCCCGGCGCGCAGTCCAGAAGGCGGCGGCACTCGGACAGGACTACCGCTTCGCGATGTTCCAGGGCGATCATTACACTTGGATTGACCCGCGCAGCAGCCAATGGGCCGCCTGCGTGCGCGCCCTGTCACCCCTGCACTATTAATAAGGAGCAGCATGAACCCGACCGTGATCGGTGAAGCCCTCGTTGACGTCCTGGCCTCGGGCATCGCCCCGGCCCAGGAATTTGTTGGCGGCAGCCCGCTGAACGTCGCGGTATCACTGGCCCGCCTGGGCTACCCCGGAACCTTGATCTCACGGTGGGGCGCCGATGACAAGGGCCGGAAAATCGAGGAATACCTCAAGAGCAACAACGTCAAATACCTCGGCGGGGCCGACGAAGAGGCGACGGTCATCGCCCACGGCATCCTTGATCCCGCCGGCGGCGCGGCCTTCGCCTTCAACGCCTACTGGCAGATGCCGACCATCGGACCGGAACTGCCGCAGGATGTCGAGCTGGTGCATACCGGCTCTATCGCCACCTTGTTCAGTCCCGAGGAGCTGCTGCCGCTGCTGTCTGCAGCCCGCACCCACGCAACCATCAGCTATGACCCGAACCTGCGCCCGTCCCTGGTGACCAATCATGCCCAGACCGTGGCCGAGGTGGAACGCTTCGTCGGCCAGGCCGATGTCGTACGGGTTTCGGGCATCGACCTGAAGTGGATGTACCCGATGCGCTCGGTCCAGGAGTCGGCCCGTGCCTGGCTGGATATGGGGCCGGCCATTGTCGTCTCCACCGCCGGATCGCGTGGTTCCTGGGGCGTGGTGCGCGCCGGGGATGCCGAGTTCATTGCGCCCTCCGTAGAAGTCACCGACACGGTGGGCGCCGGTGACACCTTTACCGCGGCCCTGCTGTGCTGGCTTGCCGAGCACGGCATGATTGGTGCTGCCCACCGCAAAAAGCTTGGCCAGCTGCAGATCAGCGAACTTTCCCAAGCCCTTGAATTTGCGGCCAAAGCGGCTGCCGTGACCGTTCAGCGGGCCGGCGCCAACCCGCCGCGGCGCGAGGAGCTCTAGGGTGATCAAGCTGATCGCCTCAGACCTGGACGGGACCATCGTCGCCCCCGACGGCAAGATTTCTCCACGCACCCGGCAGGCCTTCTTGGATGCCCGGAAGGCCGGGATCCAGATCGTTTTCGTGACCGGCAGGCCCTTTCGCTGGCTGACACCGATCATCGAATCATTTGGCGGTCTGGGGACCGTGATCTGTTCCAACGGCGCGGTGCTCTACGACCTGGAACATGACGAGGTGATCTGGTCCCGGACGCTGAGCGCAGCCAAGGCCCGGGAAGCGGCCGCGATTATTTCGCAGATCGAACCCGAGGCGGCCTTTGCCGCTGAAACCACCAAGGGCCTGCATCTTGGTGAGGGCTTTGCCGATCGCCATCATAATTTTGGTGTGCAGGACGTGCTGGACCTGTCTTCGGATGCCATTGACCAAGAAGGCATCGTTAAATTCCTTGCCCGCTCCCAGCACCTGCCCATTGACGACTTCTATGCCGCAGTGAGGCCCCAGCTCAGCCACCTGGTTTCCATCACCCACTCCGCCTTTGACGTGTCCCTGCTGGAGATGGCCCACGTGGACATCCACAAGGCCAGAACCCTGAACGAATACTGCCAGCGCCTGGACATCGACCCGTCTGAAGTCATGGCTTTCGGGGATATGCCCAACGACATCCAAATGCTCGAATTTGCCGGCCACGGCTACGCCATGGCCTCGGGGCATCCCACGACGCTGGCAACCGCCCGCTATTGCGCACCGCCATTGGCTGAAGACGGTGTCGCCCAAGTCATCGAGGACTTATTGAAATGACCTACGCATTCACGCACCGCGGGGTGCGCCGGTCCGATGAAGAGAATACGCTCCTTGCCTTCCAGCGCGCAGTGGAACTGGGAGTGACCCATTTGGAATCCGATGTGCATGCCTCGGCCGATGGCACCGTCTACCTGTTCCACGATGAGACGCTGGATCGGATTACCGATGCCACCGGCAAATTTGGCGAGCGCACCGATGAAGAGCTCGCGCAGATCACCGCCGGGGGAGAACCGCTGTGCACGCTGGATGAACTGCTGGATGCTGTTCCGCAAGCGCGGATCGTGAACCTCGATGTCAAAGACGAGCAAGTCATTGGCCCGCTGGCCGAGTTGATTGAACGGCGCGGAGCACATCAGCAAATCGCTCTGGCCTCATTCTCCAGCGCGCGCAGCCACGCGGTGTCCCACCTGCTCTCGGCCCCCATCCGGCGCTCGCCGGGGCAACGTGAAATCATCCTGATTTGGCTCTGCGCCCACCTTTTCGGCTGGGTTCCCCAGAGGCTGGTTAAAGGCTTCTGGGCGGTGCAGGTGCCGTTTAAGCAGGCTTGGCTGCCCGTGGCTACGCGTCGCTTCACCAAAGCCGTGCAGCGCGCTGGTGCGCAGGTGCACGTTTGGGTGATTAACGATGAGCCAACCATGAAGCTGCTCGTTGACCAGAATGTCGATGCCATCATGAGCGATGACGCGCAGCTGCTAATGAAGGTGCTTGGATCCTGACGCAGCGGATGAAAACGGTTTCATGCGTTTCGCGAAAATTGAGCGGCTGGGTTCGATCTACTGCGCGACGAGCGGCGAGCCCAGGCGCCGCGAAGTCTCGCGGAAGATGAACTGGGTTGGCAGCCGCGCAGGCACTTGTGGTGCGTTAGCTCCATGGCGCAGCAGGGCATCCAGGTAGTCCATGGCCAAGACCCCGGAATCATTGCGCGGAACGTGCACGGTGGAAAGCGCGGGAGAAGACATCGAAGAAAACTCGATGTCGTCGTAGCCGACAACCGTCAAATTCTCCGGCACGTTGACCCCGAACTGGGTCAGCTGGTTGATGAGCCCTAAAGCCATGACATCGTTGTAGACCATGACGGCGGTAACAGAGGACAAGAGGACCTGCTGGGCAGCACTGCGTCCCCCATCAAAAGTGGGTTCAAACCTGCCGATAGATACTTCTTCCAGCCCAGCTTCAGCCAATAGCTCGGAAGCGGCCTGCTGTCGAATCAGGCAGGAATAGCTGGTTTCCGGGCCTGCAACGTAGCCAATGCGGTGGTGCCCCAGCGCCTTGAGGTGCGCGACCTCCTGGGCAATTCCACTGCGGTTGTCGATGGTAACTGCCGGAACTTCGGGGATTTCGCGGTTGATCATCACCAGGGGGTATCGACTGGAGATTTCAATGAGCTTTCCATCGGACATCCGTGGCGAGCATAGGACGAGGCCATCAACCTGGCGGGCCAGATTTTCCGTCAGTTCAGGTTCATGCTGCACGTCTTCGCCTGTATCCACGAGCAGGGCGGAATAGCCAAGCTGCTCTGCCTTGCGCTGAACCGATCTCACGATTGTCGGGAAGAACGGGTTCGTCAGGTCGGGTACTACGATGCCGATATTTCCAGTGAGCCCTGTGATCAGCGAACGCGCGGCCGCATTAGGCCGATAATTCATCTCCTTGGCGAGTGCCAAGATCCTGTCGCGGGTGACCGATTCGACCTTTTCCGGGTGCACAAAAGTCCGGGACACCGTTGCCGGCGATACTCCGGCAGCCTTGGCAACGTCCCTAATGGTCATTGATTTTGACATCGATGTGTCCTCCCAACCCTTTGGTTGAAAGTCTAGCTGTTTAGCGAAGATTACGTTTTCTCCCTTGTTTATTCGGTGTGGGCTTGGTCTCACGCTGTAATGCGGGTTACATTAATGTGAACGTTTTCATCATGAATGCAAAATTGCCCTGCATGGGTGGTTCTACGCATTCAGGCACCGATTTCACCTCCCGCAGGGTGACGCTTGCCGATATGAAATCAGCAACGTCGCTAATTCAGGCAGGCGTTTTTGACAGAACCCGCATTGCGCGTAGAAAAAGGATTACTTGAATGGCAGGCTACCTCACCGCGACTCAACGGGGAGCCGACCTCAAAGAGGGACGGCTCTCGCTCAAGGAGAAGATCTCCTATGGAATGGGAGACCTCGGCAACGGTTTCATGTTTGACCTGGGCCAGGCCTATCTTCTGAAGTTCTACACCGATGTCGCTGGACTGCCCGCGGCAGCGGCGGCAACGGTCTTCGTCGTCACCAAGCTTTTTGATGCGTTCATGGACCCGTTGGCTGGCACGGCCATCGATGGCCGGCGCAAAGTCGGGCGTTCTGGACGATTCAGGGGAGTGATGTTCTATTCCTCCATTGCCCTGGCGGTCCTGACCATCTTCACGTTCTTGACGCCAGGCATGTCCGAGGGCATCAACCTCGTTTACGCCTACGCGTCCTACATGGCGTGGGGCGTGCTGTATTCCTTCACGAATATCCCCTATGGATCCCTGGCTTCGGTCATGACGCAGGAACCTGTCGAACGAGCCAAGCTAGCCTCGTTCCGCCAGGCGGGATCGGTGTCGGCGCTGCTGATTACAGGTGTGGCTTTCATGCCAATTGTGCTGGCCTTTGACTCCGAACGAGTTGGCTACGCCTTCGCCGCCGGGGCTATGGCTGTCACCGGTGTTCTTTGCTTCTTCGCCACGTTCCGCGGCACGAATGAAAATGTTCCCGTGGTGCGATCCGCTGAAAAGCTCACGCTCAAGGGATTTGCCGGTGCCATCGTTGGAAATCGGCCGTTGCTGACGATTATTCTGATGACCATATTCTCGATTTCCGCTTACAACGTGAAGACATCGATGATCGTGTACTTCACGCAGTACTACCTTGGCGATGTCACTTTGCTTCCCTTCGTCAACGTCATCAGCATCGGCTCATCGATTATAGGCATTCTCTTGATTCCCGTATTGACTAGGTTCATTGGGAAGAAGAACACTGCCTTGCTTGGATTCGGCCTGGCGATCGTCGCAGATGCATTGAATTTCATCTTGCCAACCACCCCGATTCTGTTCACGATCCTTTTCAGCTTGTCGTTCATCGGAGTTGCGTTGCCTAACGGGATCACCTGGGCCATGGTTTGCGACGTCATTGATTTTGGGCATTGGAAGAATGGGGCCCGTCGAGAAGGCATCACCTATTCGATGTTCAACTTCTCGAGAAAGATTGCCCAGTCGGTTGCGGGTGGTTTGGCTGGATTCGGATTAAGCGCTATCGGGTATGTCCCGAATGCCGCTCAGAGCGAAGCTGCGCTGTCTGGAATGAAAGTCTTGCAGACCCTATACCCATGCCTGGCGTTGCTTGTTGCCGCGGCAGTGCTGTACTTCTTGTACCCGCTTACCGACCGGCGGATGAAGGCCATTACCGAAGAAACCAGGGATCGGGAGCTGGCTGCGGGAGCCAGCAGCGACGACTTCAGCAGGTAACTGATCGTGCTGGGCAAGCTTTCTCGGGAAAGCTTGCCCAGCTAGTTCTGTTCGAGGGCCTATTCGGTCGTGCCGAGGGAGCAGTACTTGATCGTGTGCTGGCTCATTACTTCGGTATCAGGCTCGAAGCCGATTCCTGGAGCCGTTGGCAGGGGCAAGGTGCCGTCGGCGTTAAGAAGGCCTTGATGCGGTGCATGCCAAGGGTGCAGTTGCTTTTCCCAGTTCAAGAAGGGGACTTCCAGCTCTGGACGTGCTTGGCCGTCTTGCAGGCGCACCGCAGGATCCAGGGCAATGATCTGGGCACTGGCCAGAAGAGCTGGACCGTAATAGAAACAATGGGGAATGACGTGGGCGTCAAGTCTCTTGCCGGCCTCTCGCACTTGCAGCATTGCGCTGACGCCGCCGATTTTGCCAATGCTCGGTTGTGCGAACTCGATTGCTCCGCGTTCCATGTCATTGATCAGACCGTGGACTCCCGAGTGGTTCTCCCCGCCTGAAACATTGCTGAATTCGGAATTCAGCACGCGCAGGGACTGCGAATCATCTGGAGGAAATACGGGCTCTTCGATCCATAGAAGATTCATGTCAGAAAGCTGTTCAAAAGCCGAACGGGCTTCCGGCAATTGCCATTTGCAGTTCACGTCGACCATCAACGGGTAATCCCCGACGGTTTGCCGCGCTGCCTGAATGGCTGGTTTCAACGATTCGTGCAACTTGAACGCCTTGAACCCCCGGGACATGGCGCGCGAGAGATGGAAGGAAACTTCTGCCGGGTCCTCCGCATAATGAACCAGCGATGCGTAGGCGTTGATCTCATGGCGGGCATCGGCATCAATGAATTCGCGGAGGGACTTGCCGGCTTGCTTCGACGCGATATCCCATAGGGCGATATCAATAGCGGATAGTGCGTAGTGGATTGGCCCGGTGCGTCCGAATGCATGAAAGGCGTATTCCGCAGCGGGCAGGCATTGGTCCAACTCGGTGGTTCGACCTAAGAAGAAAGGAGCGACGATATGCTCAAGCGCTGCCCACGTGGCTGGATTGGCCTTGTGCCCGAACCCTTCCCCCCAGCCAACAAGTCCCTGGGCCGTGGTTATTTTTACGATCAAGGATTCCATCTGGGTGAAGGTCCTCGATGATGCATTGAAAGTATCGATTGATTCCGCATTGGAATCTTCGGTTTCGCGACGCGCCGCGTCAAATGGCAGCGAAACTAGATAGAGTTCTATGGACTCAATCGTATCTTTAAATCCAGCTCTGACTTGTGACAATTTATGAATCCTTATTTGAATCTCGGGTGCTTTCCAAGAGTACCCACTTGGATTGCCAATCGGCATTAAAGATGACAATGCCCCTGTGGCCAGTCATCTCGCCAATGTGGTTGACCTCACGTTGCTCTTTAGTTTAGCGTTGTGGAATAGAGATTGGAAAGCGCATTCCAAAGCATGTTGGCGAAGCATTTTTGAAGCAAGGAGTCAGTCATGTCGGTCCCGATTCATAAGGGGCACCTTAGCGTTCTGATGAAAGGAGGTGATGGCCAGTGAGTGCCATTGCCGAATTGCAAAACCTGAGCAAGGCCAAGGGCCGAAAGGCTCCTGCAAAAGACAATAAAGCCGCTCATATCTTCCTCATACCGTGGACGATAGGGCTTTTCCTGGTCACCCTGGGGCCGATGGCGATGTCGCTGTACCTCGCCTTCACTGATTACAACCTGTTGCAATCACCGGAATTCACCGGCTTTGACAACATCCAGCGAATGCTCGAAGACCAGCGGCTGCACAATTCGCTGCGAGTGACCTTCATTTACGTCCTGGTCGGCGTCCCGCTGCAGCTGGCCGTTGCACTCGGCGTGGCCATCCTGCTGGACCGGGGCATGCGCGGACTGTCGTTCTACCGATCAGTTTTTTATCTGCCTTCAATGCTCGGTTCGTCCGTGGCCATCGCAGTGCTGTGGAAGCAGATCTTTGGAACCACCGGTCTGGTCAACCAGATGCTCGATCTTGTAGGCATTCAGGGCATTGGCTGGATTTCAGATCCGAATACTTCCCTTGGAAGCCTGATCTTGCTCAACGTGTGGACCTTCGGGTCGCCGATGGTGATCTTCTTGGCCGGCCTGCGCCAAGTGCCCGCCATGTACTACGAAGCCGCATCTATTGATGGTGCAACCAAATGGCGTCAGTTCCGCAGCATTACGCTTCCGATGATTAGCCCGATTATCTTCTTCAACCTCGTTTTGCAGATTATCGGAGCATTCCAGAACTTCACCCAGGCCTTCATCGTTTCCAATGGCTCGGGTGGACCGGCTGACTCCACGATGTTCTTCACTCTGTATCTGTATCAGCAAGGCTTCAAGCAATTCGATATGGGATACGCCTCGGCCATGGCTTGGCTTCTGGTCCTCATAGTCGGTGCTTTCACTGCCGTGAACTTCTTCGTTTCAAAGTATTGGGTGTTCTACGATGACTAATCAAACTTCACTACCGCAGTCTGAAGATCTTGGCCAAGCAGGGCAGGGCCATGTTCTCGACGAAGAGAAGATGCTGGAAGGTAAACTGCCGGCTGGTGGAACCGACGCCAGGGGACGCAGAGTCAAGGGCCACCGGCCAAAGGTGCGGACGCCGTTTCGTTCCATCGTGAAACACGCGTTGCTGATCGTGGCAGCGGGCGTGATGATCTATCCGCTTCTGTGGATGGTCGCCAGCTCCTTCCGGCCCAATGATCTGATTTTCCGTGAAGCGGGCCTTGTCATTTCGCAGGTGGATTGGAACAACTACCCCAACGGATGGGATGCCCTGTCCGAGCCATTCAGCAAGTACCTGTTGAACTCGGCCATTCTGGTCCTTGGTTGCATTATCGGCAATCTGGTCTCGTGTTCCATGGCGGCGTACGCATTCGCCCGGCTTGAGTTCAAGTTCAAGAAAATCATGTTCGTGCTCATGCTCATGACGATCATGCTTCCGATCCACGTAATCATCGTGCCCCAGTACGTGATGTTCTCGCAGATCGGGTGGGTCAATACCTTCTGGCCAATCATTGTCCCGAAGTTGTTGGCAACCGACGGGTTCTTCATTTTCCTCATGATCCAGTTCATCCGCGGCATTCCCAAGGACATGGACGAAGCTGCCCGCATCGATGGTGCCGGGCACCCCCGGATCTTCCTGCAGGTGATCTTGCCGCTCATGGTTCCGGCATTGGCCACGACAGCGATCTTCACCTTCATCTGGACTTGGAGTGACTTCTTCACCTCGCTGATTTACCTGACCAATCCGAGCAATTACACCGTGCAGGTGGCGCTCAACGCGTTCATCGACTCCACGGGTGAATCGAACTGGGGCGCATTGTTCGCCATGTCGATTGTTACCCTCATCCCGGTCTTCCTCGCCTTCCTCTTCGGCCAGAAGTATTTGGTCAAGGGAATCGCCACGACTGGCATCAAATAAGCATGTGCGACTGGCCCGGAGCTTCAGAATCTGGGCCATTCGCATGTTTGATACTTACGCAATCATTGCGGTCCATAGCTAAGGAGAAAACACATGGGAACAACAACGCGCACGCGCTACGTGCTGATCGGTGCCGGGAACAGATGCGAAATGTACATCACTTCCATGCTCGGAGATCACAACGGCGTCGCTGAATTGGTCGCCTTGGCGGACACGAACCCGGGCCGCATCGAGTACTACCAAGATGTTGTCGAGCAGACCTTTGGAGAACGCCTAGGCTCCTTCGACCCCGAAGACCTGGAGTCCTTCATCCAGGAGAACTCCATCGACCGGGTCATCATCACGACGCCCGACTATACCCATGCGTCACTGATTTGCACCTCCATGTATGCCGGAGCCGACGTCATCGTGGAAAAGCCGTTGACCATCGATGCTGAGAGCACCGCCCGCATCGCACAGGCCGTGGCCGACACTGGCCGCGAAGTGATTGTGGCCTTTAACTATCGGTATTCACCGAGAAACACGGCCTTGAAAAAAGCCATAGATGACGGATTAATTGGCCGGGTGACATCCATCGACTTCAGCTGGATGCTCGATACCGTTCACGGCGCGGACTACTTCCGCCGCTGGCACCGCCTCAAAGAGAATTCCGGCGGGCTGCTGATCCATAAATCAAGTCATCACTTCGACCTCGTTAACTGGTGGCTCGAGGACTCGCCGCACAGCGTCTTCGCCGCTGGCGGGCTGAAATTCTACGGGCCAAAAAATGCTGCGGCCAGGGGCTTTGAAACGCACGAACGCGGTACCCATGATCGGAGCGACCAAGAGCCTTTTGACCTTGATCTGCGCAGCGATGAGCGGTTGGAAAAACTGTATTTGGCCAATGAGCATTTTGATGGCTACCGGAGAGATCAAGGCGTTTTTAATGGGCAAATATCCATTGAGGACAATCTGAGCCTGACCGTTCAGTACGAGAAGGGGCCAATTCTCTCCTATTCGCTCAATGCGCACAGCCCTTGGGAAGGATACCGAGTGGCTATTAACGGAACCGAAGGCCGGCTTGAACTGGATGTTGTTGAACGGGCAGCAGTCCTGCCGGCGTCAGGTGGGAGTCCCGTCGACCCCTCCTATAGCGACGATGGCCAGAGCAGCAAAGTGCGCTCCAAAGGAGAGCGCCTTGTGGTGCAGCGACACTGGCAGGAAGCGCAAGAAATTCCGATTATCAATTCGGAAGGATCGCATGGTGGTGGTGACAAGCTGCTGCTTCAAGAACTTTTCGAAGGGCGCCAAGTTGATGGCTATTCGCGGCAGGCCGGATTCTTGGACGGAGTGCGTGCTATCGCCGTGGGAATCTGCGGGAACAAATCTTTGGAAACCGGCGAGCTAGTGGATGTAGCACACGCCGGGCTTGGTGTTAATTTGTCGTCAGTTGAACAGGTTCAGGTGTAATTGAATTCATGAGTGAGAAAGTTATTATTACCGGAGGTTCTGGCCGGTTGGGACGGGCGGTAGTCGAAGGTTTTGCGGCTGCAGGACACGCTGTGGTTTCACTGGACCGCGGGCTACCCGAAGAACCAGTGGCCGGAGTTGACTACCGCAGCATTGACCTGATGAATGCCGAAGCCACGCACACAGCATTCAAGGAAATTTCTCCTCAGGCCGTCGTCTCCCTAGCGGCCATGGCCGTACCATTTATGGCTCCGGAAGAAGTCCTGCTCCAGACCAACGCGACCATCGCGCACAATGTCACCTCGGCCGCTGTGGAGTCGGGCGCGACGCGTGTGGTCCTGGCCTCCAGCCCATCGATCATGGGCTACGGATCACCCGGTGGCTGGGTTCCGGAAAAGCTCCCGCTGGACGAAAACGAAACACCGCGGCCGTGGCACGCCTATGGATTGTCCAAGTATGTCGCTGAACAGATCGCGGCCATGTTCGCCGCCAAGATGGGGCCGCAGAGCCCGGTCAAATTTGCTTCTTTCCGTCCCTGCTTTGTGATTGCAGAAGAAGAATGGGATGGAGCACCGACCCAGCAGGGTCACACGGTGGCTGAGCGTTTGCAGGATCCGAAGCTATCAGCCCCGGCGTTATTCAATTATGTAGATGCCCGCGACGTTGCGGACTTCCTGCTGTTGCTGCTCGAGCGATTTGACCGCGTGGACAATGGTGCAGTGTTCTTCGTGGGAGCCAAGGATGCCATGGCTACTCGACCACTCTCGGAGATCATTCCTGAGATCTACCCGGAGCTCGCGTCGCTGACAACAGGCCTGACCGGAGATAGCCCCGCCTTCAGTATTGATAAAGCACGCGAAGTGATCGGTTGGGAACCGAAGAGAAGCTGGAGATCCGAGCTCAAAGCCAAGGTCTAGAGCCTATGCACAGAGAAAACTGGTGGGTGAGGGGAATCCGATTCCCCTCACCCACCAGTTTTTCCATGCCTGCTTATCGTTGCAGCACTTGGGGCCTGGGCAATCCGTTGACCACAGTCGTTGGCCAATGAGGGTCCACGCTAAGAACTTCGATGGCACCGGATTCAGTCAACAGCATGGTGTCTTCGACTTTAAAAGTCTGCCCATTGCGTTGTGCGCTCGGGTTGAAAGCGAAGGCCTGGTTTGCCTGGAACCGGTCTGTAGCTCCGGGAGCCAGGCGTGGATCCCGGCCGTTGAAGCCGGCAATTCCGCCCTGATGGTGTCGCGTCCACTCCAGCTCGTCAAAGCCGTGCGCTGGATAGGCTTGCTGGATGATGGGCAGCAGCTCACCGAGGGCCCTGTCTTCCGCGATGCCGGAAATGATGTCTGCCTCGACGCCAAGAATGTCATTTTCCCCGGCAATTTCTTGCTCGGTGGGCGGCTCGAAGCGAACCCAGCGCGTGAGATTGGCAATCAGCCCGTGCCGCCTTACGCATAACACCGCCATGGCCCTGCGGCCCAGCGGTGCCTTCGTCGGTAGCGGATGCCGATATTCACCACGGGTGGACCCGCTAACCAGAGCCACCAGCACTTCTCCGCCCAGCGCCATGGCACCAGCGGCAAGCTTGGCCGCGACCTCAAATTCGGTGTCATCGCTGGATGTGGCGGACAAAACCTCGGTCATCACCGAAGCCGTGTCCTGGCACAGCTGGCGGTAGCGGTCCACTTCTGCCGCAGTTAATGCCGTGCGCATGGCACGGAGCTCCGGGTCGATCTCGGACTCTGCGAGAATCTCCCAGTCTGCGGCTTCGGGGAACCAGGCACTGACCTCATCCAGCGATTCGTACCATTTGGTGACGTGGAGATTCACCGGACTCTGGTCATTGAGTTCTTCGTCCTGCAGCCGCTGCGCTTCGCTGATTGACGTAGCTAGCTCGCAGCCTTCAGCGTGTACCAGAACCCGGGCGACGGGAGGCGCAGCAAGTGAAACATGCGTGCGCGCGCCGTCGAGGAGCCACGCGAGCGAGGCGGGGGTGGAGAGCAACACTGCTTGCGCGCCCCGCGCCCGGATGATTGCCATGAGCTGAGTATGCTTTTTCGTGTACTCGCTTGTTACCGCTGTGGGCATGTTCCGTCTTCCTGACTATCTGAACCGAATTCCTGGGCAATCGACGAGGCTGCTGGCCCGCTCCAGCGGCCATCAGCCACCAGAACGCGCAGGTGGCGAGCCATCGAAGCTCCGGGCTCCAATATGAGTGGAGCATCCCATGCCAACGAGCTTCCCACACCTGGATAGCCAGAGCTGCGGACAAACCACGGGTCGCCGTCGTCGCTGCAGAAGATGAGCGTGGCCGCGCCGTGTCCTGTACCGCGTTGAGCCAGGCCGACAGCATCCGAGGAAAATTCCGCGGCGAACGCTAGCCAAGGACTGCGCGAGCCGTGGACCTGTTCCTCTCCTGATGCCGTCTCGGTGAAGATATCCGGGTTATTGGCCTTGGGCAGTCTCCAGAAAAAACCGCCATATCCGCCATTGAGCCGTCCATTAGATCCTGGTGAGCCGATGGAAACTGATTCCTCGCGTGCAGACAGGCTGAAGGTGAAATCCATGATCCAACCGGTTGCCCCAGTGGATTGGTGGTTGAAAGCACGGAAATCTACTATGCGTTGTTCGTCCAGCAAGACGTGTTGCTGATGGCTTACCCACTCCAGCTGGGAGCTGAGTGAACTTCCGCTGGGGGCAAACGAATTCGCGACAGTACGGATGTGCCCATGGTCTTGGCGCCACACGTATCGTGAGTCGGCACGCGTATAGGTTCGTCCGCCCCAGAAGTTATTTCCATTGACGTCTTGCAGCGCCACTCCGACCCCCAGATGCCAGGTGTGGTCCAGTGGCTGCTGATCGCTGATGTGCACTCCACCCATCGTCTTGAGCTCATCGAGGAATGGCCGCGGCGAGTTGGTGACGGAAATATCCTTGCCGGTGCGGAGCCTCGCAACGGTTTGGTTCTGCTTGGTGGATGGATTCTCCAGTGTGAATTTTCCGCTGGACTCCGGTTCGGCCGCCCATGGGGCGCCGAGTGAGGAGAAGTCAGACTGCGCGGCCACGGAACGATCGATGAATTGCTCGATATTCGGGATGACAGGGTGGAATTCCTCGCCTTCACCGGCCGGGATCACCTGTTCTTCCTGGATTACAGCTGGTTCGGAACCGGTGCGAATTTCCTCGAGAACCCGCATGAAGGCTCCGGCAGATTCCAGCGAGCTGAGCAGCTGGGGCGCGGTTCCACGGCGGACATCCACAAGATTTTCCAGCAGGTTCACGCGGCTGAAAGTCTGGGATGTCTCGGGGCGGCCGAAGTCAGGATTGGGGCGAATGACCAGCTCATCGCGGGTGTAGTACAGGATGGCTGAGCCTTCGGTTCCATAGATGGTGATCCAGGGGTCCTGCTGTTCCTTCGCGCAAACAGTCAAAGCGGCGGTGAGCGGAATGCCGGTGTTCGTTTGCACCTTCACCACTGACGTATCGTCCGCTTGGATTTGGTGGGCATGGTACAAATCCGTGGTTACTGAGACCACGTCGCCAGAGCGCTGTGCCCCGGCAATCCGGAGTGCGCTGGCCACGGCATGGGCCAGCGGGTTCGTGACCACGCCGTCTGCGATTTCAACTCCGTTGAGTTGGCGGTGCCCGGCCCAGGGCGAACGATTGTAATAGCCCGTGGTGCGCAGCCAATTTCCGCTGGCGCCCACCGCCCGCAGGGCGCCAATGGGAGAATTTTCTGCCCCGGCGCCAAAGAGCTCCGACACCGCCTGGAGAGCCAAAGAACCCAAAGCCTGGAACCCTACCTGGACATTGACTCCGGCTGCTTGCGCGGCATCGAGCAGCGTCTCGTACTGCCCCAATGTGGCCGTCGGCGGCTTTTCCAGATACAGGTCGGCTCCGGTTGCCAAGGCCTTCATGGCCAAATCCGCATGGGTGCTTATTGGAGTCGAAATAATGATGATGTCTGGCTTCAGCCCCGACTCAAGAAACGCTTCGAAGGTGTTGAAGATTCGCGTGTTTTCCCCGCGAACCTGGCTGCCCGGATCCTTGGGGTCGATTCCAGCCAGGAAGCGAATCTTTTCTTCGCCGGCTAAACGTTCGATATTCGCCAGATGCTGGCGTCCGAAACCATTAAGGCCAACCAGCACCACCGCTGGCGCTGTTGGCGGCGAAGCGGAACTTTCGTCCTTGGCAGCTGTCGCGGTGGTTTGCTGGTTCATGGTGTCCTTCTTGAAATCGTCGAAGTCAGATCAGTTTATGGCGCTTGCCGGCTGGATGCCTGCAGCTTGTTCAAGATGCGGTAAAACTAGCGACTTATAACGGTCAGACATCGTAGCAAGCGTCAGGCCCGCGTCTTGGGAATTGATCTCGTCATTAAAAATTTCAACTTCCACTGGCCCGCGATAGCCGGCCTTGGCCACCCAGCGGGAGATGGATGAGAAATCAACATGGCCATCGCCCATCATTCCGCGCGATTGCAGGGCATTGCCGGCAATGGGCAGGTTGAAGTCGCAGATTTGATAGCTGACCAGACGGCGCTCATGGCCTGCCCGCTGGATCTGCTGCTGCAGCTGTGGATCCCAGAAGACGTGGAAGGTATCAACTACAACACCTACGGCTTCGGCCGGATGTGCAGTGGCCAAATCCAATGCCTGGCCCAAGGTCGATAGCACGGCTCGGTCAACGGCATACATCGGGTGCAGTGCTTCAAGGACCAGGCAGACTCCGTGGTCCATCGCCAGGGGAACCAGCTGATCCAGGGCTCGGGCGACTCGATCACGGGCGGCGACGATGTCCTTGTCGCCGGGATCTCCTGTGCCTCCGAGAATGTGCGCGGCCGAAGGCAAGCCGCCTACCACCATGATCAGGTTGGGTGCTCCGATGGTGGCCGCTTCTTCGATGGCTTTCCGATTGGATTCGAAGGCTTCTTGTTGTGCCTGCTCGGAAGTTGCCGTGAGGAATCCGCCGCGGCAGAGGGTGCTGGCCTGCAGCCCTCCTTCCTTGATGATGGCTGCGGCACGTTGAGCACCGCCGGCTTCCTCCAGCAAATGGCGCCAAGGGCCGATATGGGTCAACCCGGCTTGGGCTGCGGCTTCGACCGCCTGCTGCAGATTGAGGTTGGGGGTGGTGCCGGTGTTCAGCGATAGTTCGAAGCTCATGACACTCCTGACAGTGATCGAGTTGATTCCTTGACGCCGTATACAGCAAGCAGCTGTTCCATGCGTTCGGCAGCCATTTCTGGTTTCAGCAGCAGGCCTGCGGTATCGGCCAGCACGAAGGTGCGGACCAGGTGGGGCAGTGAACGCCCGGCGTGCAATCCGCCTACCATCTGGAAGCCGCTCTGATGGCCGTTGAGCCAGGAGAGGAAGGCAATTCCAGTCTTGTAGTAGATGGTGGGGGCGCTGAAAATATGCAGCCCCAGTTCCCGGGTCGAGTCCAGGATGGCGCGTCCCCGCGCGGAATCTGCAGCATCAAATGCTTGTAATGCAGCCGAAGCCGCCGGATAGATGGCAGCAAATATTCCGAGCAAGGCATCTGAATGAAGCTCGCCATCGCCATCGATGAGTTCTGGATAGTTGAAGTCGTCTCCGGTATAGAGCCTGATCCCGGAAGGAAGGGCAGCGCGCAGTTGTTTTTCATGCTCTGCATCGAGCAAGGAAACCTTCACGCCGTCGATCTTGTCCGAATACTTCTCCAAGATGGACTGGAATACCGCGGTTGCCTCTCCAAGGTCGGAAGTTCCCCAGTAGCCGGTAAGTTGCGGGTCGAACATTTCGCCCAGCCAGTGCAGGATCACTGGTTCCTGCGCCGCTTCCAATAAGGTGCCGTAAACCTGGACATAATCCTCGGGATTGCGGGCGGCCTTGGCCAAGGCCCGCGAGCACATCAAGATGGATTTAGCTCCGGAACCCTCTACGAGGCGCAGCATTTCCAGGTAGGCGCCGGTGACTTCCTGCAACTGGCCTGGCTCAACTGACTCGACGGCGAGCTGATCGGTTCCCACCCCGCAGGCGAGAATGTCGCGGACCGTCAGCCCGGTGAGGGCGGGATAGCGGTTCTCCGCGATGACCGCCGCGGCTTCTTGGGCTGATCGATCAATGAGTTCACAGGTGGCGGCATAGTCCAGCCCCATGCCGCGCTGCGCGGTATCCATCGCGTCCGCGACGCCGAGCCCGTAGGACCAGAGCTCGTGGCGGTAGGCCAGGGTAGTCTCCCAGTCGATCACCGCTGGCGACCCCGGAGTGTTGTCGGCTCCCATTTGGGGTATCACGTGGGCTGCCGCGTAGACCTTGCGCGAAGAAAAGGGAGAGCTCGGGCGCTGGAAGTCCCCGGGGCCTTGCATCTTGTAGGTGAAGGACTGTCCGTGCTCGTCGATGAGGGCTAGCGCCGGGTAGTTGTTCTCGCTCATAGCGTGATCTCCGGAATGTCAAGGGTCCGGCGTTCGGCAGCGGACTGCAGGCCCAGGGTGGCCAATTGCACGCCGCGGGCTGCCGAGAGCAGGCCGAATTTGTGTTCCCGTCCGGCAGCGACGTCCGCGAGGAAGTCTTCCCACTGCAGCTTGAAGCCGTTGTCCAGATCTGCATTGGCTGGAACTTCCAGCCACTGGTCGCGGAAGGACTCGGTGACCGGAAGGTCAGGGTTCCATACCGGCTTGGGCGTGTGGGCGCGTTGCTGGGCAACGCACTTGTTCAGGCCTGCCACAGCCGAACCGTGGGTCCCGTCAATCTGGAATTCAACCAGCTCGTCACGGTATACGCGGACCGCCCAGGAGGAGTTGATTTGTGCGATGACCGGATCGCCGCCGGGGGTTTCGAGTTCAAAAATTCCGTAGGCTGCATCGTCTGCGGTGGCCGGGTAGGGCTCGCCCTGCTCATCCCAGCGGGTAGGGATGTGGGTGGCGGTTGTGGATGTCACGGTCTTGACTTGGCCGATGATTCCTTCCAGCACATAGTTCCAGTGGCAGTACATGTCGGTGGTCATGGAGCCCCCGTCAGCCAGGCGGTAGTTCCACGATGGGCGCTGGGCTTCCTGGATATCGCCTTCGAAGACCCAGTAGCCGAACTCGCCGCGCAGGGAGAGGATTCGCCCGAAGAAGCCTTCATCGACCAGGCGTCGCAGCTTGACCAGGCCTGGGAGGTAGAGCTTGTCGTGGACTACGCCGGCGGTAATTCCCTTGGCCTTGGCCTGCCGGGCCAGGTCGATGGCATCGCTAAGAGTTTCTGCGGTGGGTTTTTCAGTGAAGATGTGTTTGCCTGCAGCGATGGCCTTGGACAGGGTGTTGTACCTGAGCGAGGTCATCGAGGCATCGAAGATGATGTCGATGCTTGGGTCTTCGATGAGCGAGTCGAGGTCCGTGCTGTAGTGCTCCACCTGGTGTTCCTGCGCGAGTTCGCGCAGCTTGTCTTCATTGCGGCCAACGAGAATTGGCTCCACGGTGAGCTTGGTTCCGTCGGCGAGCGTAATGCCGCCCTGGTCGCGGATGGGCAGGATCGAACGCAGCAAGTGCTGGCGGTAGCCCATGCGGCCGGTAATGCCGTTCATGGCAATTCGGAGAACTTTGGTAGTTGTCACGAGATACTCCTCGGCTGAAGTGAGAGAGGGAAATAAATTTGGGAATGCGCTTTCCACGATAGTGATGCAGAATTAGAGTGTCAACCATCACGGGAATTGAAAGATAAGCTTGTCCCAGCTTGTAGTGGACGAAAAGGATTTCAGATGGCTATTCGACTAACTGATGTCGCTAATGAAGCCGGAGTTTCATTGGCGACAGCTTCACGTGTGCTCAACGGTTCTGCTCGTAAGCCCGCTGCCGAAATCTCGGATAAGGTCCGCGCCGCGGCGGAAAAACTGGGCTACTTTCCCAACGCCCAAGCGCAAGCGCTTGCCCGCGCTTCAACAAAGCTCGTTGGCCTGGTGGTCCGCGATATCGCGGATCCGTACTTCTCGACGATTGCTCGTGGTGTCCAGCGCGGCTTGGGGGATAGCGGCACCCAGCTGCTCTTGGCCAGTACCGATTCTGAACCCGAGAGGGAAATCGAGGCAGTCAAGGCATTCATGTCGCAGCGGACTGATGCCATCATCCTTTCCGGATCCCGCGGCCATTCCGAAGACGAGGGCCTGCTTCGGCTTATTGGGAACTACCAGGAGAACGGTGGCCAGGTTGTTGTCATAGGCCAGCCCCTGGCGAGCACCGGTGGTATCCAGGTGGACAACCAGGCCACCGCTGAAAATCTCGCAGAGGAGCTGATCAGAGCAGGTCACCGCAGGTTTGTTGTTCTTGCTGGCGACGAAAACCTGCTGACCTCCCGCCATCGCGCCCAAGGGTTCCTTGCGAAGCTCAAGCGAACTGGATTGGCTGCCATGGAGGTTGTCCATGGGGCGTTTTCCCGCGAGGGCGCCTATATGGCCATGAGCGACTACCTCAGGGAGCGCGCGCCCGAGGAATCAGGCCAGCAAGTGTGCGTTTTTTGTGTTTCTGACGTCATGGCCCTGGGCGCAATTCGCGCGATCCGGGAGAGCGGGCTGCGCGTGCCCGAAGACATTGCCGTAGTGGGGTTTGACGATATCCCGACCCTTGAGGACGTCACTCCCGCAATTAGCACTGCCCGCCTGCCGCTGGAAGAAATCGGCCGATGGGCTGGTGAGATGGTGCTAAGCCATGGGGACGCGCGCAAAACGGTGGTCACGGGAACTCCCGTATTGCGCGAATCCTCGGAATTGCGCACGGAGAATCGGTGATACCGAACGTGCATCATGCCATGTTCAAAAGTAATTGATGGATTTGCCTTACCCTCTTGACTCGTGACTGGGGTCACACATAGATTGTTTGGGAAGCGCTTTCCAAAAGACTGAAAATGACGGTCAATTGTTGAAACCTCGCACTTACCGGCCCACTCAAGGAGGAGACCCCATGGACCAGCAGGACAACTCAAGAAAAAGTCGACGGAAGTTCGGTGCACGTCTGAGCAAGTCCGTAGCGGTGGCCGCGGTTGCTGCTCTGGCGTTGACCGGGTGCGGTGGCAGTGGCGGCTCCGAGAGTGCCGACGGCAAGACGGTGCTTCGATTCTCCTGGTGGGGTTCTGATTCACGAGCCCAAGCCACCAATAAGATCATCGAAGCCTTCGAGGCCGAGAATCCCGATATTGACGTCCAGGGCGAATACTCGGATTGGAGCGGCTACTGGGACAAGCTGGCTACCCAGGTTGCCTCCAACGACGCTCCGGACATCATCCAGATGGACGACAAGTATCTTCGTGAATATGCGGACCGCGGTGCATTGCTCGACCTGACCGGCGTGGACGTGTCCAAATTTGAAGAAGTGTCCATCCAGAATGGTACGACCGATGACGGCCTCGTCGGCATCACCACGGGCATCAACTCCTTCACCCTGACTGCCAACCCCAAAATCCTGAAAGAAGCCGGACTCGAGGTGCCGGATGACAAGACCTGGACCTGGGATGACTACCGGAAGATGACCGAAACCGTCAGCGAAAAGCTCGATGGAAAATACGGTGCCGAGGCTCCTAACGAACCTGCGGGACTTCAGACGTGGTTGCGCCAGGACGGGAAGCACCTGACCGGAAGCGATGGAGCTCTTGGATTCACTGCCGAAGATCTCACTGGCTACTTCCAGCACCACCGGGACCTGCTCAGCGGCGGCTCGTACCCGAAGGCTTCGGTGCTGGCAGAAAACCAGAATGCCGGGCCGGACCGCTCGATGACAGGCACCGGAACTGCAGCCTTTGGCATGTGGTGGAGCAACCAGCTGGGCGGCTTGTCGGCAGCGGTTGGCTCCGATCTTGTTCCATTGCGTTTGCCAAGCAATACCGGCAAAGCCGAAGACAACGGCCTATGGTACAAATCCTCGATGATGATGTCCGGCTACGGCCGAACCAAGCACCCGGACGAGGTCAAGAAGTTCATTGACTTCATGGTCAATTCGCAAGAAGCCGGTGAACTGAACAAGATGGACCGGGGATTGCCGGCAAACCTCGATGTCCGCAAAAAGGTAGTTGCGGATCTGGATTCCATCGAAACCGCTTCTGCGCAGTTCGTGACCAGCTTGGAGCCGGAGCTGCAAGGAACAGAACCAATTCCTCCAATGGGATTCAGTGCCGTGCAGGACATCCTGTATCGCTACGAAATGGAAGTCTTCTTTGACCGCCAGAGCGTGGGCGATGCCGCGCAGAATGCGTTCAAGGAAATCGAAGCCGCAGTATCCCAGTAGCAAGAACGCATGGGCCCCCTCGGGGCCCATGCGTCGTTAAAGCTATTGAAGGTCCAGCGTGCTCAATACGCTGGGAGCGTTCTCGCGCAAATGCTCATCGTCGGCATCCAAGAGCAAGCGCAGCCACGTCTCGTGCTGGGACAGCGGAGCCACCAGGCAGGCTGGATTGATCAGGTCGTAGAGTTCATCCGGCGAGCCGTACGCGGCAAATTGATCCAGATAGGCGAAAAGCACCTGCATGACCCGCTCGTCGCTGGTCTCGCAGTTCCACGCTTCGGTCATGGCCGCCAAGGCGGTATTCAGCGATGAGAAGGGGTGCGCCCAGTGAGCTGAGGAAAGATTCAGGATACGCCCGTGGATGCCAGCTTCTGCCGGTACAACAACCTGGGAAAGATCAAAATTTCCGTGTTCCAGGCTCAGCGGGACTGCGCCCTGGTGCAGGGCAGCGCTGGCCTGGGTCAGCTCGTCGATATGCGCGGCCAGATGATCTGCCTGCGCCCCGTCGATGTGCAATGGGTGTTCTGCTGGCAGGGAAACGTGCATCATCAACGCCTGCTCGAACTGTTCGGGCAGGAACTGGGGGTCAACGACGGTGACGCCGGCATCAAAGAACTGGTCTTCACTACCCATCAGCGCCACTTGCAAGGACCCGAGCGAGGCCAGTGCCAGCTCCCAGTTTTCCACGGAATCCCCGAGATCCGCCATGGTATGCCCGAAGTCCGGGCTCAGCATGTAGCCAGCGCGGCGATCCACCGCCAGCGGCATCACCACGCGATCAGGCAAAAGCTGTCCGGCCACCACGGTGGTGGCAGCTTCAGCAGCCAGCCCCGGGGCGTTGGCGCTGAAGATCAGGTCCGCTGCGTCGGTTTGCACCGATGCCTGGATCTGGTGCAATTGGGCAGGCCAGAAGTCAGGACCCGAGGTGCGCTGGATGCCGTAGGCCTCGCAGGCCGCATCGATCCATTCGGCGGTCGACTCACGCCAGTTATCGCTGTTGAACAAATCTATCCACTGTGCCACGTTCTTATCGTAGTATGTCGATGCAAACGCGTTCAGTTGCTACCGTATGGACTACGGCTAGTAATTTGCTCCCCTTTCGAAGGATTTCGATCGTGAACGCTTATCGACCTGAGTACCGACATCGTGATTACAAAGCCGTCCTCTTTGATCTGGATGGTGTGATTACACCAACGGCGCTGCTGCATCGCAGAGCCTGGCAAGAACTTTTCACTTCCTATTTCGAGCAAATCCCGGGCGTGGCCAGTTACACCGAGCAGGACTATTTCAACCTGCTCGACGGGCGTCCGCGCTATGACGCGGTGCAAGCCATGCTCGCCTCGCGCGGTCTCGAATTGCCATGGGGAAACGTCCAGGATCCCGCAGGCCAGGACACCATCTGTGCACTGGGCAATATGAAAAACGACAAATTCACCGAGGTGCTGCTGCGCGATGGGATCGAGCCCTACGCGGGTTCCCTGGCCTACCTGCGCCAGGTTCTTGATGCCGGGCTCGACGTCGCGGTGGTGTCGTCCTCGCGCAACGCGCGCATGGTGCTTTCGGCCGCAGGCCTGGAAGAGCACTTCCCGCTGGTGATGGGCGGCCAGGAAGCCGCCGCCCGAAAACTGGCCGGCAAGCCTGCCCCGGATACCTTTTTGGCTGCCGCCGCCGACTTGGGCTGGCGTCCCGAAGAGTGCGTGGTTTTCGAAGATGCCACCAGCGGCGTGGCCGCCGCACGGGCCGGGGGCTTTGGCGTGGTCGGTGTGGCACGGGAAGGGAATGCCGCCGAACTGCTGGAAGCCGGCGCACATTTTGTCATTGAGGATCTTTCCGAACTGGTTTCCGATGAATCCGCGCAGAGCTGGGAGGACGATTCCTGGTCCCTGTTGCGTGACGAGCACCGGGACGCCGATGGCGCCCAGGATACCGTTTTCTCCCTGGGCAACGGCTTCCTTGGCGCCCGGGCGGCGCAGTTGGGGCTAGGCGATCAAAGCGGTGGAACGTTCATCAATGGCCTGCACGAGGCCTGGCAGATACGGCACGCGGAAAGCGCCTTCGGCCTGGCCGAAACCGGCCAGACCATGATCAGCGCCCCGGATTTCAGGACGCTGCGCGTTTTCATCAACGATGAAGCCCTGGAAGTTGGCCGCACCGAGATGCTGCGCGATGAACTGCGCCTGGACTTCCGCGACGGGACCCTGTGCGCGCGAACCCTGTGGCGCACCGCCGAAGGGCACCGTGTGGCCGTCATGGCCCGCACCATGATCTCCTTCACCGACCGCCACTTGGCCTTGCAGGATGTCCACGTTCGGCTGCTGGACGCTCCGGCCAGGGTGCTCGTGCAATCATCGGTGGTGGGCTACCGCTCGCAGCGCACCGTGGCCTCGCCCGAGGAGACCGACGCCTCTGCTGGGGGCGTCGCCGATCCGCGCAAGAGCGAGGAAGCCAGCGAAAATCCCTTGCGGCCCGCCGGGCACACGGTGAGCGGATCCCGCTTGGGCATCTCATATGAGGTTCCCGGGTCCGGCATGTCCGTGGCCGCAATGGTGGAGCACCAGGTGAGCACCACCGGCGGAGCCGATCAGCCGCTGCGCATTGACCGCAAGACCGCCGATGAGCGTGCCGATGAGATCATCAGCACCCGGCTGGAAGCCGGGCAGGGCATCCGCGTGTCGAAGTACGCGGTCTACAACTGCTCGCGTCGCCACCCGGCCCAGGAAATGCTGCAGCGCTCGGATCGCGCGCTGGATCATCTGGCCGAACAGGGCATGGACGGGCACTTCCGCGCCCAGCGGGACTTCATGGCCGACTTCTGGAAGCGCAGCGATGTCGTGGTGGACTGCGACGATGCCGGACTGCAGCGCAAGATCCGCTGGAACCTGTTCCAGCTGGCCCAGGCCGCGGGCCGGGCCGATGGCCTTGGCATCAGCGCCAAGGGTGTGAGCGGCAATGGCTATTCGGGACACTACTTCTGGGATACCGAAATCTATGTGATGCCGTTCTTGACCTATACCAACCAGCAGTGGGCGCGCAATACGCTGCGCGCCAGGGTTGCGATGATCCCGGCGGCCACGCGGCGGGCCAGCATCATGAACGAGGCCGGGCTGCTCTTCCCGTGGCGCACCATCAACGGCGAGGAAGCCAGTGCCTACTATCCTGCGGGCACCGCGCAGTATCACATCAACGCCGACGTCGTATATTCGCTCAACCGCTATCTGAGCGTGATGGAGGACGACGAGTTCCTGCTTGCTGGCGGCGCCGAAATCCTGGCGGGAACCGCCCGCATGTGGGCGTCGCTGGGCTTCTGGCGCGGCCAAGAAGGCAATGAGCGCTTCCACATCCACGGGGTCACCGGCCCGGACGAGTACACCGCGGTGGTCAATGACAACTTGTACACCAATGTCATGGCCCGCTTTAATTTGCGCCGCAGCGCCCAGCTGCTGCTCGAGCTCGCGCAGCAGCGGCCCGAGGAGTACGCCAAGCTGGCCAGCAAGCTGGATTTGAGCGACGGCGAAATCGCCCTGTGGCTCAAGGCCGCTGACTGCATGCATATTCCGTATTCGGAATCCGTGGGAATCCACCCGCAGGATGAGCACTTCCTGAACCGCGAGGTGTGGGACCTGGCCAATACCGGCCCGGACAAGCGCCCCTTGCTGCTGCATTACCACCCGCTGGTGATCTATCGCTTCCAGGTCATCAAGCAGGCCGATGCGGTGCTCGCCCTGTGGCTGCGCTCCAGCGACTTCAGCGCCGAGCAGAAGCTTGCCGATTTCAACTACTATGACCCGCTGACCACCGGCGACTCCACACTGTCGGCGACCGTGCAGTCCATTTTGGCTGCCGAGGTCGGGTACCGAGAGCTGTCCTGGGAGTACTTCGAGCACGCGCTGAATGTGGATCTCCAGAATCTGCATGGCAATACCGGGGACGGCGTGCACGTGGCTTCCACCGGTGGCGTCTGGTCCGGGCTGATCTATGGCTTTGCCGGCTTGCGTGATGACGATGACCGGCTCTGCTTTGATCCGCGCCTGCCCGAAGCCTGGCGCTCGATCAGCTTCAGCCTGGCCTGGCATGGCATGCGCATTGCGGTGCGCCTGGAACGAACCAGCATCGCCTTCACCCTTGAGGGCGCGCACTCGCGCCCGATCTGGGTGCGCGGGGAGCAGGTGGACCTGGTTCCGGGCGGCCGCGTCGTGGTCGAGCTGGCCGATCAGGGGCCGGTGCGCGAAGGCCGCCCGAGCCTGGACAAGGTCCTCGAGGTGCAGAGCGAGGCCGGGGTCGACGTGCCCCGCAAGGCCTGGTAGGCCCGCGCGGCGTTAAATGGCGAGGCGGTGCGGAACCTGATGGTTCCGCACCGCCTCGCCGCAGTCCAGTTGCGAGCGTTGCCGCTTTACAGGCTCTTCGCAATCTAAGGTGTAGCAGCCTCAACAGATCCCGGACATCAGGTAGC